>CAVAPB010000038.1:0-2525 GCA_963590415.1 Anaerovoracaceae bacterium | reverse complement strand
TCCTCTGTGGCAACAAAATGGCAACATTATTTGAATTATTGTAAAAGTAAAGAGCTATCAGATTTTTTGAAAGTCTGATAGCTCTTTTTGTTATTAATTTCTATGATTAACTATAATTAAAACAATTACTTTTCATTTCGTTGTTGCTCAAGATCATTGAAATTTAAATCATATCTATCTTCCAAGTATTCAAGAACATTAATAAGTCCAAGACCGATAAAAAGCTCGTTTGAACCAAATCTATATTTCATATATTTTACTGAATCTAATGTAATATCGTCTTTATTTATTAGAGCTGAGGTATTGATATTGCCTCTGATTTTAACAAATTCACCTGATTTTTTTCGGATGCTAATAGGATATCTAAATTCACAACCATCCACATCGTTCCAGCCATCATATGAATTTGGATTATAGCATTCGGAACCAATTAGTTGTTCAAGATCTGCAATTACCGAACTCATTTTGTTGTTTAATTTCATATCATAAATTCTCCTTTTTAATTTTTGTTTCTCGTCATATTTAAAAATGCATCGCTGAGTTGCTGGGACGGAACTTTCACATAGCCGGAGGTTTCATCATACTTCGGATAATTGTAACGCCACTTATCATATTCGTCACGGTTAATGTCGCCGTTATGATATTTCTCGGATTGTTCAGCCCACGCATTGAGCATTTTGGAAAGCTCCGCGGCATCTGTTCCTTTGCAAGGATCAGCATACATTAAAACGCCGTTTTCGGTCTTTTCAATTGTTAATCCGTATCGGTCTTCTAATGTAAATAAGGTGTGCATTAACCCTATATAGCTGTCAATATCAGGAACAGAAAGAGCCTGTGGAGATATACCAAAAACTTCTGCAAGTTTATTTGTTAAATCTGCTTTTGGTGTTCTTGAACCTGATTCATACTGTGCCATACGGATGTCGGCAGTCTTTTCAGGAAAACCGACTACCTGTCCTAAATATTTTTGCGTCATTCCACGCAAGTTACGGAAGAAACGAATACGCTCTCCTATTGCCATAACACGCACTCCTTTTTATGTAATGTAAAAATAGTATATCATATATGTTTAGTGTGTGTCAAGATAACTAAAACAAAAAAGTTTTATATTTTCTTTAAAACTGCTTGACATAACTGAATATGTTTAGTATAATCGTTAAGCAAATAGCGTTAAGCTGCTTGCAAAAACTGAATAACCGTCATATATCACGGTAATGGTATATCCGCTCGGGCAAATCGGAATGCGGTCAGAAAGTATCCGACAATAAATAATCAAATTATAAAAAGGTGGTGATTATATGGAAAATACAAGTTTTATGAAAGTTGATGAAGTCGCTCAAGAATTGGGCATTTCAAAATCTTATGCTTATAAAATTGTACAAAAGCTTAATGATGAATTAAAAAGCAAAGGCTATATCACAATTTCAGGGCGTGTAAACAAGCAATATTTTATGGAACGCATTTGTTATGGTGCAGTTCAGAAAGAGAGGTAAAAATGGGAGTTTATAAAGAAGAAAAAACAAATACTTGGCGAGTGATTTATCGCTATACCGATTGGAACGGTGAACGGAAACAATCACAAAAACGAGGATTTAAAATAAAGCGAGAAGCACAGGCTTGGGAGCGTGAACAGCTTAACAAGCTCGGCGGCGATTTGGATATGAATTTCAAAAGCTTTGTAGAGCACTATATTGAAGATATGCGTACAAGAATTAAAGAAAACACTTGGGAAACAAAGGAACATATCATAAGAACTAAGCTTATTCCTTATTTCGGAAAGTTGAAGATGTGTAATATTACTGCACAGCAGATTATTTCTTGGCAGAATGAGATGATCAACTATAAAGATGAAAACGGCAAGCCTTATTCGCCCGTATATTTGAAGTCAATTCATAATCAGCTGTCGGCAATTTTTAATCATGCCGTAAGGTATTACAACTTAAAAGACAATCCTTGCAGAAAAGCCGGCAGTATGGGCAAAAAGAAAAACAGAGAGATGTTGTTTTGGACAAAAGACGAATATCTCAAATTTGCAGATGTTATGATGGATAAGCCCTTGTCTTACTATGCTTTTGAAATGTTGTACTGGACAGGCATACGAGAGGGAGAACTGCTGGCACTCACGGCGGAAGATTTCGATTTTGATAAACAAACGGTTACAATCAATAAGTCTTTTCAGCACTTGAACGGCAGAGATGTAATAACTCCGCCTAAAACAGAAAAGAGTAACCGAACAATAAAAATGCCAAAATTTCTTTGCGAAGAAATGCAGGAATATTTGAAGATGTTTTACTCGCCGAGTAAAAATGACAGAATATTTCTTATTTCAAAAAGCTATCTTCATCACGAAATGGACAGAGGCTCAAAAGCCGCAGGGGTAAAGCGTATCCGTATTCACGATTTAAGGCACAGTCATATCAGCCTTTTAATTGATATGGGATTTTCAGCAGTCGCCATTGCAGACCGAGTAGGGCATGAAAGCATTGACATCACTTACCAGTACGCTCATCTGTTCCCGTCAAAGC
>CAVAPB010000037.1:0-4471 GCA_963590415.1 Anaerovoracaceae bacterium | reverse complement strand
TGGCAGAAATCACCATCACGCCTGTTCAGGCAACGCAGGTTAAATAGGTGATTTTTAATAAAAAATTTGTTGCCTGAAAGGCTATGGTGATTAGCGTGAAAAACGAAGAAAAACTAATGCCGTCTCAGATGTTAAAGATGTTTTTGGACTTCATAGAAAATGTAAAATCCGACTACGATTATAACTTTGAGGCTATGAAAAAAGAGGACCGTATAACGCAGGATTATCTGCATATGCTTGAGCTTGACAATTTGTCATATCATGAGCGCGGAAAAGCGGCAACGGAGCTTGCGGAAAATCGCCGTAATCGCAGAAAGTACAAGGATGCTGTTGAGGAGCTTGAACCGATTGTGAATTTTTTAGACGATCAGCAAAACAAAATGTTTGTAAACAGGCTGTCCGGTCTTTTGGGTCAGGTGCGCAAGGTGGAAAATTATCATCAAAGGCGCTTTTATATACCTAAAGCGGGAAATACGCAAGCAGCTAAACCGGATACGGAATTGTTATCCAAGATTTCGTAATGGAAAATTTAAATTAAAACAGGTTAAATATTTTTATAATTTTTTTCGAAAGGGGAACACAATGAGCTTTACAATAGGATTTTCGGCAACCTCGGAAAACATTCAGAAAAACGAGAACACAGATTTGTCTCTGAAGAAAGCCGATGGAATTTCACCGAAGAAGTCGGTGGTTGATGTATTTTTCCCCGAAAGGGACCTGACATGTTCATATTATAATGAAAAATTTGATTTGAAATGCGGCGATATCGTTTTTGTCGACGGCAAGCTTGAGGGAAAGCAGGGGCGTGTCGTTGCCGTGAATTATAATTTCAAAATCAAGATTTCGGATTATAAGCAGGTAACGGGCGTTGCAGATACGGATGTGAAGGGTAAGTTTTACTGCGTAAATTCAGAGCTTATAACAACCGACCGAAGTGCTTTACCGTATGAAAAAATAATCACATGGTTTAAGGCTCCGGATCCGGAGGAGTATGTTTATAACACCGACGGTACGGGATTTTCTCTTGACGATTTAAGCGGAATGAACATAACGAAGCAGGCGGCGGAGATGGGAAACGATTATTATATAAACGGCGATGTTGTCTATACGGAAGTTTCAAACGGCAAGGGTAGGGCAATTGTTATTGGCTCAAAACCGTACGAGGTTGAATTTGAAATAAATGCAAGAGAGATAAAATCAATAGTTTGCTCTTGTTACTGCTCGGGTGCTTGTAAGCATGAATTTGCTGCAATGCTTCAGTTAACGGAGCTGCTTGATATACTTGAAAATAAACTTCCCGATCCGGGAGATGGAAATTATTTTGCGGCAGTCAATATGCCTTTATTTTTCAGATATGCCGTTAACGGAAAATCAGGCGGCAGCCTTACTTTTGGCTGATAAACAAAAAGCAATAAAAATCCTGCCGTATTAAATTCGCTTTTTCGTGCAAAATATTACAGAAAAGCAACTTTAATACAAGGGAGAAATTACTGTGAAAGCAACAGGAATAGTAAGAAGAATAGACGACCTCGGCAGGGTTGTCATTCCCAAAGAGATAAGACGGACACTGCGTATGCGAGAGGGCGACCCGTTGGAAATTTTCACTGCGGCGGACGGCGAGATTATATTCAAAAAATATTCTCCGATAGGAGAGTTTTCGGAATTTGCGGCGCAATATACAGAGGTCCTCAGCCGTGCTACCGGTATGACGGTTATGATAACCGACAGAGACCATGTGATTTCGGTTTCAGGCTCGCAGAAAAGGGTGCTTGCCGATGGCAGGGTGTCAGCGGAGCTTGAGAGGCTTATGGATGAAAGAGGCTCGTTTACGGCAAAATCCGGAATCGGAATAAAGCCTGTTATGAACAGCGAGCTTGAAGCGTCCGTCGCTTATACAATTATAGGCTCCGGTGATGTGTCGGGTTCGGTTGTAATGATGTTTGACGCACAGAAAGCACCGCCTGATTCGACCAAAGAAAAATTAGTTTCAGTTGCGGCGTCATTCCTCGGCAAGCAGACAGAGGAATAACGGCGCCCTTTGGGCGAGGTAATATGTAATAGTGAATAGTGAATAGGTGTGGGTGCTTCGCACGTCGTCGTTGTTTGCTTCGTATCGCTCGCAACAGCCTTTGGCTGTCTCTCACTCGCTACGCAACTCCTCCTTTTCCGCAAAAATCTCGCTTAGCTCGCCTGCTCGGTTGTAAACGCCCTCCAGACGGCTCACTGTCGCTATCAACTTTTGCGGATTTTTCGGCGGGAACAAGCCCCCGCCCTACGGTGATGCGCAAATTTGAAATCACGCACAAACAAAGGCTCCCTCTGACGAGGGAGCTGTCATTTTTCTTTTGAAAAATGACTGAGGGAGAGATAACTGAAATTTAGTTCATATTAACGGCGGGGGCAGCGCCCTTGCAACTGTATGCGGGTTTGGTTTTACAATCCCTCCGCCTCACATTCGTTCGGCACCTCCCTTTACACAAGGGAGGATTAACGCACAACTTGAAAAATATATCATATACCTTAGGGGCGTCGTTTGCTCTGTATCGTTCGCCAACATTAAAGGCACACTCATCAAGAGTGTGCCTTTTAAGGTCGCTTTTGTTTTTACTGCTTCCACGGATTTGACGGGTCGGGGTCTGTGGGGTCCCAAACTCGCCTTGAATCGTTGGTGTCGATTCTTATCGGTGTGGGCTTTGCCAACGGCTCGGGGTCATTGCTGTCGTAAATCGTAACCGTCGTGCCCTTGGGGCAGTTGTCGTAAATCCATTTTGCGTCCTCGACCGAAAGTCTGATACAACCGAGTGACGCCGCCTCACCGAGCTTGTTAAACTCATCATATTCAAGGTCCGCTTTGTTCTGCGTAACATAGGGAACGGAGTGGAACAGGTAATGCCCCGTAATCCTTGTGGCATACTGTCCGTAAACATTGCCGGAAAGAAGCCGCCAAGTATATTTGTCTGTTGTGCTGTATGTGCCTGTCGGGGTTGCGTTGTTCATACCTACCGAGCAAACCATAGCCTTGTACGGAACGGTGTAACCGCCGTTTGAGTCCTTTGTGTAGATAATTACAATGTTCTGCGTGCGATTGACCTTGATATAATATGGGTTGTCCGACTGATTCTGACTTCCCGAAAGATACTTGTCCGAGCAATAGCCCGTCTGACCGTTGAAATCGATTCTGAACCAACCGTTTGAGCATTTGCCCGTAACCGTAATCGGTGCGTCCTGACCGAGCTGACCCAAAATCTGGCTGTTTGTAGACGGTGCGCTTCTGACATTGAGTGTAACCGTTGTTGAATACATAGTTGCCGAATAATCGGTAATGCTTACATCTCCCGAAGCTTCGGTCGTTGTTTCTGCCGCCTGTGTGGGCGCTTCGGTCTGCGGCTCTGTTTCCGCCGGAGCTTCCGTCTGCGAAACTGTTTCAAACTGCGGCTCGTCGGCGTTGCCGTTACCCTTGAAGTGCATTACAAGAGCAACCGTGCCGGCTATAAGAATTATCGCAAGAATACACGATGCGATTATAATAATGTTTCTTTTTTCCTTTGATGCAGCCGCCGCTCTGCCTGAGCGTTTCATTTGCTGCCTACGCTTATCCTCGGGGGAGTACTGATACATTTTTTAGCTCCTAAAACAATAATATATAAAATGAGTATATATAGTATAAATTTATAAAGTTGCTTTGTCAATGAAGTTTATAAGAATTTGCCGAAAAAGATTGAAAGAAAAAATGTATTGTTATATACTTTTAGTGAGGTGAGAAAATGACGGCACAGCAGTACAGCAAAATTTCCGCTCCGTTTCGCAAAAGCCGTGATTCGGTGCTCTGTTTCAACCTGCTCAATACTGTTCTGACGGGGATTGTATATATCGCTTATCCGTCATTATTGGCATATCTCATATTTTCAGACAGGACAAAGCTTTTGAGGAGCGTTCTCATACCAGCGGGTATGCTGTTGTTTGTCAGCGGACTGCGCCGCGTGATAAACCGCCCGAGACCGTATGAAACGCTCAATATCAGACCGCTTATAAATAAGAATAAAAAAGGGCAGTCAATGCCGAGCAGACACATTTTTTCGGTGTTTATGATTGCGATGACATTTTTGTATGTAAAGCCCGTGTTGAGTATTCCGCTTTTTGTTGTGGGAGTTTTGCTTTGCGCCGTAAGAGTGATAGGCGGCGTGCATTATTTGTCGGATGTGCTTGTCGGCGCAGCCATAGGCATTGCGTCGGGAATTCTCGGGTATTTTGTGTTTTAATGTGATTTGATTGCGGTGTGGGGCGTGCCCTTGCGGGCAAAGTAATAGGTAATAGTAGGGACAGGGCTCGCCCCTGTCCTAATTCGTTATGTGTCCCACTGCGGACAGCCGCAAGGGCTGTCCCTACGGGTGTGCAAACTGAATTGCGCGCAGAACCAAGCCTTCCTCTGACGGGCAACATATGCGACCGCCGCCTGTGGCGGATAAAGGGA
>CAVAPB010000036.1:0-4644 GCA_963590415.1 Anaerovoracaceae bacterium | reverse complement strand
TGGTATAACCGTAACCAATAAACCTTTTTTCATCATCATAACCTATAATTAACCAATCATGAAACTTATCCTTATCTACGTTGACAAATGGTAAATACTTTCCATTTAAAATAATTTCAACATATTTGTTATTATCTATATAGTTTTTTATTGACTCAATTGGAACATTATTATCAAGAAACAAAGCTTCTATCTTCATCAATTTTTGTAAACACTTAAAATTTCTAAAACCAATTTGTTGTATTTTAGGTGTATAATACATAGTCAATAAATTGTTTACAAGTATATCGTCTACATTATAATTATAAGCCTGAAGCACACCTAAATAATCAGCGTAAAATGGAAAGGATATTAATTTCGCATTAGAATCAAATTTCAATATTTTTTCATGTTTATTTTTACCATTTGTCTTTATAAATAATATTGAGCTTGCGCATTCCAAAGTTCAAAATACTTTTCGCCTGCTGTCATAAGTTCTTGATGCGTGCCGCTTTCAACAAGCCTTGACTTGTCAAACACGGCGATTTTATCGCAGAACACACAGCTTGAAAGCCTGTGCGAAATATAAATTGCGGTTTTGCTTTGAACAAACGAGTTGAAACGGGTATAAATCTCGTTTTCGGCAATCGGGTCGAGCGAGGCTGTCGGCTCGTCGAGAATAACAACGGGCGCGTCCTTATAAAGTGCCCGTGCAAGCGCAAGTTTTTGCGCCTCGCCGCCTGAGATTTCAACACCGTTCTTATCCAAATCCTTATAAAGATATGTATTTTCCTTATTCGGCAGGCGTTCTGCCCTGTCTTTAATGTTTGCATTTTCAAGGCAGGTATAAAACCTGTCGCTGTCAAAATCGGAGCAAGCGCAAACATTGTCTCTGAGCGAAACGGAGAATATCTTAAAATCCTGAAAAACAACGGAATAAAGATTTATGATGCTGTCCTTTGTGTAGTCCTTAATGTTAACGCCGTTAATCAGAATTTCGCCGTCTGTCACATCGTAAAGGCGGCATATCAATTTAATAAATGTTGTCTTACCGCTTCCGTTTCTGCCGACAACGGCTAAATGCTCGCCGTTTTTAATCTTCAGATTGACATTTTGGAGAGCGTAATTATTCGCACCCGGATACTTAAACGAAACATCTCTAAACTCAATCTCAAAGCCACCCGACAAATCAAGCGTTCTTTCGCCGTAGGTCATTTCGTCCTCGGTGTTCACTATCTCAAAGTAATAATTAACAAGCGGCACCATCTCAGCGGTTTTGCCGAAAGTGACAGCCATTTTCATTATGCCGCCGATTATCTGCATAAACGCGCCGCAGTAAAGCACGAGCGAGCCGATACCGAAGAGACCGTACAAACCCTTAACGCCGATAAAAAGATAGATACCGAAGCCGACAAGCGCGCCCAAAATCGCAACAAACGAGCTTTGCTTTGCCGTGTTCATTGAGGCTTTTTTCAAAATCCGCTCGCCGTCGGTGAGCAGTCTGTCCGTAGCAGTGTGCTCGATTAAATCCTGCTCTTTATAAATACGGATTTCTTTACCCGTATTATAATCGGAGAACAGATTTAGAAAGTAGTAAAAAATTCTGTCAAGGCGCGAATACTCATCACTCGCCTTAAACCAAGCCTTGTTCATTCTGACGGCTACAACAAGGATAATGACAGCCATAACAGCGATTACGCCGAAAATCGTGAGCAAAAACGCAGGGCGTTCAAAGAAAGAGTCACCCGTTTTCTTAAATCCGATTTTGAACAGAGGAGCAATAATCACAACGGATATAATCAAAGTCAGCACACCCGAAATAAAATCACGCATCATCCATGTCAGTTGAACGAACGAGGAAAAGACTCTGTCCTGTGCCTCGGAATGCTTATGCACAAGTTCCTTAAATTCACTGTTTTCAAGTTTTTGATACTCAATACAGAAGAGCCTTGATGAAATGCGCTGAAGCTCTTTATTATACATCAGCGTGCGATAGACAAACTGCATATCGCCGAGGTAATAGTTGATAAAAAACAACAGAGCGTTGATACCGACAGCGGAGCCAATATAGAGGGCAAGGCTTTTCATATCTGCACCACTATCAAGCAAATCTATAATTTTTGATGTAAACCAAATGTTGACAAAGGGCATAACCGCCGTAACGAGTGCAACGGTGACAGCGGTGGGAATAAGGCGTTTTTCGAGGCGGTGCATTTCGCGAAACGCCGCAAATACAGTCTTTAGGTTTTTCATACAGCCTCGCCCCCGTTCTCCTTATAGTAGTAGCTTTGGACTTGGTACATTCTGTAGTACGAGCCTTTGAGCGCCATCAGCTCCTCGTGGGTTCCGCTTTCGGCAATTCTGCCGTTTTTGATAAACAAAATTCTATCGCAGAAGCGAGTTGACGAGAGACGATGAGAAATGAAAAACGATATTTTACCGCTCGTCATCTCGTTATATTTTAGATACAGCTCATTCTCTGCGATTGGGTCAAGAGCGGCGGTCGGCTCGTCCAAAATCAAAACGGGCGCATTTTTATATATCGCCTTTGCAAGAAGCAGTTTTTGCTTTTCACCGCCCGAGAAATCAACCGCGTCTTTATACACATCTTTTACCATATACGATTTTTCTTTATCGGGCAGGGTGTTTATCTTGTCCGAGATACCTGCCTTTTCAAATGCGGCAAAGAGTTTTCCTTTATCATAATCTGAGGTCGTGCAGACATTTTCCGCAATCGTCATCGGCATAAAATAATAATCCTGAAAAACTGCGGAGAACAAATCAAAATAGCTGTCGGAAGAAAAATCACGACTGCTTTTTCCGTTAACGAGAATATCACCCGAAGTGGGATAATACAAACCACAGAGGAGCTTAACGGCAGTAGTTTTGCCCGCTCCGTTTTCACCGACTATGGCTATATTTTCGCCATTATTTACCTTAAATGACATATTGTTGATTGTGCTTTTATCAGCAGAGGGATATGTAAACGAAACATTCTTAAATTCTATCGAATCAACGCTGTCAAAATTAACATCGGGCTTATTTTCGCTTTCCTCCGTTTTTTCGACAAATTCACGAAAAGCGGCACAATCGTTACAGCACCGTTCAAGATTTGAATACTGATACACGGCGTTTAATATCCAATTAGAAAATCCGGTTATAATGCCGAAATAGAAAATAAAATCGGAAACGGAGAGCCTGCCCTTACACACAAGATATGTAAGATAAGCATAGGCATCAAGTTCACGCAAAAGATTAAGCAATGCCCTTGTGCCGCCGACCTTGATATTTTGGTGCATAAATTTTTGGTTGATTTGCTCTAAATCATAAATTATCCTTACAACGGCGGACAAAAAATAATCGGTAAATCCGTAGAGCCCAATATCCTTTGCGGCTGAAAAATCACGACAAAGATTATAGTAATAATCAAATCTGACAAATATTTTGCTTCGCTCGTCCTTTGTTTTCTTTTCCCTGCCATTTAAAAATTTGAGAAGAAAAAACTCACAAACGCATGTGGCAAGAATAACCAAAATCATTATGACATTGACTTTATAAATCAGCGCAAGTGAGGTTATAACGCCGACAATGCTGACGCAAAACTGGTTACTTGAGTCGAGAAAATCCGCCGAACCGGAGTAATAACTGCGATAAAATTCCATTGCCCTTTTATTTTTCTCTCTGCCGCTCGGACTTTCGATATTTGTATAATCGGTGTTGAGATTTTTATCAAACGCAAGCACGGCGTAGCGCATACGGATAATGCGCGCACTGCCGTTTAACAATTCCTGCATAAACGGCGCAAGCCATGTGGTCAAGACAACAAGCACGCTCAAAAGGGCTACGACGAGCGTAAGCCTGGCGACAGTTGCGCCCTCGTTAATGCAATCGATCATCGCCTTTGGTATATAAGCTGTTACAATCGGCTGAAAAACAAGTGCCGGAACGCGGATAAAAAAATAAATCAGGCTTTTCTTATCCCACGCGATCCAATTCTTTATTATATAATAAGAATTCCGTAGTATATTATTCATTTGATATTTGAACTCCAAATTTTTATCTTGGCAAGTATTTCCAACACTGCTGTATTTATTAAACCAGTACCAATTGAATAAGCAACAACAGGCTCTTTATGTATAACTATAATTACAAATAATAATGCTACTAATGATAGACCAATTGAAATAATTTTAAATATCTTTTTTTCCTTTAAAGACAATACTTTATTTTCGTTAACAATGGGGGAAAAAAGCCATATTGAAACTTCAGATAAAATTAATAAAACAAAAAATAAATCAGTATGTGTTCGAATTAAAAGCCTAATTGTTAATAACGATAAAACCAGCAAAATTGTCGAGTATATTAGACATGTATGATAATTTTTCGCATGTAAACCACCAGTAAATTTTCTTAATAAAAAAAAGGAAATCAAAAAGCACAAGGTTTCCTTAATCATCCCAAAAATTAGTCCAATAATAATTGTTATAATAATATTAATTATTCCATGAATAAACACCTTGCAGGCATATTCATAAGACTCTTGTTCATTTTTTGAAATCATTTTATTTTTTAGTAAATATAGTGAAAATCTTTTGTAAAAATTGTTCATTATTTAAATATTTTAAATTTACTTATTGATTTCGGCTCTACTGGTTCATTAAGTAT
>CAVAPB010000035.1:0-5415 GCA_963590415.1 Anaerovoracaceae bacterium | reverse complement strand
TATGGTGATTAGCGTGAAAAATCACGCTAATCATAATTATATTGCCCTCAAAATTTGCCTTTGGCAAAATTTGAGCCGGCAGAAATCACCATCACGCCTGTTCAGGCAACGCAGGTTGAACGGTGATTTTTAATAAAATATTTGTTGCCTGAAAGGCTATGGTGATTAGTATGAGAGTTGCAATCATTCCAAACTTAACAAGAAAGCACGCCTATGAGGTTACAAAGGATGTGTGCGCATTTCTTTCGGAAAACGGCGTAGAATATTTCTTTGAAAATAATCTTGAGGGTCAGATTGATTTTGAGAGCCGATTTATGAAAACGGACGAGCTTCTTAAAACCTGCGACATTGTCATTGCCGTGGGCGGCGACGGTTCGATTATCCATGCGGCGAAAAAGGCATGCAAATACGGCAAGCCGATTTTGGGCGTAAATGCAGGAAATCTTGCGTTTATGGCAGGTCTTGAAAAGAACGAAATATCGCTTATGAAAAATCTTATCGGCGGCAATTATGCTACCGACAACAGAATGTTACTGGAGGTTTCCGTGTTCGACAAGGACGGAAATTCCATAATCCGTGAGGATTTCTGCGTGAACGACATAGCGATTGCGAGGGGCGAGCCCATAAAAATGGTTAAGCTCAATGTCTCCTGCGACGGCAACAGAATAAACGAGTATTATGCGGACGGCATCATTATTTCGACCCCGACGGGCTCAACGGCTTATTCGCTTTCCGCAGGCGGCCCCGTGGTTGACCCGAGGATTGAGAGTATCCTTTTGACGCCTATTTGCACACATTCGCTTTTTGCCCGCTCGATTGTGTTTGACTCCAATTCGGAAATCTGCGTAACCGTTCCCGAGAGCGAGAAAGAGGCTATCTGTATTTCCTGCGACGGAGACGATTCGGTTGTAATCCCTGCGGGAAGCAGGCTTGTTATAAAAAAATCCAAGGTTTATGCCGACTTTATAAGAATAAAGAACGATTCGTTTATCGATATATTGAACAGTAAGCTGTCACAACGGAGGGTATAAGATGAAAAAGAAAAGACATGAGATGATACTGAAGCTTATAAAGGAAAACGAGGTCGCAACGCAGGAGGAGCTTCTTTCAATGCTTATAAAAAACGGTTTTTCCGTTACACAGGCGACCGTTTCGAGGGATATCAATGAGCTTCACCTGATTAAGGTACAGGGCAAAAAAGGGCAAAAGTATGCTAAAAACGAGCAGACTTCTCATAACCTCAATAAATTTCACACTATATTTTCACAGTCGGTTATATCGGTTGAGAGCGCAGGAAACATCTGCTGTATAAAGTGCTTTGCAGGTACGGCAAACGCCGCGGCGGCAACCGTTGACGCACTCAATTACAACGAGGTTGTCGGCACTATAGCGGGCGACGATACGCTTTTTGTTTTACTCAAAACGCCCGAGGTTGCGGAAAAATTTCAGAATAAGATAGAGGAACTTTTAAGCGGGGAGTATAAATAATGCTTTCAAATCTTAAAATTGAGAATATAGCCGTTATAAAAAACGCTGTCATTGATTTCAAGGACGGCTTTAATGTTATGACGGGCGAAACGGGCGCAGGTAAGTCAATAATAATCGATTCACTCAATGCCGTTCTCGGTGAGCGAACTTCAAGGGAGCTTATAAGGACGGGTTGCGACTTTGCGGAGGTTACCGCAATGTTTTACGACCGCTCGGACGAGGTGAACGCGATTCTCAATGAGTTTGATATTCCCGTTGAGGACGACGGGGCAATACTTATAGTCAGAAAAATGTCTCCCGACGGCAAAAACAGCTGTAAGATAAATTCGGTTTCCGTTACCGTGTCAATGCTTAAAAAGCTCGGAAAACAGCTTGTGAACATTCACGGTCAGGCTGATAACCAGACGCTGTTGAACGAGGAAAACCATTGCTCATATATTGACAGAATTGCCGAAAACGGTAAGCTTTTTGAGGAGTTTTCGGAGTGTTACAATAAATATGTTTCGTTGAAAAATCAGCTTGATTCGCTTAATATCGATGAGGAACAGAAGCTTCGCAGAATGGATATGCTTGACTACCAGATTTCGGAAATCGAGGCGGCAAAGGTAAGAGTTGGCGAGTGGGACGAGCTTAAAGAAAAACAGACGCTGTTCAGAAACACGGAAAAGCTGTCAACCGTTCTCGGTACGGCTTACGCATACCTTGACGGTAACGACGAGGCGCAGGGTGCAGTACAGCTGAGCTTCGGAGCGCTTAATAAGCTCAATTCTGTAGCCGATATTTCAAAGGACATTTCGGAGCTTGCAGCAACGCTTGAAGAAAAGGCGTACGATTTGTCCGCCGTATGCGAACAGGTTAGAGATTTGCTTGACAGCCTTGATTTTGACGAAAATTCCGTAACGCAGGTTGAGGAAAGACTTGATGTCTTATATGAGCTTTCAAAGAAGTACGGAAAGACGGAGGCGGAAATACTCGAATATTATGCCTCTGCCGTCGAGGAACGCAATTCGATAGAGAACTCGGACGAAATCAAACGCAGGTTGACCTTTGAGGTCAAGGAGGATTACGAAAAGGCTCTTGAAAAGGCAAAGGAGCTTTCAAAAACAAGAATTTATGCGGGAAATCTTTTCTCGAAAAATGTTTGTGAGGAGCTTAAATTCCTTGATATGCCGTCTGTAAGGTTTGCGGTTGACATAAAGGATTGCCCGCTTTGCGAGAACGGAATTGACAGGGTTGAATTTTTGCTTTCGGCAAATGTCGGCGAGGATTTGAAGCCGCTTTCAAAAATCGCTTCCGGCGGTGAGCTTTCGAGGATTATGCTTGCGATAAAGAGCGTTCTTTCGGAAAAAGACGGAATTTCCACGCTTGTTTTCGATGAAATTGATACGGGTGTCAGCGGAAGTGCGGCACAGAAAATCGCCGTTAAGTTAAAGCAGGTTTCCGCATCGCATCAGGTAATTTGCGTAACGCACCTCGCACAGATAGCGGCGTATGCCGACGAGCATTTGCTCATTTCAAAGTCGGAGCGTGACGGGCAAACATATACAGAGCTTCGTTCACTCGGCTTTGACGAGAGAAAACGGGAGCTTGCTCGTATTATGGGTGGATTTAATGTTACGGACGCTATGCTTGAAAGTGCGGAACAAATGCTTTTGGGCGCAAAGGTTGACAAATAAAATTTAATGTGTATAATACTTCTAAAGACATTGATGCGAAGAAGTAACGGATAAGGTCGGTCAAGAGAGTTGCCGTTCGGTGCAAGGCAATACCGTTCTCCCGTGAAGTACATCGCGGAGTTGTTGCCCTGAACCTTATTCGTAGGGGCAAACGGGTGTTCCCGTTACAGAACCGAGTAATTTTTTACTCACGGAGGTCGGCTTTGTGAAAGGTCGGCAAACTGAGGTGGTAACACGAAATTTTCGTCCTCTGCTTTTAGGCAGAGGATTTTTTATTTTTTTAGGAGGTATATTATGGGAATTTATGAAGAACTTCAACAGAGAGGACTTATCGCTCAGGTAACCGACGAGCCCGAAATCAGGGAGCTTGTCAACAACGGTAAGGCTGTTTTCTATATCGGCTTTGACCCGACTGCCGACAGCTTGCATGTAGGACATTTTATGGCGCTCTGTCTTATGAAAAGATTGCAGATGGCAGGCAACAGACCGGTTGTATTGATAGGCGGCGGCACGGGATATGTCGGCGACCCCTCGGGCAGAACCGATATGCGTTCAATGATGACTCCCGAAACCATTCAGCATAACTGTGACTGCTTTAAGAAGCAGATGGAAAGATTTATCGAATTCGGCGAGGACAAGGCTATAATGGTAAACAATGCGGATTGGCTTCTCAAGCTCAATTACATTGACCTTTTGCGTGATGTCGGCGCTTGCTTCTCCGTAAACAATATGCTTCGTGCGGAGTGCTATAAGCAGAGAATGGAAAAAGGTCTTTCGTTCCTCGAATTCAACTATATGATAATGCAGAGTTACGACTTCTATCATCTTTTCAAGCATTACGGCTGCAATATGCAGTTCGGCGGCGATGACCAATGGAGCAATATGCTCGGCGGTACGGAGCTTATCAGAAAGAAGCTCGGCAAGGACGCATATGCCATGACAATTACTCTTTTGCTAAACAGCGAGGGTAAGAAAATGGGCAAGACCGCAAACGGCGCTGTTTGGCTTGACCCCAATAAGACAAGCCCGTTTGAGTTCTATCAGTATTGGAGAAATGTAAGCGACGACGATGTACTCAAATGCATCCGTATGCTCACCTTTCTGCCGCTTGAAGAAATTGACAAAATGGACTCATGGCAGGGCAGTCAGCTCAATACCGCAAAGGAAATTCTTGCTTTTGAGCTTACAAAGCTTGTTCACGGTGAGGAAGAAGCTCAAAAGGCGCAGGAGGGTGCAAGAGCATTGTTCTCGGGTGCGGGCAACACCGACAATATGCCTACATTTGCTCTTACCGATGACGATTTCAACGGCGATGAAATCCTCGTCAGCGAAATTATGATTAAGGCGGGTCTTATCTCCTCAAAGGGCGAGGGCAGACGCCTTATAGAGCAGGGCGGCGTTTCGGTTGACGATGTCAAGGTCGCTTCTCCGTTTGAGACAGTTAAAAAATCCGATTTTAAGGACGGTCAGATTATAATCAAAAAAGGTAAAAAGGTGTTTTATAAAATCACTTATTAAGTAAGCAAAACACGGTTAATAATTACGGGCAGTCAAGGCTGCCCGTTTTTGTATTGTAATATTACCGATGCATAAACATATAATTTATCGGAGGGTGGTTTTATGAATTGCTGCGTTATAGATTTGTGTGAAAAAGAGGTAATAAATCTGAAAGACGGCGCACGGCTCGGATGCGTCAACGATGTGGAGATTGACACCTGCTCGGGCAGGGTAATTGCGATAATTGTGAAGTGCCGCTCAAAGATGCTCGGCTTCGGCAACAAACAGGATGATATAAAGGTTTGTTGGGAGCAGATTGAGGTTATCGGAGACGAGACGATACTTGTAAACATAAACTGTATGCCCGAGTACTGCAAACCGAAAAAATCGGGCGGATTTATGAATAATCTTTTCCGTGAGGGATAGTTTATTCAAAAGCGGTTAGGACATTCAGACTACGGCAAATACTTACGCACATTTAGATGTTAATATTTATTAAAGCAAGGGACAATAGATAAAGAGTTCAAAAAGCTCAAAAAAGTATACTTGACTCATAGCTCGTTGGATATGGTGCAAAAATATGTACACTTGACACAGAGCAAAAACGCAGTCTATTTTACAAATTTCAGCCCGTTAGATAACATAAGTTAAAAGAGAAAAAGCCTGTAGGATAAGCAATCCACAGGCTTTTTTACAATATGGTCGGAGTGACAAGACTTGAACTTGCGGCCCCTAGACCCCCAGTCTAGTGCGC
>CAVAPB010000034.1:0-6492 GCA_963590415.1 Anaerovoracaceae bacterium | reverse complement strand
AAATTTTGAGATGGCAGAAATCACCATCCACGCCTGTTCAGGCAACGCAGGTTAAAAGAGTGATTTTTAATAAAAATATTTGTTGCCTGAAAGGCTATGGTGATTATTATGACAAGAACCGAAGAACGTGAGCAGGCGTTCATTTTTGTTTTTGAAAAGGAATTTAATAAGGATGTTGATACCGATGAGCTTATGTCATACGCATACGAGACAGAGTGCTTTGAAAAATCTCTGTTTTCCGAAAGCCTGACAAAGACGGTTTACGAAAATATCGACGCTATTGATTCCGTTGTTGAGAAGTATTCCATAGGCTGGAAGAAGGACAGACTTCCCAAGGTTACGCTTGCTATACTTCGTCTTGCAATTGCGGAAATTATGTATCTCGATTCCGTTCCGTCAAGCGTTTCTGCAAACGAGGCGGTTGAGCTTGCGAAAAAGTACGGCGCTTCGTCCGATGCTTCGTTTATCAACGGAATTTTGGGCTCTTACATAAGAGGCGAGGAAAATGAGTAATTTTCTCGGTATAGATACGAGTAATTACACGACTTCTGTTGCAATTTATGACAGCGAAACAGGCAAAGCCGCAGGTGAAAAAATGCTCCTGCCCGTAAAAGAGGGCGCATTGGGACTTCGCCAGAGCGACGCCGTTTTTCATCATACGGTTCAGTTGCCTGAGGTTATGTCAAAGCTTTTTTTAAGCTTTGACGGCGAGCTGTCGGCAGTTGGCGTTTCCGCTTCGCCGAGGAGCGAGGAGGGCTCGTATATGCCGTGCTTTTTGTCAGGCGTTGCGGTTGCCCGTTCGCTTTGTGCGGCTATGAAGCTTCCGCTTTATGAATCTTCTCATCAGCAGGGGCACATTGCCGCAGTTGCGTTTTCAAGCGGACGCAGCGATTTGCTTGAAAGGGAGTTTATCGCATTTCATCTTTCGGGCGGCACTACCGAGGCGGTGCTTGTAAAGCCCGATAAGGACAGAATAATTTTAACGGAAATAATCGCAAAATCTCTTGACCTTAAAGCGGGGCAGGCGATTGACCGAACGGGCGTTATGCTGTCGCTTAAATTTCCCTGCGGACCGGCGCTTGACAGTCTTTCGCTTAAAAGCGATAAAGATTTCTCCGTCAGGGCTTCCGTTAAGGATTCCGACTGTTCGCTTTCCGGCATTGAAAACAAGACAAGGGAGATGTTTGAAAATGGAGAAAAGCCGGAGAATATTGCAAAATTCTGTTTGCAGAGCATTATCGTATCGGTCGATAAAATGCTTGAAAATATAATCGGTAAATACGGAAATTTACCCGTGCTTTTTTCGGGCGGCGTTTCCTCAAACACTCTTTTAAGAGAATATATGATAAAAAAGTATAACGCTGTTTTTTCTTCGCCTGTTTATTCGGCGGACAATGCCTGCGGAACGGCGTATCTTACAAGTCTTAAATACAGGTAAAACTATGATTGACGCAAGACCTGCCGTTTTGACGGTTACACAACTTAATAACTATGTCAAACAGCTCCTCGAAGGGGATTATGCGCTTAACTGCGTGTTTATGGTCGGTGAGATTTCCAATTTTACCAACCATTACAGAACGGGGCATATGTACTTTACCCTCAAGGACGACAAGAGCGCAATTAAGGCGGTTATGTTCAAGTCAAACGCTCAACGGCTTCGCTTTATGCCCGAGGACGGAATGAGCGTAATCGTAAGAGGCAGAGTTTCGCTTTACGAGGCGGCGGGAAATTATCAGATGTACATTGACGATATGCAGCCCGACGGTGTGGGAGCGCTGACACTGCAGTTTGAACAGCTAAAGCGCAGACTTGCCGAAGAGGGACTGTTTGACGCTTCACACAAAAAAGAGTTACCGCGCTTTCCCGAAAAGATAGGAATTATAACCTCTCCGACGGGTGCGGCTGTTCAGGATATAAAAAATATACTTTCAAGGCGTTTCCCGTGCGCACAGGCGGTGCTGTATCCCGTATCCGTTCAGGGCGACGGTTCGGTCGAACAACTGATTAAAGCCGTGAACTATTTCAGCAGCACAAAATCCGTCGATGTTGTGATAATCGGCAGGGGCGGCGGCTCTATTGAGGATTTGTGGAGCTTTAACAGCGAAAGTCTTGCACGGGCGATATATACCTGCGAGGTTCCGATAATTTCAGCGGTAGGTCACGAAACGGATTTTACAATTTCCGACTTCGTTGCCGACAGGCGTGCCGAAACACCGTCGGCAGCGGCGGAGATGGCGGTTCCCGATACGGCGGAGCTTAAAAAGCAGTTGAGCGCCTCGGTGTTTGGAATGCAAAGTCATATCAGAAGCTTGATTTTGAGCGACAGAGAGGATCTTAACGCACTGAAAAACAAGAATTGCCTCAAGGACCCGTTCAATACAATCAACATAAAGCGTATGATGCTTGACGGTGCTGAAGTAAAGCTTACTTCCTTTGCAAAAAGCGAAATTCAGAAGTACAGGCAGGACTTTTCAAGCACGGTTGCAAAGCTTAATGCGTTGAGCCCGTTGAATGTGCTTGCACGAGGCTACAGCGTTGTATATTCGGGCGGAAAAATCGTTAATTCTTCGGAGGCGTTGAGCGTCGGAGACAGTCTGAACATTGATTTTTATAACGGCGGCGCCGTTTGCGAAATAAAGGAGTTAAAATGAACGAATTGACTTATGAAAAGGCGTATAACCGCCTTGAAGAAATAGTTGAAAAGCTCGAAAACGGAAGTGTTCCGCTTGAAGAGTCAATGAAGCTTTTTGAAGAGGGAACAAAGCTTGCAAATTTCTGCAATACAAAGCTAAATGACGCCGAGCAGAAATTTACACAGCTTATTACCGAAAATTCGGAGAGTGATAAAAATGAGTAATTATACCGTAACCGAATATGTTGCTCTTATTGAAAAAGAGCTTTCAAAACGCCTTTACAGGGTCGAGAACGGTCAGGATTATGTCAGGGACGCAATGAATTATTCCCTGTCAAACGGTGGGAAGCGTATAAGACCAATCCTTGTGCTTGAGTTTTGCAGACTTTGCGGCGGCAATATCGACGACGCAATGAACTTTGCGTGCGCTATTGAAATGATACACACATATTCGCTTATTCACGACGATTTGCCGTGTATGGACAACGACGATTTCAGAAGAGGCAAGCCCTCGTGCCATAAGGCGTACGGCGAGGAGTATGCTCTGCTTGCGGGTGACGGGCTTCTGACGCTTGCTTTTGAAACGGCATTGCTTGACGGCAACGGTGTTTTGCCCGAAAATAAAATCCGTGCCGCACGCACACTCGCTTCTCTGGCGGGTATCGGCGGAATGGTAGGCGGTCAGGCGCTTGATTTACAGGCTGAAAAGACCGCTCCCAATTACGACAAAATCAAAACCATAGATTCGCTCAAAACGGGTGCGCTTATAAAAGCCGCGGTACTCCTCGGCTGTTTTGCCGCAAATGTTACGGACGAAGCAAAGCTCGCAGCGGCGCAAAAGTATGCGGAGTGTATCGGCTTTGCTTTCCAGATAGTCGACGATATTCTCGATGTAACAAGCGACACCGAAACGCTCGGCAAGCCTGTCGGAAGCGACATAAAAAACGAAAAGGTCACTTATGTTTCTTTGCTCGGTATAGAAGCGTCAAAACAGACGGTTGAACAGCTTACAAACGAGGCTTTGGAGGCTCTCAAAGCGTTTGACGGCGAAAAATCCGAGTTCTTGAAAAATTTTGCAATCAGTCTTGCTGACAGAAAAAAATAATTCTGTCGGAGGTTTATATATGTATTTGGAAAACATTACATCGCCTGCCGATGTTAAAAAACTTGATAAAAGCGACTTGCCGTTCTTGGCGCGCGAGTGCCGTGATGTGCTTGTCGATACCGTTTCCAAAAACGGTGGACATCTTGCGTCAAATCTCGGCGTCGTGGAACTTACGATAGCGCTTCACAGGGTGTTCAATTCGCCAAAGGATAAGATTATATGGGATGTCGGTCATCAGTGCTACACCCACAAGCTGCTTACGGGAAGGTATCCAGAATTTTCCACCCTTCGCACGGAGGACGGACTGTCGGGCTTTTCAAACCCGAATGAGAGCGAGCACGATATATTTTTCAGCGGTCATTCAAGCGTTTCAATTTCACAGGCGCTCGGCGTTGCAACCGCAAACAGTATAAATAACGATAAACATTCCACGATAGCGGTTATCGGAGACGGTGCGCTTACGGGCGGTCTTGCCTATGAAGCGCTTAACAATGCGGGGAGAAACGGCAAAAACCTCATTGTTATATTGAACGACAACGAGATGTCAATATCGAAAAATGTCGGTTCGGTTGCACGGTATCTTGCGGTTATCCGCTCCACGCCGAGATATTATAAATTAAAGGCGCACACCGAAACAGCCATCAACAAAATACCTTTAATCGGTAAAAAGCTTTCGGCAAAAATTTACGCCCTTAAAACCAGAATAAAGAATTATATTTATAAAAGCACATTTTTTGAGGACTTCGGCTTCCGATATATGGGACCCATTGACGGGCATAATATCGATCAGCTCTGCGAGGCTCTCGAAACCGCAAAAATGGTAAAGGACAAGCCTGTGCTTTTGCATATTTGCACCACAAAGGGTAAGGGATATGATTTTGCGGAGGAAAATCCGAGCGAATTTCACGGCATTTCAAAATTTAACATAAATACGGGCGAGCCGATTTATTCCGGGAAGAACTTTTCTTCGGAATTCGGCGAGCTTATGTGCGCTCTTGCGGCAAAGGATAAGCGCATTTGCACCGTGACAGCCGCTATGAGCCTCGGCACGGGGCTTGAAAACTTCAAAAACGAGTATCCCGAAAGGTTCTTTGATGTCGGTATAGCCGAAGAACACGCCGTAACCTTCTGCGCAGGTCTTGCAAAGGGCGGTATGGTTCCCGTGTTTGCGGTGTATTCCTCGTTCTTGCAGCGTTGCTTTGACCAGCTTGTTCACGACGGCACAATGCAGAATTTACATATGATAATCGCTGTTGACAGAGCGGGCTTTGTCGGCGAGGACGGTATATCGCATCAGGGCATTCTGGACGCCTCGCTTCTCAACACGATTCCGAATATAACGGTGTTTTCTCCGAGCAATTACGATGAGTTGAAAAACTGCTTTATAAATGCAGTCTATCATACCGAGGGCGTTGTTGCCATCCGTTATCCGAGAGGTCAGGAAAAGGTAATAAACCCCGATAACTATACATTTGTCGGCAAGGATTACAGTATCTATTCAAGCGAAAAAGCCGAAAACTGCATTGTTACATACGGCAGAATAAGCGCTCATGCCTGCTCCGCCTGCGATAGGCTCAATGAGCAGGGAAAGGACTTCTTTGTCTTAAAGCTTAACAGGATAAAGCCTGTTGACGAGGAGGCTGTCAAAGCGGCTCTCGGCAGTGAAAAGGTTTTCTTTTTTGAGGAAGGCATAAAGAACGGCGGCATTGCCGAAACCTTCGGCTGTATGCTCAACGAACGGGGCTTTAACGGCAGATACAGAACGGTTGCTGTCGAAAACTGCTTTGTCGAACATGCCTCTGTAACTGAGCTTTATAAAAAATACGGGCTTGACACGGACGGAATTTACAATATTTGTACGGAGTAATTATGGCACAGAACAAAAGACTTGATGTAGCTCTTTTTGAACAGAAATTTACCGATTCACGGGCAAAAGCCGGTGCGCTTATTATGGCGGGACAGGTCTATGTCAACGGTCAGAAAATCACAAAAGCCGGCTATGCTCTCAAGGACACGGATAAAATCGAAGTCAGGGGCGAAAAACTCCCGTTTGTCAGCAGGGGAGGCTTGAAACTCGATAAGGCTATGAAAGCCTTCGGTATTTCGCTTGACGGACTTATTTGTATGGATATAGGCGCTTCTACGGGAGGGTTTACCGACTGTATGCTTCAAAACGGCGCAAAAAAAGTGTTTTCCGTCGATGTCGGTTACGGTCAGCTTGCGTGGAAATTGCGTACGGACGAGCGTGTTGTAAATATGGAACGCACTAATTTCCGCTATCTTACACTTGACGATATAGGCGAAAAGCTTGATTTTGCAAGCTGTGATGTGTCCTTTATCTCGCTTAAAAAAATACTGCCCGTGCTTTTGCCGCTTCTCAACGACGGCGCCTGCAGCGTATGTCTCATCAAGCCGCAGTTTGAAGCGGGACGGGAAAAGGTCGGAAAAAAAGGCGTCGTAAGAGACCTTTCAACGCACAGGGAAGTTGTAAAAGATATATTGAACTTTGCTTATGAGACGGGCTTTTCCGTGCTCGGACTTGATTTTTCGCCCGTCAAGGGGCCCGAGGGGAATATCGAATATCTTATGTATCTTAAAAAGGAAAACGAACCTCGGTTTGTAAGCTTTGACATTGACGGGATTGTCAATGCCTCGCACAGTACGCTCAATTCGGGGGATTTTTAATAAACTGTATGTTAGCTGAAAGGCTATGGTGATTAGCGTGAAAAATCACGCTAATCATAATTATATTGCC
>CAVAPB010000033.1:0-9066 GCA_963590415.1 Anaerovoracaceae bacterium | reverse complement strand
TCGTTCAGCCTCCCTTGTAAAGGGAGGTGTTGAGCGGAGCGAAACGGAGGGATTGTAAAAATGTTTTTATATGATTTTATAACAATCTCTCAGTCGTCATAAATGACGCCAGCTCCCTTTACACAAGGGAGCCTGTGACGGACAGCCGCAATACTCATATAACAGAAAAAGCACTTGCAATGCAAGTGCTTTTTCCTTGGAGCTGCTAGGCAGACTCGAACTGCCGACCTCATCCTTACCAAGGATGTGCTCTACCACCTGAGCCATAGCAGCGTTTTTCATAACGCTAAAGTATTATACACATTTTACCCCTTGTTTGTCAACTGTTATTTGATAAAAAGCGGTATGAATTCGGGTAAAATTCATACCGCCGCTGTTTTTACCGATTATAATTCTCCGTCGGCTTTTCTCTTGAGATAATCCGATGTTGTGGGGATTACGAGATTCGCCGCACCCTCAAGGATTTCAAAGGTCGCCTCGGTAACATACTGACATTCGCCGTCAACATTTACCGCCGCAGGAGCCTTGCTCTCAATGTGCATTTTTTTGCCCCTGACAAAGTTTGTGAAATCCCAGTCGAGATGCTGACCGTTCTTGTATTGATTTACAAGACCTGCAAGCTTTAATCTGCTTGCGGTATTCTTGACTATAATGCAGTCAAGCAAGCCGTCGTCGGGCACAGCCTTGGGAGCGCCCATATATCCGCCGCCGTACCAACGGGAATTGGCACACAGCGAGAAAAGCATTTTGCCCTCATATGTCTTATCGTCGTCAACGGTTACCTTAAAATACGAATTAAGGCGCTTTGCAAGGCAATAGAAAAGCGATACCGTATATGCCGCTTCGCCGTTTACGCCCGGTATTTTCTTCATATCCGCCTGTTTCGCGCATATTTCGGCGTCAAGACCCATAGAGCATTGGTTGATTGCGACCCTGTCTCCCGCCTTGATAAGGTCGAATTTCGTAACGGTGCCGTTGACCTGTGCGTCAATATCTATAAGGTCGTCCTTATTGCCTAAAATTCTGACAAAATCGTTGCCCGAGCCGAGCGGAATTACCGCAAACTCGGTGTTCGGATATTTATATGAGCCGTTTATTACCTCATAGAGCGTACCGTCGCCGCCGCAGGCATAAAACCTGATGCTTTCCCCTGTTTTTGCTCTCTGCTTGACATAACGCATACCGTCGCCGGAAAATTCGGTAACATAGATTTCCGCGTCAAGCTCGGGATGGTCTTTTATGTACTGCTCCAAGGTCGGAATGAACTTTTTTACCCTGCCGCCCTTACCGCTGGTAGGATTGACAATAAAAATATGCTTCATTTTATGCCTCCGCTTATTTGAAATACATATACATCTGACATTTTATCATACCGTTGTAAAGCTTTCTGCGCTTGTCGGCTTTTCTCGCAAACAGCTCCTCAAAGTCCTCCGACGGGCTTATGACCGAATAGCTGAAGCCGTGCTTCCTCGGGAATACCGTTCCCATTGTTTTTATAATTTCGCTGACCTGACCCTGCGACAGCATTCTTTCGCCGTAGGGCGGATTACAGATAACCGTTCCCCTTTCGGTTACCGGCTTGAAGTCCTTTAAGTCGGCACGGCGCAGATCGATATAATCCGACACACCTGCTCGCATTGCGTTCTGACGGGCAATTTCAAGGGCGTTGCGGTCAATGTCCGAGCCGTAAGCCTTAAAGTCGCTTTCGTGAATTTCAAGGCTGCGTGCAAGCTCCCTTTCCCTGTCCCAGACGGAAAAATCAATCTGCTCAAAACGCTCTGCCGAAAAATTCCTCTTCACGCCCGGAGCTATGTTGTGCACAAGCATTGCGCCCTCGATAAGTATTGTACCCGAGCCGCACATGGGGTCATAGAGCGTGTGATACGGACGCAGCCTTGACAGACTGCACATCGCCGCCGCAAGCGTTTCCTTGAGCGGTGCGTCGTTCGCAACGGGTCTGTAACCTCTCTTATGAAGTCCTGCGCCCGTGGTGTCGATGAGCAAATGAACATTGTTCTTGATTATCGAGAACTCAATCTGATGCCTTGCGCCCGTCTCTTCGAACCAATCAATATTATATATGCTTTTAAGGCGTTCGACAATCGCCTTTTTAACAATCGACTGACAGTCGCTCACGCTGAAAAGGTCGGAATTTACGGAAAAGCCCTTTACGGGGAATTCGTCATATTCCGCTATCCATTTTTCCCAAGGCAATTTTTTGGTGCCCTGAAACAAGTCCTCAAAGCTGTGAGCCTCAAAAGAGCCGACATCAATGTATATCCTCTCGGAAAACCTTGAACGGATATTGGCTCTTGCCAAAATGTTTTCGTCGCCCGAAAAAAAGACCCTGCCGTTTTCGGCAAGCACATTTTGGGCTTCCATTTTTTTAAGCTCGTCCGCAACAAGGCTTTCAAGCCCGAAAATGCACGGAGCAACCATATTTATCTGCATAAAATTTAATCCTTTGACTGTTTTATATATTATATAATTTTATTTGATAAAAATCAACAATTTTCAATTAGCATTTCCTGCAAAACGCAAATTTTAATCGGCGAAAACTCAAAAAATGCGTATAAATAAAAATAATATAAATAAAAAATACTTCTTATATTCTACTTTTCATAAGATATTTTACTTGTGCTCAAAATTTGAATGTAAAGCGGCATTTTTTCGAATTTGTGAAAATGTAACGGTTTTCGGTTTACATCTCCCCCGAGTTACGGCTATATATGGGAGATGATTTTTTATGAAAGCATCAGAAATTTGGATTCCGTTTGACAGCTACGCAATTTGCCCGAAGTGCTTTTTTACCGACAAGCGCTTCCGCTCGCTGTCCGCAAACGCAAGGCTGCTTTACATTTACCTCTTTGACCGCACAAAGCTGTCCGCACAAAACGGTCTTTGCGACACGGACGGAGAGGTATTTGTCTTTTGCACGGTGGACACCGCCTGTGAAGTGCTCGGCTGTACGGGAAACACCGCAATAAAAGCCTTCCGTGAGCTTGAAGCGGCAAGTCTTTTGTACAGGGTGCGTATGGGCGTAATGCGCACATACAGAATATATCTGCTTAATGTCTGCGATATTTAGCAAAAGAAAAAAGGCAAGAATTGCTTCCTGCCTTGAATTCTTAGGACAAAAATTACTGCTCAACAGCGTAAACGCTGACTCTTTTACGGTTCTTATCCATTCTCTCGAACTTAACAGTACCGTCGATTTTAGCGTAAAGGGTATCGTCAGAGCCCTTACCTACATTCTCGCCGGGATGGATGTGTGTACCGCGCTGTCTTACAAGGATGTTGCCTGCAAGAACGAACTGACCGTCTGCGCGCTTAACGCCGAGACGCTTTGACTCTGAATCTCTGCCGTTCTTTGTAGAACCCATACCTTTTTTATGAGCGAACAACTGAATGTTTATTTTAAGCATTATTTAGCACCTCTTTCGATTTTTATAAAATTCGGATACATTTTTTCAAGCTCTGTCATATGAAGCAGAAAGCCCGATAAAATGTCTTTTGCTTTTTCGGCGTCGGCTTCGTTTAAGCAAAGCTCCATAAAGCCGTCATTTTCGGAAAGTGCGTCGGGAGTGATTTTAATAATTTCCGTTACCGTGTTAGCCGTCATATATGCGGCGGAAGAAACGCTTGCGCAAATTATGTCCTCGCCCTCGTCGGCATAGCCCGAATGACCGTTTATCGAAAAGCCTGTAACACTGCCGTCCGTGCCGAAAGTGAATTTTGCTCTTATCATAGAACTGAATTAAGCGTTGATACCGGTAATCTCAACCTTTGTATAGGGCTGACGATGACCTTTCTTGCGTTTTTCGTTCTTTTTGCACTTGTAAGTAAATACGGTGATTTTCTTACCCTTGCCTGTTTTAAGTGCTTTGCCTGATACAGTTGCGCCCTCTACATACGGAGCACCTACCTTGATACCGTCATCAGCACCTACTGCAAGAACCTTATCGAAGGTTACTTCAGCATTGTCTTCTGCGTCAAGCTTTTCAATATAGATAACGTCGCCGTTTTCTACCTTGTACTGCTTACCGCCGGTTACGATGATTGCGTACATTTTTTTACCTACCTTAATATAGTCTCGCTATTGAGGGCGGGATAACCGCTTTGTAGTGCGTTTGGACACACTGCCCCCTAATATGCGGCAAATAGTATTTTATCAGCGTTGTAAAGCTTTGTCAAGAGGAAAATGGCTTTTTTGCCGTATTTTGCCGTTAAATATACGGTTGGGCGGAAGTGCTGATTGAATTTACAATCCCTCCGCCTCACATTCGTTCGGCACCTCCCTTTACACAAGGGAGGCTTAGTCCTGCGAACATTTTAATTCAGCCAAAACCGTATGGACAGGGCTCGCCCCTGTCCTAATTTGTTATATATCCCACCTCGGACAGCCGCAAGGGCTGTCCCTACGGGTTGTTATAATTTTCATTCAGCATTTTGCGCTATTCATTCTTCATTTGCCTGTAAGGGCGCTGTAGTCGGCTCGGTTGTTTCCTTGACGGTTGTGCTTTCCGCCTTTTCCTTTATACTCTCAAGCTTTTTATTGAGTGCCGAAACGACCCTTTGGTCGGACAGCGAATTCACAGCCGAAGAAGCGGAATTGTAATTACCGTCGGTCGGATTTTGAGAATAGGCGTTTACAAGAGCCTCTGCACCCGTATATTTTGTAAGCTCAAGGCTGTCCGATACAAACACGACATCCGAGCCTGCCGAATTCATATTTGTTCCCTTCGTATAATCGTAAAACGAAATATTGAGGTCGACCTTGTTTTTAATCCCGTTAATTTTGCCTTTTTCCGAATACTGCCACATTTTGTACGGATGGGAAAAATCCGTAACGGACGATGTATAGTGCGCCACCCAGATATTATAGCCCGAGATACGGGAAAAGCTGAGTTCATCGTCATAAAATGATTTGCTCGCATATATTCCCGCCTTATAACCCGAGCTTTTAACCGTTTCACAAAAGGCTACGGCGCAGTCGGTTCGGGTCTGCTTGGAAATTTTATCGGCTCTGCCGCTTCGGTTACCGTTTGCGTATTCGGTATCGAAATAGACGGGGTACTGAAGCTTTCTTCCGTTGAGGGTGTTTAAGACAAGGCTTGCCTCCTCAACTGCCTCGGCAACATTTACCGCTTGGCTGAAAAAATACACGCCGACATCTATTCCGTTTGCCTGTGCGCCCTTGATATTGGCTTCAAACTGAGGGTCTATGAGCATCTTTCCCGCACTGCCGTAGCCTCTGTAGGCTATTCTTATTATCGCATAGTCAATGCCTGCCGCCTTGACCTGCGCCCAGTCTATTGTCCCCTGATGCTTGGAAACATCTATGCCCGTTCTTGAAGCCTTCGCTCCGTAATCGTTGAAATAATATCGGAGTCCCCCGATTGAGGCGTGTCCCTTTACAAGCTCGGACGAGCTTCCGAACAGGAATATGTCGTTATTTATCTTTACGGGTCCCTGAAGTCCGCCCGATACGGCATAGGTAAGGTCGCTCAGCGAGGACCTCTCCGTCTGCGTGCTCCCGATTGAATTTGTCGAAATGATTATATCGGACTTATTTCCGCTTGTGGAGGAGTCGGCAACCTTGCTTGCACCCGAGTCCTCATCAACCTTGTCGTTACCTGTGGCAACCGCCGCCTTGACGGTTTTGTCCCGCTTAAACTGCGACTTATCGAGCGTTACTTCCTCGGTCGGGGCTTCCGCAGAGGCTTCCTGCGTTGTTTCCGGCTGTATAAGCTCTTGCGTTTGAGTCTCGGTTACCCTTTCATATTCCTCGGGCAGCCCCTCGGAAACGGGAGAAGCCGCTATATGAGGCAAAAACGAGGTCGCAAAAAGCACCGCCGCAAAGGTCAGCGCAAAAAGCGTGCAGGAACACGCTGTTCTTGCTTTTCCGTTATGTAAAATGCGTTCAAAATCGCCGTTTTTGAGCTTTTCTTTCAATTTTAATAAGGGTTGCCTGTTAATATCTTTCATTTTTCACACTCCGACGCTGAAATTATACCACAAGCAGGCGCTTATTGCAATAAAAAATGCCGTAAGTTCAATGCTTACGGCACTTTCACAATCCCTCCGCCTCACATTCGTTCGGCACCTCCCTTTACACAAGGGAGGCTGAACGCACAAATTGAAAATCATATCATATAGCGTAGGGGCGAACTGTGTTCGCCCGCTTTTAATTTGCGCTGAAATTGGCGGGCGACCGCAGGTCGCCCCTACGGGTTGTGCGTCGCCGTTTCGGTAGGGCGGGGGCTTGCTCCCGCCGTTGTTGTTTATCAAATTATCCGAGAAGTTCCGCTCCCTGACGAGGGAGCTGTCGTTTTTTTGGAAACAAAAAAATGACTGAGGGATTTTTACAAATTATATAAAATCAGCACTACAATCCCTCCGCCTCACATTCGTTCGGCACCTCCCTTTACACAAGGGAGGCTGAACGCACAAATTGAAAATCATATCATATAGCGTAGGGGCGAACTGTGTTCGCCCGCTTTTAATTCCTGCTGAAATTGACGGGCGACCGCAGGTCGCCCCTACGGGTTGTGCGTTGATTATAATTTCGGATTAACCGTAAATTATTATAAATCAACTACAACCTAACGGCGGGAGCAAGCCCCCGCCCTACAGTTCACTGTCCTACTGACTTTTACGGATTTTGGACAGCCGCAAGGGCTGTCCCTACGGTATGATATAAATTATAATCCGATAATCCGCAAATGCTACTCAACATATACAATAAAACTTGACTAAACCCCAATATACAGTGTAAAATATATGAGGTTTATAATTCGGTGCAGATGTCCCGTGCCTCTAAGGCGGCGGGGTCTGATTTAATTTGTGTTTAAGGATGGAATAAGATGGCGAAAAAAGCGGAATATACCGAAGAGAGTATTTCACAGTTAAAAGGCGCCGACAGGGTTCGTTTGAGACCTGCGGTTATTTTCGGTTCGGACGGAATCGAGGGCTGTGAGCACGCAGTGTTTGAGATACTTTCCAACTCCATAGACGAGGCGAGGGAGGGCTACGGTACGGAAATTACCGTTACCAAGTTCCTTGACGGCTCTATTGAGGTTCTCGACCACGGCAGAGGTATGCCGATGGACTACAACGAGAAAGAGGGAAGATATAACTGGGAGCTTCTCTTCTGTGAAATGTACGCGGGAAGTAAATACAACACGAATAACGGCGGAACATACGAGTATTCCCTGGGTCTTAACGGCTTGGGTCTTTGCGCTACGCAGTATGCGTCGGAATATATGGAAGCGGAAATCCATAAAAACGGCTTCTGTTATAAGATGAGCTTTGCTCACGGCGAGCCTGTGGGCGAGCTTCAAAAAGAGCCGTACAGCAAGAGAGACACGGGCACACGCATCCGTTGGAAGCCCGATTTGAAGGTGTTTACGGACATTGACATTCCGCTTGAATATTATCAGGAGACAATAAAGCGTCAGTCGGTAGTCAACGAGGGCGTAAAGTTTATACTTAAAGAGCAGGTCGGCACAAACGCCTTTGAAAAGTATGAGTATTCATACGAAAACGGAATTACCGACTATGTAAAGGAAATTGTCGGCGACAATGCGTTTTCCTCCGTTCAGTTTTGGCAGGCAGAGCGCAAGGGTAAGGACAGAGCCGATATGCCCGAATACAAGGTCAAAATGAATGTGTCTCTTTGCTTCTCAAACAAGGTTCAGCTCAAGGAATATTATCATAACTCAAGCTTCCTTGAACACGGCGGTGCGCCGGAAAAGGCGGTTAAAAGTGCCTTTGTTTCGCAGATTGACTCTTATCTCAAGGCAAACAGCAAGTATCTCAAAACGGACTCGAAAATCACATTTCAGGATGTTGACGATTGCCTTGTTATCGTGATTTCGTCGTTCTCAACTCAGACCTCATACGAGAATCAGACCAAAAAAGCGATTACAAACAAGTTTATTCAGGAGGCTATGACCGATTTCTTAAAGCACAGCCTCGAAGTGTATTTCATAGAGAACAAAATCGAAGCGGACAAAATCGCCGAGCAGGTGCTCATAAATATGCGCTCAAGGATAAGGGCGGAGAGCACAAGGCTAAACATTAAGAAAACCCTGCAATCGAGCAACAGTATGACCGACAGGATTGAAAAGTTCGTCGATTGCCGCTCAAAGGATGTAAACGAAAGGGAAATTTTTATAGTGGAGGGCGACTCGGCTCTCGGTGCCTGCAAGCAGGCGAGGGACTCGGCGTTTCAGGCGGTTATGCCGGTAAGAGGCAAAATTCTTAACTGCTTAAAAGCCGAATATCCGAAGATTTTTAAGTCGGAAATCATAACCGATTTGATTAAGGTGCTCGGCTGCGGAGTCGAGGTAAGCTCAAAGGCTAACAAGAACCTTTCGCTTTTCAATATGGACAACCTGCGTTGGAGCAAGGTCATAATCTGTACCGACGCCGATGTCGACGGCTTCCAGATAAGAACGCTTATTCTCACGATGATTTACCGCCTTATGCCCACGCTTATCAAGGAGGGCAAGGTGTTCATTGCGGAGTCTCCGCTTTACGAGATAAACTGTAAGGACGACACCTATTTCTGCTATACCGAAAAGGAAAAAGCGCAGGTGCTTGAGGAAATAGGCGACAAAAAATATACCGTTCAGCGTTCAAAGGGACTCGGTGAGAACGAGCCCGAAATGATGTGGCTTACCACGATGAACCCGAAAACACGCCGCCTTATCAAGGTTGAACCCGACTACAACCCCGAAGCGGTTGCGGACAAGTTCGATTTGCTTTTGGGCGACAATCTCCAGGGCAGAAAAGACTATATCGCCGAGAACGGCTATCAGTACATTGATTTGACGGATTTGTCGTAAATACAGAGTGTGTTTTCACGGATTGAAAATTATTCACAAATGCAGGCTCCCTTGTAAAGGGAGGTGCCGAACGAATGTGAGGCGGAGGGATTGTAAAAACCAAACCCACATACACCCGCAAGGGTTGTCCGTCAGTAAATATGCAATTATCCGAGAAGTGGGACTTGGTCAAAAAGTTGACAAGAAGAAAGGGGGAATATAAAATAGAAACGGA
>CAVAPB010000032.1:0-11567 GCA_963590415.1 Anaerovoracaceae bacterium | reverse complement strand
TGAAGCTTCTTTATGATTTCCCTCAATGTTTTTGTCAACTTTTTGACAAATACCCACGCTCTGCGTTTGACTGAGGGAGAGATAACGATAATTTGATAAAAGCCGTAGGGGCAGCCCTTGCGGCTGTCCGCAAATCCGCAAAAGCTGGTAGCGACAGCGAGCCGTCGGGAGGGCGTTTACAACCGAGCAGGCGAGCCGAGCGTGATTTTTGCGGAAAAGGAGGAGTTGCATAGTGAGTGAGAAATAGCCAAAGGCTGTTGCGAACGATACGAAGCAAACGACGATGCACGAAACGCCCACACCTCTTCACTTTTTGCCGTTAAAAAAGGCACTTCCGAAGAAGTGCCTTGATTTTATAAACCGATTATATCTGTTTAAGTCTGCCGAGCCTTTTAATTCCGCCGCCGAAGAGGAAGCCGCGAAGGATTTTACCGAGACCTCTCCAGAATTTATCCTCGTTGAGGATAAGCAGCAAGCCGTCAGCCATTTTCGGGCTGAAGATGCCGAAGCTCATTGAGATGAAATTCTTAATGGGAGTCTGCAACGCAACTGCGCCCATCATGGTCTCCGCACCGAGCATCTTTGTGAGCATTCTGCAAAGTCTGCCGCCCCACTTGCCGTCCTTGGCGTCCTCAAGAGTGTTGAGGTAATTGAGCGGTATGCTCTTATCACGGGTTGAAGGCGGAATTTCGTGGCCGAGAACAGCCTTGAACTCGTCGTCCGAAACATTCATAATGTCAGCGCCGTAATATGACGGAGCCATCTTATGATAATCGGGAACGGCGTAGCTGACTGTCGACTCGACATTGAGCGAAGCCTCAAGCTTTATATCACGGCTTGAAGCGCCGACCAAAATCTTAAATTCGCCTGTTTCAACCTGCCAGTCGTGCGCGTCAACATTGTAGAACGCAAACGCACGCTTTTCAAGGTCGATAGAAACCTCTTTTTCCTCGCCTGCTTTAAGGAATACCTTCTTAAAGCCCTTGAGCTCCTTGACGGGTCTGTAAATTGTCGATTCAACATCCGAAACATAAAGCTCGGTAACCTCTGCGCCGTCTCTTGAACCCGTGTTCTTAACCTTAAAGGTAACGGTAACGGTGTCGGTGTCCTTTATGCTGTCGGACGAAAGCTTAATGTCGCTGTATTCGAATGTTGTGTAGGAAAGACCGTGACCGAACGGGAAGCGAACCTCCTTGTTTGCGGTGTCGTAATATCTGTAACCTACATAAATACCCTCTCTGTATTCAACGGAAACGGGTGTGCCGGGGAAGTAATTTGCACTTGAATTGTCCTCAAGAGCATAAGGATATGTCTCGGAAAGCTTGCCCGACGGGTTAACATCGCCGAAGAGAATATCGCAAACAGCGCTTCCTGCCGCCTGACCCGTAAGGAATTCGTTAAGGATAGCGGGAACCTTGTCAGCCCACGGCATCTCAACCGAAGAGCCGCCCGAAAGTACAACTACAACATTCTTGTTTACCTTGAGTACTTCCTCAACAAGTCTGTTGTGAAGCGGCGGAATGCCGAGGTGCTTTCTGTCGTTACCCTCTGTCTCGAATTCGTCGGTAAGTCCGATAAAGAGAACCGCAACATCTGCGTTTTTAGCCTTTGTAACAGCCTCCGCTACGAAGGTATCGTCCGAAATCTTGTTTTTCTTATCGGTCGAATAGCCCTGAGCATATTCAACGCTTACGCCCATTTCCTTTGTCATTGTGTCAAAGGCGTTGTCAAGGTCGATGGGGTTGATAAGCGAAGAGCCTGCGCCCTGATAACGGGGCTTCTTAGCCATTTCGCCGACAACCGCAACCTTTGCGTCCTTTTTAAGAGGAAGAATATCGCCGTCGTTCTTCATAAGAACCATACACTGACCTGCGATTTCCCTTGCAAGGCGGTGATGCTCCTTGGGGTCGTATGTATATTCGCCGAGGGTTGCAACCGACTTGTCAACCATATCGAGGATAAGGTCAACCGCATGGTCGAGAACCGCAACATCAAGCGAACCGTCACGAACGGCTTCAACTATTTTCTTTGTGCCGTCGCCGCAGGAGGTGGGCATTTCGATTTCCTGACCTGCGATAAGTCCGGGAACTCTTTCGTTCTCGGCACCCCAGTCGGTTACGACAAGGTTTTTGTATCCCCAATCGCCGCGGAGAACATCGGTAAGGAGCCATTTATTTTCTGCACAGTAGCAGCCGTTAAGTCTCTCGTAAGCGCACATTATAGTCCACGGCTGAGCCTTCTTTACAGCTATTTCAAACGGGCGGAGATAGACCTCACGAAGCGTTCTTTCGTCCGCTACGGTGTTAACCGTCATACGCCTTGTTTCCTGATTGTTAGCCGCATAGTGCTTTAACGATGTGCCTATACCCTTTGACTGAACGCCGTTGATAAAGGAAGCTGCCATCTCGCCCGCAAGCTCGGGGTCCTCCGAGAAATACTCGAAGTTTCTTCCGCAAAGCGGCGAACGCTTAATGTTAGTACCGGGTCCCAAAAGAACGGATACCTTTTCCTTACGGCACTCGTCGCCGAGAGCCTCGCCCATTCTTCTGATAAGGTCCGTATCCCATGAGCAGGCAGTAGCCGAAGCTGTGGGGAAGCAGATAGCCGGAATGCCTTTGAGAAGGTCCGTTTCGCCCTTCTTAGCCGCTTCGGGATCGCCCTTTTTACGGATTCCGTGAGGGCCGTCGTTAAGGCTGACCGATTTAATACCCAGACGGTCAACGGGCTGGCTGTGCCAGTAATCAAGTCCGTCGCACATGCTCGCTTTTTCTTCAAGCGTCATTTTTGCGATGAGATCTGCATGTTTCAATGCCATATTGTTCCTCCCTTAATAAACGAAAAGATTTTTTGTTTCCGTAATATAATAAAACAAAATCCCCATTCTTGCAAGGGCTTTGCCGACATTTTTATCGGATTTGTACAAAAACAACGGAATTATATAATTAAAAATCGGGAGCGTCCGTGCAAAGAGCGCTCCCGTAAATTTCCGGTTTTCACAACAGCATAGGCTGAAGCTGTTTACCCTCCAACGCCGCTTTGAGCGTTTCGGGTATCTTTTCAAAATCCGCAACCGTCGAATTCGGTTTGTTTATGCAGTCGTCCTGTCTCAACGGCACAAAATACATATTTTTCGCATTCATAAGTAAACCGATGTTTTTAGCCGCCGCAGCAAGTGCGTCGTTTGTCGAAACAGCGATTATGACGGGTCTGTCGTTCCTCAAATGAGCCTTTACCGCAAGCGTAACGGAGGTGTCCGTTATACCGTTTGCGAGCTTTCCGAGCGTGTTGCCCGTACAGGGGGCTACCACAAGCGCGTCAAGCATTTTTTTAGGACCTATCGGCTCGGCGGAAAAAATCGTGTGTATAATTTCGTTTCCCGTTATTTCGGAAATTCCGGCAGTGAAATCCTTTGCCTTTCCGAAACGGGTGTCGGTTGAATATGCATTTTGCGACATTATCGGGATAACATTGTACCCCGAATCCTTTAGGACGGACATCTGCGGGATAACCTTGGAAAATGTGCAGAACGAGCCGCACATTGCAAAGCCCACATTTACCATTTACCTACCTCCTGAACAAATACTCTCTATTCTCTCGGCTATAAGAGCGCCCGCCTGTTGCGGAAAATATTTCCCCGGAAGCGACAACGCTCTTATCAATCTGATTGAAAAGGCTTTCGCCGTGTTTTCATCCTCTCCGAAAGGAGCGGAGGCTATATCGACTATAACGGTATCTCCGTTCATTCCGGCAAATATTTTTTCGTCGAGTATTAAGGCGGGTACGGTATTTATCACAAGCCGAAAATCCTTTATCCTGTCGGGCAGGGAGTCAAGATACAAAAAGTCATATCCTTTATCCCCTGCCTGCTTTTCGGCGGTTTTGCTTCTTGCGCATACGGAAAAATCACAATTTTCGGCACAGAGTAAGTCGGCAGTCGCCTTTGCCGTTCTTCCGAAGCCCGTTATGACCGCTCGCATATTGCGAAAATCAATACCGTTTTCCGAAAAAGCCTTCGGCAAAGCCTTTGCGGTCAGCACGGCGTTTTCGTTTATCATTTCGCCGTCGTAATAGTCGAATACTGCCGCCCCGCGCTCCTCAAGTGCGACTTTAAGGTCGGGCTTTACTATTCCGCCTGTTACCGTATCGCCCTTTTTGATTGCGGACAGAAGCGTTTCGAGACTTATCTGCGGATTTGCGCTTTTCATATTTATATATACGCCGTCCCGTGTTACGGGAAGCGGCAACACAATCGTTTTACCGTTTTCTTTTTCCGCAAGGAGTTCCTCTCCGCTCTCGCAAGAGCAAACCGAATATCCCCTGTCGGAAAAGTCTTGTTCAACATATTCAAAGCGTTTGTCGCCGCCGATAATCATTATCTTTTTATTTTCCATACGGCATACCTCCGTCTTAATTCTACAATACATTCTATGAAAATCAAAGATTTATTGTGCCAATCGGGAAAATAGGGTTTGAATTTTTATAAATATGCAATATAATATATTGTATAAAACTATTTAAGCAGGTATTTATTATGAGTGATATTTCCGAAATCTTAAAAAGCGCAAAAAGAATACATTTTATCGGCATAGGCGGAAGCGGTATGTGCCCGCTTGCGGAAATTCTGCACGCAAAGGGATATTCGCTTCAGGGCTCGGACAACAACGAAAGCTCGATTGTCGAGAGAATACGCAAGCTCGGCATTCCCGTTATGATGGGACAGAGAGCCGAAAATATAAAGGGTGCGGATATGATAGTATATTCCGCCGCAATTCAGCGCGGAAACGAGGAGCTTGAAGCGGCTCTCGCAAGCGGTATTCCGACCTTTACCCGTGCGGAGCTTTTCGGCGAGGTTACAAAGCACTTTGACAACTGCATAGGCATATGCGGAACTCACGGCAAAACCACCACCACATCAATGACCGTTCAGGCAATGCTCTCCGCAAGCCTTGACCCGTCGGCGGTTATCGGCGGCAAGCTTCCGCTGACCGACAGCTACGGCAGAGTGGGAAGCAGCGACACGATAGTCTGCGAGGCGTGCGAATATGTCGATACATTCCTGCACCTTTTCCCGAATGTCGCGGTTATCCTCAATATTGACGAGGACCATATGGAATATTTCAAGACCCTCGACAATCTTATATTGAGCTTTCATAAATTTGCGTTGCTTGCAAAAAGTGCGGTAATTTACAACGGCGACGACGCAAACACCCTCAAAGCCGTTGAGGGAATTGAGGGCAAGGATATGATTTCCTTCGGCTTCTCCGACAAGAACGACTATTATGCCGAAAATATAGAGGAGATAAACGGAGCATACACCCGTTTTGATGTTATGTACAAGGGCAAGAACCTCGGCAACGTTTCCCTTGCCGTTCCGGGTAAGCACAATATTCTCAACGCTCTTGCGGCGACGGCAAGCGCTGTTTATTCGGGTGCGAAATTCGACGAATGCATTGAGGGCTTGGAAAGCTTTACGGGCGCAGGCAGGCGTTTTGAAAAGCTCGGAACCTACGGCGGAATTGATTTCATAGACGACTACGCTCACCATCCCGCAGAACTCAAGGTTACGCTTGAGGCGGCAATGAAGCTCGGCTACAACAAGGTTTGGGCGGTGTTCCAGCCGTTTACCTATTCAAGAACCGTTATGCACTTTGATGAATTTGTGGAAGTCCTTAAAATCCCCGACAGATGCGTTATGACGGAGATTATGGGCTCAAGGGAGACTAACACCTACGGCATTTACACCTCGCAGTTGGCGGAAAAGATACCGAATTCCGTCTGGTTCAACACTCAAAAAGAGGTTGCCGATTATGTTGTAAAGAACGCAAAGCCGGGCGACCTTGTGCTTACAATGGGCTGCGGCGACATATACAAATCGGCTCATATGATGATTGATATGTTAAAGGAAAAACAATCGTAATAATCCTTATATACAAAACGGAGCAACTTAACTGTTGCTCCGTGCTTTTTATTTAAGCTCTTTTTTTGCCGCTTTGAGGTATATGATATATGCTGCCGCGGCAGTAATGATTTCCGCAACGGGGAAGGCGAAAAATACACCCTCCGCCCCGAGCACACGGCTCAAAGCGTATGCCGCAGGAATAATTATCAGAGTGTATCTCGAAAACGATACCATAAGCGACGCCACGCCCTTTCCGAGAGCCTCAAGCACTCCGCAGCAGGTTACGGACACCGCCGAGAACACAAAGCCCACGCATATGATATGAAGCGCCTCGACGCCTATTTGTACCGTGTCGGGATTTTCCGTAAACAGTCCTATCATCCTATCCGGAATGAGCAGCGAGAGAACAACTCCCAACGCCATTACCCCTGCCGTAAGAGCAAGAGTGGTTGAAAAAATCCTGCGTACCCTTTTGTTCTCGCCCGCTCCGTAGTTGAAGCTGACAAGCGGTCTTATTCCCTGAATTATACCGTTTGCCGAAAGATAAATAAAGGTCTGTAATTTATAATATGCGCCGAGGACAAGAACATATTTGTCCGAGAACGCCGCCAATATTCCGTTGAGCGAAGAAATGAGCAACGACGGCAGAGCCATATTCAGCGACGCCGGTATGCCGACGGAATAAAGCCTTTTCATAAGCTCTTTATTAAATGTAATGCTTTTCCGTGAAAACGACACGGGCAACGGAGAAACGACAAGGAACACGATATAGGCAAGCAGCGTTACGCTCTGACCGATGCCTGTAGCCCACGCCGCACCTGCCATACCCATTTTCGGGCAGATACCCAATCCGAAAATCATTATCGGGTCAAGCACGATGTTTGTAACAAAGCCCAGCATCATACTTATCATTGTCGCATTCATTCTGCCGACCGCCTGAAAGACCTTTTCAAGCGAGATGCCGAGCATAATTATAACCGAAAACAGGAACGCCCTGTTTGCGTAATCAAGACCCATCTGTATAATTTCCGCATTGTCGGTATAGAGCGACAAAAACCGCCGCATACCCAAAAGGCAGACGACCATAAGCAAAACGCCGTGTACCGCACTCAAAAGCATACCCGTAACAGCCGCTTCGTCGGCTTCTTTTTTTCTGTTCGCACCGAGGCAATAGGCTATCCTTGCATTAAGTCCCACGCCGAAGCCCACCGCAATCGCCGTCATCAGGTTCTGCACCGGATAGACAAGGGAGAGCGCCGTCATGGCATCCTCGCTTATGTTTGCGACGAAATAGCTGTCAACGATGTTGTAAAGCGAGTTTACCGCCATTGAAACTACCATGGGCAGCGACATTGAAATTACAAGCGGAAGAATTTTCTTCTCTTTCATAAAATTCTGATTCATATTTTACCTCGTAAAAAGCCACAAAAAAACCACATAGCCTTTGCTATGTGGCGAAAAAAGATTTCTCTTGAAAAATCCACTCCCGTTAGGGTTTTGTGCTAAAGATAATAGCATAACTTCACGCCCGTGTCAACCGAAACCGTAAAACTTTCCGTTTGTGTTGCCTTGCCTGTGTTTTTCTGTTAAAATGATTAAACAAGGGGGTAAAAAATATGGAATCAAGATTAAATCCGTCCGCTAAAAACAAGGCGCTCGGTGTTTTGCTTTTAATTTTGTCGGTGTTCGGTTTTCTGATAATCGCCCACCGCCTTTCGTACTATGTTTACGAATACGACCCGCAGTACAGTCCCGTGGATTACGGAAAATACAATATCCTGTCCTACTTCACGGTGCAGTCAAACTTTTTCTGCTATGTCTACCTGCTGTTTGCGGCGCTCGGAATTTTCGGATGTAAAAAGGCGCAAAAAATCGGCTTCAACCCGACCTTCGGCGCCTTGGTCACTGTGTATGTTTTAATTGCGGGCATAACCTACTGCGGCGGTATTCCGCTTGGTATGACTCCGCCGTCGAAATGGGATACGGCAACGCACTCGATGTCGAGCTTTATACAGATTTATTATCATATGATAATGCCCGTCGTTGTGCTCGTTTTGTGGTTCTTCCCGTTCAACAATAAAAAAATAGACAAAAAATGTCTTGCGCTTTCGGGAATATATCCGCTTGTGTATTCAATATTTTCAATGATACGGGGCGCATATTCCGACCCGCAATACTACCCTTACCCGTTTTACAACCCCGAATTTATATGGGGTCTGTTCTTCGGCGACAAGCCGATAAATCTCCCTGCGGCATACGGAATTATCTCTGTAATGCTCGTTTTCGGAATTTTGCTGTTTGTCGGCGTAACGGCAATAATCGTATCAATACATAATAAAAGGATAAGGAACTGAAAAAATGAAGCTTTCACTCAACGGAAAATGGCAATTCAGAGAATGTAACACGAATAAGCTTTATCCCGCAACCGTTCCCGGCTGCAATTTTCTTGATTTAATCGACAACAAAATAATTGCCGACCCGTTTGTCGGTCTCAACGAAAAGGACGCGGAGTTTGTCGGCAAAAAGGATTGGGAATATATAAAAATCTTTGCCCTTACAAAAGAGCAGTTGAGTGCCGAGACGGTCATTCTCTCGTGCAAAATGCTCGACACTGTATGCGACATTTTCATAAACGGCAAAAAGGCGGGCAGTGCCGACAACTGCTTTGTAAAGCACGAATTTTCGGTAAAGGACTTTCTTAAAGAGGGCGAAAACGAGATAAAAATCGTTTTCTTCTCCCCCGTAAACTATGTTGAAAAAATATATAAAGCCGAGTCCGCTCCGATGAACAGCAACGGTCAGAACGGCATTGTTCACATACGCAAGCCGCAATGCCATTTCGGCTGGGACTGGGGTCCCGTGCTCCCTGCGAGCGGAATTTCGGACGATATTGACCTCATTTTAGTAAACAATGCAAGAATAACCTATCTGTCCGCAAAGCAGACACATACTGACGGCAAGGTTACGGTCGGCGTAAGCGTTGAAACGGAAAAGTATTCGGACGGCACGGAGTGTGAATTGAGCGTTACCGCTCCCGACGGCACCGTGCTCAAAAAGAGCGGCGAAAACGCAGAATTCATAATCGAAAACCCCGAGCTGTGGCAGACCTATGAGCTTTCGCAAAGGGATATTCAGCCGCTTTATACGATAAGGGCAGTCCTCAAAAAAGACGGGAAAATCCTTGACTGCCGTGAGAAAAAAATCGGACTTCGCACGCTTTATCTTGACCGAAGCCGTGATAAGTACGGCTCAAACTTCAAGTTTGTATTAAACGGTGTTCCTCTCTTTATAAAGGGCTCTAACTACATTCCGCCCGACTCTTTCATAACAAGATTTGACGAAAATCGGCTTGTAAAAATGCTTGAAGCGGTCAGATTTTCAAATATGAATATGCTTCGTATCTGGGGCGGCGGCTTTTACGGAAGCGACGCTTTCTATGAAAAATGTGACGAAATGGGTATTCTTATTTGGCAGGACTTCCAATTTGCGTGCCAGGCTTACCCGTTCTTCAAGGAGAGCTTCCTCGAAAATGTCAAAGAGGAAGTCGAATACAATGTAAAACGCCTTTGCGACCACCCGTCCCTCGCCCTGTGGTGCGGAAACAACGAGATAGAGGAAATGCACAACAGTTGGATGTGGATGAAAAACTATGTTGACTGGACGGAAAAGTTTTTCTATCAAATCCTCGAGCCCGAGCTTCGTAAATACGACCCCGACACCTCTTACATACCCGGCTCGCCCTGCGGAGTATCGCACAACAAGGGCGTTGACTGCGACAATGTCGGCGACACCCACCTTTGGGCTGTATGGCACGGCTTAAAGCCTATGACATTTTACCGCAAGAGAATGACGAGATTTTGCTCCGAGTTCGGCTTTGAAAGCCTGCCCGACATCAAAACGGTCAAAAAATTTGCGGACAAAAAAGATTTTTCGCTTTCAAGCGAGGTATTTCTCTCACATCAGAAGTGTCTTAACGGAAACGATAAAATGATTTACTATATTGCCTCACGCTTTGACCTGCCCGCAAAATTCGAGGACTATATCTACCTTTCGCAGGTAACGCAGTCGGAATGCATTGAGGACGCAACGGAGCATTGGCGCAGAAACAAGGGCAGATGCAACGGCTCTATGTATTGGCAGTTCAACGACTGCTGGCCCGTGTGCTCGTGGTCAAGCTACGACTACTACGGCAACTACAAAGCCTTACAGTATTCGGCACGCCGCTTCAACGCTCCGTTGACCGTTTCCGCAGAGAACTCCGATAACGGCGTTCGGCTTTTTGTGCTCAACGATTTCAACGAGGAAAAGACCGTTCGGGTAACATATTCGGTGTTTGATTTTAATAAGGGAGTTACCGTCCGTTCGGACGAAAAGCAGATAACCGTAGGTGCTGTCAAAAATGTTCTTGCGTTCGACCTTTATACCTCGGAGCTTCTCAAAAACACCGACCGTCACAGCGCCGTACTCTGTTACAGACTTTATGAAAACGGCGTGCTTGTTGCGGACAAGACGCTTTTATTCGACAAGGAGAAAAATCTGTCCCTGCCGAAAGCAAGGATAAGCACCGACATTACGGAAACTCCGATGGGACTTGAAATAAAGCTCAAAGCCGACCGCTTTGCACGCCTTGTAAAGCTTGAAAGCAGTATTTCCGAAGAGCCGTTTTCCGACAACTGCTTTGACCTTTTCCCGAACGAGGAAAAGACGGTTACAATCAACAGGGACAGCCGCTATCCCCTCGGTAAGCTCAAAGACAGCATTTCCGTAACAAGTCTTTGCGACATTGAAAAGGATAAAAACCCCCTGACCGCAATACGCAACAAATTAAAGGTTCTGACCTCGCCGATAAACATCGGAAACGCAATGTGGCACGGCAGGCTTCAAAAGGACGCCGATTTGGACTGATAACGCCATATACAATTAACCCGACAGTTGGCTGTCGGGTTTTGTTGTGCGTGAATATGGCACAGAGTATGGGCTTGCTCCCGCCGTTAATAAACATCGAATTAAAATGTTAGTAGAACCAAGCCTTCCTCTGACGGGCACCGCAAGAGGGCAATAGGTGGCACGCCGTAGGCGTGGCGGAAGGAGAGAGGCAATAAACATCAAATTTTCGTTATCTCTCCCTCAGTCATTTTTCAGAAGAAAAATGACAGCTCCCTCGTCAGAGGGAGCCTGTGACGGACAGGGGCAAGCCCTGTACCTACGGGGTATGGCGGTTTGTTTTCAATTCCATATCAGCCGTAAATAAATATCAAATTAAAATGTACGCAGAACCAAGCCTTCCTCTGACGAGGAAGGTGGCACGCCGCAGGCGTGTCGGAAGGAGAGAAAGCAATAAATATCAAATTTTCGTTATCTCTCCCTCAGTCATTTTTCAGAAGAAAAATGACAGCTTTGCCCTCTTGCGGTGCCCGATTTTGTTTATGCGGCTTGGAGCGCCGCACAAAATCGACCGCTGCGCCAACAGATGCTCCCTTTATCCGCCACCGGCGGCGGTCGCATATGTTGCCCGTCAGAGGGAGCCTATGTTTGCAAATGCGGCTTGGAGCGCCGCACAAAATCGACCGCTGCGCCAACAGATGCTCCCTTTATCCGCCACCGGCGGCGGTCGCATATGTTGCCCGTCAGAGGGAGCCTATGTTTGCAAATGCGGCTTGGAGCGCCG
>CAVAPB010000031.1:0-12750 GCA_963590415.1 Anaerovoracaceae bacterium | reverse complement strand
TGGCAAAATTTTGAGATGGCAGAAATCACCATCACGCCTGTTCAGGCAACGCAGGTTGAATCGGTGATTTTTAATAAAATTTGTTGCCTGAAAGGCTATGGTGATTTTTATGTTTGAACTTTCCGAAGATTTAAGAGTAATATCCGCATTTACCAAAACCATAAATATATTAACGGCGGTTAAAACGGCAATGACGGTTGGGATAATAGTCTACTGCGTTTTTACGGGCTTCAAGGGAGTAAGTCTTGTAAAACAGAACGGCAAATAACAGGTTAAATATCGGCTTGGGGGACTTTGATATTTTACAAAGTCTCCCGACTTTTTTATTTTTTGTTGAATTCCTACTAAAATTGTATTATTATATATATCAACCGAATTTATAACTTATTTTACTTTCAGGGTGACTAAAATGAAAATCTCAACAAAGGGCAGATATGCTTTGAGGCTTATGCTTGACCTCGCCATGCATTGCGACGAGGGCTATGTCTCGATAAAGACAATTTCGGGGCGGCAGGGTATATCCGAAAAATATCTTGAACAGATAATCAAGATGCTTTCAAAAAGCGGACTTGTCGAAAGCACAAGGGGAGCACAGGGCGGCTACCGTCTTATGAAAAAGCCCGAGGAATATACCGTCGGGGAAATACTGCGTGTTACCGAGGGAAGCCTTGCGCCTGTTTCGTGCCTTGACGACGCAGAAAACCACTGTGAGCACTGCGATAACTGCGTAACGATTGAAATATGGCAAAATGTACTTGACGCCATAAACGAGGTTGTCGATTCAATAACGCTTGATTACCTTGTAAAGAAGCAGAAATCAAAGGGAATTTTCTGTAACAAGGGTTGAGAAAATGAAAATAGATACACGGGAAATTCTGCGCTATTCGGGGTACAGAGGCGCTTTGCCCGACCCGAAAACGGCAGAAATGATAGAGGAACTGAAAAAAGAGGTTGAGCTTTGCTCCGACCCGAAAAGTATATATAAAGAGGTTAAATTCACAAAGGCAGAGGACTCCGTCATTATTGACGGTATGGTATTTCACAGTAAAAAGCTTGTTTCGCATTTGAAAAATTCGGACAGACTTCTGTTGTTTGCGGCAACCCTCGGCACTCCGAGCGATATAATGCTCCGCAAATATATTTCGTCAAATTCGGCAAAGGCGGTGCTTGCACAGGCAACGCTTGCGGCGGCTTGCGAGAGCTACTGTGACGAAATATGCGACGAAATCGCAGAAAAAGAGGCACAAAACGGATATTATCTGCGGCCGAGGTTTTCCCCGGGTTACGGCGACCTTGATTTGACCTCGCAAAGGGAGCTTTTTTCCCTGCTTGACATTACAAAAAGAATAGGAGTTTATCTCTCCGACAACTGCCTTATGATGCCGACAAAATCCGTCAGCGCATTTATAGGTCTTACGAGGGACAGGGCTTGCAATATAAATTCGTGTGCTGTTTGCGATAATACCGAATGTGAATTCAGGAAGGTGTGATAATATGAAGTTTATGGAAAAATTGGGCAAGGAAATGCTTATATGCGACGGAGCAATGGGCACGCTGCTTATCGAAAACGGATTAAAAGCCGGCGAATTACCCGAATTGTGGAATATAGAGCATCCCGACATACTTTACAAAATACACAAGCAGTATGTCGATGCGGGCGCAGATATTATTTCGGCAAATACTTTCGGTGCAAACCGCTTAAAGCTTGACGGTACGGGTCATTCGGTGGAGGAAATTATCACCGAGGGTGTGAATATTGCTAAAAAAGCGACTGAAAACGCAGGAAGAGATGTGTATGTCGCTCTCGATATGAGTACCACGGGTAAGCTGCTTGAGCCTTACGGCGATTTGCCGTTTGAAGAGGCGTACGATATTTTCAAGCAGCAGGCTGTGGCAGGCGAAAAGGCAGGCGCCGACCTCGTATTGCTCGAAACAATGGGCGACCTTTACGAAATTAAAGCCGCAACGCTTGCAATTAAAGAAAACACAAGCCTGCCGCTGATAGTTTCAATGATATTCAACGAAAAGGGTCAGCTGCTTACGGGCGCAGATGTCAAAACGGCGGTGTTTACGCTTGAGGGACTCGGCGTGGATATGATAGGTCTTAACTGCGGTCTCGGTCCGAAAGAGATGTTTGAGCATGTTGAGGAAACAGTCAAGTATTCAAGCACGCCCGTTCTTGTCAATCCCAATGCGGGACTGCCCGAATGTGTAAACGGCGTGACGAGCTATAAGGTCGGAGCGGAAGAGTTTTCCGACGAAATGGAGAAAATCGCAAAACTCGGAGTTTATTGCGTAGGCGGCTGCTGCGGAACAACGCCGGAGCACATAAGAATGACTGCCGAAAAATGCAAAAAAATATCGCTTTCTCCTGTAAAGGCAAAACACTTTACTGCGGTAACTTCGTATTCAAAAACAACGCTGATTGGGGAAAAACCGGTAATTATCGGCGAACGAATAAACCCGACGGGCAAGAAAAAGCTTAAAGCCGCACTTGTGGAAAACAATATGGACTATATTGTCTCCGAGGCGGTGGCGCAAGCCGACAAAAAAGCGGATGTTTTGGATGTCAATGTCGGTTTGCCCGAAATTGACGAGCCTCAAATGCTTGTGCGTGCAATCAAAACCGTGCAGAGCGTGCTCAATATTCCGCTCCAGATAGATACCTCGGATTTTGAGGCTATGGAAAAGGCACTTCGTATTTATAACGGTAAACCGCTTATAAACTCGACAAACGGCAAAAAGGAAAGTATGGAAAAGGTCTTTCCGCTTGCAAAAAAGTACGGCGGCGTTGTCGTGTGTCTCACTCTTGACGAAAACGGTATACCCGACACCGCAAATGGCAGGATTGAAATTGCCGAGCGCATGATTAAAACCGCCGAAAGCTACGGGCTTACAAAGGACGATCTTATAATCGACGCCCTTGCAATGACCGTAAGCACGGGCAAGGACAATGCTAAGGTAACGCTTGAAACTCTCGATTATGTTAGGAACACCCTCGGGGTAAACACCTGCCTCGGCGTTTCAAACATTTCGTTCGGTCTGCCGTCAAGGGAGATAATCAACACAGCATTCTTTACAATGGCGATGCACTCGGGACTTTCGGCGGGAATCATAAACCCGCTGAGCGATATGATGATGAACGCATACTATTCCTATTGCGCTCTCAAGGGCTATGACGACAACTGCGAAAATTATATAAACAACATCGCAAAGGTCGAAGCGGTCTCAAGCGGAGAAACGGTGGATTTGAAAACCGCTATTATAAAGGGTATGAAAGCGCAGTCGGGCGAGTGCGCCAAAGCAATGCTTGAAAACACCGACCCGTTGAAGGTGATTGACGGATATATCATCCCTGCGCTTGATGCTGTCGGACAGGCATTTGAAACGGGAAAAATGTTCCTGCCGCAGCTTCTTATGAGCGCCGACTGCGCCAAGGCGGCGTTTGACGAGATAAAACTCAAGCTTACTGCGGACGGTACAAAGCAGGAGTCAAAGGGCAAGATTGTCATTGCCACCGTCAAGGGGGATATTCACGATATAGGTAAGAACATTGTAAAGGTATTGCTTGAAAACTACGGCTTTGATGTAATTGACCTCGGCAAGGATGTCGATCCGGAGCTTGTCGTTGAAACGGCGAAGAGGGAAAGAGTAAAGCTTGTAGGTCTTTCGGCGCTTATGACTACTACCGTGGTGAATATGGAGATAACGATCAAGCAATTGCGTGAGGCTTATCCCGAATGTAAGGTTATGGTCGGCGGCGCGGTGCTGACGCAGGATTATGCGGACAGAATAGGCGCAGATTTCTATTCAAAGGACGCAATGGGCTCTGTCAGATACGCTGAAAAGCTGTTCACGGAAAATTAACCTTTTTATGTAAAATAATGTTATAATTTCGTATTGACAATATCATACTAATGATGTATGATATATGCGAATTCCGACAAGAAAAGTATGAATTAAATATTTTTTCAGAAAAGAGATGTAGTTATGAAGGTTTATGCCGATAATGCGGCTACAACAAAATTGTCAGAAACTGCGCTCAACGCTATGATGCCGTATCTTACAGATACATTCGGCAATGCGTCGAGCCTCTACGACATAGGTCAGCAGGCTCATCACGGCGTGCAGGCGGCTCGTGAGACTGTTGCAAAGGTAATCAATGCCGACACAAATGAGATTTATTTCACTTCGGGCGGCAGCGAGGCTGATAACTGGGCAATCAAGGGCGTTGCCGAGGTTATGGCAAAGAAAGGTAAAAAGCATATTATCACAACCGCTTTTGAACATCATGCAGTGCTTCATACCGTTAAGAGATGCGAGGAGCTTTTCGGCTGCGAAATCACTTATCTTCCCGTTTATGAAAACGGTATAGTTAAGGTTGAGGATGTTGAAAAGGCTGTCCGTGAGGATACGGCGCTCGTTACGATAATGTACGCAAACAATGAAATCGGTACTATTCAGCCCATCGCAGAAATCGGAAAGCTCTGCCACGAAAAGGGCGTTATTTTCCACACTGACGCCGTACAGGCTGTCGGACATCTTCCGATTGATGTCAAGGCACAGAATATCGATATGCTCTCGATGTCCGGTCATAAATTTCACGGGCCCAAGGGTATCGGCGCTCTTTATATGAGAAAGGGTATCAGAATTCCCAATCTTATCGAGGGCGGCGCTCAGGAAAGAGGCAAGAGAGCGGGCACGGAGGCTGTTTATGCTATGGCAGGTATGGCGGCGGCTCTTAAAGAAGCCAATGATAACCTTGCCGAAAATACGGAGAAAATGACGGCTCTGCGCAACAGACTTATAGACGGGCTTTTGAAGGTTCCGTCAAGCAGACTTAACGGCGACCGTGAACACAGGCTTCCCGGCAATGTCAATGTCAGCTTTGAAGGCGTTGAGGGCGAGTCGCTTCTTCTTTATCTTGATATGAAAGGCGTTTCGGCTTCCTCGGGCTCTGCGTGTACATCGGGCTCGCTTGACCCGAGCCATGTTCTTTTGAGCATCGGACTTCCCCACGAGGTTGCGCACGGCTCGTTAAGGCTTACTCTTTGCGAGAGCAACACCGTTGAGGATGTTGATTATATAATCAGCTGCGTCCCCGAGATTATTGACAGACTTCGTTCGATGTCTCCGCTTTGGGAAAGAATACAGAAAGAAAGAGGTAACGCATAATGGAATATTCAGAGAAGGTAATGGAACATTTCGCCCGTCCCCATAATGTAGGTAAAATCGAGGACGCCGACGGAATCGGCGAGGTCGGTAACGCTAAGTGCGGCGATATTATGAAAATGTATATTAAGGTAAATGACGGTATTATTACCGATGTTAAGTTCAACACCTACGGCTGCGCTTCGGCTATCGCAACCTCGTCAATGGCAACCGATATGATTAAGGGCAAGCCGATTTCGGAAGCTCTCAAGCTTACAAACAAGGCTGTTGTTGAGGCTCTCGACGGACTTCCGGCAGTTAAAATCCACTGCTCGGTTCTCGCCGAGGAAGCTATTAAGGCGGCTATCAAGGACTACTACGAAAAGAACGGTATCGAATACGACAAGGCTCTTTTCAAGGAGGACTGCTGCCACTACGAGCACCATCACGCAGAATAAATAATAAGTCGGCTTTTTATGGCAATTGACCATGTGATCAGCGTTGGAACAAACAATCTGAAAAATGTGACTGCGGACAAGGTCTGCGCGCAGATCTTGAAGGAGACACCTGCAAATTCTATTATGACACCGGAGTTCAGTGCGGAGCTTATGCGCTGTGCAATTGAATTGGCGCAGGTACCTATCGGGGATATCTTAAAGTATATTCAAACCGATATGCGGTACAAAAATGCATCGTTGGCAAAATTATAAGGAGGGGCACCGTGGAACAATTCGTAAAATCACTTTTTGACCGTCTTGATACAAAGGGACAGATGCAGCTTATCTGCATTATGGAGAATGCCATAAACGAAATACACAACAACGGCATCATTTCTCAGGTGGATATTTCGGGAACTTCAAAGCTGCATGATCCGGATCCGAATGTTCGGGTGACGGAAAAAACACGGCTTGCAAAGGCTGTCGGGCATTCCTTTGTTGCTGCTTCAACGCCGGGAATAACCGAAAACGGAATCGGCCATACAATTAAAATCAATAACGACCCTCATTTCCCGAATTCTATTGCGATTTGCATTCAAGGCGGATTAGAGGGACTGTTTCAAGCCGACATATTCCGAGAGAATGAGTCAGGCGTTATGGATTACAACATAATTATTGATGACAGGGGACAGGATACTTCCGCCCTTGAAAAGAATATATCAGTCCTTAACGGGCTGTACGGTGAGTTTAATATTCGTGTCAGCCACGGCGATTCTTTTGAACGAGAGCAAAACGGTATCGAAAAGCCCCCAAAAAGGAAGGGCTTATTCGCAAAACTGTTTGGCAAATGATTGTCGCATACGATGCGACCAAACAAATCCTCTGCACTAACCTCCATGTATATCGTGTATCGGCTAACCGTTTCCGATATACAGGGAGGTTTTAGTTTTACCGTCGGAAGCTTTACAAGACCGGACAGAAAAATCCCCGATATCGAATTGCGATATCGGGGATTTCGTGTATTCAGTTATATTATTTGTAAAGCATTACCGACTGGTCGAATGCTCTGTTGCCGGTCTTAATGCCGTCCTGATAGAAGTAATCGAACATATCAAGCACGCCGTCCTTTGAAAGGTCTGCCGCAATGTAATATACACTGTCGGTTGCAATCAAGGTCGTTGCGTCAAATGCGTCGCTCATAATCATATCGGAGTCTGTCTCGTTAACAAGACCGTCTCCGTTTACATCGCCGTAGAGAATTACGGTAGCAACCTCATAAACGACTGAAGGATCCTTTACGGAAACACATTTTACGACACAGCCTGTTCCGACATAATCGCTGTCGCCGAGGACTGTATCATCTCTTGTGATTATAATCTGCGTGCCGTCGTTTTCAAGCTGTGCCTTGAGCTCGCTTACCGAGTTTGCGCCGACTGTAAGACCGACCATATATGTGTATTCAGTTCCTCTGTCAACAACAACCGAAGCGTCAGCCTTTTCAACTATCTTGGTGAGCTCAAGAGAACCTACAGCATTATTAAGGTCTTCAAGAGCAGTCTTGATTTCCTCAACGGTAGCGTCGGGGTCGTCAAGAACCGTCTGTGCATTAGTTATCTTTTCTTCGAGAGCCTTGTAGGTTTCCTCTGTGTAGTCGCTCTTATCAAGCTTGTTCAACTCGTCAACCTTTGCCTGAAGCTCGCTCTTGTCGGGAGTGAGAGCGCTCATAGCGTTTTCAAGGTCAGCCTGAGCAGTCTTGATTTCCTCAACCGTAGCGTTTTCGTTGTCGAGAACTGTCTGCGCGTTGTTGATTTTCTCTTCGAGAGCCTTAACTGTTTCTTCGGTATAACCTGTGGTATCGAGAGCGTTAGCCTCGTCAACCTTGCTCTGGAGAGCGGTCTTGTCGGGAACAAGATTTGTTGTTGCATTGTTAAGTTCTTCAAGAGCAGTCTTGATTTCTTCAACGGTAGCGTCGGGGTCGTCAAGAACCGTCTGTGCATTAGTTATCTTTTCTTCGAGAGCCTTGTAGGTTTCCTCTGTGTAGTCGCTCTTATCAAGCTTGTTCAACTCGTCAACCTTTGCCTGAAGCTCGCTCTTGTCGGGAGTGAGAGCGCTCATAGCGTTTTCAAGGTCAGCCTGAGCAGTCTTGATTTCCTCAACCGTAGCGTTTTCGTTGTCGAGAACTGTCTGCGCGTTGTTGATTTTCTCTTCGAGAGCCTTAACTGTTTCTTCGGTATAACCTGTGGTATCGAGAGCGTTAGCCTCGTCAACCTTGCTCTGGAGAGCGGTCTTGTCGGGAATGAGAGCGCTCATAGCGTCGGTTATATTCTTGATCGCATTCTGCAAATCTTCAATTGAAGCGGATTCGTCATTAAGCGTTGTTGTGCCGTTTGTAACAGCCTCTGTCAAAGCGGCAACGCTGTCGGAAGTGTAATCTTCAGTTGCAACGCTGTTTGCGTTTTCAATAGCTTCGGTAAGCTCTGCTTTCAAAGAAGCCTTGATTGCTTCAATGATTTTTGCGTTCATCTCATCAATTTGAGTCTGCTCAAACCAAACTGTACCGTCGGTCATGTGAGCGTTTTCCGCACTTTCAACAAGTGCGCTTGCTTCGGTAAGCGAGCTGTCGGCAGCAATAAGCTCTTTCGCAAGCTTTACGGTTTCGATAAGCTCCGTTTCGTCAACAATATTGATTGTAAGAGTTATCGGCTCGGTGTCGTCTGTATTATATGTTTTAGAAAAAGCTTTTGTTCCGCCTGCGATATAGTTGATATTTACACCAACAGTATAGCTTCCCGCACCGGGGCTTGTGAACGAATAAACAGCGTCCCAATAGTATGCGTTCTTTGCCTTTTGATTGTCGAAGCCTGAGCCAAAATAACCGTCAAGCGAAACGTTGCTGGGTGCGGACGGGGTGTCGGAGTCAAGATCCGTTCTTGCGTTCCATGTGACATTGCCGTCCGAGAAGGACGCGCCTGTAAATGTTACTGAAGAAATTACTACATGGTTTGTTCCGTCATTTTTGAATACAGAGTACAGGGATGTTGTTGCGAACACCTCGTTTTCCTGCGTCTGAACGAAGCCGAACTCAGTGTTCGAAAGAGACATGGTAACATAGTTAGTACCTCTGTCGTAAGTGTAATCGGTATCCTTTTCGTGCTCCCATGTTCCGGAGCTTGATACGGGTGCGGTTGCGGCTGTGGTGCTCAATGCCATAATCGGCAAAGCCGTAACCGTCATAACAAAAGCAAGCAATACGCTCAATGCTTTGTTAATCCTACGATTCGTTTTCATAGATGTGTTCCTCCTAATTTGAATTCAAGTTATTATACAGTCGGAATTCAACAAAATCAATACAAAATGATTACAAAATTGTGAACATTTTACGCTCTTTTTTATGTAAGTTTTCATCAAATGACACGCAACAGTAAAATTGCACATTTTTTTAATCGGGAGGCGAACAATATTGTGCAAAGCGCAAAACAAAAAAACACGATAAAGCTATATGGGTAAAGGCTTTGAGGAACTTTTTTTACGAAGAAAAAATATATTAAAAAAGTTATTGACATATGTCAGAAATGCGATATAATAAACACGAAAGGTCGAATGAGACGATTATTTGGAGGGACTTTTATGGCAAGACCCAAAAAGCAAAGACGGATTTGCTCATACCCCAAAGTAATGGGATTCAGACCGTTCGGCGATTACGCCGAAACTGTTGATATGACCTTTGACGAATATGAGGTTATGAGGCTTATGGATACTCTCGGGTATTCACAGGAGGAATGTGCGCTTCAGATGGATATTGCGCGTTCAACCGTCGCTTCAATTTACGATTCGGCAAGGGCAAAAACGGCAGACGCTATTATTTACGGAAAGTCGCTTGTAATCCACGGCGGGGATATAGAGCTTTGCAAAGGAAGCTCAACCTGCTGCGGAAGGTGCGGAAAAACAGCCTGTAAGGACTGCGGACACGGCTCAAGCATTTTGTGCAGGGCAAAGGCGGCTAATCGGATAATATAAAATGTAAAAAATTTTTCTACGGAGGAAAAACAAATGGAAGCATGGAGAGGTTTCGGTAAAGGCGCATGGTGCGACAGAATAGACGTATCCAACTTTATTAAATTGAACTACACCGCTTATGACGGAGACAGTTCTTTCCTTGAAGGACCGACAGACAGAACAAAAAAAGAAATGGACAGAGTACACGAGCTGCTCATTAAGGAAAATGACAACGGCGGCGTGCTTGATGTTGATACGGAAAGGGTACTTTCAATCCTTTCTCACGAACCGGGTTATGTAGTTGATAAGGACACGGATGTTATCGTAGGCTTGCAGACCGACGAGCCGCTTAAAAGAGGCGTTTCGCCGTTCGCAGGCTTCAGAAACGCAGTACAGGCTTGTAATGCATACGGTTATGAGCTTTCGGAAAAAATTAAGGACGAGTTCACATACAGAACAACGCATAACACCGGCGTTTTCAGAGCGTACACCGACACTATGAAGGCTGCACGCCACGCAGGTATTCTCACAGGTCTTCCGGACGCTTACGCAAGAGGAAGAATTATCGGCGACTACCGCAGAATCGCTCTTTACGGTATGGATTACCTTATCGAGCAGAAAAAAGAGGACAAGCGCAAGCTCGGTATGAAGGAAATCCTTGACGAGGAGACTATCCACACTCTTGAGGACCTTTCAAAGCAGCTTGACTTTATGAATCAGCTTAAAGGACTTGCTCTTTCATACGGCTACGACATTTCAAAGCCCGCAACAACCGCTAAAGAGGCTGTTCAGTGGCTTTACTTCGGTTACCTCGGCGCTATCAAGGAGCAGAACGGTGCGGCTAACTCAATAGGCAGAATTGCCGAATTTATGGATATTTATATTCAGAGAGATCTTGAAGAGGGCACGCTTGACGAGGTTCACGCTCAGGAGCTTATCGATGACCTTGTTATCAAGCTTCGTCTTGTTCGCCACCTGCGCACACCCGAGTACAACGACCTCTTTGCGGGCGACCCGGTATGGGTTACAATGGCTCTTGCAGGCGTAACGGGCGAGGGTAAGCACATGGTTTCAAAGACATCTTACCGTGTTCTTCAGACTCTTTACAACCTCGGCTCTTCGGCTGAACCCAACATCACCGTTCTCTGGTCTGACAGACTTCCTCAGGCATTTAAGGACTTCTGCGCACAGGTTTCAATCGACACCGATTCAATCCAGTACGAAAACGACGATGTAATGAGAAGAATGTACGGCGACGACTACGCTATCGCCTGCTGCGTATCGGCAATGAAGATGGGCAAGCAGATGCAGTTCTTCGGCGCAAGATGCAACCTTGCAAAGGTTCTTCTTATGGCTCTCAACGGCGGTAAGGATGAAATAGAGGGCGCACAGATAGCTCCCGAGGGTGAAATCTTTGAAGAAAAGACTCTTTCTTTCGACGAGGTTTACACGGCATACAAGAAGTACCTTTCATGGATGGCAAGGCTTTATGTCAACACCATGAACATCATTCACTATATGCACGACAAGTACGCTTATGAGAGACTTATGATGTCGCTTCACGATACCGATGTTGAACGCCTTATGGCTTTCGGCGTATCGGGCTTCTCGGTTGCTATCGACTCACTTTCGGCTATCAAGTACGCTAAGGTTACTCCTGTAAAGGACGACAGAGGAATTATTACGGACTTCAAGATTGAGGGCAAGTTCCCCAAATACGGCAACGACGACGACAGAGCGGACCTTATCGGTAAGGACCTTATCGAGTACTTCTACAAGGAGCTTTGCAAGACTCCCTGCTACAGAGGCGCAAGACATACTCTTTCAATCCTTACAATCACATCAAATGTTATGTACGGCAGAAAAACAGGTTCAACTCCCGACGGCCGTAAGGCAGGCGAGCCGTTTGCTCCGGGCGCTAACCCCATGCACGGCAGAGACTGCGAGGGCGCTTTGGCTTCGCTTAACTCCGTTGCAAAGCTTAACTACGCTTGCTGCCAGGACGGTATCTCAAACACATTCTCAATAACTCCCGACGCACTCGGAAGCGATAAGGAACAGCAGATTGAGCACCTTACCACTATGCTTGACGGTTACTTCGAGCAGGACGCTCATCACCTCAATGTAAATGTTCTCAACCGTGAAAAGCTTATTGCCGCAATGAACGACCCGACTCTTTATCCCTCGCTTACAATCAGAGTTTCGGGCTATGCGGTAAACTTCAACAAGCTTACAAGAGACAAGCAGGAAGAGGTTATTGCCCGTACCTTCCATCAGTCGATGTAATTACAGACCTTTAGACAATAATAAAACGGGTGGAGAAATCCACCCGTTAATTTTAGAAAAGGAGATAAGCTATGGCGAATATACATTCCTTTGAAAGTCTTGCCGCAGTTGACGGCGAGGGCATACGCTTTGATGTCTTTTTCAGCGGCTGTCCGCTGCGCTGCGCCTACTGCCACAATCCCGACACTTGGCACCACAAGGGCGAAATCGAGATGTCGGCAGAGGAACTTTTCAATAAAATAAAACGCTATAAGCCTTATTTCAAAAGGGGAGGCGGCGTTACATTTTCGGGCGGCGAGCCGCTTCTTAACGCAAGGTTCATAAACGAAATTGCGTCTATGCTTAAAGATGAAAATATCGGCTATTGTCTTGACACCTCGGGAAGCGTCGAACTGACGGACGAAGTCAAAACGGCGATAGATAACGCCGATATGGTTATCCTTGACATTAAATTTTACAATCCGTCGGACTATAAAAAATATACCAAAGGCGAATTTGAACGCTTTGTCAAAGTAGGAAAATACGCAAGTGAAAAAAATGTGAGAATGTGGCTTCGCACGGTCGTTGTGCCCGGTATCAACGATACCGAGGCGGCAATGGACGAGTATGCCGAGTTCTCAAAGCAGTTTAAGTTTGAAAAATATGAATTGCTGGCTTTTCACACAATGGGTTTTTTCAAATATGACGAATTAAAAATCGAAAATCCGTTAAAGGACACAAAGGCGCTCGACAAATCAAGACTTCACGAATTGCAGACCTACCTTGACGAAAAAATCAGTGCAAATTAAATGTTATAATCGAATTAAATACTATATCATACCGTAAGGGCGAACTTTGTTCGCCCGTTTTTAATTTGCTCTGAAATTGGCGGGCGACCGCA
>CAVAPB010000030.1:0-13185 GCA_963590415.1 Anaerovoracaceae bacterium | reverse complement strand
AGGCGAGCCGAGCGTGATTTTTGCGGAAAAGGAGGAGTTGCGTAGCGAGTGAGAGGCAGCCAAAGGCTGTTGCGAACGATACGAAGCAAACGACGACGCCGTGCGAAGCACCCGAAATTTTTCATTCTTCATTCTTCATTCGCCCGTAAGGGCGCTGTTAACGGCGGGAGCAAGCCCCCACCCTACAAGGCGAAATTGCATTTATACTGAAACAAGACCTCCGACTTTGTCAGAGGTCTTGTCTTTATAATATTCACCGTATGTTTTATACCGTCTGTTCCTGCTGCGCAGTTTGTTTTTTCAGGCGTTTTTTGGCGGGATGTGTGCAAAGAAGCGCTATAAGTATCAGCAACGCCGTCGTTGCAAGGCTTACAGGGTAAACTATCATAATGGTTTTGAAGGTCGGATTTATCGGGAACACCCATTGTATCCAACAAATCCTCGTTCCGCATACGCCGAGCATTGTCAGCACTGCGGGCACAAACGATATGCCGAATCCTCTCATATATCCCGACATAACCTCGTAAAGCAGGCTCAAAAGATGTGAAATCTGTATCAACATAAGCCTTATGTAGCCTATTTCGATAACCTCGGGGTCATTATTGAAAATCGCAAGCAGATGTCTGCCGAACACAAGCACAAGCACCGCCGCCGTGCCGAGTGTGATTCCGCCCTCAATGAGGCACACGGCAAGAGTCTTTTTACAGCGCTTCATCTCGCCCGCACCGTAATTCTGTCCGACAAAGGTCGTACACGCCTGGCTGAATGCGTTGAGTATATCATAGGTTATAACCTCAATGTTGAACGCCGCACTCGAAGCCGCCATTACGACCGTTCCGAGGCTGTTTATCGCCGACTGAACTACAATATTCGACACCGAAAAGACCGCACTCTGTACGCCTGCGGGCAAGCCTATTCTCAAAATGTGCTTGAGGCTCGGTAAATCAACGCCCAGACTTTTCAGCTCGACATGGATAACCTGTGTCGTTTTACGGAGCTTATAATAAAGAATAGCCGCACTTACCGCATTGGAAATTACCGTGGCTATTGCAACGCCGTTTACGGTCATATGCAGCACCGCAACAAAGAAAAGATTCAGCACAACATTCAAAGCGCCGGAAATTGCAAGTGCGGCAAGGGGCATTTTTGTTTCGCCCACACTCCTGAATATCGCCGCCTCAAAGTTATATAAAAGGATTACGGGCATACCGACAAGATATATTCTCAAATACAGCAACGCAAGCGGTAAAACATCGTCGGGAACATTGAGCACTCCGAGAAGCGGCACAGCGACAAGCTCGCCGATTATCGCCGTGATAATTCCGCCGATTACCGACACCGTCATAGAGGTGTGAACCGCCTTTTTGACAGTATTTTTGTCTCCCCTGCCGACTGCGTGCGCAATTACTACATTCGCTCCGAGTGCAATGCCTATAAACAGATTGAGTATAAGGCTGATTATCGGGCTGTTTGCTCCGACCGCCGCAACCGCCGCCGTGCGCTGATCACCCGTAAAATTACCGACTACCGCTATATCCGAAGCGTTAAAAAGCTGTTCAAGTATTGCCGTTGCCGCAACGGGCAGCACGAACACGGGAACCTTGCCCCATATCGAGCCGTGCAGCATATCAAGCTGTTTCTTATTTTCACTCATTTATCATACTTCCTTTTTTACGCAAATATGATAGCACAAATCCGTGTTCTGTCAATTGTGATTTTTATTGAAATTACGGCGGCGTTTACCGTATTATATATACACATTACAATAAAAAAAGCACCCGAAAAAATTCCGAGTGCCTTGGCTGAATATTATAAGTTGTTATTTGTCAATCTGAATAAAGCCGACCTTTTTCATCGCCTTTTTCAGAGTCCTTGAAGCAAAACAGCTTGCCTTTTCCGCTCCGAGCTTTGCGCAATCGTAAAGGTATGCCTTATCGTTGATAAGCCTTGCATATTCCTCTTTAAGCGGACGCAGCTCTTCAACCACAGCCTCGCCGACAGCCGTCTTGAAGTCGCCGTAGCCCCTGCCGTCAAATTCTTTTTCTATTTCGTCAAAGGTCTTGCCGGTACAGCAGGAATAAATTCCCATAAGGTTGTTTACGCCGTCCTTGCCCTCGCCGTAATAGACCTTTGCCTCGCTGTCGGTAACGGCAGATTTGATTTTTTTCATAATTGTGCTGTCGTCGTCAAGAACGGAAATGAAGCCCTTTGCATTTGTGTCAGACTTTGACATCTTCTTTGTCGGCTCCTGAAGAGACTTAACACTTGCACCCTCCTTACCGATAAACGGCTCGGGAAGCTTAAAGGTGTTGCCGTAAAGCCCGTTGAAGCGCTCTGCGATATCCCTTGTAATTTCAAGGTGCTGCTTCTGATCGACGCCTATCGGAACGAAATCGGTCTGATAAAGCAATATATCCGCCGCCATAAGCACGGGATACGTGAAAAGTCCGACATTGACATTATCGGGATGTTTTGCGCTCTTGTCCTTAAACTGCGTCATTCTAGACGCCTCACCGAACTGCGTATAGCAGTTAAGTATCCACGCAAGCTGTGCGTGCTCGGGAACCATGCTCTGAATAAACACCGTGTTCGTCTCCGGGTCAAGACCGAGTGCCAGCAAAAGAGCATACATTTCAAGCGTTCTTCTTCTCAAATCGGCAGGCTCGGGGCGAACGGTTATCGAATGGAGATCAGCAACCGCATAAAGACAGTTGTAGTCATCCGCCATCGTTTTCCAGTTTTTGAGCGCTCCGAGATAATTGCCGAGAGTCGGCGTACCCGTAGGCTGAATAGCGCTTAAAACTATTTTTTTCTTTTCCTGGTTTTCCATTTTTACATCTCCGATAAATTATTCTTCCGTTTCCTCCGGCTCTGACTTCGGCAGAATTTCAACCTTAACCTTGCCTATTCTGCGCTCCTCGACATTGAGAACCGTAAATCTGATACCCTCATATTCCACAATATCGTCCTTATCATCCTTGTTCTTTTCGTCCGACTCCTTCGGAAGATAGCCCAGACGGCTTATGATAAATCCACCGAGAGTGTCATAATCTCCTTCGGGGAATTTGATGTTGAGTTTTTCCTCAACCTCGTCAATGTCGGTAATTCCGTCAACGGTAAAGGTCGTTTCGTTTATCTGGGAAATTTCCTCGTCCTCGTTATCGTATTCGTCCTGTACATTACCGACAATGGACTCGATAACATCCTCAAAGGTAACGATACCCGCAGTTCCGCCGTATTCATCGACTACGACAGCCATCTGAATATGTTTCTCAATCATTTCGTTGAGAAGCTCGCTGCAATGCTTTGTTTCGGGAACATAGTACGCCTCGCGCATAAAGTCCTTTATGGATTTCGACTTGGGAAGGCTTGAGCCGACATATTTAAGCAAATCCTTAACATAAATGATACCGATTATATTGTCCTGATCTTCCTCAAAAACGGGAATCCTCGAATGACCGCATTCGATAGCCATTTTTGAAATTTCGCAAAGCGGCTCTTCGGCGTCAACGCAGTCCATATCCGTACGGTGCGTCATAATATCGCCGACATCCATATCATCGAACTCAAAGATGTTGTTTATCATCTCTTTCTGAACATCCTCGATAACGCCCTTTTCCTGACCGACATCGACCATCATTCTTATCTCTTCCTCTGTAACGACCTCCTCGTCCGCATTGGGGTCCATACCGAAAATACGGACTACGGCGTTTGTCGAAGCGGAAAGAAGCTTTACAAACGGTTTTGCTATTTTGTTCACGAAAAGGAGTACGGGTACGACCGTAAACGACACCTTTTCAGGCTTCTGCATTGCAATCTTTTTAGGTGCAAGCTCGCCGAGAACAAGTGAAAAATAAGACATAATTACCGTGATAAGAACCGTTGACACGGCGTTAATTACCCCGACGGGAATATAATTCGCAACGGAGGTTGCCGCTATTTTTTCGGCAAGCATCACGGCAAAGCTCTGTGATGCGGCGGCACTTGTCAAGAAGCCTGCAAGTGTAACGCCGATTTGAATTGTTGATAGGAAATTGCTCGAATTCTCTGTAAGTTTCAATACCTGTTTTGCTTTTTTGTTGCCCTCTTCAGCCATTTTCTCCAGTTTGGTGTCATTGAGCGAGATAATGGCAATTTCACTCATCGCAAAAAATGCGTTGAACAGAATAAGTACGAACAACAAAACAATTTTCAGTATAATGCCCGCAGGGTCCGAATCCATAAAATAATACTCTCCTTATTAAATAATAAAATATATTCTATTATTGTACATTAAAACCGCCGTATAGTCAAGTATACCGCCGCAATTACCTCACCGCCGCGGAAATATTAAGCAGTCGGTCGTATTTGTATTGCGGAGCGTCGTCCTCGACCAGCTTGTTCAGTTCGGGAACCAAGTCCTTGTTTATTATGTATTTCTTAATTTCAAAGTCCTCTCTGATGTCCTTTGTAAGGTACTTTGAGTCAATGAGGTTAAAGCCGTCCAAAAGCAGGAAAACCCCCTGCTGAAATTTCATAAGGTCGTTTGTCGGAATATCTATAAGCTTTGCGCTCGGAGATAGCGACAGCGCACTCTCCTCATAGCGGTTGAATTCGCTTGCAATATCCCTGTTTTTAAGCTCGTCTATAAATCCTCCGGGGTTCTTGATTTCATGCGGATTTCTCATTTGAATGCGCTTTTTCAGGTGTGCTGACGGCACGATGTTTATAACATTTACATTGTACCCCTCAAGCCATTTATTTGCCTGCTCAATGTCGGAAGAGCTATTCTTGCCCGAGGCGTCCTTGACGGTATATATTACAAAATCCTCGTCCGCCGCGTTCCTGCCCTTTATTGCAAACGAAAGCGAAACATAAAGACTCTTCGTAAAGTCGAGGAACGGGCTCAAATCGAGATAATGCTGGGCGAGAGCCGTCATATTGTACAATTTATATGCGTCCGTGTCGCCGTAAAGCAGCTTGTAGACCTCATAGAAGCGTTCCCTTGAAACATACATATCAAAAAGCGAACGACCGTTGATTTTCAGAACCTTATCAATCCCGAGTTCTCTGAGCTCCGACGCTTTTTGCCGCAGCAGCGTGGGAATGAGCCTGCGCTCAAAGGAATTTATCCTCTCACCCCTGTAAAGCACGCCGTTCCCCTGTCGAAACGGAATATACAGCTCGTTTTTGAATTCCTCATAAGTATCTATTTTAATTTCCGACACGCCGAAATTTATATCGAGCGCGTCTTCGAGCCTCTCAATAAACTGAGAGCGCAGCGTATCTTCTTTATGCATAATTTTTCCTTTAATAAATATACGATTTATACAATATTGTACCACATTGCGCACCGTTATTCAAATATATGATTTAAGAGCGATTTCAAGCACAATTTTTTGTCAATTTTTCAAGAATTTCTTGTTTACATACCATTATAAAAGTGCTAAAATATTTTTGTATGCGAATACAGTTAACAATTACCGTAGTGCTTCAAAAGCACGGCGCTTTTTTTGCGTTGCCCTTTCCGAGCCTGCGGCACACCCTTTTAAGGAGGAAATAAAAATGGCAGAAACCAAGGCTACCGTCGTCAGGTCTTCAAAGACTATGGACGGTAATACCGCAGCTGCTCACGTGTCTTATGCGTTCACGGAAGTAGCGGGTATTTATCCTATCACTCCCTCAAGCCCCATGGCGGACTATGTTGACCAGTGGTCGGCACAGGGACAGAAAAACATTTTCGGAACAACCGTTAAGGTTGCGGAAATGCAGTCGGAGGCAGGTGCTTCCGGTACGGTTCACGGCTCACTTGCAGCAGGCGCTCTCACAACCACATACACGGCGTCTCAGGGTCTTCTTCTTATGATTCCGAACATGTACAAAATCGCAGGTGAATTGCTCCCCGCTGTTTTCCATGTATCGGCTCGTTGCGTAGCTTCCCATGCGCTTAACATTTTCGGTGACCATTCGGATGTTTACGCTTGCCGTCAGACAGGCTTTGCAATGCTTGCAGAGACCAACTGTCAGGAGGTTATGGATCTTGCCGCTGTTGCTCATCTTTCAGCAATCAAGGGCAGAGTTCCGTTCATCAATTTCTTTGACGGCTTCCGTACTTCTCACGAAATTCAGAAAATCAAGGTTTGGGATTATGAGGACCTTAAAGAAATGTGCGATATGGACGCAGTTGAAGCGTTCCGTAAGCGTGCTCTTAACCCCGAGAGACCCGTTATGAGAGGCTCTCACGAAAACGGCGATATATTCTTCCAGCACAGAGAGGCTTGCAACAGCTATTATGAGGCTGTTCCGGGCATCGTTGAGGAATATATGAACAAGGTAAACGCAAAGCTCGGCACAGACTACAAGCTCTTCAACTACTACGGCGCACCCGACGCCGAGAGAGTTATCGTTGCCATGGGCTCTGTCTGCGATGTTGCTGAAGAGGTTATCGACTATCTTCTTGCCAAGGGCGAAAAGGTAGGTATCGTAAAGGTTCGTCTTTACAGACCGTTCTCAACAAAGGCTTTCGTTGACGCTATCCCTGCAACGGCTAAGAAGCTTGCCGTTCTTGACAGAACAAAGGAACCCGGCTCAATCGGCGAGCCCCTCTTCCTTGATGTTATCGCGGCTCTCAACGAGCAGGGCAGAGACGGCATTAAGGTTTGCGGCGGCAGATACGGCCTCGGTTCTAAGGACACACCCCCTGCAAGCATCTTTGCGGTATATGAACACCTCAATGCGGAAACTCCCTCAAGAGCATTCACAATCGGCATCAACGATGATGTTACTCATCTTTCACTTGAGGAGAAGCCCGCTCCCATCACCGCTCCCGAGGGCACAATCGAGTGCAAGTTCTGGGGTCTCGGCGGCGACGGTACAGTCGGTGCAAACAAAGACTCAATCAAGATTATCGGTGACCATACCGACAAATATGTTCAGGCTTACTTCCAGTATGACTCGAAGAAGACGGGCGGTATCACAATCTCCCACCTTCGTTTCGGCGACAAGCCCATAAAGAGCTCATACTACATAAACAAGGCTGACTTCGTTGCGTGCCACAACCCGTCTTACATCGAAAAGGGCTACAAGATGGTTCAGGATGTTAAGCCCGGCGGCGTATTCCTTATCAACTGCCAGTGGGACGAAGCAGAGCTTGCTGAAAAGCTCAACGCAGAGACAAAGCGTTACATTGCTAAGAACAACATCAAGCTTTACACCGTAAACGCTATCGACCTCGCTCAGAAGATAGGCCTCGGCAAGAGAACAAATACCGTTCTTCAGTCGGCATTCTTCTCACTTTCAAAGGTTCTTCCCGAGGAAGAGGCTATCGGCTATATGAAGGAAAAAGCTCAGAAGTTCATGAAGAAGGGTAAAGAAATTGTTGAAATGAACGAAAAAGCTATTGACGCAGGCGCAACGGCTTATGTTCAGGTAAATGTACCCGCAGAGTGGGCTGACGCTGTTGACAGCACAGAGGCTGTTAAGAGCGAGGGCAAGGAGAAGCTTGTTAAGATGGTTGACACCATCATGAAGCCCGTCGGCAAGATGGACGGCGACTCTCTCCCCGTTTCCGCATTTACCGATTATGTTGACGGTACATTCCAGCAGGGCGCTTCCGCTTACGAAAAGCGCGGCGTTGCGGTTTCCGTACCCGAGTGGGACGGCGCAACCTGTGCTCAGTGTAACAAGTGCGCATATGTTTGTCCTCACGCTACAATCCGTCCCTACGCTCTTGATGAGGCAGAGGCTGCAAACGCTCCCGCTTGCGCAACTCTCGTTGAAAAGAAGGGCAAGGGCAAGGGCGTTTATAAATACACCATGGCAGTATCTCCGCTCGACTGTATGGGCTGCGGCGTCTGCATAGGCGTATGTCCGACAAATTCACTTAAAATGGTTTCAAGAGAGTCTCAGGACGAAAAGCAGGCTGCATTCGACTATATGGTAGCAAATGTTTCCGTTAAGGACGACCTTGCAAACAACACCGTTATGGGCAGCCAGTTCAAGACTCCGCTTCTTGAATTCTCAGGCTCTTGCGCAGGATGTGCCGAAACATCTTATGCAAGACTTATCACACAGCTCTTCGGCGACAGAATGTACATTTCAAACGCAACAGGCTGTTCGTCAATTTGGGGCGGCCCGGCAGCTACATCACCCTACACCGTAAACAAGGCAGGTCACGGACCGGCTTGGGCTAACTCCCTCTTCGAGGATAACGCAGAGCACGGCTACGGTATGTATCTCGGTCAGAACGCTATCCGCAACCGTCTGATCGAAAAGGTACAGAAGATAGCAGCTTCCGATAAGGCTTCCGAGGAAGTAAAGGCTGCTTGCAACGAATATCTCGACACTGTAAACGACAGCGCTGCCAACGCAGCTGCTACTGACAAGCTCGTTGCGGCTCTTGAGACAATCGACAGCAGCAAGTGCGAAGCAACAAAGGATATTCTCGAAAACAAGGAATACCTTTCCAAGAAGTCCGTATGGATATTCGGCGGCGACGGCTGGGCATATGATATCGGCTTCGGCGGCGTTGACCATGTTCTCGCTTCCGGCGAAGATGTAAACATTATGGTATTCGATACCGAGGTTTACTCGAACACAGGCGGACAGGCTTCAAAGGCTTCCAACATCGGTCAGGTTGCACAGTTCGCTGCGGCAGGTAAGGCAGTTGCCAAGAAGAGCCTTGCAGAGATTGCAATGAGCTACGGCTATGTATATGTTGCTCAGATTGCTATGGGCGCAGACCAGAACCAGACTATCAAGGCTCTTACCGAAGCAGAAGCTTACCACGGTCCGTCAATCGTTATTGCATACGCTCCCTGCGAAATGCACTCGATTAAGGGCGGTATGACAAACTGTCAGGCTGAAATGAAGAAGGCTGTTGACTGCGGTTACTGGAATATGTTCCGTTACAACCCCGCACTCAAGGCAGAGGGCAAGAACCCCTTCACAATCGACTCCAAGGAGGGCGCAACAAGCTACCGCGACTTCATCATGAACGAAGCCCGTTACTCATCGCTTACACGCTCGTTCCCCGAAAGAGCCGAGCAGCTCTTCACAAAGGCTGAGGAGAACGCTAAGGCAAGATATGACCATCTTCTTCGCCTTAAAGACCTCTACGCTCCCAAAGAAGACTGATTGATACAAGTCAATAAATAACAACTCCCTACCAAGGAAAAATCTTTGGTAGGGAGTTTTGTTATATGTCACTCTTTGTGTTATTACATTTTTTGCAAAGCATTTGTAAATTATCCGGCGTTGTGTGCCCTCCTTGCGACCACGCTATTATATGGTCGCCTTCCATATCGCCGATTTCAAAGTGCTTACGGCATTTAACACAGATACCGTTTTGTTTTATGTATTGAGCCTGTTTTTGTTTATCGGTAAAAGACCGTATATTAAGCTTGCGCTCATCTCCCGTGAGCACATAATTGAATATTCCCGTTTTATTCGTTACATCATCGTCAATCATCAAGTCTTTAATTCTTTTATCTAAAGAGTTTGTATCAATCACTTCATCCTTGAACCTGTCATACAACTCGCCCCAATTCACCGAAGTCATTTGCTTATACTTAGTAACAAAGGTCATTGATACCCAATCAATAACACTTCTGTAATACTGCTTTAATTCGTTGGCATTTGGGTCGTGTTGGTGTTTTGCCATATAGTTTTCAACATCCCCGTTGCTTATCCACTTCAACGCAAGTTCAAGCAAAGCCTGCCTGTTCGCCTCGCCTTTAACATAACCGTCCCCGATTTTAGCCGCTATACACCCGTTTTTTGAAAAATATCTTTTGGCGTCTGTCAACCATTCGCCGGTATAAACGGCATTCCTCATTTCTTGGTCGGTTAATTTCAATCCCGCTATATTTATTACCTTAAACCAATCCAAGATTTCGCTTTCGGTACCCTCGCACTGATAAACCAAAAGCTTATAATCCAAAAACTCCTGTCTCTTATCGCTTGTCAGATTCCAAAATCCCTTTTGTTCAAAAGAAAAATCCCCGTCGACATAACTGCAAATTGACAAGGTTCTCTGCTGTCCGTCAAGCACCTCAAATGTTCCGTCAGACTTTTTTACCCAATACATAACATTCAACGGAAATCCATGAAAAACAGAGTTGATAACAGCCTTTTGCTCCTTTTCTCCGTATACAAATTCCCTTTGATACTTTGGGCGAATGTTAAGTTTGCCGCCGTAGCCGTAAACGCCCTCATCCTGATTGTTCTCGTAACCGTCCACCAAATCACGAATTTGTATTTCTTTTAATTCTATATTCATACTTTCCTCCTTATGATTACTCGTGCATATTTCGGTGTTCCGTTTATTTTAGTTAGATATGTACCTTTAGTTTCCGGTGTTGGTCCAGTTAACATACTATATCTTCCAATACCGTCAATAATTTCAAACTGTTCGGGATTATACTTATCCAAAAAAGTTATCGGCACACCCATAGGTTCATAATAATCTTCGGGGATGTCTGCTGTCTTATCAATATTTATTGCCTCATAATTATCGTATTTTGGATAGTCTTTAGAATTGTATTTCTTATACAATTCCAAATCTTCATGTCGCTCTTTATAATCAAGATTAGTAAACCACCGAACACCTTTCACCCGAATAAACTTATTTCCTTTTTCGTCAACTCTACTTCCTGCCGCATTTAACGGATAATTGTTCGGTACACGAAACTCCCTATCTCCCGAATGGATAGAAGCGCCCAACCAAAGTTTTTCATGTTTTATCAATGTGAAAATTTCTTTATATGAAATTGCATTAACATTTCCTATTATTAAATATTTCTTTTTATATTCCTCAAGCAAATTTACATATTCTCTAAACAATGAAAAGGGCGGATTTGTAACAACTATGTCGGCTTCTTGTAAAATCTCTACGCACTCTTTGCTTCTGAAATCTCCGTTTTCCTTTAACATAGTAAGTACATTTTTCTTGTTCTTAATCAAGTATTCTACATCAGATAAATCGACTGTCCCGTCTCCGTTGTAATCGTCAACTTCTGTTATTTCAATTTTATATGCCTTTTTATCCTCTTTATTGTCAACCGTTCCGACATCAAAAAGGCTAATCTGTTCACTTTGTATAGGCGACCCGTCATAGCAGGTTGCAATAAGCTTTTTCAGTCCCAACCAATTAAAATTCAATGCGAAGTATTTGAAAAAATTACTTTCAAATGGGTCATCGCAGTTGCAAAACACCGTTTTCCCTCTGAATTGTTTTTTATAATACTTTAATTCACATTCAATATCATACAGTTGAGTATAAAACTCATCCTTTTTTGCTTTATTGGCATTTCGCAAATCTCCGTTACCTGCCATAGCGCACACCACCCATTATAGTAACAATGTTTCTTCGATTATACTATTTTAATTAGTATAAATCAAGAATAATAGGTAATTTGGTTAGTAATATTACTAATTAAATTAGTGTATCCTATTATAGTGAGGTGTAATAATGGACGCAGAATTTATACAAAACAGAATTTCAATGCTCTTAAAAGAGAGAAATATGTCCGAATATGAGTTGAGTATGAACTTAGCCAAGAGCAAGGGATATATCCAATCCATCACATCAGGCAGAGCATTGCCGTCTATGCAATTATTTCTGAATATTTGCGACAGCTTCAATATTACCCCCGCCGAATTTTTCGACGAAGATAAAACAGCCTCTTTGGAATATTTGGAATTGTGCAATAATATAAAGGACTTGTCCTCTGCCGACATAAAAATGCTGAATGATTTTGCCAAAAGGTTGAAAGGTTCCGATTGATTTAATTCAACAAACAATAGAAAACCTGTCGAAGAAAATTCTCTTCGGCAGGTTTTTTGTTGACATTTTTTTGAAATGCTAATATCATTACATATAAAAGGGTGGTGCTTATGGCAGAAATAATTATCTATTCGATCGCGGTTCTGTTGGAATTTGTGTTTGTTCCCCTGTTTTTGAAATACTCGTGGCCGCAAAGGACATTCAAATCCTTGCAGATGAAAATGATCTGCTCGGCGCTGTTCATAATCTGCGCAGTGTGCTGTATCAGCTATTCGGGCAACAATTCAATGTATATGAAGCTGTTGTTGAGCGGTCTTATTTTCGGCGTATTGGGCGACCTTTTAATACACATAATCGCACCCGTTTATATCAACATACTCGGCGGCGTATCGTTCTTTTTCGGACATGTCCTGTTCATTATCGCATTTTCGCAGGCAAGCCCCGATTTCAATGTGTTCAGCGTGCAGACATTTATTATCGTTGCAATAATACTTATCCCTGCGTGCATCTTTGCAAAGTTAAGAAAACTAAAGCTCGGCAAGCTTGCTTTCCCCGTTTTCCTGTATGCGGCGGCGATAACCCTTATGCTTGTTACCGCACTGCGGCTCGGCATATATCTTTGCTCACAGCCGTCTGCCAACGCTCCCGCAATAGTGATTACGCTGATTATCGGCGCATTGTGCTTCGTTCTTTCCGACTCGTCGCTTGCGGTGTTTATGTTCGGCGGCGATAACAAAAGCAAGCCGCTTAAAATTTTCTACATCGTAACCTATTATCTCGCACAGGTTCTCCTTGCGACAAGCCTTTTGTTTATTAAATAAAAGGTATGAAAAAGAAAATCACGGTAATTCTTGTTTCGGCGGTCATTGTTATCGCAATCGTTTCGGTTGTTTTATCACTTCTGAAAAAGCCGTATAAAGACCTGACTGCGGACAGCATTGTTTCCGCCCGTGTAACATTCAAGCCCGACGGAACCGAGGTTCCGATAACCGACACAGAAGCCTTTGCACAGGTTATTTCGTCGCTTAAAACACACGGAAAATACAAGGAATACGGCAATCTCGACGGGCAAACCGTGACATTCGAAGCGCAGCTCACGGACGGAGAAATGATTTCCGTATCCGTGCTTTCGCCCTATGTGTCAATCAACGGCACGGGGTATAAGGTATCGGACGGTCAATGTGAAGAGCTTTCGGAATACGCCCGTTCGTTGGTTGAAAATTGAATTGCATTTTAACGATGAAGAGGCAAATACCGGCTCCCTCTGACGGGCAACATAGGCTCCCTCTGACGAGGGAGCTGTCATTTTTCTTCTGAAAAATGACTGAGGGAGAGATACCGAGAATTTCATATTTATTGCCTCTCTCCTTCCGTCACGCCTACGGCGTGCCACCTTCCTCGTCAGAGGAAGGCTTGGTTCT
>CAVAPB010000029.1:0-15679 GCA_963590415.1 Anaerovoracaceae bacterium | reverse complement strand
TCAGTCATTTTTCAGAAGAAAAATGACAGCTCCCTCGTCAGAGGGAGCCTATGTTTGCAAATGCGGCTTGGGGCGCCGCACAAAATTGGTCGCTACAATCAAATACATTTTATATTATATCGTAGGGGCGAACTGTGTTCGCCCGCTTTTAATGTCAGCATAAATTTAACGGGCGACCGCAGGTCGCCCCTACGCTATATGATATGTTTTTCAATTTGTGCGTTCAGCCTCCCTTGTGTAAAGGGAGGTGCCGAACGAATGTGAGGCGGAGGAATTGTAAAACAAAATTTACGGACAGCCGCAAGGGCGCTGTTATGCCTCATATTTTTCCGCCTGCAAAGTAAACATTTTAGCGTATGTTCCGCCACGGTTCATCAGCTCCCCGTGCGAGCCCGACTCAATAATTTCACCGTTTTCCATAACATAAATTCTGTCGGCAATTACGGTTGTCGAAAGCCTGTGCGAAATAAAAATTACCGTCTTGTGCTCGGAAGCCTCGGTTATTGCCCTGTTGAGGTTGTATTCCGCAATCGGGTCAAGGTTTGCCGAGGGTTCGTCGAGTATGACATAAGGGCAATCCTTGTAAAACGCCCTTGCAACGGCGATTTTCTGCGCCTCGCCGCCTGAAAGCATTACGCCGTTGTCGTCAAACTCCCTTAAAAGCTCCGTGTCAACGCCGTTTTTGAGCGGCTTTGTAAATCCGCTGTGCGAGAGCGCCTGCCGAACCTTTTCGGGGTCCGATTTTTCATCAAGGGCAACATTTTCGCCCACCGAACACGCAAAGGTCTGAAAATCCTGAAACACCGCCGCAAACCTTGCTCGGTGCGAGGCTACGGTAACATCTTTTATGTTTTCGCCGTCTATGAGAATTTCGCCGTCCGTGACATCGTAAAGGCGCAAAAGCAAGTTGGTAAGCGTTGTTTTGCCCGCGCCGTTGAAGCCGACAAGCGCAATTTTTTCATACGGCTTAATTTCAAGATTTATGTTTTTGAGCGTGGGCTTATCGTTGCCCGGATATGTAAACGACATATTTTTGAACGTTATCGTCTTGGGCTCGGTAATTTCAGCCGTACTTTTGCCGTCCTTAATCTTGAAATCGCTCTTTAAGAACTCACGGTATTTTTCAATCATCTTCGCCCTCTCCGAGAACACGGCGCTTGCCCATACCATAAGAAAATTGAGCGAAATCGCTATCGAATACGCACCGTTGAAGGTTGCGACAAAGTCGCCTGCCGAGAGAGTCTGCTTTACTATTACCTGATAGCCGAGATACAGCGGCAGTATAAGCATAAAGCCGAGCGCCTGAACGCCTATATGCTGAACACAGTAGCAAAAGGATATTTTCTTCCAATACTTTGCCTGGTTTGCTATTACATCATCCGCCGCATCGTTGTATCGCTCGAAAAGCAAGGGATGAATATCATTCATCCGCACTTCCTTTGCGTAGTCCTGCAAATAGAAAATCCGCTGAAAATAGTCGCTTCTGCGGTGGAACTTCGTGTTGTCTATGCGCCTGCCCATCTGATAGTCCGCTATCTTACCGCTAAGCGGCAGGAAAAGCAGAATAGACGCCACAATAATTACAAGGCAGACGGGGTCGATTGTCAGAATTACCGCCGCAACAGCCGCCAAAGAAATTATATTTCCGACATAGTGCTGAACAATTCCCAAAAGCCCCTGAATGTTGTCCGAGGACGACTCTATGGTCAAAATGAAATTGTTGTAAAAATCGGGGTTGTCATAGCTTTCGAGGTCAAGCAGATGCGCCTTTTCATAAAGCACCTTATTAAGCCTGAAATACAGTCTTTCCTTTGCGGCGTTCCAATAGAACTCCCTGTAAAGCAACGCGGCGACTCTGCTCAGTATGATTACAAGCGCAATAACAATAACCGCCCTGTAAATTCTTTCGAGGTTTTCGCCCTCTGCCACAACATCGATTATGTATTTTATGCCGATTACGCTTATCAGCCTTTGCGGCAAATGCCTCAAAATGCCCGATAATATTTCGCCGATTACAAGCCCCGGCGAGAGTTTAAACATAAGCCCCAAAAAGTACATTATGTTTGAAAACACCGAGTGCTCCGTTTTGTTTTTCTTTGATTTAAGCATTGCCGTCTCCCCCTTTCCTGCGGTAAGCGGAAGCCTGCAAGGTAAACATCTCGCAGTATTTGCCTTTTCTCGCCATAAGTTCTTCGTGCGTGCCGCTTTCGATTATTTTGCCGTCTCCGATTACAAGCACCCTGTCGGAGAGCACTGCGGACGAGAGCCTGTGTGAAATGTAAATTACCGTTTTTCCCTTTGTTGCGGCGATAAGATTTTCGTACATCTCATATTCCGCAACGGGGTCGAGCGCAGACGACGGCTCGTCAAGAATTGCTATGCCGTAATCGCTTGCAAATAGCCTTGCAGTCGATACTTTTTGATTTTCTCCGCCCGAAAGACCCGCACCGTCCTCCTCAAACTCACGGGTAAGCACCGTGTCGCCGCCGTTGGGAAGCGACTGCGTTTTCTTCCATACGCCCGCCTGTTTGAGTGCGGTCTGCGCCTTTTGCTTGTCCTCTTCGGTACATTCACGGCACATTACATTTTCATAGACAGATATTGCAAAGTTTTTATAGTCCTGAAACACCGTTGCAAATGCGCTGCGAAGCGAGGAGAGCGTATATTCCTTTATATTCACGCCGTTATATAGAATTTCTCCGTCCGTGACATCGTAAAAACGGAGCATAAGCTTGACAGCGGTCGATTTACCTGCGCCGTTTATGCCGACCACGGCAACCGTCTCGCCCCTGTTTATCTTAAAGGAGATATTTTTAAGCGCATTTTTCTTTGCGCTCGGGTAACGGAAAGATACATTGCGAAATTCAAGGCTTTCAAATTCGCCCGCCTGCAAATTACCGTCCTTTATGCTCGGCTCAAAGTCGAAAAAGTCCCTGAGATTTTGGAAATACAGAGCCATCTGCGTCATTTCGTCAAAGGCTTCCGCAATATCAAGCGTTGACTCCCTGACCGTTGCAATCGATGACACAACGACCGAGAAACCCGAAACGGTCATATCTCCGCCCTTTACGAACCTGTAACCCGCATAAGCATATGTTCCGATTATCGGAATAAAATCCGAAAACAGCGAGCTTACGATACTGTACAAAAAGAGCTTTACGCCGTAGCTTTTGAGTATTTTTACATTAGCCGCAACAGCCGCCTCAAATCTTCTCATCATAACCGAGAAAATGTTTGATGTTCTCATATCCTTTGCATAGTCCTTTAAGAACACCGTGCGCTGTATATATGCCTTTGTACGGTTGTTGCCCGTCATTTCAAGGTCCCTTTTATACACCGCCTTGCTCTTGTATATCTCAATAACGAACACAAAAGCAATCGGCAAAAGGAACAGCAAATAAACCGGGCTTATCGCCGCAACCGTGCCGATAACAAGCAGCAGCGATACCATTCCGCTGACAACAAGCGCAACATCATAGCAGATTATATCAAAATATCCCGCAGACATAATAAGCGTGGCACGCTGATATTTGTCGTAAAACTCGGGGCTCTCATAACAGCCGACATCAAGGCTTATCGCCTTTTCAAAGACCATATTGTTGAGAACCTTTAACACATTTTTGGTCGATATCTGCCTTATGTACGCCGCCACCCAGGAAATAATCTTAGTTGCCGCGGCAACGGCGAAAAACAGCAGTAAATCACGAACATACACCCTGAATTCGACGCCGCGGTCAAACAGCGAAAGCAAAACCTTCAAAAACAGTATGCTTTGAATGTACCGCACAAAAATATCGTCGAATATATAGCTTACAAGATAGCTTATAAGCAGCCGCCTGTCGGCTTTACACACAAGACGCAGGGCATAAATAACATTTTTGAACACGGGAACTTTTTCATCCCCGTGAAGCTTTATATACCTCATAAATCCTCCCAAAACAAATAAAAAAGCGCTGCCGAAGCTCCGACAGCGCCGATACACCCATAAATAACAAAAGTTAAATCGCAAGAATGGGATATTGCGTCCTCTCGGGGCAGAAAATATTATAAGAATCCATTGGCAAATCCGCATAAAGTCTGTTTCTTGAATAGTTGTTAATCATTTTTCTGCCTCCTTTTTTGTAAATTTTTGTTACGTAACAAAATACAGAATAACATACCGAACACACGCTTGTCAACACAAAAATACGGAGATGTCGAAAAGCATCTCCGTAAAGTTTAGTGTTGATAAAGCAGTTATGCTTCTTCCTTTGTGCCTCTGCGCTCCTGAAGAGCCTTTGAGATTGCCTGCTTTTTCTCGCCTACAATGTCATATTTGAACATCGGAATAATCGAGAGAAGAGCAAGGATACCGGGAACCGCCGTGTATGCAAAGAAGATAATGTCCTTTGTGGAAGCGGTAAAGCCCGTAGCCGTACCGGCGTTAATCTGTGCAAGTGTGTCGGCATAGCCCGAGAACTGAACGAATACAAGACCGAGAGCCGTACCGAGAGCCAGGCAAACCTTGATTGTAAGAGTGAGGATCGAATAAGCCGCACCCTCCATTCTCTTGCCTGTTTCGTACTCATAGTAGTCAACGGCGTCTGCGGTCATAATCATCGGCATAAGCGTAACCGCACCGAACTGGAGACCGATGAGGAAGAGCGAAGCGTAGAACAAAACGGTAAGCACCGTATTGTCGGGGCTTCTGAACCAGAAATGTCCGACAACAAATGAGAATATCGAAGCCGCAAAGCCGTAAACCGAAAGAAGAATATACGCTTTCTTTTCGTCAAGCTTTTTAATAAGAACGGGACACAGCGCCATTGAAATCATAGAGCCTACCGCCGTTACGATGCCGAGAACCGCAACAAGGTTCTGCGAGCCCAACAAAACATTAGCTGCCTGAACCTGAATACCCATTGCCATCTGTCTGCCGAAGCCGAGGAAATAGGAAACGATTACAAGCATAAGCGGCTTATTGTCTTTAAGCGCCGCAAGCATATCCTTAGCGGTTGTTTTTTCGTTAGACTCAACCTTTACTCTCTCCTTATTGATAAGCGGGATGAGAGCGAAAAGCGCACAGCCGAAAATCGCAGTAAGAATTGCCGTGCCGAGGTATTCGGCAGCAATCATGGGGGTATCGGTTTCGCCCTTGGCAACTATAACCTTTGAGCCGCCCTTGATGATAAGGCAAACGATAGGAACGATAACGACGCAAGCCGAGAAGCCTATCTGCTTAAAGGTGTTTGAAATTGATACAACGTTTGTTCTCTCCGTCGGGTCGGGAGTAAGCGCCGAAGCGATACCCTGCGAGGGAACATCACCCATGGTCATCGCTATGCTCCAGATAAGATATGTAACAAATATCCATGCATAGAGACCGAAGCCCTTGAACGGAACCTTCACGAACACAACAGCCGTGAACACAAGCAAGGGAACAAGCGAATAAACAATCATCGACTTGAACTTGCCGAGCTTTGATTTTGAACGGTCAACCAAGTTTCCGACAACAGGGTCGGCAACGGCGGAAATAATCTTTGCAACAAGGATAAGTATTCCGACGATTGCGATGTCTGCGCCGAGGATTGATGCGTCAAATTCTGCCTGATATGAGTTTAAGAGACCGACAATAGCCTGAAAGCCGAAAAGTCCGAGCGAATATGCCGCAATTTCCTTAAAGCTCATATACTTTTTTGCATTTGAACCCATTAGAACCACCCCTAAAAAATAATATATTTATAATATAGCATTATAGCTTTACCGTCAATAAAATTTTCTGTTTTTGTCAAAAAGATATGCCGTTCTGTATTTTTGCCGCAGTAACGGTGTTTTTCATAAGCGTTGCAATTGTCATGGGACCTACGCCGCCGGGAACGGGAGTAATATATGAAGCTTTTTTTTCAACCTCCGCAAAGTCTACATCTCCGCAAAGCTTGCCCTCTTTGTTTCTGTCCATTCCTACATCGATTACAACAGCGCCGTCCTTTACCATATCAGCCGTAACAAAATACGGTTTTCCGACAGCCGCTACAAGTATGTCCGCACGGGAGGTAACCTCTTTAAGATTTTTTGTCCTTGAATGGCATACGGTAACAGTGCCGTTTTTCTGCAAAAGAAGCATTGCCATGGGCTTGCCCACAATATTGCTTCTTCCGATAACCACGCACTCCTTACCCTCAATTTCAATGTTGTAATATTTGAGCATTTCCATTATGCCTGCGGGAGTGCACGGCAAGAATGAGTAGTCACCTATCATAATGTGACCCGTGTTTACCGCATGAAAAGCGTCAACATCCTTTATCGGGTCAATGTTTTCAATAATAACCTTTTCATCAAGATGCTTCGGGAGCGGAAGCTGACAGAGTATGCCGTTTATGCTCTTTTTCGCATTGAGTTCTCTTATGAGAGCAAGCAGCTCCTCCATTGTCGTGTCCTCCGGCAAAGCATATTCCTCGGAAATAATTCCCGTAGCCTCGCAAGCCTTTTTCTTGTTGTTTACATAGGTTCTCGATGCGGGGTCGTTACCGACTATAATAACCGCAAGCCCTACCGTCACGCCATTTTCGCCGAGCGTCGAAACCTCTTTTTTTACCTCATCCTTAACAAACTGCGAAACCGCTTTTCCGTCAATTATCCTTGCCATTTTATTTTCCGCCCTTCAACTTCTTTTCTTCCTGTTTCTTTTTCTTCTTCTGAAGCTTAGCTATATTTTTAGCCTTAGCCGTTTCCTCGTCCTTCTCCTTGCGCCTGTCCTTGACAACATAGTCAAGCTCCTCCGGCAAGACCTCAACGGGATCGTACGGCTTGGGATATTTTTTAAGCTCTGCAAATTTTGCGATAAGCGCCGCAAGACAAAGCACGGCAATTATCGCCGAAAGAAGCTGTGAAATTCTTATTGAGGTATCGGGTATATAAAGGCTGTCCGTTCTGAAGCCTTCGACTACCGCCCTTTCCGCTCCGTAGATAACGCCGTAGCAGAGTATAAGCTGACCCGCAAATTTGTAGTGCTTACGGCATATATAATAAATTATAAAAAAGCCTATAATACACCATAACGATTCATAAAGAAATGTTGGGTGAACGGGGCTCGACGGGTCTACGCTTATGCCCTTTTCGGCAAACAACGACTGATTTTCCGTAAGATAGCTTGAAATCTTTGCGCTGTACATCCCCCACGGCATCGTCGTGTTTGTGCCGAACGCCTCTTGGTTGGCAAAATTACCCCATCTTCCTATTCCCTGTCCTATAAGGAAGCTCATAGCGCACATATCGAGCAATTTCGGGAAGTTCAAATCTATCTTGCGACAGGTAAAATACGCCACAAGCATTGCTCCGATAAGTCCGCCGTAAATCGCAAGCCCGCCGTGCCAAATCTTCGGTATCTCGGAAAGATGGCTGCCGTAATAATCCCATTCAAACAGCACATAATAAAGTCTTGCGCCGACAATTCCGCCGACAGTGCCGTAGAGCAGGACATCAAGCATTTTATTTAAGTCTATTTTCCATTTATATGCCATTCTGCCGCCGAAAAGCACAGCAAGCAAAAAGCCGAAAGCAATAATCAAGCCGTAAAATTTTATACTTACATCAATATCGACAATCGGTATCGTAAATTCAACGAAGGTCGAATATACGCTGAAGCTTTTGTCAATTCCCGTAAATGTAACCGCCGTATAATCGGTCAGAAATTTCATAGTAATTCTCCCTTTAATCGGATGATAAAATATTTTATCACAATGAAGCGAGAATTTCCACAATTTATTAAAAAAATGCCGATTTCACCGCTAAAATCGTTACTATTGTTCATTTACAACACAGAATAAATATGTTATTATATCATAAATCAATAAAGGGAGATGCATTTCGATGGCACAGTCGCACACAATTCAAAAAGCCGTTATTCGCAAAACCTTGAAGCATTTGCTTAAATACATCGATAAGGATCCCGACGCAAACCTTATCAAGCTTGTAAACCGCGGAAGCTCGATTTTCAAGGGCGTTTTCCCAAATCAGAATTTCGACGCTTTCAAAAAGGCGGCGGCCGATAAGGACAATATCTGGAGGCAGTATGTTCTCGGACTTATCAATGACATCGACAGAAGCATAGCCGAAGAGATGACTATGGCTCTGGGCGTTGAAGCAGGTCTTTACGGCACAAAGGCAGTGCGTGCAAACCGTGAAAAATATCATTGCAACATCCCGTTCATTATACTTTTCGACCCGACAAGCGCCTGCAACCTCAAATGCAAGGGCTGTTGGGCTGCCGAGTACGGTCACAAGCAGAGCCTTACAAACGAGGAAATGCAGTCAATCGTAACTCAGGGCAAGGAAATGGGCACCCATTTCTATATGCTTACGGGCGGCGAGCCGCTTATCCGTAAAAACGACATTGTCGAGCTTGCAAGAAACAATCAGGACGCAGGCTTTGTAATTTACACAAACGCTACCTTAGTTGATCAGAAGTTCTGCGACGATATGAAAGAGGTCGGAAACATCGCCCTCGCTTTAAGCCTTGAGGGCACCGAGGAGTCGAACGACTGGAGACGTGGCGACGGAGCTTACAAGCGCACGATAGAGGCTATGGATCTGCTTAAAAAGAACAAGTGTCTTTTCGGTGTTTCCGTATGCTACACGAGGAAGAATATAGAGTTTGTTACATCGGACGAATTCTTGGATATGATAATCGGCAAGGGCGCAAAGTATTCGCTTATGTTCAACTATATGCCCGTAGGTCACGATGCGGACAAGGAGCTTATACCCACTCCCGAACAGCGTGAATATATGTACAAATGGCTTCGCAAGGTCAGAAATTCAAAGACGGGCAAGCCGATATTCATTATGGACTTCCAGAACGACGCAGAGTATGTCGGCGGCTGTATCGCAGGCGGCAGGAACTATTTCCACATCAATTCCGCAGGCGACATCGAGCCCTGCGTGTTCATTCACTATTCCGACACAAACATCAGAACGCATACGCTTATGCAGGCTCTCAAATCTCCGCTGTTCACACAGTACTATAAAAATCAGCCGTTTAACGACAACCATCTTCGCCCCTGCCCCATGCTTGAAAATCCCGAGGCACTGCGTAAAATGGTCAAGGAGAGCGGCGCTCATTCGTCCGACCTGCTCCACGCTGAACCGGTTGACGAGCTTTGCGACAAGTGCGTAGACTTCGCAAAGGCTTGGGCTCCCGAGGCTGAGAGAATTTGGAACTCAACCAAGCACAGAGAGACCCACACCCAGTATTACAGAGATACCGAAGAGGGCAAAAAAGAGTTTGCGGGCTGCACCGGCTGCTGTGCCGAGTGCGCAAACAGAGACAAAGAATAAATCGCAATACACAAAAAGCACATTCACTCCGAAAAGAACGAATGTGCTTTTATTATTTATTCGGCTCAATAATTTCTGATAAGCCCTACAACCTTGCCGAGGATAACGACCTCGTCAACGATTATCGGCTCATAAGCGTCGTTCTGCGGCTGGAGACGAAAATGTCCGTTTTCCTTATAGAAGGTCTTGACCGTAGCCTCGTCCTCAATAAGAGCAACAACCATTTCGCCGTTTTGCGCAGAGGGCGTTTTTTCGACAATTACAATATCGCCGCTTAAAATGCCGGCGTTTATCATACTTTCACCCCTGACTTTAAGGGCAAAAAGCGGCTTGTCGCTTGAGCTTCTGCCGATATAGGGAACATAGCCCTCAATCTGCTCAACGGCAAGGATAGGAGCACCTGCGGTAACCGTACCGACAAGCGGGACCTGTGTGTAGTCGTTCTGCGGCTCGTTGCAGACGCGCACCGAACGCTTGAGCATCGGGTCTCTTTCTATATACCCTGCTTTTTCGAGAGCGTCAAGATTAGCCTGCACCGACGACGGGGACTTGAGTCCTACCGCTGCGGCAATTTCACGAACGGTGGGCGGAACCTTGCTCACCTGTGAACGCTCCATAAGGTATTCATATATCTGCTTTTGCTTTTGATTTATGGATGCCATAACAAACCTCCTTATAAATTTGCGTGTGTTCTTCTGCTTATAATGTATATTAGCACAAATGTTCTTGTTTGTCAAACATTTGTTCGTGATCGTCCGAAATTTATTTAATTTAACGGCTGTTAATAAATTATTCGTCATATTTTAACCGTTTGTTCATTACCAATTCACAAATGCCCGTTATTATTACAGTGTACTTTGAACGGGGGCCGCAACCCGTCAGAGTATTTATACCCCCTCCTCAAACAACCCTAAATTGAAGGAAAACGACCGAGCAATCGGTCGTTTTTCTTTTTGCAAATTTATTGTAACCGCATATATTCGGAAAAATATGGGAACACTCATATCGGAGGTGTTTTCATATGAAAACTGATAATATGCTCACAAAAAAGCAAAAGCAAAGGCTTGCTTTTTACTCAATCATCACCGTCTGTCTTGCCGCCGCAGGCGCAGCTTCATATGTTTCGACATACCGTGCCGTAAAGAACACGCAGGACGATATTACCATGCCGCTTGAAATTACCGTGCCGAGCACCGAGGAGCAGACCCAAATTCCCGACGAGCAGGTAAACGAGGTTAAGGACGATATTCCCGACACCCGTTATGAGCCCGAAACCGAGCCGCCGACCGCCGTCCAGACGGTTACTCGAGCCGAGAGCTTTTCGCTTCCGCTCGGCAACACCGTATCAAAGCACGCCTCACTCTCCGACCTTGTGTATTCAAAGACGATGGAGGATTGGCGTGTGCACAACGGAGTTGACTTTTCGGGAGCGACGGGGGACCCCGTAAAGGCTGTAAACAACGGCATTGTCCTCTCCGTAAAGGACGACTCACTGTGGGGAACGGTTGTTGAAATCGACCATGGCGAGGGTATGACCGTGCGCTATTGCGGTCTCGGCAAGGGCAGTACAGTCAACGAGGGCGACACTGTAAAAATAAACGATAAGGTGGGCAACCTGTCCGTAATTCCGATTGAATCGGCTGACGGAGTTCACCTGCATTTTGAAGTGCTTATAAACGGCGAATATTCCGACCCCATCGCCGCCCTCGGCAGAGCTCCCGAGGAGTTCAATTAGCGCACAAATTTATCACTGTTTTCTTACGAACAACGGCATAGTCGTACGCCGCCCTTGTACCGCTCTTTCTTGCTCCCGATGCCGCATTCTCGGATCGGCTGCAATAAAACACGCATATATCGCTTGCTTCTATCATAGCCCGGTTGCGCTCAATGTAGACCGCCCTCCCTGCCGAAGCAAGCCTTTTCGGTAAAAAGCTCTCCTCGTATCCGCTTACAAGCAGTCTGTTTGTATATTCATCCGCATCGGGATATGCCGTTCTGAAATGTACTCTTCTGATATGCGGAAATTCCTTTTTTATTTCCGTTACGCTCTCATAACACAAATCGTTAAATTCCGAGTGGTCGCCGAAAACAAACTCTCCGATTCCACGGTCAATCAGAGCGTATACAACATCTTTCAGACGCCGTTCAAGCTCCGCCGTTCTTTCGATTTTTCTGTGCCCTATAAAGCAACAGGTCTTCTCCACGCCCTGTATCATATCACACCCACCATTCAGGCAAATATATCATCTGCAATATGTTATTTTAGCACATTTATGGGTAGTAATCAAATACATTTACATCTTATGTGGGCTAAAATATATTAAAAGGTGGTGGCAGTGTATGACAGAAAAAGATTTTTCGTTGCGGTTGGCTCGGTTAAGAGAGGCAAAGGGAATTTCCGCACGGGATATGAGCCTGTCAATGGGTCAAAATCCCGGATATGTCAACAATATCGAAAGCGGCAAGTCCATGCCGTCCTTGTCGGGATTTTTCTACATCTGCGAATTTCTGAAAATTTCGCCGAAAGACTTTTTCGATACCGAAGCCGCTGATCCGTCAAAAGCAAATGAGCTGTATTCGGCGGCAAAGTCGCTGGACGATAAGCAGCTGGACAATTTGATTTCAATCGCCAAAGGATTGCAAAAATAATAAACTCACAAAAAACAGGACTTCTTTGACTGAATGTTCATAAGAAAGTATGGGTTTCTCGCATAAAACTTCCTTATGAACACTCAGCCTTTAAGCCCTGTTTTTTATTGCTCGGCGCACATCGCTTTTCGTTGACATAACGGGCGGAATACTATATAATATTTTTTGTATGGTTTGAAACAAAAATATAAACCCTTTAAGGAGGAAAAAACAATGGTAAAAGCAATTGTCGGCGCTAACTGGGGCGATGAGGGCAAGGGTAAAATTACCGATATGTTTGCCGAAAAAGCAGACATTGTCATTCGTTTTCAGGGCGGTGCAAATGCGGGACACACCATTATCAACGATAAAGGACGCTTTGCGTTCCATCTGATGCCCAGCGGCGTGTGCTATGACCACACGGTCTGTATTATAGGAAACGGCGTTGCGCTTGACATCAACAAGTTTTTGACAGAGCTCGAGGATGTCCGTAAGGCAGGTCTTAATCCGAAGCTTCTTGTTTCGGACAGGGCGCAGATACTTATGCCCTATCACATTCTTCTTGACACATACGAGGAAGAACGCCTCGGAAAGAACGCTTTCGGTTCGACAAAAAGCGGTATTGCTCCGTTTTTCTCGGACAAGTATGCAAAAATCGGCATTCAGCTCAATGAACTTTTCGACGAGGAAACCCTCAGAGCAAAGCTTAAAAACATCTGCACGCTGAAAAATCTCACTCTCGAGCATGTTTATCACAAACCCCTGCTTGACGAGGAGGAGCTCTACAACACCTGTATGGAATATAAGGAAAAAATCGCTCCCTATGTATGCGACACTCACGCTTATCTTCAGCAGGCAATCAAAGACGGCAAGGAGATACTCCTCGAGGGTCAGCTCGGCACACTTAAAGACCCCGACTTCGGTATTTACCCGATGGTAACCTCATCCTCGACCCTTGCGGGCTACGGCGCAGTCGGCGCAGGCATTCCGCCTCATATGATAAAAGAGGTTATCACCGTTACAAAGGCATATTCCTCGGCGGTCGGCGCAGGTGAATTTGTTTCCGAAATCCTTGACGAAGACGAGGCGCAGGAGCTTCGTATCCACGGCGGCGACAAGGGCGAATTCGGCGCTACAACGGGCAGACCGAGAAGAGTCGGCTGGTTCGACTGCGTTGCCACACGCTACGGCGTTGAATGTCAGGGCGCTACAAAGATTGTTATGACAGCTATCGACTGCCTCTCTTATCTTGACGAGATAAAGGTTTGCACGGCTTATGAGATTGACGGCAAGATCGTCAACGACTTTCCAACGACCTCGGTTCTCAAAAAATGCAAGCCCGTGTTTGAAACTCTTAAAGGCTGGCACTGCGACATAAGAGGCATAAGAGACTTTGACCAGCTTCCCGAAGAGGCAAGGGCTTATGTTGAATTCATCGAAAAGCAGCTCGGTCATAAGATTGATATGGTGTCAAACGGACCTGAGCGCGAGGCTATAATTTACAGATAATTGAGGTACATATAATTTTATGGAAAAAATTCTTGTTTTGGACTTCGGCGGTCAGTACAATCAGTTAATCGCCCGCAGAGTCCGTGATAACAATGTTTACGCCGAAATCCTCCCCTACACCACCCCTCTTGATGTAATCAAGAGCAACAATTACAAGGGTATCATTTTCACGGGCGGACCCAACAGCGTATACGATATGAAATCTCCGCACTACACCAAGGAGATACTTGAGCTCGGCGTTCCCGTACTCGGCATTTGCTACGGCTGTCAGCTTATCGCATGGATGTGCGACGGCAAGGTTGAAACGGCTCCCGTCTCCGAATACGGCAAAATCGAGGTCAGCGTAAAGGACTCTCCCCTCTTCAAGGATATTCCCGAAAAGAGCATTGTATGGATGAGCCATACGGACTATATCGCGCAGGCTCCCGAGCATTTTGAGGTTGTCGGCAGCTCAAAGGACTGTCCGTGCGCCGCAATGCAGTATCCCGAAAAGAAGATTTATGCGGTTCAGTTCCACCCCGAGGTTACCCACAGCGAATACGGACTTAAAATGCTTCACAACTTCCTCTATGAAGTATGCGAATGCAAGGGCGAATGGATAATGGACGACTTTATAGAGAAAACCGTTGCCGAGCTTCGTGAGAAAATCGGCGGCAAGAGAGTTATTCTCGGTCTTTCGGGCGGCGTTGACTCATCTGTAGCCGCAGGTCTTTTGAGCCGTGCGATAGGCGACAGGCTTACCTGTGTGTTCGTTGACCAGGGACTTATGCGTAAGGACGAGGGAGACTTTGTAGAAAAGACCTTTACCTCCCTTTTCGATATGAAATTTGTAAGAGTAAACTGTCAGGAGCATTTCCTCGAAAAGCTCAAGGGCGTTACCGACCCCGAGGAAAAGAGAAAGATTATCGGCACGGAATTCTACAATGTATTCTGGGACGAAATCAAGAAGGAAAACGACAAGGGCTTCTTCGCACAGGGCACGATTTATCCCGACTGTATCGAATCCGGCAAGGGCGACGCAGCGGTTATCAAGACGCACCACAACAAGGTTAAAATGCCCGATGACATTGAGTTTGAGGGCATAATCGAGCCCCTTTGCGATTTATTCAAGGATGAGGTTCGCAAGGTCGGCGAAAAGCTCGGCATCCCGCACGAGCTCGTTTGGCGTCAGCCGTTCCCCGGTCCCGGACTCGGAGTAAGAATAATCGGCGAAATCACCGCCGAAAAGGTAAGAATACTTCAGGATGCGGACGCAGTTTTCCGTGATGAAATGGCTAAAACAGGTTATGAGAGCGAATTAAGCCAATTCTTTGCCGTCCTCCCCGGCGTTCAGTCGGTCGGTGTTATGGGCGACCACAGAACATACGAACAGCTTATCGTGCTTCGCGCAATCACAACCGATAACTTTATGACAGCCGATTGGGCTCGTATCCCCTACGACCTGCTTGCAAAGGTGTCAAACAGGATAACAAATGAGGTCAAAGGCGTAAACCGCGTAGTCTATGACATAACCTCCAAACCCCCCGCAACAGTTGAGTGGGAATAATACCAAGAGCAGCGTAAACCCGCATAAACACTGGGTTTTAGGTACTTAATTTCCTGATTTGATAGCAAAATGATAGCAAACCTAAAAATGACTTTATTCTAAGCGTTCCACTGGTTTGCAGGTACAATTATCTTAATATTATAAAAGGCATTACTGACTTTTGCAGTCGGTAATGCCTTTTTTGTGTTTTCTATTATATTCCGTTTTACTTACGAGAATTGAAAGCTACGCTTTCTGGGTAGTTATATCTCCAGTTATCGTATTCTTCTTTTGTGATTTCTCCGTTTTTGAACTTTTCGGCTTGTCCCTGCCAAGCGGAAAACATATCAAACAGTGTAAGATAGTTTGTTCCCATACCCTTATCAAGGCGTATGCAAAGCTCGTCATCAAGTTTATCAATACGGAAACCATATAAATCCTCAAGAGTAAACAGCGTGTGCATTAAGCCGTTGTAGCTGTCAATATCGGGCACAGTTAAAGCACTTGTCGATACACCGAATGCATTTGCAAGATTGTTTGTTAAATCAGCCTTAGGCGTTCTTGAACCGGATTCATATTGTGCCATACGAATATCAGCGGTTTTCTCCGGAAAGCCCACCTGTATACCGAGATACTTTTGAGTCATACCCTTTAAATTTCTAAAAAATCTTATTCTTTCGCCGATAGCCATAATATAGCCCCTCT
>CAVAPB010000028.1:0-16569 GCA_963590415.1 Anaerovoracaceae bacterium | reverse complement strand
CCTTCCGTCACGCCTACGGCGTGCCACCTTCCTCGTCAGAGGAAGGCTTGGTTCTACTAACATTTTAATTCAATGTTTATTAGCGGCGGGAGCAAGCCCCCGCCCTACACGGTTTGATAAATTTTTATTTGTGCTGTACTTTTTATTATGCAACCAAATCGTAACCACACAAAAAAAGCGTATCCTGCGATACGCTTTTTTTCATTCAATTACAGCACATATTCCTCAACCGCTTTTGCAACGCCGTCGTCCGCATTGCTTGCGGCTTGATAATTTGCGATTTCCTTTATCCCGTCAACCGCATTGCCCATTGCAAAGGAATATTTTGCAAATTTCAGCATTTCGTAATCGTTCATTGCGTCGCCGAATGCCATAACCTCGTCCGCTGAAACGCCGATTTTTTTACAAAAGCCGTCAAGCGCCGTGCCCTTGTTGACGTTCGGCGCTGTCACCTCGATTTCATCGGGAAGCGAAGAGGTTATATAGAGCTTTCTCTTTTCAAATTCAGCTGTCAGTCGCTTTTTATGCTCATCGCTTACATTGTAGAGCGCCATTATCTCCGCACACTCGCCTCGCAGCTTTTCCGAAAGCTTGTCCGCCGTAACGGAAAGCCGTGTAAACTCGTCAAGAAAAGCCTGCGGCAGCCCGTGATTTACATAATATCCCGTCTTATCGCTTTGAACAAATATTCTGCCGTTCACATAGATATTGTAATAGAACGGGAAATCGTCAAATATATCAAGCAACTCCTCGGTATGCCGTGCGGAAATACAATTTTTGTATATATCCTTTTCGGCGTTCCTGTCAAACACTGCGGCGCCGTTTGAATATATTACATAGTCCGCAAAGGGTATTTGCGAGATTACATTGTCCGTAAAGGTAAGTGTTCTGCCCGTTGCGATTGCAACCTTAACGCCCTTGTCGTGAGCCGCTTTGAGAGCCGCCTTTGTACGCTGCGTTACCGTCTGATGGTCGGGCGCCATAAGCGTGCCGTCAAGGTCGGTTACTATGAGTTTTATTGCCATTTTATGCTCCGATTATAATTTTAAGCCGAAATATTTTTTTGCGTTGTTAAAGGAAATATCCTCGACAACCTGCGATAAGAATTTAATATCCTCGGGATATTTGCCCTCCTCAACCCAGTCGCCGATAAGCTCGCAAAGTATTCTTCTGAAATATTCGTGTCTGGGATAGGACAAAAAGCTTCTTGAGTCGGTTATCATTCCGACAAACTTTGAAAGCACTCCGAGGTTTGCAAGGTCGGTCAGCTGACGGCGCATACCGTCGTAATTATCATTGAACCACCACGCCGAGCCGAACTGAATTTTTGAAGCCGCCTCGTCGGTCTGGAAGTTGCCGAGCATTGTGCCCAATACGACATTATCCTTGGGATTGAGTGTAAAGAGAACTGTTTTAGGAAGCTTGCCGAGCTTTGCGAGAGAGTCCATAAACCTTGAAAGTCCGACTGCGATTTCCCTGTCGTCAACCGAGTCAAAGCCTGTGTCCGCACCGAGCTTTTGGAACATCCTTGTGTTGTTGTTGCGAAGCGCGCCGATATGGAGCTCCATTACCCAGCCCTTTTCGGCATAATTTTCGCCGAGGAAGCCGAGAAGCGCCGATTTGTACTTGTCAAGCTCAAGGTCAGAAAGCGGTTTTCCGTCAACGCCCTTTTTGAATATCTGCTCAAGCTCACGGGAGTTTGACGCAGCATACGGAATATAGTTTAGCGCATGGTCGGATGCACGGCAGCCCATTTTGTCAAAGAAGTCAATCCTTTCGGCAAGAACCGTTTTAAGTTCCGCAAAAGAGGTGATTTCCCTGCCCGCCGTTTTTTCCATTGCCGCAAGCCACGGAATAAAATCCGCCTTTTCAATGCCGAGCGCCTTATCGGGACGGAATGCGGGCAACACCTTGCATTTGAACGACTTATCCTTTTTAAGCTTTTCGTGATATTCAAGCGTGTCGGCAGGGTCGTCAGTCGTGCAGACACAGGCAACATTTGATTTTTCAATCAGCTCACGGGGAGTAAAGCCGCCCGCCTTTATTTTTTCGTTGCATCTTCTCCAAATATCCTCCGCAGTAGAGGGCGAGAGCGTTTCGTAAATGCCGAAATAGCGCTGCAATTCAAGATGGGTCCAGTGATAAAGCGGATTACCGATAAGATACGGCATAACCTCCGCCCATTTCATAAACTTGTCGTGACCCGACTTTCTGCCGGTTATATACTCCTCGGATATACCGTAGGAACGCATTGCACGCCATTTGTAATGATCGCCGCCGAGCCAAAGCTCCGCAATATCCTTGGGCGTGTTGTTCTCGTAAATCTCTTTCGGGGAAAGGTGGCAGTGCCAGTCGAAAATCGGCGTCTTTTCAGCGCCTTTTTTATAAATTTCCTTTGCAGTTTTAGTGGTAAGCAAGAAATCCTTGTCCATAAATTTTTTCATTTTTCTTTCCCCTTTGCAATATAATTTCTACAAGATATTTTATCACAGTTGAATAAAAGTGTAAACAATAAATGCCGTGGAAAATCGCCACGGCATTTGTAGTGTTTTTGTGTATTATTTATTAAGCTCTTTTACCCTTTTAACCTGCATAAGGACATTTGCGCTTGCGGGTCCGCCGAGGGAGGTTCTGCCGTTTACGCACTTGTCAAGGTTTATTGCGTCATATACGCCCCCGTCAAAGTCCTCACAGATGTTTTTATACTCTTCAAGCGGTAATTCTTCAAGCGTTGTACCTTTCTTTATGCAGAGCGCAACAAGCTCGCCCGTAGCCTTATATGCGTCCCTGAACGGAATGCCCTTTGAAACAAGATAATCCGCACAGTCGGTTGCGTTGATAAAGCCGCCTGCCGCCGCTTTTCTCATATTCTCGGGGATAGCGGTCATGGTGTCAAGCATCGGGATAAAGGTTGTAAGGCACATTTTGACGGTGTCGAATGCGTCGAAGATTGCCTCCTTGTCCTCCTGCATATCCTTATTGTATGCAAGAGGCAAGCCTTTCATCATTGTAAGAAGCGTCATAAGGTCGCCGAACACCCTGCCTGACTTACCCCTGATAAGCTCCGTTATGTCGGGATTCTTTTTCTGCGGCATAATCGACGAGCCTGTCGAAAAGGCGTCGTCAAGCTCAACGAACTTGAACTCCCACGAGCACCAGAGGATTATCTCCTCGGAAAATCTCGAAAGATGAACCATAAGTATCGAAAGCACGGACGCAAGCTCCATACAAAAATCCCTGTCCGAAACGCCGTCAAGCGAATTTTGCATTGCACCGTCAAAGCCGAGAGCCTCTGCGGTCATTTCACGGTCGGTGTTGTAGGTCGTGCCTGCAAGAGCACACGAACCGAGCGGAGAGTAATTCATCCTCGCCTTTGCGTCGGAAAGTCTTTGCTTGTCACGCAGGAGCATCTCCGCATACGCCATAAGATGATGTCCGAAGGTTATCGGCTGCGCCCTCTGCATATGCGTATAACCCGGCATAACCGCGTCGCTGTACTGCTCCGCCTTTTTCAAAAGCACATCGATAAGCTCGGTAATAAGCGAGTAAACGCTGTCGCACTCGTTGCGCAGGTAAAGCCTTATGTCAAGCGCAACCTGGTCGTTACGGCTTCTTGCGGTGTGAAGTCTCTTTCCCGCCTGACCGATACGCTGCGTCAATTCGCCCTCAATAAAGGTGTGAATATCCTCCGCATTGGGGTCGATAAGAAGCTCGCCCGACTCAATTTCGGACTTTATCTGCTTTAATCCCGTAACGATTTTTTCCAAATCCTCACAGGAAATAATCGACTGCGCCGCAAGCATTGTTGCGTGTGCGATACTTCCGTCAATGTCCTCTTTATACATACGGCTGTCAAAGGAAATCGACGAATTGAAATCGTTTGTTTTTTTATCGACTTCCTTTGAAAAGCGTCCTGCCCAAAGTTTCATATTTTTCTCCTATAATTTCTCCTATAATACATATTGCGACAGAGGGTTTACGCCCCCTGCCGCTCTAATTATAATTTGTTTAATTATTTGTTGTCACGCTTAGCGTCAAGCAAAGCCTTAACCTTTATCGGGAGACCGAAGAGGTTGATGAAGCCTGCGGAATCCTTCTGGTCGTAAGCGCCGCCGTCATCGCCGAACGAAGCGACATTCTCATCGTAAAGGGTGTAGGGAGAGGTGACGCCCGCGTTGATTACATTGCCCTTGTAGAGCTTGAGCTTAACATCGCCCGTAACCGTTTCCTGCGTCTTGTCAACGAAAGCCGAAAGAGCCTCGCGCAAAGGTGTGAACCACTTGCCGTTATATACAAGCTCGCCGAATTCCTTGGCAACAAGTGCTTTGTAGTGAGCGGTATCACGGTCAAGAGTAATCATTTCAAGGAGCTCGTGAGCCTTGTAAAGGATAGTTCCGCCGGGAGTTTCATATACGCCCCTCGACTTCATACCTACAAGACGGTTCTCAACAATATCAAGGAGTCCTACGCCGTTTGCGCCGCCGATTTCATTGAGCTTTTCAACGATTTCGAGTGCGTCCATATCCTTGCCGTCAACAGCGGTCGGAACGCCCTTTTCAAAGTGAATTGTAACATATGTGGGAACATCGGGAGCCTTTTCGGGCGATACGCCGAGTTCAAGGAAGCCGTCCTTGTTGTAAAGCGGCTCGTTTGCCGGGTCCTCAAGGTCAAGTCCCTCATGAGAGAGATGCCATACATTCTTATCCTTTGAATAGTTTGTTTCACGGTTGATTTTAAGCGGAATATTGTGAGCCTCGGCATAGTCGATTTCCTCGTCACGGGACTTTATGTTCCACTCACGCCAGGGAGCGATAATCTCCATTTCGGGAGCAAGAGCTTTCAGTGAAAGTTCAAAACGAACCTGGTCGTTGCCCTTACCGGTGCAGCCGTGGCAGATTGCGTCAGCACCCTCTTTCTTGGCGATTTCCGCAAGTCCTTTTGCAATGCAGGGACGAGCGTGCGAAGTGCCGAGAAGATATTCCTCATATTCTGCGCCCGCTTTAAGGCAGGGCCAAATGTAATTTTCGACATAGTCCTTTTTGAGGTCGAGCACATAGAGCTTTGAAGCGCCTGTTTTAAGAGCCTTTTCCTCAAGTCCGTCAAGCTCCGTTCCCTGACCTACATCTCCGGAAACAGCAATAACCTCACAGTTATTGTAATTTTCCTTGAGCCACGGAATAATAATTGATGTATCAAGTCCGCCCGAATAGGCAAGAACTACTTTTTTAATATCCTTCTTGTTCATTTTCGTTACCTCCGAATGAAGTTTTCTTTTCTTTACATAGAGATTATACACCGTTTCGGCATAAAATCAAGTGTTTTTTGCATTTTATTCATAAAAAATGTATATTCGTGTATATCGATAGAATAAATATGCAGATTTTGCGTATTTTTATGCATATTTTTCTTTGCCGAACCGACTCAAACAAATTCACTGTAAAATTAAACCCGCTTTAGTTATTTCGACAAAATATTGTGATTTTCTCCGTTATTATGGTAAAGTTTTAATCATATAATTTGTGCAGTATCTACAAAGTTTTGCTATTTTTCAAAATTGTATTGATATTTACAAATATTTTCTTTATAGTTGTGTTGAGGATAAAAATATTTTGAAAAGAAAGCGTGAGTCCGATGTGCGGTTCAATTTATTAAAAACATATTAAATGCTTAAAGTAAAAAAGAAATGAAAAAAGAATTACAATCACGGTTTTTGCGGTGTTCATACTGATTGCGGTAATTTCTGCGGGAATACACTTCGGCAGGCAGTATAACGGCAAGGATATTTCGGTCTATGTCTCTGCTCCGTCATCAGTTGCGGACGGCTACGAGATGATTCGTGTTACGGCGACAAGAGTTATTAAAGACGACGCCGACACCGCAATTATTGAGTATAACACCGAGCGATACATCTACGAATCGGAGGAAAGCGGAAAAATTATCGGCTACTCGCTTCTTGAGACTGCTCGGCTGACAATTGACGGCACGGGAAACGAATTAAAGCTCGACTTCTCCCCCGTTGAAAAAACGGACTGTGCCGCTCACGAATTTTTATTTACAAGGTAAACATCTTCTCCCTTTTGGCGGTGCGTCGGAAACGGCGTGCCGCCTTATTTCGGGCAAAAAAATACGGCGTTCAAACCGAACGCCGTAAAATTTTGATTTAATAAATCAGTCAGCTGTGTAGGGAAGAAGAGCGATAGCTCTTGCTCTCTTGATAGCTGTTGTGAGTTCTCTCTGATGATAAGCGCATGTGCCTGTTACTCTTCTGGGGAGAATCTTAGCTCTCTCTGAAGTGAAACGACGGAGCTTTGCTGCGTCTTTGTAATCAATCTTATCAACCTTTTCTACACAGAAAGCACAAACTTTTTTGCGTTTTCTGTTCATGGGACGAGAATTTTTATTTTCAGCCATTGTTATATCCTCCTGTAAAATTCAATTAAACCGATGTTCAGAACGGAAGTCCGTCATCATCGTCTGCCGCCGAACCGAAACCGAAATCATCCTCCGCAGCTGCGGGAGTTGAGAAGTTTGCGGTGTTGCCCGCCTGATACGACGGAGCATTTGCAGCCGGAGCCTCAAAACGGTTCTGACCTGCGTCCGATGACTTAGAGCCACAGAACGAAACGTTGTCTGCAACAATTTCAACAGCGGTTCTCTTAGCGCCCGTCTTATCCTCATAAGTACGGGTCTGGATTGAGCCTTGTACGGCTATCATTGAGCCTTTGTGGAAATAACGGGTTACGAAATCGGCGGTCTGACGCCAAGCAACAACATTTATGAAATCAGCCTGTCTCTCCTCGCCCTGTCTGACATAATTCCTGTCAACAGCGACGCAAAAAGATGTAACCGAAATGCCGTTTGCCGTTGTACGCAACTCGGGGTCTGCTACAAGCCTACCCATTATAACTGCACAGTTAATCATTTCCTTTTCCTCCGATTATTTCTTTACTACGATTGAACGGAGAACGCCGTCTGTAATTCCTGCAACACGCTGGAACTCAGCCGGGAAAGTGGGCTCACACTCGATGTTGAAGAGTACATAGTAGCCTTCAGCCTCGTCGTTAATAAGGTAAGCAAGCTTTCTCTTGCCCCACTCGTCAACGCTTTCAAGAGTGCCGTTTTTCTCAATCAATGCCTTGAATTTTTCAACAAGGGTCTGTACGTCCTCATCGGTCTTGTTGTTTACCGAAAGAACTACGATTGCTTCATACTTTGTCATTCTTTTGCACCTCCTTATGGACTCTGCCCTCACATTTTGTATTTTGAGGGAAGGAGCCGAAAACATAAAAAACATTTTCAGCGAGTTATTATTATATCAGCAAGAGCAACATAAGTCAAGGACTTTTTGCAGGAACAGATGAACAATGAGGAGTTGCGAACAATACGGAGCAAACGACGACAGTGTAGGGCGGGGGTGATTCCCCTGTCAGGGGAATCACCCCCGCCCTACACTGTTCGTTATAATTTCTAATCCGTGCGAAGCACCCACAATTCTTCATTCTTCATTTTTCATTCGCCAGTAATGGCGCTGCCCCTACCCGATAAGGCAACGCACAACCCGTAGGGGCGACCTGCGGTCGCCCGTCAATTTCAGCAGGAATTAAAAGCGGGCGAACACAGTTCGCCCCTACGATGTGATATGATTTTGTAAAATCCCTCAGTCATTTTTTGTTTTTCAAAAAATGACAGCTCCCTTTACAAGGGAGCCTGTATTTGTTCGCAATTTACAGTTTGTTATAAGTCTTTTTTGGCGGGAGCAAATCCGCAAAAGTCGGTAGCGGCAGCGAGCCGTCGGGAGGGCGTTTACAACCGAGCAGGCGAGCCGAGCGTGATTTTTGCGGAAAAGGAGGAGTTGCGTAGCGAGTGAGAGACAGCCAAAGGCTGTTGCGAACGATACGGAGCAAACGACGACTTGCGAAGCACCCACACCTTTTCACTCTTCACTATTCACTCTTACTTCGCCCGCAAGCCCCCGCCCTACCCGATAAGGCAACGCACAACCCGTAGGGGCGACCTGCGGTCGCCCGTCAAATTCAGAACAAATAAAAACGGGCGAACACAGTTCGCCCCGTAATTTGCAAGTGTATAACATTTTTCAGTTCAGCGTAATAACCATACAGTTGAGCACGCCTGCGAAAACAAGCCACAGGATGTACGGCATTTGCAAATATCCCGCCGCAGGTCTTATGCTCTTGAAATTTACCGTCATCATTATGACAAGCACCAACAAAAGCAAAAGCCATATAAATGAAAATGTGAATGCGTGCAGCCTGAAAAAGAACACCGGCCACAAAAAATTTACAGAAAGCTGGAAAGCATAAAGCGCAAGCGACCTTTTCGTCATACCGCCATTTGACTCATAAACAAGATATGCGGAAATGCCCATAAGCAGGTAAAGAATTGTCCAAGCCACCGAAAACACCGCAGGCGCAGGCGTAATCGGCGGCGTGTTTATTCCCTTGAAGCCTTTCATCGCACCGCCCGCAACAGAGCTCAACGCCCCGACCGCCAATGTGCCGAGCGTCCAAAACAAAAGCGGCTTCCACTTGATTTTTACTGTCATACTCTCACCCTTTCATATGTAATATATGAAAAAGTGAAAAAATTATACTATCTTATATGTATGACCTCGCCCGAAGTGAGCGTTGATGTTCCCTCTGCGTTGCTTATTACAAGTCCGCCGTTCACATCAATGTCAACAGCTCTTGCGTCAAATTCACGGTCGGGCTTTATAACATGCACAAGCTGTCCGACCGTTGCCGAATGAGCCTTGAGCCTGTTTATTACATCCGTATTATCGTATGAATTCAGCGCATTGTTCCTGATAACATATCTGTCAATATTATTGACAATGTCGACAAGAATTTCGTTGTGGTCAAGCTCCTCCGTGCCGGTATATTCATTACCTATCGAGGTCGCGGTGTATTCGAGCTCATCGGGGAAGTCAATCTTTTCAACATTTACGCCTATTCCGATAACAACATATCTCGGTCTGCCGTTTTCGTTGATTATCTCACAGAGAATACCGCAGATTTTTTTATCGTTTACAAGAATATCGTTCGGCCATTTTATTTTCGCTTCGATATTAAACATATTGTAAAGCGTATCCCTTACGGCAAGACCAGCAATGGAGGAAATGAGGTCGAAATTCTTTTCGTTGCCCGCAATTTCGTGAACAACAGAAAAATAAATTCCCGAGCCCTTGGGGGAATAAAAGCTTCTTCCCGTTCTGCCCTTGCCTGCCGTCTGATAATTTGCAACAACCAAAAGCTCCTTGTTTTTTCCCTCGTGACACATCTGCTTTGCGATGTCGTTTGTCGAGGTGGTCTCGGGATAATATTTAAGAAGTTTTTTCGCCTTGTACTGTTTCAGATGATAAACAAGGCTCTTTTCGTTCAAATCAAGATTTTTCATATAGTTCCTCTTTTTAATGTTTTATAAATATATTTTTACACAGTTTCGCCCCGAGGTCAAGTATAAAAAGAACAAAGCACCCGTTTTTTCGGGTGCTTTGCTTTAGGGGAAGAAAAGGGATAAATGAAAAAGTGTATCGGTTCTCTCTAACCGATGATTAAAGTATAACGGTAAATTGTTTCCGTACAATATATTTTTATTGAACAATCTGTAAACAAACAACTATACCGTTTCGGAATAACTGCCGAGATATGTGAATTTCTCCGTTGTGCTTTCAAGCTCGTTTATCATCTGAACAAACCTGTCGGAATATACGCTTGATTCAATGTCAAAATAAAACATAAATTCAAAATCCCTGTCGGTAAGCGGGCGGCTTTCAAGCTTTGTGATGTTTATATCGAGGGCATAAAACATTGAAAGCATCGAATAAAGAGAGCCGGGCTTGTGGGCAAGCGTAAGCATAAGACTTGTTTTGTCCGCTCCGGGATAGACCTCAAGATTTTTTGAAATACAGATAAATCTTGTGTAATTATTCGCCCTGTCCTGAATTGACTCGCATACGGTTTCAAGGTCATAAAGCATAGAGCAATCGTTTGAAGAAATAGCCGCAACATCGTTTCTGCCGCTTTCGGCAACATTTTTCGCCGCAACCGCCGTGTTCTCGCAAATTGTAACCTTTACATTGTGAAGAGAATTGAGAAAATCGCTGCACTGGCTTATAGCCTGCTCATGCGAATAAATTTCCTTTATGTCCTCAAGCTTCGTGCCCTTATTTGCAAGAAGCGAATGGTTAACCTTTAATCTTATCGATTTAACAATATAGAACTTGTTCTTGTTCATAAGGTCGTAAACATGGTTTACCGAGCCTGCGGTGCTGTTTTCAATCGGCAAAATACCGTACTTGCAAAGTCCCTGTGCAACCGCCGCAAAAACGCCGTCCCAACTGTCGAAGAACATAATATTCGGATTTCTGAAAAGCTTTTCGCACGCAAGGGTCGAATAAGCGCCCTCAACGCCCTGGCACGCAACTATCGCCGACTCGGGGAAGGATTTTTTATCGCTCTCATTAAGAGCCGCCTCAATCTTCTTTACAAGCTCCGACTTGTTGCCGAGACACTTGTGCTGATATGTTCTTGAAAGCTCCAATATCTGCGAGTAAAGACGAAGCGAATAATTTGCGAATTCCTCACCGCTCATCTCTGCGATTTTGTTAAGCAACGCTCTCTCCCTTGTCTTGTCGAGGACGGGAAGCTTGTTCTCCTTTTTATATTTTGCGACATCTGCCGCAATTTCCATTCTGTCCTTGAAAAGCTCAACCAACTGACTGTCTATCTCGTCAATTCTGCCTCTCAACTGTTCCAATTCCATAATATACCTCCGTAATTATATATCGATTTTTATAATAACAGGTCAAGCACCGTTATCGCCGCAACCGCCTCAACTGCGGGGACTGCTCTCGGAACGATGCACGGGTCATGCCTGCCTTTGATTTTAAGCTCTTCCTGCTTTTTGGTTTGAAGATTTACGCTTTCCTGCGAAACGGCAATAGACGGCGTAGGCTTGACAGCTACACGGAAAACTATCGGCATACCCGAGGTTATTCCGCCCAAAATTCCGCCGTGATCGTTCTTTTCGGTAATGATTTTGCCGTCGGAAACGGTAAAGTTATCATTGTTTTCACTGCCGTATTTAAGCGTGCCCGAAAAGCCGCTTCCAAACTCAATTCCCTTTATTGCGGGAATTGCAAAAATATTTCTTGCGATTATGTTTTCTATTCCGTCAAACATCGGCTCGCCTATTCCTGCCGGCATACCCGTTATCGCACATTCGATTATTCCGCCGACAGAGTCTCCGTTTTCTCTTGCGACATCAATAATCGCTCTCATTCTCTCTCCTGCCTCAGGGTCAAGAACGGGGAAAAACGGGTCAAGCTCGTCCTTTTGGATATTACAGCCGTCAAACCGCTCGTCGTAAGCGTCCTTTATCGAATATATATGAGCCTTGACCTCAACGCCCCTTTCACGGAGCATTTGCATACACACTGCGCCCGCATAGCACAGCGGAGCGGTCAATCTGCCGGAAAACTGTCCGCCGCCCGCAATATCGTTGTGACCCGAAAACTTGACATATGCCGCATAGTCCGAATGAGACGGACGGGGCAGCGCTTTAAGGCTGTCATAGTCCTGCGAACGGGTATTGGTGTTGTCGATTTTGATTGCAAGCGGAGCGCCGCATGTCACGGAGTTTACAAGTCCTGACATAACCTGCGGAATATCGCTTTCCTTTCGCGGAGTGGCAAACGAATTATGTCCCGGAGCACGCCTTGACATAAATTTCATAACCTCGTCGGAATTTATCTCAAAGCCTGCCGGCAAGCCGTCGATAACCGCACCTATAGACTGCGAGTGCGACTGTCCGAACACGCTGACGCTTATTTTGTTACCCCTGAGGATTGATGACATCTGCTTTTCCTCCCAGCATTTTATAATCTTCAAAGAAATTCGGATAGGATTTACTTACCGCCTGAGCGCCGCTTACGGTTATTTCTCCCGATGAACCGAGAGCCGCTACAGCCGCCGACATAACCATTCTGTGGTCGGAGTAAGACGAAACCTCGCCGCCCGAAATTTTATCGTCGCACCATATAACAAGTCCGTCGTCCGTCTGCGCGTTGACATTGCCGAGCCTTGTAAGTGTTTCGCATATTGCCTGAAGCCTGTCGCTCTCTTTGAGCCTTAAACGCTCTGCGTTCGTAACAACCGTAACGCCGCTTTTCGCATTTGCCGCCGTTACGGAGAGCACGGGAACCAAATCGGGAATGTCCGACGCGTCAATCTGTACGCCGTGAAGCTCGGCGCTCTTAACTCTGACGCCGTCGCCGTCCGCCCCTACATCGGCACCCATCTGTTTTAATATGTCAACTATCTTTTTGTCGCCCTGAAGCGAATTGAGGTCAAGCCCCGTCACGGTAACATCGCCGTTTATCGCTCCCGCACACAGAAAAAATGCGGCGTTCGACCAGTCGCCCTCAACAAAAATTTCTTCGGGCGAAATGTATTTCTGCGAGCCCTTTATATAATAGGTATCGTCCTTTTCGGTAACCGTAATGCCGAATTTTGAGAGCGTGTTTACCGTCATATTTATGTAAGAGCGCGACTCAACGGGCGGCAAAAGCCTGATTGAGCTGTCGCCGTCGAGCAACGGCAGAGCAAACAAAAGACCCGTTACAAACTGCGAGCTGACATTGCCCTTGAGAGTGTATTCTCCGCTTTGAAGTCCGCCCGAAATTTCAATTGGGAACTGCCACGGCGGAGTGAATGTAACGCCCTTTTTCTCCATCTCGTTTCGCAACGGAACAATGGGTCTTGACGGCAATCTGCCCGAGCCCGTAATCACGGCGTCTTTTCCGAATGCCGCCGCAACAGGCAATAAAAACCTGAGCGTTGAGCCGCTCTCACGACAGTCAAGCACAGCCTTTTTTTTCGAATTTTCAACGGGTATAACGGTAATTACATCACCGTCTCTTGTAATTTTTGCGCCGAGAGCTTCAAGGCAGCCGACGGTTGCCTTTATATCCTCGGAATCTGAATTGCAGTGAATTGCCGTTTTTTTATCCGAAAGCGCCGCCGCTATGAGTATTCTGTGGGCGTCGGACTTGGACGAAATCGCCTCAACCGTTCCCTCAAGCCTTGACGGCGTGATTTTTACATCCATTCAGTTCAATCCTTTTTCGATTATATCTTTAAGTGAATTTATCTGCGTTTTATAAAGCTCGCATTTGCCGAATTCGGACGGTATTACAAGCGTTATATCGTCTCCGCTTCGTTTTTTATCGGAAAGAGTGACACAGAACAGCTCGTCCGCCGAAAAACCGGTCGATACGGGGAGGTTGTATTTTTTGAGAAGCGACACCATGAATTCGGTAATATCAGCTTTTGTAATGCCCGATTTATACGCTCCTCTCGACATCAGCACCATACCTATTGCCACAGCGCTGCCGTGAGAGACCGCAAAATTGCTGCATTTTTCAATCGAATGACCTATCGTATGGCCGAAATTGAGAAGTCCTCTCACTCCCCTGTCCGTTTCATCGACATTGACTATATCACGCTTAAAGGTAACGCATTTTTCGATTATATATTCAAGGTTATCCCTTGCATTGTTTTCGTTTAAGAAATTGAGAAAATCTCCGTCAAACAGCGCTCCGTATTTTATCGTCTCTGCCATACCGTCCGAAAAAATTTCATCACTGAGCGTTGAGAGCGTCGAATAGTCGCAAATTACAAGCTTCGGCTGATAAAAAGCGCCCGCAAGATTTTTGCCTGCCTTTAAGTCAATCGCCGTTTTGCCGCCGACGGACGAGTCAACGCAGGCGAGAAGCGTGGTGGGAATCTGAACGAACGAAATTCCGCGAAGATATGTTGCCGCACAAAAGCCTGCAATATCCCCGACTACTCCGCCGCCGAGAGCTACAATGCAGTCGCTCCTTGTGAGCCTGTTTTCAGCCATAAACTCAAGCATATCGGAATATGTATTGATATTTTTTGACTTTTCGCCGTTCGGGAACACAAGCTTGACCGTTTCAAAACCGTTTGCTTCAAGGGAGTTGCGAACCGTATCGGAATAAAGCGGGTCAACAACGCTGTCCGTAACGATTGCCGCCGTTTTTGCCGAGGTTACCTCTCTTATCATTCTGCCGCTGTCTTTGAGCAGTCCGTCGCCGATAACAATATTATATTTACTTCCCGTTGATACCTCAACAGTTTTCATAAAACCACCGTAGCCTTTCAGTCCTCATATTCGCCGTCAATCTGTTCCTTGCAAATTCTGCCGTCACGCAAAAGCTTTTCAAGCGTTCCCGCGTCATTTTCTTTAAGAGCCTTTGAATACTGCTTGAGATTTTCGATTATTGTATCGACCTCAAAAGCAAGGTTTTCCCTGTTTTCAAGGAACAGCTCCGTCCACATAACCTCGTTGAGCTTTGCGACCCTTGTCAAATCCCTGTAGCTTCCCGCCGAAAAGCCCTTGTGGAGCTTTGCGCTCGGGCTCTTTACATAGGCGTTTGAGACAACATGTGCGAGTTGTGAAGTGAATGCGATTATCCTGTCGTGTTCCTCGGGAGTGGTGTTCTGTATGTTGGTAAAGCCGATTTTCGAAAACAGCTTTCTTACGGTGTCAAGCTCGTTTATTCCCGTATCCGGAGACGGAACAAGAAGCATTGAAGCGTTTGAGAACATTGTGACCTTTGAGTTCTCAAAGCCGGAAAGATGAAGTCCTGCCATCGGATGAGCGCCGACAAAGGTAAAGCCGTTTTCTTTTGCGATGCGGTACATATCCTCGCACACATAGGTTTTGACGCCGCAGGTGTCAAGCACTATTGCGCCCTTTTTGAACTTCTTTGCGTTCTCGGTAATGTACTTCTTTGTCGCCTCGGGATAAAGACCCGTGATTATTATATCACATTCGGGAATTTTTTGCTCGGTCATTTCATCGTCTATCGCACCGAGAAGCTTCGCTTTGAGAATAACATTCTCGTCAATGTCATAGCCGATAACCGTGTTGTCCGTATTGTATTTTATCGCCTTGGCGAGCGAGCCGCCGATAAGACCTAAGCCTACTACTCCGACTGTCATTTTATCAAACCTCTTTTAATGCGTTTCTGATTTTGTTTACGCCTCTGCAAACCTCATCGAACTGGTCGGGGGTCAGTGCCTGCGGGCCGTCGCAAAGAGCCTTTGCAGGGTTGTTGTGTACTTCAATCATAAGTCCGTCCGCACCGCAGGCAGCCGCCGCATACGACATCGGTCTTACAAGCCTTGCAATACCCGAAGCGTGGCTTGGGTCGATAATTACGGGCAAGTGCGTCTTTTCTTTAAGAATCGGAACAGCCGAAAGGTCAAGAGTGTTTCTTGTAGCCGTTTCAAAGGTTCTGATACCTCTTTCGCAAAGGATAACCTTTGAGTTGCCGCCTGCCATAATGTACTCTGCGCTCATAAGAAGCTCCTGAATAGTGCCCGAAAGACCTCTCTTTAAGAAAATCGGCTTATCGAGTTTGCCGAGCTCTTTAAGAAGCTCAAAGTTCTGCATATTTCTTGCGCCGACCTGAATGATGTCAACATTTTCAAACAGGTCGATATGCGAAGCGTCCATAATTTCGGTAACGATCGGCATACCCGTCTCCTTCTTTGCCTCAAGAAGAAGCTCCAAGCCCTCTGCTCTCATACCCTGGAAAGCGTAGGGCGAGGTTCTCGGCTTGAATGCGCCGCCCCTCAAAATGTTTGCGCCCGACTTTTTGACCGCCTTTGCAATCTCGATTATCTGCTCTCTCGACTCAACCGAGCACGGACCTGCCATAAACTGGAACGAACCGCCGCCGATTTTAATTCCGTTCCCGAGGTCGATTACCGTGTCGTCGGGGTGGAATTTTCTGTTTGCCTGCTTGTACGGCTCCGAAACACGCCTTACGCCCTCTACTATGTCAAGACCCTCGATAAGGTCCGTATCTATCTTACTCGTGTCGCCGATAAGACCCCATACCGTCTGGTACTCGCCCAAGGACTCGTGAATGTCAACCTCCTGGTTTTTAAGCCATTGTCTGAGCACCTCTACCTTTTGTGACTCGGCGTCCTTTTTCAAGATTACGATCATTTTCTTTTCCTTCTTTCAAAAAATAATCCCCGCAGCGTAATTCACTGCGGGGTGTAAGCTCACTTATCTCTGAACCTTTTAAGCAACCTGTTTTGCAGCGAACGACATTATTACCTTACCAAAAAAGTTGATAAAGTAAAAATAGAAATATTCAACTGCAAATGAAAACTTGCCCATTCGTTTGTTCTCCTGAGATTTTGTTGGTAATATATTAGCATTAACTAACCTAAAAGTCAACACTTTTTTCAAAGTTGTTATAAATATGAAAATTTCATAAAAATCGCCTGTAGGGACAGCCCTTGCGGCTGTCCGAAAAATCCGCAAAAGTCGGTAGCGACAGCGAGCCGTAGGGCGGGGGGCTTGCTCCCGCCGTTAGTTTGCAGCTGATTTATCACAATTTACGATTAATCCGAAATTAAAATCAAGGCACGACCCGTAGGGGCGACCTGCGGTCGCCCGTCAATTTCTGCTGACATTAAAAGCGGGCGAACACAGTTCGCCCCTACG
>CAVAPB010000027.1:0-22938 GCA_963590415.1 Anaerovoracaceae bacterium | reverse complement strand
GAATTTCAGGGTTTCCTTTTTCTTAAGTCGTTGTTTAATTTTCAAGGTCCGGTGCGCTTTATGAAGCGTTTTGATTTTACCCGCTCGCCTTAGCGCTCAAATATAATATCAAAACGAGCGACAAATGTCAACACTTATTTTCAAAAAATATCCGCTTTTTATAAACGCCTCCGGGCGTTTGCTTTTTCTTTGGTTTAACTACATAAAAATATGCAAATTCGCCCATAAATTATATGTAAATTCCCCCGCAAGCCTATTTTTGGCAAGCGTATTGAAAATTGCATTGTTTAGTATTATAATATACAAATAACATAAATGAATTTAAGAAGGGCAGTTTTTATGCTTTCAAACGATAACACGGCAATACGCAAAATGCGTGATTTTTTCAACACTGAAAGGTTCATGCTTATTATATTTGCTGTAGCCTGCCTGATAACTCTTTTTCAGATTGAGGTTATCGGCGTTCTTATCTTTATACTTATAATATCCTTTCTGCTTGTTGTGTGCGACGACCTCATGCCCACAACGCTGCCTTTTTTACTGCTGTGCGAGACGGTAATCAAGCTGTATGACTCATACGATGTGTTTATAAAGCTGCTTTGGTTTGCCGTACCCGTTGTTTCGGCGCTTATTTTCCACTTTGTTTATTACAGGCGAAAAATCATCCTCGGAAGCGCTTTCAGGTCAATGCTGTTCGTTTCGGCAGCCGTTACGCTCGGCGGTGCCGGATTCATTTCAAAAGAAGCTTATTTCAGTCTTGTATCCTTTTACTATGTATTCGGTCTCGGCTTCGGTATGCTGATTATATATGTGCTTTTATGTACATACCTCAACACAGAAAGAACATATTCGTTAAAGGAAAAGCTTTCGGACACGATGATTTATATGGGGCTTTTCGCCGTATATATGATTGTTGAGTTCTACCTGACGAATATCCCCGAGGTTATGGAGACAAAGGGCATTATCTATATGCAATGGCGAAACAACATTTCCACATTTCTTATGCTGGCAATGCCGTTTGTCGCTTTCAAATCAATAAAGCACCCGTCGTATATTTTTCTTGCGTTGCTGTTTTATTGTTGTATTTTACTCGCAGGCTCACGGGGCGGTCTTGTATTCGGCGGAATTGAGCTTTTGATGACAATGAGCATACTCATCGGCCTTGACAAGCGTCATCGCTGGACATTTATTTCGATAGGCTTTGGCATTATACTTGCGGTTGCCCTGTTTTTTGAGGACTTTTACGGTTTCTTCGGCGCAACCTTTGACCGCCTTATCATGGGAATATCGGGAGCGGAAAAGGAAGTCAGACTTGAGCTGTTCGCAAGAGCCTTTAAGGACTTCAACAGCAACCCGATATTCGGAACAGGTCTTGCGTATATGGGCAACAGAGATGTTCATCCGTCTGCTAAATTCGCGCTTTGCTGGTATCACTGCGAGCCGCTCCAGATTATGGGCAGCCTCGGTATCGTGGGAATAGTGGCATATGCGAATCAGCTGTTTGAAAGGTTTGTTATACTTCTTAAAAAGAAAACTATTTTTAACATTACCGTTCTTGTATCATATATCGGGCTTGAAATGATGTCTATTGTAAACCCGGGAATTTTCTGCCCGCTTCCGTATCTTTTCCTTGTTATTTTGATGCTTGCGGTTGTTGAGCAGGTTAACACGACCGAAAATGTCAAATCGCTCGAAAACGATATCCGATTAAATCAGGTTTCGCCGAAGAGCACGGACGAAGAGGACTTGATTTACGAGGATAAATAATAAAACAAGACACAAAAAGCGGCTTGGAAACCGAAATGATTTCCGAGCCGCTGTATTTTTGTTATCAGTCAAGGAAGTCCTTGAGCTTTTTACTTCTTGACGGATGACGGAGCTTACGCAGAGCCTTTGCCTCAATCTGGCGGATACGCTCTCTGGTTACGCCGAACGTGCTTCCGACCTCTTCAAGAGTTCTCGGATGTCCGTCCTCAAGTCCGAAACGGAGCCTTAAAACCATAGCCTCTCTGTCAGTGAGGGTATTGAGCACCTCTTCAAGCTGTTCCTTCAAAAGGAGCATTGAAGCGGCGTCGGCAGGTGCAAGTGCATCGTCGTCGGGGATAAAGTCGCCGAGGTGGCTGTCCTCCTCCTCGCCTATCGGAGTTTCAAGCGATACAGGCTCCTGAGCAACTCGAAGAATCTCCCTCACTTTTTCAACGGGCATACTGAGCACTTCGGCAATTTCCTCAGCGCTCGGATCTCTGCCGTTCTGATGGAGAAGCTGGCTGTTTGTCTTTTTAACCTTATTGATTGTCTCAACCATATGGACGGGAATACGGATAGTTCTCGCCTGATCGGCAATGGCTCTTGTGATAGCCTGTCTTATCCACCAGGTTGCATAGGTTGAAAACTTAAAGCCCTTGGTATAGTCAAATTTCTCAACAGCCTTGATAAGACCGAGGTTGCCCTCCTGAATCAAATCAAGGAACTGCATACCTCTGCCGACATATCTTTTGGCGATACTTACGACAAGACGGAGGTTTGCTTCGGCAAGTCTCTGCTTAGCCTGTGTGTCGTCGTCGGCAATCCTCATGGCAAGGTCGATTTCCTCCTCGGGTGTGAGAAGCGGAACACGGCCGATTTCTTTAAGATATACCTTTACCGGGTCGTCAATCGTTGCCGCCGCAACATCGACATTCTCCGCAGCCTCCTGTCCTTTGGGGAGCGAAACATCAAAATCAGCCGAATCAAGCTCAAGGTCAAAGTCATCGATTATCTCAATGTTGAGGTTTTCAAGGTTTTCATAGACCTTTTCGAGGTCCTCCATATCGAGGTCGCTCTCAATCATGGCGGCGTCGATTTCCTGTGTAGTTACCTTGCCTGCAAGCTTACCCTTTTCAATAAGCTCGGCAATCGGATTTTTCTTTTCTGTTGTGTTGTCCATAATGTCTCCTTCACTTTATACATCATCATTAGATTTTGTTCTATCCTTAAAAATATTAAGAAAATCTTCATTGGACAGCTCCGACGGCTTGGAATATGCCGCTTTGCTTTTTTCTTTTTTGATTACCCCTATGCAATCCATACACTCGCCTTCGGTGTTGCTCAGGCTTTGCGTCAAGGTTGCGATTCTCGCAACGGCAGACATCTCTTCGTCGGTAAAATACGGGGTCAGGAACGACAAATCAACGGGCTTGTCCTCGGAAAGTCTTTCACATATGACAGAAAAGACCTTTCGGTTGAAATCCGTGACAAAGTCTGATTCCGAGACCTCATTTTTAAGTTGTTTATAATAACCGGGATTGTTAATGAGCGAAGCTATCAAAGTTTCTTCGGCAGCAGCCGCATGGAGATTATCCCGTCTTTGTGCATTCACTCTGTTTATAACATCCTTGGAATTATCAAGTGATTTCTGTATTTCTTTCATCTGCTCGGCCTTTTTGACCCGCGAAGCAGCTTTTTTATTCTTTTCAACCTCGCTTAAAATTGCTTCCTTTCTTATGGAAAGCTCGTCGGCAAGCCTTGAAGCGTAAACATCGACCTCTATGGGACTTATAACCCTTGCCAGCACCTTGGCGGCGTCCTGCATAAAACCCACCTTACCGTCGGAGGTTGAAATGTTGTACTTTGCGCGTTGCCGCATAAGGTTGTATTCGGTGTCATTTGCCGCATTTTCAATAAGCATACGAAAACGCTCGGGTCCGTATTTCTTGATTATCTCGTCAGGGTCTTTTCCGCCCTTCATATTTATAACCTTTGTTCTCAAAGTTGTGTTTGCAAAAATCCCGAGTGCTTTCCCAACAGCCTTTTGACCCGCTTCGTCCGAGTCGTAGCATAGCAGTATTTCGCTCGCATAGCGGGAAAGAACCTGTGCCTGCTCCTGCGTAAGAGCCGTACCGAGAGCCGCAACAGCGTTTGTAAAGCCCGCCTGATGAAGCATTACGACATCGATATTGCCCTCGCAGAGTATAAGCGTGTCGGTAGCGGTCTTTCTTGCATAGTTAAGGGCAAATATCTCCCTGCCCTTTTTGTAGACAAGAGTGTCGGCAGAGTTTACATACTTTGCCTTGTCCGCCTCGTTAAGCCGTCTGCCGGAAAAGGCGACTACATTGCCCCGCACATCTATAATCGGAAACATAAGACGGTTTACAAACCTGTCGTAACAAGTCCCCTTTTGACTTTTGCCGAGCAAATTCGCCTCATACAATTCAGTGTCCGAAAAGCCCTTTTCGTGCAGATAATCACGCAAAGCTGTCCACCCGTCGGGCGCATAGCCTATGCCGAACTTCTTGACGGTATCCTTGGTGAGCTGACGGTAATTGCAATACTCCCTTGCAATTATGCCCTTTTCGGAAAAGAGCATTTTATAATAAAACCTTGCCGCCTCACGGTTAGCCTCATACATCCTAATTCTGCGGCGTGAGAGCCCGTTGTCGTTGTTATCCTCGGGCAAGGACATTCCGCATTTGTCGCAAAGGAATTTAACCGCCTCGACATAGTCAAGATTTTCTATATTTTTAATAAAGGTAACGACATCTCCGCCGTTGCCGCAGCCGAAGCAATAGTAGGACTGCGTTTCGGGATAGACATAAAACGACGGCGTCTTCTCGTTGTGGAACGGACACAGCCCGCCGAGAAGCTTGCCCTTTCTTTTAAGGGAAACATAGGAGGAAACTATGCTTTCAATATCGCATCTCTGACGGAGCTCCGAAAGGAAATCGTCGCTGAAAGCCATATGTATCACTCCTTTTCAATACTTTCTGTAATTTAATACATCCACGAAGCCGGTATAAAAAGCTCGTTATAGATTTTAAGAACATAGCCGTCGGACATACTTGCGATATAATCGCACGCTGCACGCTCACGCCCCTCTGACTCGACAACATTTTTGTAAAGCTCGGGAAGAGCGTCCGGATGTTCGATAAAATATTCGTAAAGACTTTTAATAAGTGCCTCCGCCTTATGCTCCTCACCCTTGCACTTGACATTGGTGTAAACATTTTTGAACATAAATTTATGGAGCTCGTCAAACGGCTGTTTGATTTCGGGGGCAAGCCGTATATCGTCCGAGCTGTTTTCGATTGCGGAAACAACAAGGGTGTTTATCCTTTTGGACTTGCTGTCGCCCAAAATATCGGAAATATCCTTCGGTATATCGCTCTCCGACAAAACGCCCGCCCTTATGGCGTCGTCAATGTCGTGATTGATATAGGCAATTCTGTCGGCAAGCTTGACAATCCTGCCCTCCAGGGCGTCAGCCTCCTTGCCGGTTGTATGGCAGAGAATGCCGTCTCTGACCTCATATGTAAGATTAAGACCGTTTCCGTTCTTTTCGAGCTTATCCACAACACGCAGACTCTGCTCAAAATGGCGAAAGCCCGTGGGGAAAACATCGTTGAGCGCACGCTCGCCCGCATGACCGAACGGTGTGTGACCGAGGTCGTGACCGAGAGCTATTGCCTCGGTTAAATCCTCATTGAGGCGCAACGCCCTTGAAATTGTCCTTGCAATCTGCGAAACCTCAAGGGTATGGGTAAGGCGAGTTCTGTAATGGTCGCCCTCGGGAGAGAGAAATACCTGAGTTTTATGCTTTAAGCGCCTGAAAGAGTTTGAATGAATTATCCTGTCCCTGTCGCGCTGAAAGCAGGTTCTTATATCACATTCCTCAATCGGTACAAGCCTGCCCCTTGTGTTTTCGGAAAGAGCGGCATGCTCGCTTAAGGTCTGCCTTTCGATAAGCTGTGTATGCTCCCTGATTAACACGGTTTTTCTCCTCTCAAAAATTCTCACTGTTACTTTATACGCATAAAATTTGCAAATTCCCCTGTTTTTTCGCAAAATTTTTCATCAGACCGCAAAAAATTTTTCTCCGAGCTTTTCCGGCATAACTTTTCCGTTGGTCGCTTCAAACACCGCCGAGGAAAGTCGCTGCTCGTCCTTTTCGGGTACGGTATACAGCACCGTAACCATATCGGTAAATTCGGTATCGGTTATCTTGCCGCCGAGCGACGAGATCATCGGGGTTATTTTGCCGTAAAGCGTGTAGTCGCACTCGATTTTCATTTCACCGCAAAGCGACATTGTTATGATTCCGCCGGCGTCCAGTGCAATTTTCGCCCCGTGGGAATAAGCACGGACAAGGCCTCCGCCGCCCAAAAGTATTCCGCCGAAGTATCTTGTTACGACAACGCAAGCATCGACCGTTCCGCTTTTTTCGAGCACATCAAGCACGGGCACGCCCGCCGTTCCCTGCGGCTCACCGTCGTCGGAATAGCGCTTAACATTGCCATCCTTTAAGACATAGGCGTAAACATTGTGCTTTGCGTCCCAGTGCTTTTGCTTGATTTTTGAAATAAAGGCGTTTGCCTCGTCAACAGTCCTTACGGGGCAGACATATCCTATAAACCTTGAACGCTTTTCGGTAAATTCATCATACGCCTCACGGTGTACGGTTTTATACTCCTGCACTCTTACACCTCCCGTCCTAAATAAATTGATAAATCAAAAAGCGGCACACTAAGTACCGCTTTCCAATGATATCAGTCTTATTTGTTAAGATTATATCTCTTATTGAATCTGTCAACTCGTCCGCCTGTATCAACAAGCTTCTGCTTGCCTGTAAAGAACGGATGACAATTTGAACAAATATCAACACGAATATCTTCTTTAGTTGAAGAAGTTTCAAATGTAGCGCCGCAAGCACATCTTACAGTTGTGGGCTTGTATGCGGGATGAATTCCGTCTTTCATTAACTGTCACCTCTTTCGATATACCTAAAGTACTTAATGCATAGCGTAAAAAATATTAACACAAACCGCCCGAAAAAGCAAGTGTTTTTTTGAAAAAAACGCAAAATCAGATAAATTTTTCTTCTCCGAGATAAAATGAATAAATCGCAAGCTCCCGAACCTCAACGGAAAAGGTCTGCTCCGCGGCAAATTTATAGACCTCAAGCTGTTTTCTGTACCTTTCGGCAAGCTCGTCTGTATTTTGCACCCTGTCGGTTTTATAATCGAGTACAACAAGCTTTCCGTCCTCAAAAAACGCACAGTCGATTACGCCCTGAACAAGAACTCTCTCATTTTTATATGCGGCGTTTTCCGTGTCCGACACAAAACAGAGCGGCAAAAATACCGTAAATTTCTGCTCCCTTAATACTCTGTCGGATTTTTCTATGCGCCGATAAAGACTGCTTTCAAAGAAGCCTTTGAGCAATTTCATATCAAGCGACTGCGCCTGCTCGGGTGTGAGCAGTTTTTCGGCAACAAGGCGTTCACGCTCGGCTTCGGCATTTTCACTTGCCGCCTTAAAGTCGCACACCTCCATATAGCGGTGCATGGCAGTTCCTCTTTCGGCGGCGGTAAGCTTGCCGTCCTTTGCGAATGACGGCTTTTCGGTTATATAAAATTCCGCTTGGTTTTGCGCCCTGTTAAGCTCGGAGGCAGACATTTTGGTGGTGAAATCCGCAAGGGGCATAAACTCGTATTCGTAGCTCGTGCGTTCTTTAATCTCGGCAACCGTATCGGGGTTTGCCCTTGCACTGCGGACACAGACATTATTGTCAGTATTCTTGTCTTTTTCCGCATATTCCGTTACGACATCAAATTTGAGCGCAAAGCCCGAATCCGTATCAAATCCACCCTTATAATCGGCATAATACCGCAGCTTTCCCGCACCCGTATGGCGAAAAAAGCACATAAGAAGATATTTCAAAAAGCCCGTGTTGTTCTCTGTGGCTACGCTGTCAATTTTTTCCTCAAAGCAATAAACGCTCAAATCCTTTGCGGTTTTTGCGAGATTACCGACAGTACCCGTGATTATAAGCCTTTCCTTTGCCCTTGTCATTGCAACATATAAAGCACGCAGGGATTCGGAACACTCGTCAAGCGACTGTATGTATTTTGTAGCCTCGTACTGAACAGTGGAATATTTGCGATAAGCGGATTTATCGCAGATTTTAAGACCTATTCCCGTTTTCTGATTTACAACCAAGGAACCGCTGTTGTTTGAATTTGCCGAGGCTGTGTCTGCCAGGATAACAATGGGAAATTCAAGACCCTTGCTCTTGTGAACGGACATTATCCTTACAACATTGGCATTTTCACTCACGCTTACCGCAGGCTTAAAATCGGAACCGTTTTTCTTCATAGTCTCAATATAGCGCATAAAGCCGGGCAAGCCGTTCCTGCCGTACTCCTCATAGCTTTGGGCATATTCGGTCAAAAGCATTAAATTGAGCTTTCGCATTTCTCCGTTGCTCATTGCGCTGACGACAGACAGGTAACCCGTGCGGTCATATACGGTTCTCAAAAGCTCGCTTACGCCGAGCACGCTGCTCAATTTTTTATACTCGTCGTATTCGGCTACGAAGTTCCTGCACTTTTCGCTGTCAAAGGCTCTCACGGCGTGATAAAGGCTGCCCTTTCTTGCGGCAATCCGAAGCTGCGACACATCGTCGGCGGTAAAGCCGAAAATCGGCGACATTAAAACGCTCAAAAGCGGCACATCCTGCAAGGGGTTGTCTATAACGGACAGCAGAGAGAGCACAACCATAACCTCTGTGTTTTTGAAGAAGCCTTCGCTGTTGTCGAAGTATGATGATATTCCCCTCTTTTTAAGTTCACGCACAATCGACGGTCCGAGCTTGTTTTTACGCAAAAGAATACATATATCCTTTTCCTCGGCACGGCGCATTTTTTCGGCTTTGCGGTCATAGACCTCGCCCGAGACGAGCAGTTCCTCCACCCTGTCGGCAACAAAGCTTACCTCCGAGGTGTTTTGCTTGCCTATCTGCCCTTTGTCGAGAACATACATCTCAATTTTCGGAGTATCCGTCTCGGGATAATCCGCACCCGCTTTCAGCGCCTCCTCATCGTCGTAAACCACATTTCCCGTGCGTGAGTTCATAATCCTTTTGAAAACATAGTTTGCGCCGTCAAGCACCTCTTTACGGCTTCGGAAGTTTTTGTCAAGACCGACAAAAACCTTTTTCGGGTCGGACGACTCCTTTTGATTTTTTATCCTTTCGAGGAAAATCTCCGGCATTGCAAGACGGAAGCCGTAAATGCTCTGCTTAACATCGCCGACAACAAACAAATTCTTTTCGTCCTTGGAAAGAGCGGAAAATATTGCGTCCTGCGTTGAGTTGGTGTCCTGATACTCGTCGATTAAAATCTCGTCGTATTTTTCACGCAGTTCCTTTGCAATATTCGTATATTCGCCGTTTTCCACAAGCAAATTCAAGGCAAGGTGCGTTATATCGTCAAATTCAAGCGAATTTATTTCCGCCTTTTTCAGAGCATATCTTTCCCTGTAAGCGTTTACGATTTTTATAAGCTCCGGAACAACATCCGAGAGGATTTCGCAGTCGCTTGCAAAGTCGTTTTCATCTGCGCAGATGCACTCCGAAAGCCCCGTAATTATTTCCTTTGCGCTGTCACGCAAACCCTTGGCGTATTCCCGTTCAAAAAGTCCGTCGGTATCTTTTGGAAGCCTCGGCAGTCTTTCAAATTTCAGAGTATGCACAAGGTTGTATAAATCGTTCCACGACTTACCGTCGGCGGCTTGCTTTACGCTCTGCGCCTGAGCAAGCTCTTCAGATACAAGCGCCGACAGCTTCTCAAGGTCAGGGTTGTCCTTTACCAAATCGGCGGCATATTCAAGCTGCTTTATCGCATAGCCGCAATATTCAGACGCCATGTCGAGTAAAATTTCGCCGAACACCGTGTCCTGCGGCTTTTTCTTACTCGTACAGCGCTCCGATATTTCCGCAAGCCACTTTTCGGGGCACGGGTATGAATTCGCGTATTTGTTGAGCGTTTTTATGCATTCGGAAAGAGCTTTGTCGTCCTTGTCGCAGCCGAGCACATTCAAAAGCCGCTCAAAATTTTTCTGCTCGCCGTCGTATGCCTCTTCAAGCACCTCTTCGAGAGCCTGCGTCGAGAGTATATCCGCCTCACCCGAGTCGATTATACGGAAATCGGGCGTTATTTTAAGCCTGTGAAAATTCTCCTTTACAAGAGAATTGAAAAACTGGTCCATCGTGCAAATTTCCGCAAGCGGCAGCATAGCCTGCTGACGAAGGAGAAACTTGTTGTGAGGCTCTTTTTCAATTTCCTTTTCGAGCGCAACCGACAGCCTTTGGCGCATTTCGTTAGCCGCCGCCCTTGTAAAGGTAACAATCAGAAGCCTGTCGACCGAAACGGGGTTTTCCTTGCGTAAAATTTTATTTATGATACGCCGAACGAGGACAAAGGTCTTACCCGATCCTGCCGCAGCCGAAACAATAAGACTGCCGTCGGTTTCGACAGCCGCCCGCTGTTCGTCCGTCAAATTAACTTCAGCCATTTTCTTCCTCCTCGTTTTTGAGCATTTCTATAACCTCGTTATCCTTTGCGGAAAGGATTTCACGGTAGCTGTCGCCGTCCTCAAAGCCGCACACGGAAGAATAGTCGCAATATTTGCAATCGTCCTCCTTTACGGGATAGGCAGGAATTTTTCCCTTGTGAAGATTTAATGCCATCTGCCTTAACACGGAGTCGATTTTCCGATTGAGCATTGCTAAATCTCCGGCTTTTATCAGCTTACTTGAAGCTGTAAACGCACCGCTTTTGGTAAGGCTTACGGGAATAAAATACCCGTTCAAGTCGTGTTCCATTCCCTGAAGAATATCCATATCGTCAACAACGATACCGCTCATCTTGTATGACTCTAAAATCTTTTTTTCTATCTTATCGGTTCCCTCGTGCCTGCCGAGGTCTGCCGTAGCGTTCTTAGCAGGCATATAAAGCACGCCGCTCGGGATTATATCGCCGTATTTTTTCTTTCCGTTCTTTTCGATTGTGAACAGGTAAATGAGCATCTGCGTGCTCAAGCCGCTGACAACATCGCTCAACTTAAAGCTTTTACCGTTTGATTTATAGTCAACAACTCTTAAATATTTTTTGCCGTTCTTCTCCATTATGTCAACACGGTCAACGCTTCCGCTCACACTGAGCGTTCCGCCGTCGGGAAGCGAAAGCTCGTACGGACTTACATCTGCGCCGTAGTCTATCGGCAATTCAAAGCTTATCGGTACAAAGTCGCTGACCTTTAACTCCTCGATTATCCTTGTAAGCACAAAGAATATCTGATCGCCGATGGAATTGTACTGCCTGATAAAGCGGTTCGACTTTGACTTGCTGCCGCCCATTTTCTTCTCAAGATATTCGTCCGTAATGTCGGAAATATTTTTGCGGAGAGCTTCCGGCGGCATCTCAATCAATTTCTCCTTTGAAAACCTATCAAGAATTTTTTCAAGCACCTCGTGTATAAGACTTCCGCTTACGGCAGAGTCAACATTAGCCTCTTTTCTCGGCTGTGCCTTAATACCGTACTTGCAGAAATACTGGAACGGGCATTTATAATATACCTCGGTTTTCGATGCGGAAAGACGCATATCTTTTCCGAAAAGCTTCGTTGCAATATCCGTATCGGCTATCTGCGCCGAAGCTTTTTCGGCGACATTTTCAAGGGTGTTAAGCTTTCCTCTGTTCACGCTGTCGGAAATAAGATATTCCCTGACGGACGACACAAATTCGCTGTCCTCGGTATAGTTTTCGGCATAGACTTCAAACGCCGAGGCGTCGCTCTCGATTTTTTCAAGGGGCGCAATATTTTCGTATTCCGTAACTTCGAGGTCGGGATATATTTTTTTGATTTCACGAACAAGCTGTGACTCTGTCATACCCACACCCTGATAATCGGCGTCGCAATACGACACATAGAGTGTCTCGCCCGCCGTTATAACCGCACGGTAAGCGATATATTTCTCTTCCGTGAGTTTATATTCCGCAGTTTCGGCAAGCTCGATTCCCGCATTTTTGAGTTTGATTCTTTCTTTGTCGCTCAAAAGTCCCTGTGTAGGCGGATTGAGCGGGAAAACGCCGTCGTTTGCACCGACTGTAAACACATATTTTTTTACGGGCACCCTCGCCCTGTCGGCAGCAGAGAGTGTAACGGCGTCAATGGATTTCGGAACGCTTCCGAAGTCGCTCACGCTTAAAAGAATGTTGAACAGCTCAAAAAATCTCTTGTCCGAAACGCCGCTGTCTTTACAGATGTTCCAAAGCCTGTCAAGCATACCCACAACAAGCGTCCACACGGCGTCCTGCTCCTGCGAGAGTGCGGTTTTGCCGTTTTTAAGCAGCTCGTCCGACAGCGTTTTGAGGTTTTTATCGACTGAATTTTTAATTAAATAATCATATATTACCTCTGCTTTTTTCTCATTTTCCGCCTGCGAAAAATCACGCTTGAACGCCAAAACGGGCGCAACAGCCTTTTTCCTTATGCGGTTTAACGAAGCAAGTTTTACCTTGTCAAAATCCGTGAGCTCACTGCCGTAGCCGTTTGGGTTTTCCGTGAAATCCTCCCGCCACTGCGATGCGTTTATTCTCCAGACAAAAGCGTAATTTTCAAGCTGTGCGATTTCGTCTGCGGTAAGGTCGGAAAGCCCCGTTTTCAGATGTCGCATAAGCGAATCGGTTGTAAAGCCGTTGCAGGCAATTTCCAAAAGCGAAGTGAGATACACAGCCAACGGCTCGCAGGCTGCGGGTTGGCGTGCGTCCTCATAGAACGGAACGCCGTAACGCTTGAAAGCCGAGGCAAGTTCCCTGTCATATGTTCCCTCGGTGCGCTCAAACACCGCAATATCGCGACAGCGAACGCCTTTTTCACGCATAAGCTTTTTAACGGTCATTGCCACAAATTCGCACTCATCCGCCTTGTTGGGAGCAGAAACGATTTTTACGGCATCGCCGCAGGGCTCTTTTGGTGCCGTAAACTCGGGAGTGAAAATTCCGTCTGCAAGCTTTAGAAGCTTTTTATCTGTACTGCTGTTATCGTTTTCGATGAATTTAATCGGTGCAATTTTAACCGAGTTTTTATTGGCGATGTTTTTAAGATATTCAACCTGCTTATTGTTGTTTGCAAACAGCGAATAGCTGTCACGGCTGTTATCCGAGTCAAATGTTATATATACCTGCGGAGCCTGCAAAAGGATTTTTTCGACAACTGCATATTCCTGCTTCGTAAAACGGGTAAAGCCGTCTATCGCAACGGTTTTATCCTCAAAATATTTGCGCTCGGAGAGCACCGTGCAAAGGCGGGTCAGCATATCGTCGGTATTGTAATACGACTTTTCAAGCATTGCGTTGTAAAGCGAAAGTATTGAAGTCAGTTCGTCAAGCTTTGATTTAAGCGACGAAGCCTCGGCGTTTTCACAAAACCGAGCCAGGCTGTCAACGGACACCGTCCACTGCTTCAATTCGGTGGCAAAGGAGACAAGCTCCGCAATAAGCTGAGGTCTCGAGATATACTTTTTGTAAATTTCAAGGGTATCTCCGAGGCTTTCAAGCGCAAGGCTCATTGTCATCATACGCACACCGTCGTCGGCTGCAGGCTTTTCTTCGGGGTCGGAATGCTCGGAAAGTATCAGCTCGGCAAGCCTTGTCATACTGAGCACATCTACCGAAAGCATATCCTTTGCGCCGACAAGGTCAAGCATTGACTTTTCCGTCTCATAGGAAAACTGCTCGGGTACGATAATTATGCACTTCTCGCCCGACTGCGCCTTTTCGGCAATGAGCCGTCTTACATATTCTGTTTTAACAAACGGATTTTTGCCGAGAATAAGATTTAGCATTTTCAATTCCTCTTATCTGTAAAGTTCGTATATTTTTGCCCCGTGCGAATTTATCGTTACTTTTAGGTTGTTTTTAACCTTTCCGATATTTTCCCTTTTCCACAAATCCCGCAGTGTGTGCTCACCCGATATTCCGAGTTCTTCAAGGCTTACGGCGATTTCCCTTTCGGTTTCGTCTGCGTTGAACACGGCGATTATCGGGTTATTCCTTGCGGATACCGACTGCCACACAACGGTTTTTCCGTCGTCGAACACAGGCTTTGCCGAATGTGAATTTTGGTTCACATCAAGTATCTCTTCATTGTTTATGAGCGAAAGCGTCCATTCGTCGTTGTTCCGCATTTCGCCGCCGAACATAAGCGGAGAACGGAATATGCACCAAAGGGTCATAAGGGTTATCTGCTCGTCCTTTGTAAACTGCGTGTATCTGTTCTGCGGACCGTGACAGGTGCCGTTTACGGATATGTTTCCGAGCGGCAGCATATCGCAGTCGGGCCAACAGCCCTCGCCGACATACGGGTACCATGCTTCGGTCTTTTTGAACATATCGTAAAGCTTATCCCAAACATCCCAAAAGTCGCCCGTCATACGCCACATATTTGCATTTTTCATCAGATGGTCGGCAACCTCGACCTGTGCGGGTCCGGGAGAAAGGCTTAACACCATATCCCTGCCGCAGGAGTCGAGAGCCCGTCTTATCATTTCAATCTCTTCCCTTGCGGAATACGGCTCATAGGGCTTGAACTCGGTATTGGCGATGTCGTCAACCTTTACAAAGTCAACGCCCCATTCGGCATAGAGAGCAAACAGGGAATTGTAATATTCCTGCGCACCCTCCGTCCTTGTGTCAACGCCGTACATATCCGTGTTCCACGGGCAAACGGAGAAATGATGCGCTATCTGTCTTGCTGTTTTATCCGTACCGAGGATTTTTGTGTTACGGTGCACTGCCTGACGGGGTATGCCCCTCATTATATGTATGCCGAATTTAAGACCCATAGAGTGTATGCGGTCGGCGATGCTCTTAAAGCCTACGCCGCCCTTTGCCGACGGGAAGCGGTTCTCCGCAGGTATAAGACGGGAATACTCATCCATACAAAGCTCGGTAAAATTGTTGTAGTCGTTGTTTTTAGCATTGGGCTCATACCACTGTATATCGCAGACGACATACTCCCAGCCGTACTTTTTGAGGTTATCTCTCATATATTCGGCATTGCCGATGAGCTGTTCTTCGTTGACGGCAGCGCCGTAGCAGTCCCAGCTGTTCCAGCCCATAGGCGGCTTTTTTGCAACATCGTTTTTGTTTTTCATCCAATTACCCCCGAAAAGGTTCTTTTTAAGAATTTTATCACGAATACGGTTTAATTTCAATTATGTTTCGGCGAATAAAATACCATTATCGGGACTTTGCTTGAAAATGAGGCATACAAAAAATGCGCTGCAGTTAAAATCCTGCAACGCATTTTATTTTATGATTTTTAGTCCTTGACTATCTTTTTAACCTCATCAAACGCCTCTGTAATGTTCTTATCGGGAGCGGGTGTAAGAAGGCTCACAGCAACTATAAACACAAGCGCTGTAAGGAACGCCGGGAGAAGCTCATAAATGTCAAGCGCAGTTCCCGCAAATTTTGTTCTGATAACAAACTTCCAAACAAATACCATAACGCCGCCGGAAACCATACCTGCAAGAGCGCCCCATTTGTTTGCGCGCTTCCAGAAGAGAGACAGCAGAATTACGGGACCGAAAGCCGCACCGAAGCCTGCCCAAGCGAATGAAACAACTCTGAAAATCGAAGCGTTCGGGTCTCTTGCGAGGAAAACGGCGATTACGGAGATTATTACAACGGAAAGCCTTGCAATTACAAGAACCTGTTTCTCTGAAAGTTTTGCCTTAAAGGTATTTACAAGCAAATCCTGCGTTACGCTCGAAGAAACTGCGATAAGCTGTGAGTCGGCAGTTGACATTGTTGAAGCAAGTATTCCCGAAAGGAAGATACCGCCTGCAAATGCAGGAATATATCCTCTTGTCGAAAGGAATTTTGCAATATCGACAATTATAGTTTCAGCATCCGAATTGCTTGCATAGGTTACGCCGAGGACTCCGCTTTTCATAAGAGAATATCCGGAAACGCCGATAAGTATCGCTATAACCATTGATATGACAACCCATACGGAAGCAATGCGGCGTGAAAGCGTAAGCTTTTTAGGATCCTCAATCGCCATAAATCTCAAAAGTATATGCGGCATACCGAAGTAGCCGAGACCCCATGCAAGCGTTGAAATAACTGAAATCGCTCCGAATTTGCCCGTTGTCAGAGAATTGACATCAAAGCCCTCAAACAGGTTAAGATAGCCGTCAAAGCTTCTTACATTGTCGAATACGGCGTCAAATCCGCCCGTAATACCCTCTGCAATGCCGAGAACAATTACAAGCGCAACCGTCATAATAATGCTCTGAATAAGGTCTGTTGTTGAAGCGGCAAGGAAGCCGCCGAGCGTACAGTAAATTACGATAACCGCAGCACAAATTATCATAGCGGTAAAATAATTCATTCCGAAAAGGCTTGAAAACAACTTGCCGCAAGCCGAAAATCCAGAAGCCGTATAAGGGACAAAGAAAATGATGATTACAATCGCCGCAATGGCAGAAAGTATGTTTTTACCGTCTCCGAATCTCTTAGAAAAATATTCGGGAATTGTAACGGCGTTAATATGCTCGGTGTATTTTCTGAGCCTTTTAGCGACTATTAGCCAGTTGAGATATGTGCCTATGCAAAGTCCGATTGCCGTCCATGTAGCCTCGGCAAGTCCGCACATAAGCGCAAGTCCGGGGATACCCATAAGAAGATAGGCGCTCATATCCGACGCCTCAGCGCTCATTGCAGTAACCAAGGGACCGAGCTTTCTGCCGCCCAAATAATAATCCTCGCCCGATTTGTTCTTCTTTGTAAAGACAAAACCGATGCCTACCATTGCAAGCATATATACAATAATAGTTACGAGGACAACGATATTAGCTGCTGTCATATTTATTTATCCTCCTCAAAAATCAATGAGGATATTTTATCACAATTAAGATTAGAATGGAATAGAGAACAAAGTATAGACTGTTTTCAAAAACAAGCAAAGCCTTGGCCTGTGTTTTTCGCACAAAGTCAAGGCTTTACAATTAGACTGTAGTATATACAAAGCTGTGTAGTTAAAATAAATTTTCAGTTTTTCTTCAAATATCCGCTCAAAAGCATTCTAAGAACGCCTCTGCTGTAGGTGCTCAGTGAGTATTCGCCGTTGCTCAGGCACCAATCGTACATCAGCGCACGCTCAAACAAGGCGTAGGCTTTTACAATGTCATTTACCGAGTAGCTGTCGGAAAATTCGCCGCTCTGCTGAGCTTCAAGCACTATCGAGCGAAGCAATTTATAATAGGTTCTGTTGCGGTCGAGAAGGTGCTTTTCGCTCTTTGTGATAAGCTGTGAGGACAAAAGCTGTGCCAAAAGGTCTATGGAAACACTGTCCTCAATCATTCTGAAAAGCTCCGTGTTGAGGTAGAGAAGTTTGTCAAAGCAGGGCATATTTTTATCCATGGTCTGCATAAGCTCATCGTACTTTTCGTCAAACAGATACGAAAGAGATGACAAAAGTGCGTCCTTGCCGCTGAAGTAGTGATAAAACGAACCCTTAGAGGTCCCCGATTCCGAAACAATATCGTCAACGGTGGTGTCGTCGTAGCCCTGCTCATAGAAAAGCTTCCATGCGGCTGAAACTATTTTCTTTTTCGTTGCGGAAGAATTTTTCTTTCCCATAGCGCACCTCTTTCAAGCGAATATGTATATTTTATCACACTTTAAGAAAAAATCAACGGCTCAAAAAGAGAACTGAACCATATTGTGCAGACAGTACAAAAAGAGCCTACTTGATGTAAGAAATTAAATTTTAAGCAACAAACCGATTTCGTTTTTCAAGCGGAGCAGTTTTGGGATTGCGGTATATTCCTTGTCTTCGCAATCGCTTAAGTGTTGATAATTTCTTGGCATTAAAAATCCCTCATGATGTATATTCTACATCATGAGGGTTCTTTTTTCTGTTGACCGTTTTTATGGACTTGTTCAGTGCAACTGATAGCTTTTTTATCTTTATGTTATTATGTTGCAATGTTCAGAGCGGTCGGCGTGCAAGCTTGTCCGTTAATGAAGAAAAGCCTGTTTGTAAAATGCCCAGTTCGTACCAGCCAAATACAAAATGAGTGCAGGCACAGCAACAGCAAAAATGCAAACCGTGAGCACCTTATCCAACTTTTCGCGATTCTTGCGGAAAATACGTGTCAAAACGGCGTACACCAAAAATCCGAAAACCCCGCCTGCCGTATTCATTAGAATATCCGTCACATCCGCGGCACCCAACCGCAATATATACTGGAGCGTTTCAATGCCCAAGCTGACCGCCAACGGCAAAAGCAGAAAAAACCGGCCGTGTTTTTTTCCATATGCTTGCATAGATAGCAAAAAGCCAAGCGGACAAAAGGCTAAAAAGTTTAAAAACAATTCCAATTTAAACCTTGCAATGCGTTGACCGTCATGGGCAAAGGGAATGAAGTTGACGGATCGGCTGTAGAAGCGGTCGGGTGAAAACAACACTTCACCCAAGCTTGCATATTTAAACAGTGTGACACGTATCAACAAAAGAAGATAGACGCACACGGAAAACCAAAACAAAACATGAAACATCTTGGCTTTGGACTGTGCCTTCATAAAACACCTCGTAAAATGTAAGTAGTTTCAAAATTCCTCATATTCTGCATCAAGAGGGTTCTTTTTTTCTATTGCTCATTTTTTACGGGCTTGCTCAAAAAGAGCCGCCGTAATGATTTATTTTGTTTTGGTCTTTGCCTTGTCGGCAAGCGGATTTTTATAATCCTTACCCGTTACAAGCTTGCTCAAAGCGAACAGTGCAAGGACATTGGGGATTACCATAAGGTTGTTGAACATATCGGTAAGCTCCCAAACAAGGTCGTTTGACAGGCACGAACCGAGCACTATAAATGCCATTGAAATTATGAAATAAGGGATAACCGCTTTCTGACCGAAAAGGTATTTAACATTGACCTTTCCGAAGAAGGTCCAGCCGAGTATTGTTGAAAACGCAAAGAACAGAAGGCAAATTGCAATAAAAGAGTTTCCCGCCTTTTCACCCATAACGCTTGAAAAAGCAAGCTGTGCCATATTTGTCTTATTGACGCCCTCGGCACTGCCCGACGACAGAATGCCGTTGTTTGCATAAAGCGTTGAGATAACGACAAGCGCGGTCATTGTAAGTACGATAAAGGTGTCGATAAACACGCCGACCATAGCTATTGTGCCCTGCTGATGCGGCGTGTCCGCATTTGCTATTGCGTGAGCGTGGGGCGTTGAACCCATACCTGCCTCGTTCGAGAAAAGTCCTCGCTTAACGCCCTGACTGATTGCGGTTTTGAGCGCATAGCCTATTGAGCCGCCGATTATGGCATTGGGTATAAAGGCATATTTGAAAATCAATCCGAAGGTCTCAGGGATATACTTAATTCTTGCGACGAGTATCACCAAGCCGCCGACAACATACAAAAGAGCCATAACGGGAACAATCTTTTCCGTAACCGCCGCAAGACGCTTTACGCCGCCGATAAACACAATACCCGAAATTATGCCGACCGCAATACCGACGGCAATTTTCGGCACGCCGAAAGCGGTGCTGAAAGTCTCGCCGATAGAGTTCGACTGAACCATAGCGCCCATAAAGCCGAGTGCGAGAATGATAGCAATCGCAAAAAAGCCTGCGAGAACCTTTCCGAATTTCCCCTTAAACGCTGTCGTTATGTAATAAACGGGACCTCCGACAAGCTCGCCGTTTTCATCATGCGTTCTGGTTTCCTGTGCAAGAACAGCTTCGGCATAAATGGTTGCCATTCCGAAAAAGGCGATTATCCACATCCAAAAAATTGCGCCGGGACCGCCCACAAGGATAGCACCGCATGCACCGACGATATTTCCCGTGCCGACCTGTGCCGCAATAGCGGTTGCAAGCGCCTGAAACGGACTCATTCCGTTTTTGCTTTTCTTCTGCTTTGAAAAAAGGTTTCTCATACCCTCTCCGAAGCACCTTATCTGCACAAACCTTGTCTTAAAGGTATAAAAAACACCTGTTCCCACCAATAAAACGATAAGGATATAGTCCGAAAGGTACAAATTGACCTTTTGAACTATCGGCAATAAAAAATCCGAAAAAGAGCTCATTTATTCACCTCCGAGCACAATAGTGAAATTATACTATAACTCATTCCCCGTGTCAAATAAAAAAGGCGTGCCTCAAAGTGCAAATACACCTCAAAGCACGCCGCACATTCAATGTTTATTATATATTTGCCGCAACAATGTCGCCCATCTTCGAGCAAGACACCTTTTCAAAGCCGTCCTCGTAGATGTCGCCCGTGCGATAGCCGTCGTCAAGAGCCTTGTTGACTGCATTTTCAATCTCGTCCGCTTCTTTCGCCATATCAAACGAATAACGGAGCATCATCGCCGCCGAAAGGATTGTGCCGAGCGGATTTGCAAGGTCCTTGCCCGCAATGTCGGGAGCCGAGCCGTGTATCGGCTCATACATACCGAGCGTCGTGTCGGAAAGAGAAGCCGAGGGCATCATTCCTATTGAGCCCGTAAGCATTGAAGCCTCGTCCGAAAGAATGTCGCCGAACATATTCTCGGTTACGATAACATCGAACTGCATCGGGTTCCTGATAAGCTGCATTGCCGTGTTATCGACAAGAATATCGTTGTATTCAACCTCCGGGTACTCCTGCGAGAGGCGGTGCATTGTCTTTCTCCAAAGTCTTGAAGTGTCAAGCACATTTGCCTTGTCAACGGAATGGAGCTTCTTTCCCCTCTTCATTGCCGTCTCATATGCAACTCTGCCTATTCTCTCAATCTCGTGCTCGGAATATGGCATAATGTCGGTTGCAACAAGCTCGCCGTCTACCTCCTCGGTCTTTTTCTCGCCGAAGTAGACGCCGCCCGTAAGCTCACGGACTATGAGAAGGTCAATGCCGTTTTCAACGATTTCCCGTTTGAGCGGAGAAGCGTTTGAAAGCTGAGGGAAAAGCTTTGTCGGACGGAGATTTGCGAAAAGTCCCAATTCCTTACGAACCTTTAACAAAGCCTTTTCGGGTCTTATGGAGGGGTCAACGCCGTCCCACTTAGGACCGCCTACCGCACCGAGCAATACGCTGTCGGAGCTTTTGCACTTTTCTATACCCTCGTCGGTTATCGGCACGCCGTATTTGTCAATCGAGCAGCCGCCTATATCGACATAGGTATAGTTAAAGGTGTGACCGTGCTTTTCGGCAATTTTATCCATTACCTTGATAGCCTGAGCAACGATTTCGGGACCTATTCCGTCGCCCGGCAATACTGTTATGTTCTTGTTCATCTGTTATTCTCCCTTGAGCGAAGCCAAAAGTCCGCCCTTTGCGATTATATTCTGAATAAACTCGGGGAAGGGCTGAGCCTTATAGGTCTTGCCGGTCGTTTTATCGGTTATAACGCCCGTGTCGAAGTTTACTTCAACCTCGTCGCCTGCATTGATTTCCTCCGCAGCTTCGGGACATTCCAAAATCGGCAAGCCGATATTTATGGCGTTGCGGTAGAAAATTCTCGCAAAGCTCTTTGCGATAACACAGCCCGTGCCGCAGGTCTTGATAACAAGCGGAGCGTGCTCACGGGACGAACCGCAGCCGAAGTTCCAGCCTGCGACCATAATGTCGCCCTTGCTTACCTTTTTTACAAATTCCGTATCAATATCTTCCATACAGTGCAAAGCAAGCTCTTTTGCGTCCGAGGTGTTGAGATAACGAGCCGGAATAATAACGTCGGTATCGACATTGTCGGGATATTTGAAAACTTTACCTTTGGTATTCATATTCTACACCTCTTATTTCTTCTGCAATTCGGTAATATAGCCTGTGAGAGCGCTTGCCGCCGCAGTGTACGGGCTTGCGAGATAAACCTCGCTCTTAACATGACCCATTCTGCCGACAAAGTTACGGTTGGTGGTCGAGATACAACGCTCGCCCTCTGCGAGGATACCCATATATCCGCCGAGGCACGGACCGCAGGTCGGAGTTGAAACCACTGCGCCCGCATCGATAAACGCCGTAACATAGCCTTTTTCGACACATTCTCTCATTATCTTCATTGTTGCGGGGATAATTATGCAGCGAACGCCGTCGGCAACCTTTTTGCCCTTGAGGACTTCGTATGCCGCTTCCATATCCTCCATTCTGCCGTTTGTACAGCTACCGATAACAACCTGATCGATTTTAACATCGTGGAGCTCCGCCGCAGGATGAGTGTTTTCGGGAAGATGCGGACAGCTTACCGTGGGAACGATTAACGAAAGGTCTATTTCTATCGTCTTTTCATAAACTGCGTCCTCGTCCGCCTCAAATACAACCGGCTTGCGCTCGCTTCTGCCGTCAAGATATTTCAGCGTGCACTCGTCAACGGGGAAAATACCGTTTTTGGCGCCTGCTTCGATAGCCATATTGCAAATGCAAAGGCGGTCGTCCATGGAAAGAGTCTTTACGCCCTCGCCCGTGAACTCCATACTCTTATAAAGCGCGCCGTCAACGCCTATCATACCGATTATTGTAAGGATTACATCCTTGCCGCTGCAATTTTCGGGAAGCTTGCCCGTAAGCTCAAACTTAATAGCCGACGGGACCTTGAACCAAGCCATACCCGTTGCCATACCTGCCGCCATATCCGTCGAGCCGACGCCTGTTGAGAAAGCGCCCAAAGCTCCGTAAGTACAGGTGTGGCTGTCTGCGCCGATAATGCAGTCGCCTGCGGTAACAACGCCCTGCTCGGGAAGAAGAGCATGCTCAATTCCCATTTTACCGACATCGTAAAAATGGCTTACGCAGTGCTCGCAGGCAAATTCACGGCACTGCTTTGACTGCTCTGCCGCCTTGATGTCCTTGTTGGGTACAAAGTGGTCGAGGACTATTGCGATATGGTCCTTGTCAAACACCTTGTCAAAGCCCGCCTTTTCAAACTCGTTTACGGCAACGGGCGTTGTGATGTCGTTGCCGAGCACGATGTCGAGCTTTGCATTTATAAGCTGTCCCGCTTCAACGCTTTCAAGACCTGCGTGAGAAGCAAGGATTTTCTGAGTCATTGTCATACCCATAATAATCACCATAGCCTTTCAGGCAACAAATATTTTATTAAAAATCACCGATTTAAC
>CAVAPB010000026.1:0-29481 GCA_963590415.1 Anaerovoracaceae bacterium | reverse complement strand
TGAAGCTTCTTTATGATTTCCCTCAATGTTTTTGTCAACTTTTTGACAAATACCCAGTTCCGCTCCCTCCCCGAGGGAGCTGTTGAGCGAAGCGAAACTGAAGGAGTTAAAATAAGTTACATCAAATTATAGAATTAACTCCCCCAGTCATTTTTTCCGTGAAAAAATGACAGCCCCCTCGGAGATGGGGCGGAAGCACGAATCAAATTTGATATGAAAATGCGGCTTGGAGCGCCGCACAAATCGACCGCGGTGACGACAGATGCTCTCTTTATCCGCCACAGGATACGGCAACCCACCTCCCTTTACAAGGGAGGCTGAAAAAACAGCTGTATATTTTAGGCGACAAACGAAATCAGTAACACGAGGAGAACCAAATGGCTAAGAAAAAGAAAACCGAAATTTCCCACGAAGAGGATTTGAACCAAAACGCTCATATCTCGGGTGCGGGAGAGGTGGTACATCAGAACATTATCGACACTCTCGAGGTAAACTATATGCCTTATGCCATGAGCGTCATAATGTCGAGAGCGATACCCGAAATCGACGGCTTTAAGCCCTCGCACAGGAAATTGCTCTATACAATGTATAAGATGGGACTTCTCAACGGACCTACGGTCAAGAGCGCCAACATAGTCGGACGAACCATGCAGCTGAACCCTCACGGCGACGCGGCTATTTACGAGACTATGATAAGACTTGCACGGGGCAACGAGAGTTTGCTGCACCCGTATGTTGAGTCGAAGGGTAACTTCGGTAAGTCCTATTCAAAGAATATGCAGTATGCGGCTTCGAGATATACCGAGGCAAAGCTTGCCCCCATTGCCGCAGAGCTTTTCAGGGATATTGACAAGGACACCGTCGATTTTGTCCCGAACTATGACAACTCAATGCAGGAGCCGACGCTGTTCCCCGTAACCTTCCCGTCGGTGCTTGTAAACGCCAATATGGGTATCGCCGTCGGTATGGCGTCAAATATCTGTTCGTTTAACCTCGGCGAAATTTGCAATACCACGATAGAGCTTATCAAGGACCCCGACGCAGATATTACGGAAACTCTCAAAGCGCCAGATTTTATCGGCGGCGGTCAGATTATATACGACGAAGCGCTTATGCGTGAGATTTATCGCACGGGCAGGGGAAGCTTCAAGCTGCGTGCAAAGTATAATTACGATAAGTCCTCGAACTGTATCGATATATATGAAATTCCCGCCACCACAACGAGCGAGGCGATTATTGACAAGATAATCGACCTTGCAAAGGCAGGTAAGGTCAAGGAAATTTCCGACATCCGTGACGAGACCGACAAAAAGGGTCTTAAAATCACAATCGACTTAAAGCGAGGCACGGACCCCGACAAGCTTATGAAAAGGCTGTTCAAGTCGACCCCGTTGGAGGACTCGTTCGGCTGTAATTTCAATGTGCTTATTGCCGGTACGCCGCAGGTTTTGGGCGTTCGTGAGCTTTTGCTTGAATGGATTGCGTTCAGAACGCAGTGTGTGAACAGAAGAGTTTATTTTGACCTCTCAAAGGCAAAGGACAGACTTCATTTGCTTGAGGGCTTGCAGAAAATTCTTCTCGATATTGACAAGGCGATTAAGATTATCCGCTCTACGGACGAGGAGCAGGAGGTCGTTCCGAACTTGATGATAGGCTTCGGAATTGATAAAATCCAAGCTGAATATGTTGCGGAAATCAAGCTGCGCCACCTTAACCGTGAATATATCTTAAAGCGCACGGCGGACATTGAGCAATTGAGAAAAGATATTGAGGATATGGAGGATATTCTTTCCTCAAAATCGAGAGTCAAGAAGATTATCATATCCGAGCTTAAAGAGGTCGTCGAGAAGTACGACAAGCCGAGGAGAACCGAGATTATCTTTGCCGACGCCGAGGAGGACGACGAAGAAATTGAGGAAATCCCCGATTATCCCGTTACCCTTTTCTTTACGAAGGAGGGATATTTCAAAAAGATTACCCCACAGTCGCTTCGTATGAGCGGGGAGCAGAAGCTCAAAGAGGGCGATGAAATCGTTCAGACCGTCGAGGCTTCCAACAACACCGATTTGCTGTTCTTTACAGACAAATGTCAGGTCTATAAGGCAAAGGCTGCCGATTTCTCGGACACCAAGGCGAGCGTGCTCGGCGACTTCGTGGCTTCCGCCTTGCAGATGGACAAGGACGAGTCTGCGGTCTATATGGCTGTAACGACCGATTATAAAGGCTATATGCTCTTTTTCTTTGAAAACGGCAAGGTCGCAAAGGTCGATATGAGCGCATATGAGACAAAGACGAACAGAAAGAAGCTCATCAAGGCTTATTGCGATAAGTTCCCGACAGTTGCAATTAAGCAGATTAAAGAGGACTGCGAAATCGTAATGAAATCCACCTCCGGCAGGATATTGCTGCTCAACACGGGTGCGGTATCGCCCAAGACCACAAAGGACACTCAGGGCGTGGGCGTTATGACGCAGAGGAAAAATCACCGCCTTGAAAGCGTTGCCGACTTTACGGAGGATATGTTCGTAAAGCCTGCAAGGTACAGGACAAGGACTCTCCCCGCAGCAGGCTCGACCCTCTCAAGCGAGGATATGGGCGAGCAGTTAAGCCTTATATAAAATTCAATGTAATGTGTCCTGTACGAACTGTGCATTTCCGGCGTACAAATTGGTCTAAAAACAACCAAATTCAGCCGATTACATACGAATTTTGCATAGCGGTATAAAACTTGCATAACCATAAAAATGAGCCAAGAGTACACCCTCTCGGCTCATTTTTCATTCACTTAATTTATTTATAATATCATCTATATTATCTTCGTCCAAAACATTCTCGTATTTTTCTTCGAATTGAATTAAATTATCCTTTATATTTTGCTCGTTTTTCTTTTGCAAATTATAACCATCAACAAAAGTTTTGTTATCAATGGCTGATTTTACAAACTTAACAACCTCATCTTTAATTCTGCTAAAATCACCATACAAATTTATTACAGACTGTTCAATTTCAGAATACACTATCTCATCATTATTTTTATAATGATAATATAAAATCCCGAGAATATCTGACAAATCATTTTTATATTTCCTACCAGATACCATTTTCATTGCAATCAAATATTCTCTGTTGACGGTTCTGATTTCCAGCACATTTCCGAAAGTTTTGTAATATGCCGAATACTGCCTGAGCTTTGACGAATATGATGCCGTTTTCTTAAAATCATCATTAAGCCATTGTTGCGATAAATCATATTTATCTGCAACAATCTGGGCAGCATCTTTAATTGCACTGTCATAGGTATTAAAAGCATCAACATCAACGCTGTTCATTCTGAAATCATAATTAAGAAGAACCGAACCGCCTCCTACAATTATAATTTCAGCTGAAGTTTTTCTGCCTGTTAGGCGTTTGAATTCCTTTGCAAGCTCTTTGAGATACATATCAATCATATTCTTTTGAATATCGTTATGCAACATCAAACACCTCGCTTTCAACAATATTAAAACGCATAAATTCCGGTATAGAATCAGTAACAGAATTCTTCAAAATATTCTTATCATTCATAACTTTTGCCTCGGCTACAACGCTTGCCGGATAAATTACTTCACTAAGCTTTGCAGAACGATATGAATTGTATTTTTTGTAAATGGGAATATTGTTTATCCTGCTGACATAATCAAGCATTGCCAATAGATATAACGCTTCAGGGTACCATTTTTTGTTCATATAATCGGTAATTTCATCGGTTTTCAAAACAGACACAATAAATTTTTTGAAACCCAATTCTTTAAGTTGATGACGAACATTACTCTTAAAAGCCTCGAAATCATAACGAACATCATTGTCTTTATAAAGCAAATCTTCCATCGAAACATCAAAGAATTTTGACAGTTCATAGACTGTTTTTGCATTGCAATTTTCAAGCGTAGTTTTTCCATTGCAGATATCGCTTATCGTGGAATACGGTATGCCTGTTGATTTTGATAAATTGTATTTAGAAATTTGCTTTTCGGCAACTAAATAATTAACATTCACGCTATCACCACCTTAATTAAATTATAACGGTATTCCGTGATAATGTCAAGTAATAATAGTATATGCAAATTTGAATGTAAATTGACGGTAATTATTAATTTTGCAATATATATTGAAAGTTAAAATAAATATCTTATAATTATTATATAATATAAAAATAGCATTGTTGCATATAAAATGGATAAAGAACAAAGCATCAAATTGGTTCTCGATATCAGTTTGTTGCTTAAAATTTAATTTTCTGCTTCAAGTAGGCTCTTTTTGTACTGTCTGCACAATCTGGGGCAGTTCAGTTTATCAACTCTTTTTTTCTGTTTTCAGGCAAAAAATACCCGGGCACCTTAAACGAAAGCACCCGGGTAAACGCCAAAGTCTATATTGAAACTTCCTGACTGTGATTATGCCTTGAGCTTCTTGACAATCTGTGTAAGTCTGTCAGCGTCAAAGATAACGGGAGTGGGATAGAGCGGATGAGCTTCTTTCATTGCTCTCTCGACGATAGTCGGGATATCCTCGTCCTTAATCTGCTCAAAGCCTGTGGGGATTGCCATTCTCTCGTTCATAGCCTTAATCTCGGCAATGAAGCCCTTAGCCTTTTCCTCTACGGTCTGACCCTGAATTCCGACTATATCTGCAAGCTTTGCAAGCTGCGGATAAATCGCCGAGCCGTATTCGTCAAGCATGTGAGGAAGAATTACCGCATTTGCAAGACCGTGCGGAATACCGTACATACCGCCGAGGTTATGCGCAATAGCGTGAACATAGCCTACATATGCTCTTGTGAAAGCCATACCCGCATAGAAAGATGCAAGGAGCATCTGACCTCTTGCTTCAACATTCTTGCCGTCGTTGTAGCAGGTTTCAAGGTTTTCAAAGATGAGCTTTGTAGCCTTTTCCGCATAATCTCTTGTAGAGGGAACGTTTGATTTGCCTATGTATGCCTCAACCGCATGGGTGAGGGCGTCAAGACCTGTTGTCGAGGTAATCTTCTGGGGAAGACCTGTCGTAAGCTCGGGGTCGAGAACCGCAAACTTAGGGCGGAGACACGGGTCATTGATAGCGTATTTTTCGTGAGTCTGTGTGTTTGAAACAACAGCCGCAACGGTTGTTTCCGAACCTGTACCTGCAGTAGTGGGAACAGCGAAGAAAGGAGGAAGCTTGTGCATTACCTTCATAACGCCTCTCATCTGCGGAATGGTCTTGTTCGGTCTTACAACTCTTGCGCAAGCAGCCTTAGCACAGTCCATGGGAGAACCGCCGCCGAAAGCTATCATAGCTTCACAGCCGTTGGAAACGAACATTTCTCTTGCTTCTTCGATGTTTTCAATCGAGGGGTTGGGCTGAACGCCGTCATAAACAACATAGCTGATGCCTGCGTTTTCAAGCTCTTCAAAAAGTCCGTCGAGCAAATTAAGGCTCATAAGACCTTTATCGGTAACAATCATAACCTTACCGATACCTTTTTCTTTGATTACAGCCGGCAATTTGCGGATTGAACCGGGTCCTGTAAGAAGCTGGGGTTCCGACCAATCAAGGAAGTAAAGCATAACCTTCATTACTTTCTGATAAGCACGGTAGTATGCAACTTTTAATGCCCACATAGTTTTAACACCTTTCAATAAATTATAATATATTCATTTTACAATTTTTATTCAAATAATGCAAGAGGTATCGGAAAATAATTCCTGAGATTTTTCACTGTCGTGCTCAATTGCGCGGGAAAGCTCAGTCAGCGTGGCGAATTTCTTTTCCGGGCGCAAAAACCGAGTGAGCCGTACTTCAATTTTTTTGCCGTAAATGTTGCCCTGAAAATTGATTATGTAGGTCTCGCTCCTGTAGCGTTCGGTATAAACGGTCGGGCGTATTCCTATATTTGTGACCGACGGGAAAATTTCGCCGTCAATTACGGTCTTTGAAGCGTAAACGCCGAATTTAAGCTTCACAAAATTGTCGGGGAAGTATTGGTTCGCAGTCGGGAAGCCGAGCGTCCTGCCCCGTCTGTCTCCGTCAACGACCGCCGAACGGTAGGAAAACTCCCTGCCGAGCATTGCGTTGGCGTCCTCTATGCTTCCGTTTTCGAGCAGCGTACGGATTTTGGTCGAGCTTATGGCTTCACCCTTATAGGTCTGCGTAGGAGCAATGTGCAATTCTACGCCGTATTCGTCGCAAAGCGCCTTTAATTTTTCGACATTGCCCTTGCCGCCTGCGCCGAAGGTGTAATTTTCTCCGCAGGAGAGAGCCTTTGCGTGATACTTTGCCACAAGATATTTTTTGAAGAACTCATCGTACGGCATATCGGCAATTTCCGAAAAACTTATGTCTATAACCTTAACGCCGAGGCTTTCGATGATTTCCCTTCTCATTTCGTCGCTTATGAGCGAGCAGGGGGCTTTTCCCGTAATTACCGAGAGGGGGTGGGCGTCGAAAAGCAGAACGCAGGGCTCGTATCGGCTGTCCTTTGCCTGCTTTATAACCTGTAAATGCCCTGTGTGAAGCCCGTCAAATGTGCCTAACGCAAGGGACTTTTCATTCACGGACAAACACCCTCTTTACTTTAAGATATTCGCACTCTGTTTCGATTTCCCCGAGCCCGAGGAAAAAGCCCTCGGGGGAATACACCCTGTAAATTCCGTCCGTGGGATTTTCCCTCAACCTGTCGCGCGACAACTCGCCGCCGTTTGAAAAACGCTTTGCCTGACCCTCTGTGACGGTAATGTCGGGGTAGATGTCGAAGCACTTTTCAACAGGCGTGATATATTCGTTTTGTCTGTTCTCGCTCACCGCTTTTTCAAGCTCTTCGAGCGTAACGCAGTTTTCGATAGAAAAGCCGTTTGCCGCAGTCCTGCGAAGCGCGGTCATTACGGCTCCGCAGCCGAGCTCTCTGCCTATGTCGTCTATAAGGCTTCTTATGTATGTGCCTGCGGAGCATTCGACAGATATGCCGAAGCGGTCGTTTTCAAAGAATGTGAGCGAGAGCGAGTAAATGTTAATCTCCCTTGCCTCCCTCTCAATTTCAATGCCTTGCCGTGCCAACTCATAGAGTCTTTTGCCGTCCTTGCTTATTGCCGAATACATAGGGGGTATCTGCTTTATTGTGCCGATATAATTTTTAATAACTTTTTCAAACGCCTCTTGTGTAACGCTTACCTCGTTTTCGGAAAGCACCGTTCCCGTCGAGTCGAGCGTGTCGGTAGTAACCCCGAGCCGGGCTTCGGCGACATACGCCTTGTCGTGAACGGGGAGAAAATCTATAAACCTTGTGCAGCTTGACAGCGCAATGGGAAGAACGCCCGTAGCCATAGGGTCGAGCGTTCCCGTGTGTCCTGCCTTTTTTACCGACAGCAGGCGTCTTACCCTGTTCACTGCCGAAAAGGAGGTCATATTGTTCGGTTTGTCAAGCAAAATGATACCCGTCATATATTTTTAAGTTCCGTTTCTATTATAGATAACAGCTTTTTCTTGCTTTCATCGAGCGTTTCGGGCTCAAATGTACAGCCTGCCGCCCTTGCGTGGCCGCCGCCGCCGAACCTCATACAGATTTTTGACGCGTCAATCGGTGCGTGCGAACGCATTGAAATTTTGAATTTTCCGTCTTTTGTCTCACGGAAGGTTGCCGCAATAAGAACTCCCTCGATTTTCCTCGGAAGTCCCGCAAGTCCGTCGCAGTCGCCGTCCTTTGTGCCTGCCTGCCGCTGCATTTCCTGCGTAACCGTCATAAAGGCGCATTTTCCGCCGAAGTACATTTCAACCGTGTTGAGCGCCGCCGCTTCAAGCTTGAAATAGCCGAGCGACTTTGTTTCAAACATAATTCTGTTGATGTCAACGAAGTTTGCGCCGAGACCGATTAAATCAGCCGCAATGATATGCGTTCTCTCGGTAACATTTGAAAAGAGAAAACAGCCCGTGTCCGTCGAAATGCCCGTATAAAGGCAGTCGGCAACCGTTTTGTCGATTTTAATGCCCATAGCCTTAATAACATCGTAGATTATCTCGCACGCCGCCGCACATTCACGCAGGCAGAGATTTTTTGCAAATTCTCTGTTTGAAATATGGTGATCGATGCACAAATCCACGCTGTTTTCGTACTTCTCCCGAAGCTCGGGACCTATAAGCTCCATATCCGCAACATCAACGGCGACAACATACGGATTTTCCCCGACATCGTCGGTGTTTCCGTATGTTATATAGCCGTATTTTTCGGGGAACGGGTCGGTGCATACGACCTTTACCTTTTTGCCGAGCCTTTTAAGCGTGTGCAAAAGGGCAAAGCCGCAGCCTATCGTGTCCCCGTCGGGGTTCCTGTGCGTGAGTATAAGAATATTATCGTTTTCCTTCAGCAGACGGGCTGCCGATTTTTCGTCGATTTTATTCATCTTTATCCCTCGTAAGACTTTCGATTTTTTTGAAAATTTCCATACCGTGTTCAACGGAGTCGTCGGCAACAAATTTGATTTCGGGCGTTTTGCGAAGTCTGAGCCTTGAGCCGACCTCGTGCCTTATTCTGCCCGTTGCGCTGACAAGACCCTTTACAGCCTCTTTCGCCGAGTCTATGCCGTCAAGAGCGCTGACATATACCTTTGCAAACGAAAGGTCATGACTTACCTCGACCCTTACGACCGTGAGCATTTTATCCTTAACTCTCGGGTCCTTGAGCTCTCTCATCACGGCGATTATTTCACGCTTTATATCCTCGGACACTCTGTCCTGTCTGTAACCAGCCATTTTTACCTCCGAAAAAGCGTTAAGCTTTAACTTCTTCCATTACGAACGCCTCGAGAATATCGCCCTCTTTGATGTCGTTGAACTTTTCAAGTCCCACGCCGCACTCATAGCCGGAAGCGACTTCCTTTGCGTCCTCCTTAAAGCGTTTAAGAGAAGCAATTGCGTCTTCAAAGATAACGATACCGTCTCTTACAACTCTTATCTGTGAATTTCTTGTAATCTTACCGTCAAGAACATACGAGCCTGCAATCATACCCGCAGACGAAAGCTTAAATACGTTACGAACCTCCGCTCTGCCGAGAACGACCTCACGGAACTTCGGAGCAAGCATACCCTTGATAGCCGCTTCAAGCTCTTCGATACAGTCGTAAATTACCCTGTACATTCTCATATCAACGCCGTCTCTCTCGGCAATTTCAGCCGCAACGGGGTCGGGACGGACATTGAAGCCGACGATAATTGCGTTTGAAGCGTTTGCGAGCATAACATCCGACTCGTTTACCGCACCTACGCTGCCGTGGATAACCTTTACCTTTACCTCGTCGTTTGAGAGCTTTTCGATATTCTGCTTAACAGCCTCAACCGAGCCCTGAACATCGGCTTTGACGATGATGTTGAGCTCCTTCATATCGCCCTGGGAAATCGAGGAGAAGAGGTTGTCGAGAGTAACCTTCTGATACTGCTTGAATTCTTCCTCCTTAGCCTCTCTCTTTCTCTGCTCAACGAGCTCACGGGCAAGCTTTTCGTCAGAAACTGCGTCAAAGGTGTCGCCTGCCTGCGGAACTTCGGCAAGACCCATAATCTCAACGGGAACTGACGGACCTGCCGAATCGAGTACCTTGCCGTTTTCGTTCGTCATTACTCTTACTCTGCCGACTGCCGTGCCCGCAACTATCGTATCTCCCGTTTTAAGAGTACCGTTCTGTACAAGCACCGTCGCAACGGGACCTCTGCCCTTGTCGAGCTTTGCCTCAATAACAACGCCCTTTGCCGCACGGTTCGGATTAGCCTTCAATTCGAGCATTTCCGCAACAAGGTTGATGGATTCAAGCACCTTGTCGATGCCCTGATGCGTTTTTGCCGAAACGGGGATGCAGATAACATCTCCGCCCCATTCCTCGGGAACAAGGTCGTGCTCGGTGAGCTGCTGCATAATTTTATCCGGCGAAGCGCCGGGCTTATCCATTTTGTTTATTGCAACGATAATGGAAACCTCGGCAGCCTTTGCGTGGTTTATTGCCTCAATGGTCTGGGGCATAATACCGTCATCAGCCGCAACAACGAGGATTGCTATATCCGTAGCCATTGCACCTCTTGCACGCATCGAAGTGAACGCCGCATGGCCGGGGGTGTCAAGGAATGTAATCTTGCCCTCGGGAGTCTGCACCCTGTAAGCGCCGATATGCTGCGTGATACCGCCCGCCTCCGTTGAGGTAACCGAGGTGTTTCTGATAGCGTCGAGAAGCGAGGTCTTACCGTGGTCGACATGACCCATAACGACAACGACGGGATCACGGTGGACGAGGTCCTCCTCGGCGTCCTCGGTGTCGTCGATAATTCTCTCTTCAATCGTAACCACAACCTCTTTTTCTACCTTTGCGCCGAGCTCTGTTGCAACGATTTCAGCCGTATCGTAGTCAATAACCTCGTTTACGGTAGCCATCATACCGAGTGCGAAGAGCTTTTTGATAACCTCCGCCGCAGTCATTTTGAGCAATGCGGCAAGCTCGCCGACCGTAATTTCCTCGGGAACGGTAATCTTAATCTGCTTCTTTGCTCTCTCCGCCGCAATTCTCTTGAGCCTTTCAGCCTCAGTTTCGTGCTTGTGGCTTCTCATGCCCTGCTTGCGGTACTGCTTCGACTTCTGGTTAAGCTTCTGCTTTCTGACAACATTGTCCGAATTCCTGTTGTTTGCGGGGGCAATGTTCTCGTATCTTTCATTGTACTTGTCAAGGTCAACCGATCCCGCTCTCGTGTCGATGTGGCGGATTTCACCCTTTGTTCTCGACTGCATGGGCTTGTTCGGGTCCTTTACCTTTTTCTTGGGAAGCTCCTGAGCCGTAGTCGAGGGCTTCGCCTTGTTATTGTTCGCATTTTCCCCGTGCTTAGCCGAAGGCTTTTTGTCCTCAGCCTTCTTTGCAGGCTCTTTCTTCGCAGGCTCTTTCTTTTTCTCCTGCTGCATTGCGAAATATGCGTCAAAATTGTCAACGGAGTGCTGTTTTGTCAGAATGTCGAAAACAACATCCATTTCCTTGTCTTCAAGAGCTGTCTGCGACTTTTTCTCCCCGTCGAAATATTTTGCAAGAAGCTCTATAAGAGCCTTGCTTTGTATATTGAAGTCCTTAGCGACTTCGTTCAATTTATTCTTTTTAATCGCCATATAATATTATTCCTCCCTTATGAGTTGAGCCAATCTTTCGGCAAAGCCTCTGTCGTTGACGGTCAGCACCGCCGTTGTTTTGCAGCCGAGCGCCGCTCCGAATTCGTCCATCGTGCGCTCAAGAACCGTATGGTCGGTTTTACGGCTGTCGCAAAGCGAGCCCATTTCGTCTTTGAGTCTTTCGGAAGCGTCCGAGCTTAAAATACAAAGCCTTGCTTTACCGTCCTTTATCGCCGCAACGCTTGCGTCATGGCCGAGGCTTATCTTGTCTGCCCGTCTTGCCATGCCGAGCAGATTTAACGCCCTGTCATTCATTTTTCAGTTCACTCTCCATAGCCTCGTAAACCTCCGCAGGGATTGCGCACTCAAATGCACGCTCGATGCGCTTTGCCTTCTTTGCCTTTTCAAGGCAGGAAACATTCGGGCAAATATATGCGCCTCTGCCGTTTTTCTTTCCCGTAAGGTCAAGGCTTATGTCGCCGTCGGCGCTTTTTACGACGCGGACAAGCTCCTTTTTGGGCTTTTGCTCCATACAGCCAAAGCATTTTCGCATCGGGATTTTTTTAACTGCCATTTTTTCATCTCCTGCCGTTATGATAAGTAAATTGCTTTAAGCTTAACCCTCGTAGAAGCCGCTTTCGGGCTTGATATCGATTTTCCAACCCGTGAGGTGAGCGGCGAGGCGTGCGTTCTGACCCTTGTTGCCGATAGCAAGCGAGAGCTGATGGTCGGGAACGGTAACGTGGCAAACCTTCTTTTCCGCGTCCTCAATTTCAACCTTGAGCACATTTGCGGGAGCGAGAGCCGCCGCAATGAATTCCTCGGGATTTTCGCTGTAATTGATTATGTCAATCTTTTCGCCGCCGAGAATATCGACTATCTGATTTACTCTTGTGCCCTTGGGACCTATGCATGCGCCGATTGCGTCAACATTTTCGTCCTTTGAGTGAACGGCGATTTTCGTTCTTGCGCCTGCTTCACGGGCAACGGAGTCGATAATAACCGTACCCTCGTAAATCTCGGGAACCTCAAGCTCGAAAAGGCGTCTTACAAGACCGGGGTGCTTTCTTGAAATCATAGCCTTGGGACCCTTGTCGGTGTTCTTGACATCGACGATAAATACCTTTATAAGCTGATCCTCGCGAAGAACCTCGTCGGGCACCTGCTCCGATTTCGGGAGGATAGCCTCCGCCTTGCCGATTTCAAGCGTAGCGTTGCCCGTAACGGGGTCGACGCGCTGAACCTTTGCCGTAACAAGCTCCTGATTTTTTGACTGGAACTCTTCGAGAATCTGACCCTTTTCAGCATCCCTGATTCCCTGACGGATAACATGCTTTGCGGTCTGTGCGGCAATTCTTCCGAAGTCCTTTTTGCCGAGCTTAACCTTTACAATGTCGCCGACCTTGTATTTCTTTTTGATTTCCTGTGCGTCTTCAAGAGAAATTTCAGCGTCGGGGTCTTCGACCTCGTCAACTACCGTGCGGCAGTAATACACGTTCATTTCACTTTTTTCGGGATCGATTTCGCAGCTGATAACATCCTTGCCGTTGTATTCCTTTTTAACGGCAACCACAATTGCGCTCTGAATTTTCTCGTAGAGATACTCTGCGGGAATACCCTTTTCCTTTTCCATAAGCGCAACCGCTTCAAAAAATTCCTTATTCATCTTTTTCAAAACCTCCAAAATCATCGAGCTTTACCCACGATGTGTCTTTTTTATTAAATTCAAGGGCTTCTCCGTTTTCAAGAGTAACCCTGATATCGCCGTTGTCATAAGAGGCGAGAGTACCCTTGTACTCACGCTTTCCGTCTACCGCACGGATAAATTTAACCGTAACCTTTTCACCGAGATACTTTTCAAAGTGAAAATCTCTTGTAAGCTCTCTCTCAATACCCGGCGACTGAACCTGCAAGGAGTAGCTTCGGTCGATGGGGTCGTATCTGTCGAGCGGCTCGTCGATGGCGTGGCTCATATTAACGCAGTCGTCAATATCAACGGGTCTGTCGTCCCTGTCGATAATTATGCGAAGATACCAGTTTACACCCTCTTTAAGGAAACGGATGTCCCAGAGCTGTAAGCCGAGCTCTTCTGCAAGCGGCTTTGCGATGTCCCACACAACGGAAACGGTGTTCTTTTTCTTTTCCGCCATAATTCCCTCCATAAAATTAAGAGAGCGGGTTTCAAAACCCACTCTCAACTTAACTGTATTCGTACTTTGGTATAATAACACATATCTATTACGATTGCAAGCCTTTTTTGCATATTTTTAATAGTATATATATTATAAGTCGTCTGCATCCTGTACGGGTCTGTCAACCTCGGTGGGATTTCCCGTGTAGCTGCCGAGCACATCCGAGTTTATTTCCTCGTTCGAGCCGTCCCAAATATCGGCGAATTCCTGCGTGAGTCTGTCGACCTTTTCGGTTACTTCCTTGCGTGATCTTTTGTTCTTTTTACTCATTTTTTATCCTCTCCGACTGCGTTTGCTTTATTAGTATTGTCAAAAATTTTGTGAAAATTTATGCTTGTTTTTGATAAATTATTCAACAATTATGTTGACATTGAATTGCCAAACTGATATAATTCAATTTGTATAAAAGAGATTATGCCTATCAGCGGCGTTAATGAAGGGAAATAACGTGATATGAAAAAAGTAATGTCAGTTTTGGTTGTTTTATCATTGTTGTTCACGGTTTGCGTTCCGGCTTTCGCAGGTGCCAATGTCGACGCGTTGACCGACGCTCAGCAGAAGCAGGTTGCAGACCTTGTTTTGGCTTCTGTCGAAAAGGGATACGATCCCGAAACAATAATGGGCAGAACAGTCATTAAAAATAATGTCATTGCCGGCATTACCGATTATTCGGCATACAAAACGGCTTATGATAACGACGCTTCTTCACTCAAAGCGTTGGTTTCTGCGGCTGTTGCGGCAGTTAAGGCGGATGCAGGCTTCTCGGACAGTGCCGCCGCTGCTCTTACAACGCTTATCACGGGCGCAATCATCGATACGATTTATCCGACTGAGACTACCACAAGCGCTACAACTCAGAAGCCCGACGATTCCTCGGAGCTGAGCGAGGATCTTCAGAAATATGTCGATGTCCTTTCAAAGCTTAATGCAACGCAAATTCAAAGCGTTCTTGTTTCCCTTATAGGCAACAAAGTTATCACTCTTGACGAAGGTAAAGCAATCGTCAACGAGCTCTATAAAAACAAAACAATCACAGCCGAGGAGAGAGATACCATTTTGGCCGCAATCTCTTCGGATGAGGCTACGACAGGCGCTCTTGACAAAATCTTTGAGGGCTACACTCCGGCTGACTTGGCTCAGCTGTTCAGAGGCTTCGGCGACGCTATAAGCACAATAACCTCCGCTCTCGCAAATCTCCTCAAAAAGGACAGCAACAACAATAACAATAACGGAAACAACAGCAACAGCGGAAGCAACTCCAACCCGACCGACATTCCCGCGACAGGCGACTATGCAATCCCTGCGGTTACGGCGGTTGCTCTTGCAGCGGGCGCAGTACTTCTCCTTACAAGAAAGAAAAATGATAAGGACGAATAATTAAATACATAACAAATTTTGACGCACTCGTTGAGTGCGTCTTTTGTTTTTGCGGGGGATATGTACGAAATGAAATTATAGTGAACAGCGTAGGGACAGGGCTTGCCCTGTCCGATACAGGCTCCCTCTGACGAGGGAGCTGTCATTTTTCTTTTGAAAAATGACTGAGGGATTTTTACAAAATCATATAAGAACAACCCTACAATCCCTCCGCCTCACATTCGTTCGTCACCTCCCTTTACACAAGGGAGGCTGAACGCACAACTTGAAAAACATATCATATATCGTAGGGGCGAACTGTGTTCGCCCGCTTTTAATTCCTGCTGAAATTGACGGGCGACCGCAGGTCGCCCCTACGGGTCGTGCGTTGCCTTATCGGGTAGGGCGGGTGCAGCGCCCTTGCGGGCGAGATAAGAGTGAATAGTGAAGAATGAAAAATGAAAAATTGCGGGTGCTTCGCACGGATTGAAAATTATAGCGAACAGTGTAGGGCGGGGGCTTGCTCCCGCCGCTAATAAACATAGAATTAAATATTAGTAGAGCCAAGCCTTCCTCTGACGGGCAACATATGCGCCCACCGCCTGTGGCGGATAAAGGGAGCATCTGTTGGCGCAGCGGTCGATTTCGTGCGGCGCTCCAAGCCGCATTAACGAAATCGGGTACCGCAAGAGGGCAATAGGTGGCACGCCGCAGGCGTGTCGGAAGGAGAGAGGCAGTAAATATCAAATTTTCGTTATCTCTCCCTCAGTCAAACGCTCTGTGTTTGACAGCTCCCTCGTCAGAGGGAGCCTATTCTTGTTCGCAATTTATAGCTTGCTATAGGCATTCTTACGGCGGGAGCAAGCCCCCGCCCTACGGCACTGTCACTACCGACTTTTGAGGATTTACGGACAGGGGCGAGCCCTGTCCCTACGATGCAACATAATTTTCAATCCGTGCGAAACACCTGCAATTATTCATCCTTCATTATTCATTTTTCATTTGCTCTCACGGGCGCCGTTTCGTCCCGAAATCGGCACATAATTATATGAACAGAATTTTAATTATGATATTTACTATGGAAATTCGGTTTATGTTGTGATACAATATTAAGGTATATATTTTTACAATAGGAGAGGTTTGCAATATGGCGTTTATTGAAGTCCGTAATGTAACAAAAACATATAAAACAGGCGAGGTTGAGATAAAAGCGGTTGACGAAATCGGCTTCGGAATTGAGAAGGGCGAATTTGTCGTAATTGTCGGCCCGTCGGGTGCCGGCAAAACCACAATTCTTAACATTCTCGGCGGCATGGATACGGCAACCTCGGGCACCATCTTTGTCGATAACGCAGATATTACAAAATACAACGAATCACAGCTTACGGCATACAGGCGCGACGATGTGGGCTTTGTTTTCCAGTTCTATAATCTTGTCGGCAACCTCACGGCGCTTGAAAATGTAGAGCTTGCTTTGCAGATTTCAAAAAATCCTCTTGACGCTTCAGATGTGTTAAAGGAGGTCGGACTTTCCAACAGGCTTGATAACTTCCCGTCTCAGCTGTCGGGCGGCGAGCAGCAGAGAGTATCCATTGCGAGGGCTCTTGCGAAGAATCCGAAGCTCCTTTTGTGCGACGAGCCGACGGGTGCGCTCGACTACATAACGGGTAAATCCATATTGAAGCTTTTGCAGGACACCTGCCGTGAAAAGGGCGTTACGGTAATCGTAATCACGCACAACTCGGCACTCGCTCCCATGGCAGACAAGGTAATCAAGGTAAAGAACGGTAGAGTCGATAAGCTTTTGCTCAATGAAAAGCCCACTCCCGTCGAATACATTGAATGGTAAAGGAAGAAAGAAATGACAAAATCGTTACAAAAAGACTTCCGTCGTGAAGTAAAGGGCAGCTTTGCGAGGTTTCTTTCTATACTTCTGATAGTTGCTCTCGGAACGGCTTTCTTTTCGGGAATAAAGGCGGCGACGCCCGCTATGAAATCCTCCGCAGACAAGACCTACGACTCGGAAAATATGATGGATATCTGTATTCAGGGTACTCTCGGTATGACGGGCAAGGACATTGTCGAGCTGCTTAAAATCGCAGGAATTAAGGACGCCGAGGGCGCATACAGCGGAGATTTTCTCTGCTCGGGTACGGACAGCGAGATTGTAACTACGGTTCTTTCGCTGACCGACAGGATAAATCTTGTAAAGGTAACCGAGGGCAGATACCCCGAAAAGTACAACGAATGTATCGCCGATAAGCTTTTTCTTGAAAAGACGGGCTATCAGATAGGCGACACCGTAAAGCTTTCTATGGGTACGGACGACGAGCTTTCGGACACACTTGCGACCGACGAGTTTACGATAGTCGGCGTGGGCACAACCTCTTATTACCTCAGCGACGACAGGGGAACGACCTCAATAGGCAACGGAACGATTGACGCTTTCCTTGTAATCCCGAAAGAGGCGTTTACCCTTACGGCTTTCACAAAGATATTTGTTACCGTCAACGGTGCGGCGGAGCTCAACTGCTTCTCCGGAAAATATTCACGCCTTGTTGACAGCGTTGTTTCAAACATAAATACGATAGCGGAGACCCGTTGTAATGTCAGATACGACGAGTTCAAGAACGAGTCGGGCGATTTGATTGACAAAGCCGAGGCTCGCTTTGAAGAAAAAAAGCAAAAGGCTATGGCTCAGCTCGAGAGCGCATATCAGCAGCTTTCCGACGCACAGACGGAGCTTAACACGGCACAGGCAGAGATTGACTCACGCCGTCAGGAAATTGATGACGCACAGGCGCTTCTTGATTTGCAGGAGGGCAGTCTTGACGAAAACAAGCAAAAGATTGAGGAGGCAAAAACAACTCTTGCGACATTGCGTACGCAGTACAACACGACTTCCGCTCAGCTTGAGCAGGTGTCGGGAACTATTGCGAATATGGAGGAGGAGCTTCGTAAAAACGCAGGCTCAATGACCACCGAGGAATATGCGGACGCCGCTTTCCAGGTTTACAGCTATAAGGCGATGGCACAGCTCTATCAGGGTCAGCTTGCAACCCTTAAATCGGGAATCGAGCAGGCAGAGGTGCAGATAGCCAACGCCGAGCAGATATTGAACGGCAGCCCCGAGGCAATAGCCGAGGCGAGGGAAAAGCTCGCACAGGGCGACGAGGCGGTCAGAGAGGCACAGAACACGGTCTCCGACAAGCAGGAACAGCTTGACGCAGCTACCGAGGAATACAATCTTTCAAAGGACGAGCTTGTTGCGGAATTTGACTCGGCACAGGCAAAGCTGGATAAATATAAGGAGAAAATCGAAAACACCGCCGTTCCCGTATGGTATGTTACGGACAGAGAGGCTGTTTCGTCCTATGCTTCGTTTGAGAGCGACGCAAAGGGAATAAACGCCGTAGGTACGGTGTTCCCGATAATATTCTTCCTTGTTGCGGCGCTTGTCAGCCTTACCACAATGGCAAGAATGGTCGAGGAGAGAAGAACGCAGATAGGCACATTCAAGGCTCTCGGCTATTCAAAGAAGTCGATAGTCGCAAAGTATGTGCTTTACGCCTTTCTTGCAACGCTTATCGGCGGAGTTGTCGGTGCGGTACTCGGCGAGTTGCTTATACCGGGGCTTGTGTTGAGGACATATAAAATTATGTATGTCAACCTCACAAAGACGGCAAGCTTTGTAAATATTCCGTATGCGGTAATTTCGGTTGCGATAGCTGTGCTTTGCACAACGGGAGCGGCAGTGTTTGCGTGCCGCCGCTCGTTAAAGGAAAGCCCTGCCGCGCTTATGCGACCCGAGGCTCCGAAAACCGGCAAAAAGATATTCCTTGAAAAATTCAAGGGCTTTTGGATAAGGCTCAACTTCTCGCAGAAAGCGGCGTTGAGAAATCTTATGAGATATAAAAAGCGACTTTATATGACGCTCTTCGGCGTTGCCGGCTGTATGGCGCTGCTGCTTGTGGGCTTCGGCATCCGCGACTCCGTTTCGTCAATGACGAAAAATCAGTTTAACAAGATTTGGAACTATCAGGGCACGGTTACCGTTGACGAGAGTCTTACGAGAACCGAGCGCAGGCATCTTCTCTCCGAGGTTCAGGGCGTAGAGGGCGTTAACGATTATCTCCAGACCTACAGAACCCTTACCTATGTCAATGCGAACGACTCTCAGCAGAACGCTTATATCCTTGTTCCGCAGAATGTCGATTATCTCTCGGACTACATCACAATAAGAACAAGGCTCGGCCATAAGCAGATAAGTATTTCCGACGACGGCGTTATCATCACCGAAAAGCTTGCGAAAATGCTCGGCGTCAAGGAGGGCGATACCGTTTCCTTTAAGACCGAAAAGGACGGAACCTCGACCGCCGAGGTGAAGATTCTCGGCGTTGCGGAAAACTATCTTTATCATTATGTTTATATGACGCCGACAGCATACAAGAATCTGTTCGGAGACTCTGCGGCACTTAACACGCTTCTTTTGAGGAGCAGCGCACAGGACAACAGCGAATTTTCAAAGCAGCTTTTGCAGATTGACGGCATAACCTCGGTTACAATGAACACCGACACCCAAAAGCAGGTGGATGAGGCTATGGGTAACCTCAACATAATTGTTGCGCTGATGATTATTTCGGCGGGACTTCTTGCGATGGTCGTACTCTATAACCTCAATAACATCAACATAACCGAGCGCAGGCGTGAGCTTGCGACCTTAAAGGTACTCGGCTTCTACGACGGCGAGCTTGAAAGATATGTTTTCCGTGAGAACATAATCCTTACCGTCGTGGGTATGATACTCGGTATTATAATCGGCGTTGTGTTGCACTTCTTCGTAATGCGCAGCGTTGAAACGGATACGATGATGTTTGCACGGCAGATAAAATGGTACAGTTATATTTTCAGCATTGTGCTGACCGTGGCTTTCTCAATTCTTGTCAATGTTCTTATGTCCTTCAAGCTGAGAAAAATTGATATGATAGAATCGCTCAAGAGCACAGAATAAAAGGAGAAAATTACAATGTTAAAGCAGTTTACAGCGCCCGCACAGGGCGAAACGGTTGCCGTTATGAAAACAAATATGGGCGACATCAAAATCAAATTTTTCGGCGAGGACGCTCCCAAGGCGGTTGAAAACTTTCTCACCCATGCAAAAAACGGATATTACGACGGCTTGATTTTCCACCGTGTAATCAAGGACTTTATGATTCAGGGCGGCGACCCCAACGGCACGGGAACGGGCGGCGAGAGCATCTGGGGCGAGCCGTTTGAGGATGAATTCACTCCCGAGCTCCACAATTTCAGGGGCGCTTTGTGTATGGCAAACGCAGGTCCTGCGACAAACGGCAGTCAGTTCTTCATCGTTCAGGCGAAAGAGGTTTCGGACGATATGCTCGACCAGCTTCGCTGTGCGGACGAGAGATATTTCCCCACCGAGTGTATAGAAAAGTACGAGCAGGAGGGCGGTACGCCGTGGCTCGACTATCATCACACCGTGTTCGGACAGGTAATCGAGGGTATGGATGTTGTCGATAAAATCGCCGATGTCAAGGTTGATTATTTTATGAACAAGCCGTCAAAGGATGTAGTGATTGAAAAGATAGAGCTGGAAACTGTTTAAGAGGCGTGCTTATGTTATTTGAAAAAATCGGTATAATCGATGAAAATTTCGATTATCAAAGCGATATGTATGTCGCAACCGACGGCGATAAAATTTCCTATGTCGGAAAAGAGAAACCCGACGGCAGCTTCGGCGAGGTGTACGACGGCAAAAATAAGGTGCTTATGCCCGGCTTTGTCAATGCGCATACTCATTCTCCGATGACGCTTTTGCGGGGATATGCGGAAAATCTTCCGCTTGACCGTTGGCTCAATGAAAAGGTTTTTCCGTTTGAGGACAGGCTCAATGCCGACAGGGCTTATTACGGCACAATGCTTTCCGCTGCAGAGATGCTGGCGTGCGGCACTACCTCGTTTTCGGATATGTACTTTTTCCAGGACGGAGTTATAAAAGCGACCTGTGAGAGCGGAATGAAGATAAATTTCAGCAGGGCGATTACTTCGTTTTCGGACGAGAAAAGCTTTTTTGACAATCCCCGTGTAAGGGAGGCTCTCGACGGCGTAAAGCAGTATCACAACAGCGAGAACGGCAGAATTAAAATCGATATGTCGCTTCATGCCGAATACACGAATATGCTCTCTGTGATTGAGCAGTTCGGCGAGTTCACAAGGAGTAACGACTTCGGTCAGGTAAATCATATCCATGTTTCCGAGACAAAATCAGAGCACGAAGGCTGTATAAAGAAATACGGCAAAACGCCGACAAGGCTTTTTTATGAAGCCGGCGTGCTTGAAATGCCGACAATTTTTGCCCATTGCGTCTATGTTTCCGAGGAGGACAGGGAAATAATAAAGGAAAAGGGCGTGAGCGTTGCCCATTGCCCCGCAAGTAATCTGAAGCTCGGAAGCGGCGTGTGCGACATAAATTCCATGCTTGAAAAGGGTATAAATGTCGCAATAGGCACTGACTCCGCTTCAAGCAATAACGGTCTTGATATGTTCCGTGAGATGTATCTTGCCTCGCTTCTTCCGAAAGGCACCACGGGCAGAGCCGATATTGTTTCGCCTAAAACTGTTCTCAAAGCGGCTACCTATAACGGCGCAGTCGCTCAGCAGAGGCTTGATACGGGTCTTATCAAGGAGGGCTTCAAGGCTGATATTACCGTTATTGACATGGACAAGCCGAATATGTATCCGTCGTTCGATGTTGTAAACAATATAGTCTATTCTGCCGAAAAATCGGATGTTGTTCTGACTATGGTTGACGGCAAAGTTCTCTATAAAAACGGCGAGTTTGTGACCGTTGATATTGAAAGGATCGGCTATGAGGTCAACAGGATAGTCGGCGAGGTTGTTTCGGAGGTTCAAAATGGACAGAATTGAAAAAATGCTTGATTTTGTAAAGTCTAAAATCAGCGTTACCCCCGAAACGGGTATAATTTTAGGCTCGGGGCTCGGTTCACTCGGCGAGAAAATCGAAAACCCCGTATATATTGATTACAAGGACATTGACGGCTTCCCCGTTTCGACCGCTCCCGGTCATAAGGGAAGATTTATTGTCGGAACGCTCTCCGGTAAAGCTGTCATATGTATGCAGGGCAGGTTCCATTTCTACGAGGGCTACGCCATGCAGGATATTGTGCTGCCCGTAAGGCTTATGCACCTGCTCGGCGTTCGCAATCTGATAATAACCAATGCCGCAGGCGGCATAAACAAGGATTTTTCCGTCGGCGACCTTATGCTTATCAACGACCATATCAACTTTATGGGCACAAATGTGCTCATAGGCAAGAATGACGAACGCTTCGGCGTGAGATTTCCCGATATGAGCTACGCTTACAATCCCGAATTGCGTGCGCTTGCGAAGAAGTGCGCAAGCGAGACGGGCGTTGAAATTAAGGACGGCGTTTATATCGCTTGTACGGGCCCGTCATACGAAACTCCGGCAGAGATAAGGGCTTTTCGTGTGCTCGGTGCCGACGCGGTCGGAATGTCGACGGTACCCGAGGTCATAGCGGCAAACCACTGCAAAATGCGTGTGCTTGCCTTTTCGCTCATTTCCAATATGGCTGCAGGAATACTCGACCAGCCGCTGACCGAGGAGGAAGTCCTTGAAGCGGGCAGAAAAAAAGGCGAGGAAATGCAAAAACTAATTATGAAAATAATCGGAGAGCTGCCCGATGTTTGATTTACACGGAGAAACGGTTGCTTACGACACCGAAAACAACAAACTTGTAATAATCGACCAGACAAGACTGCCGAATGAGGTCGTTACGCTCGCACTCGATAAAAAAGAGGAAATATTTTCCGCAATAAAGGAATTAAAGCTCAGGGGAGCGCCGTGCATAGGCGTTTCTGCGGCAATCGCACTGTCCGTTCTTGCAAACAAAAGCAAGCAGACGGATTACGAGGGCTTTGTTGCCGAGTTTTCGGAAAATTGCGAGTATATCTTGTCCTCAAGGCCGACCGCAGTTAACCTTTTCTGGGCGGCTGACGAGATGAAAAAAGCCCTTTTCTTCTGTAAAGGCAAAAGCCTTGACAACATCAAAAAAGCCTTGCAGGACAAGGCTTTGCAGATACATAACGATGACATCGAGCGTTGCAGACGGATAGGCGAGTACGGTGCACGGCTTTTGGCGGGCAAAAGTGCCGTTCTCACTCATTGCAATGCGGGCAGACTTGCCTGCGTAAAATACGGCACGGCGTTGGCGCCCGTATATATTGCCGCCGAAAACGGTCATAAGCTAAAGGTGTACGCCGATGAGACCCGACCGCTTTTGCAGGGGGCAAGGCTTACCTGCTTTGAGCTTGCGAGCGCAGGGCTTGATGTAACGCTCATCTGCGACAATGCGGCTTCGTTCGTTATGAAAAACGGGCTTGTTGACGCAGTGCTTGTCGGAGCGGACAGGATAGCCGCAAACGGCGATACTGCAAATAAGATAGGCACCTCGGGCGTTGCGATACTTGCGAAGCACTACGGCATTCCGTTTTATGTGTGCGCTCCCGTATCGACCTTCGACAGAAGCACACCGACGGGAAATGAGATTAAAATAGAAATGCGCTCTCCCGACGAGGTTACCGAAATGCATTACAAAAAGCGTATGGCGCCCGACGGCGTTGCGGCGCTCAATCCGGCGTTTGATGTCACGGACCACAGTTTAATCACTGCTTATATTACAGACAAGGGCGTGTTCTCTGCCTGTGAAATAAATAAAATACTGTAAAGGGGATATTTATGGCAAAAGTAAAAGAATTTTTAGACTCAAAAATCGTCAAAAAAGATGTAGGCGAGGAAACCTACCTGACTTGGCGTGAAACTATTTCGTACGCACTCGGCAGAGGCGCACAGGGTATGTTCACTTCGATGACAGGCTCGAAATACCTCAACTATTTCTTGACAAATGTACTGTTTTCAAGGTTTTCAAACCCTATGGGTCTTGCCTCGAAGATAAGACTTTACTGCGGTATATTTGACGCTATCAACGACCCTGTGATGGGCGTTATCGTCGATAAGACCCGTACAAAGGAAGGTCAGATGAGACCTTATATCCGCCGTGCTCCGTGGTTCATTGCCGCAGTAATGATTTTGTTCTTCGTGGGTATTCCCTCGCAGATGCCCGACTGGATGTGCATTGCGTGGACAACCTTCCTTTTTGTCGGACTTGATGTTACATACACCGCTTTCGATATTCCCATGGGCGCTTTGGCGTTTGCGATTACGCCGAACGGAATTGAGCGAACGAAGCTTTACGGCGTGTCCTCAATTGTCCGCTCCGTATCGGGCGTTTTACCCGGACTTTTCGTAGCGTGCGCAGGCTGGCTTCCCTACTTCAACACCCACACCGCAAAGGCATACCTCACGGGCGGCTGTGTTTCGGCAATCGGCATACTTGTGTTTACACGCTTTACATTCAAGAACACGACGGAGAGGACTGTTCACCACGAGGAGTCGCCGTCAATCGGAGAGTGCTTCTCGCTTCTTTTCCAGAACAGACCGCTTCTTATGCTCTTCCTTTCCAATATCTTCTTCCTTATCGTTAAGGTTACAAATCAGGTTTCGTTCTACTTCGTTGCAGACCTTATGTTCACAACGAAATATAACGTGTTTATCGATGTAATCACATTCCCGGGCTTCCTTATCGCAGGTATCGGCGTTCCGAAGCTCGTTGAAAAGCTCGGCACAAAATCCGACCCGAGAAAATTCTTCAGAGTGTGCTGTCTTGTGGCTATCGGACTTCATATCCTGTTCTATGTTACCTGCCGCAGCGGTTATCTCGGCAAGGAGGCGGGCGAAGTGGTTTCGCTTCCGATAGGCATTCTCACGGTTCTCTTCACAGGTCTTACCGCTATTCCGCTTGAGTGTAAAAACCTTATGCAGAAAGAAATGGAAGCCGAGACCGTCGACTATGTCGAGTGGAAAACGGGCACAAGAGTCGAGGGCGTTATGCTTTCGCTTATGTCCTTTACGGGCAAGATTGAAAACTCGGTTTCGTCTGCTATCGGACTCGGTATTCTTTCGCTTACAGGCTACATTTCCCACACCGAAGGCTCGCTTATACAGAATGCGGCAACAAATAAGGCTCTGTTCTTTATGACAACGCTTCTTCCCGCAATCGGCTACGCTCTTATGCTTATACCCATGGCGTTCTATAATATTTCGGGCAAGAGCCATCATATGATGATAGAAGAGCTTAAGGTACGCCACGAAAAAGAGGCTCTCAAAAAAGCAAATGCAGAACAGTAAAAAAACAACGCTCACTTTCATTGCCGACACGCACCACTATTCCGAAGCCCTCGGAACAAGCGGCGAGGCGTATGAAAGGCGAAGCGGAACGGACCAGAAATGCTTGAGGGAAACGGGCGCGATAATAGACGCCGCACTCGAAGAGATTAAAGGGATAAATCCCGATGCGCTTATGATAATCGGCGATATATCCGACGACGGCGAAAAGGCGAGCCACCTTGAGATGATTGAAAAGCTCAATAAATTTTCCGAAAAAATTCCAGTCTGCGTTACCCTTGCGACCCATGATTGGTGCTGTGACGGTAACGCAAGGCGTTATGTCGGCGACAGGGTTTACCACGATGTCGAGACCGTTACAAGCGAGGAATTGCACGAAATGTATTTCAATTTCGGACCGAACAGGGCGAAGGAGGAATACATAACCCACCTCGGAACCTCGTCGTACATTGTCGAATTTCCGAACGATGTCGTGCTTTTTTCGCTTATTGACGATCAGGACGGAGAGGGCAATTCCGGCTTTATGCCCGAGCATCTCGAATGGATAACGGACAGGATTAAAAAAGAGGCTGACAGCGGCAAATTGGTCATCGGTATGGAGCACCATCTGCTCTATCCGCACATTTCGCCGCTCATAACCGACCACGGCACCTGCTGTAAAAAGCACGCAATGTATATCGAAAAATTTGCCGAAGCGGGTATGCGTTTCCTCTTTGTCGGGCACAGCCACATTCAGTGGATTGATAAATACACCTCAAAAGGCGGCAAGGAGCTTTACGAGATAAATGTCGGCTCGCTTGTCGGCTATCCTGCGCCCATTGTGACTCTTACGGCTGACGGGGACGAGGTTAAAATTGAAACCCGAAAGCTTGCGGGCTTTACCTATAACGGCGAAAAATACACCTCACGGTACTTTGAAATCCACGCACAAAACCTTGTCGGCAGAATACTGTCGTCGGCAAAAAATTCCGATAAGGAATATTATGTAAAGGATATGAAGGAGTACGGCATGGGCAGGAAAACGGCGCTCAAACTGCGCCCCGTGCTCAAAGCGCTTTCGTGCGTTACCGACAAAATGTCCGTGAAAGCTCTCGGGAAAATCGTAAACGCCGTAACGCTCGGCACGACTTTTTCAAATTCCGACCTTGACGAGCTTGCCGACAAGAAGATAATCGATATAGTGAATGAAATGCTTTTGTCGGTGCTTGACGGTGCTTCGCATAAGCATCCCGAGGGAACGTCATATTACAATGCGGTAACGGCTTTTGTCGGACTTCCCGACAGGGCGGTAAAAAGGCTTAAAATCAAGGACGAAAAAATCAATAATCTCACTTCTTCGCTTAACGGGGCAATAAGGGAAATCCTCACGGGCGGAGAGCTTGACAACGAAACTCTTGCCGTAAAAAGGTAATCGGAGGGAACAGCTTGATATATAACAATGTGTTGGAGGCTATCGGACATACGCCGATGATAAGGCTTAACAGGATGGTGCCGGATGGCTCTGCGGAAATCCTTGTAAAATACGAGGGCGTCAATATCGGCGGCAGTATCAAAACGAGGGTTGCCTACAATATGCTCTTGCAGGCGGAAAAAGAGGGCAAGCTCAATAAGGACTCGGTTATAGTCGAGCCGACAAGCGGCAATCAGGGAATAGGCATAGCCCTTGTCGGAGCGGTAAAGGGGTATAAGGTCAAAATAATTATGCCCGACTCGGTAAGCGAGGAGAGGCGAAAGCTTGTCGAGCAGTACGGTGCGGAGGTTATTCTTATACACGATGACGGCGATATAGGCAAATGTATCGCAGGCTGTCTTGAAACCGCCCTTGATATGGCAAAAAAGGATAAGAACATATACATTCCTCAGCAGTTTGAAAACCCGAACAATCCGCTTGTTCACAAGTACCGCACGGCAATGGAAATCCTTGAGCAGGTCGAGGGACCCGTTCACGGATTTTGCTCGGGCGTAGGCACGGGAGGAACGCTTTCGGGCGTGGGCGAGGTGCTTAAAAATCAGTACCCCGACATTAAAATATGGGCGGTCGAACCCGAGCATGCCGCTATTCTTTCGGGCGGCAGTATCGGTACGCATCTTCAGATGGGTATCGGCGACGGGCTTATCCCCAAAACGCTCAATACGGAAATTTACGAGGATATATGCGTTATTTCCGATGAGGAGGCGCTTGAAACCTCACGCCGCCTTGCGCGCGAGGAGGGGCTTTTGTGCGGAATATCCTCGGGCTCAAATGTTGCGGCGGCTCTGCGCCTTGCAAAGAAGCTCGGAAAAGGCAAGACCGTTGTAACGATACTTCCCGACACGGGAGAAAGATACTTCAGCACGGTGCTTTTCGATAACTGACAGGGGGATATAATGGCAACTGTAATTGTATATGCGACTAAGACGGGCTCGACCGAAAAGGCGGCGCAAATGCTGTCGGAGCGGCTCGGAAACTGCGATACCGTGAACATCTCAAAGCAAAGCTTTGACCTTGCAAAATACGACACGGTTATAATCGGCAGTTATATCAGAATGGGAACCGTTGACAGAAACATTTCCCGCTTTATGCTATCGTACATTTCAGTGCTTATCGAAAAGAAAACGGCATTTTTCATCTGTAACTGCTTTGAGAAAAACGCACAGGACTATATCTCGCACAATGTGCCGCCGCAGCTTCTTGAAAAGATGCTTGTGACGGACACTTTCGGCGGGGAATTGGACTTGAAAAAACTCGGCGGTTTTGATAAAATAATAGCAAATAAGGTAATTAAGGCAGATAGGGAAAAGGGTATTTACAGGCGCTTTTCGCTCTCGGACGAAAGCGTCGAAAAATTTGCAGAGAAAGTAAAGGAGAATTACAATGTCTAAGCTTGACAAAATCAAACTCGCAAATTACACCCGAACCGAAGATTGGATAAACTCCATAAGCCATATGGTGGGAGGCGGACTTTCCGTGCTCGCTATGCTTTTGTGTCTTGTCAAGGCGTTTATGGCGCGCTCCTGGCAATATGCCGTGGCGGCGCTCATTTACGGTCTTACAATGATTGCAATGTACACTTGCTCGGCTGTTTATCACGCCCTTCGCCCCAACAACGGCAAAAGGGCAATGCGAATGGTCGACCATTCAATGATATATCTTATGATTGCGGGAACTATAACCCCGTTCGCGTGGCTCGTTTTGATGCCCGTCAACTTCAAGGCGGGACTCACGGTTTTGCTCGTTGCATGGATTACGGTCGTAATCGCAATGTTTATGACCTTCTTCCTGTTCAATACGACAAAGGTTCTTCAGATGGTTCTGTATCTTGCGCTCGGCTGGATGATTATCTTCTGCGTCAGGATTCTTTGGGGCTGTATCGACCACAGGGCGGTATACCTACTTGTCGCAGGCGGCATAGCCTATACGGTCGGCGCGATAATTTACGGTATCGGCGCAAAGAAAAGGTATTTCCACAGCGTGTTCCACTTCTTCGTGCTCGCAGGATCGATACTTCATTTCTTCTCGCTGTTTTTATATGTCTTTACCGTATAACGGATATTCAAAACAGGTTAATAACAGCCTCCCTTGTGTAAAGGGAGCGGAATTTCTCGGATAATTTTATATTCATTTAGAGCGTAGGGTGGGGGCAGCGCCCTTACGGGCGAGTGAAAAATGAATAATGAAGAATGAAAAATGAAAAATTGCGGGTGCTTCGCACGAATTATAATTTATAGCGTACCGTAGGGACAGCCCTTGCGGCTGTCCGAAAATCCGCAAAAGTCGGATAAATACAGGCTCCCTCTGACGAGGGAACTGTCGTTTTTCTTTTGAAAAATGACAACTTTGCCCTCTTGCGGTACCCGATTTTGTTTATGCGGCTTGAAGCACCGCACAAAATCGACTGCTACAATCAAAATACATTTCATATCATATCGTAGGGGCGAACTGTGTTCGCCCGTTTTTAATGTCAGCAGAAATTGACGGGCGACCGCAGGTCGCCCCTACGGGTCGTGCGTTGATTATAATTTCATATTAGCCGTAAATTATGATAAACTAACAACAATTAAGCGGCGGGGGGCGGCGCCCTTGCGGGCGAGTGAATAATGAATAATGAAGAATTATGGGTGCTTCGCACGGCGTCGTCGTTTGCTCCGTATCGTTCGCAACAGCCTTTGGCTGTTTCTCACTCGCTACGCAACTCCTCCTTTTCCGCAAAAATCACGCTCGGCTCGCCTGCTCGGTTGTAAACGCCCTCCCGACGGCTCGCTGTCGCTACCAACTTTTGCGGATGTCCGAAAACGCAGCGTAGGGCGGGGGCTTGCTCCCGCCGAAAGGAATATTGCAAATTAACCGCTACAATCAAATTGAATTTCATATCATGCCGTAGGGACAGGGCTCGCCCCTGTCCTAATTTGTTATATATCAACTGCACGGTATAAATTATAATTTGTGCACAAATACAGGCTCCCTCTGACGGGCAACAGATGCGACCGCCGCCTGTGGCGGATAAAGGGAA
>CAVAPB010000025.1:0-30469 GCA_963590415.1 Anaerovoracaceae bacterium | reverse complement strand
CAGGTTACTTCTTGCTGTGTAGTCCTCGGGATTTTTGATAGCGGCACGCAAATTTTCGATAACATTTTTCATAAGAGCCTCGGATATATCGTCCGATACATTACTCTCGTTCGGCTCGCTGAAATAGATTTCCATAATGTGTGAAAGAGTATCAAAAGCACCCGATACCATTTGGAATTTAGGAACGCTGTAGGTGTAGGTTGGGTCAAGCATAACGAATTTTGCGTTAAGCCGGGGATAATCTCTGCCCGTTTTGATTTTAAGTTCTTCGTTTGTGATTACAGCACCGCCGTTACATTCACTGCCCGTGCCCGAAACGGTAACGATAATGCCGAGCGGCAACGGCTCAAAGTCAATCACACCCGGTCTTGCCCAGAAGTCTGTCCAAATGTCGCCGTCATATTTTGCACCGAGTGAAATTGCCTTACAGCAATCCATAACGCTTCCGCCGCCGACTGCAAGAATCAAATCGGCATGGCTCTCTTTGGCAAGCTTAACACCCTCAAGCACCTTGCTGTAAGTCGGGTTTGACGGGATTCCGCTAAACTCAACAACTGCCTTGTTTTCTTTTTTGAGTACGGTTATAACCTCGTCATAAATACCGTTTTTCTTAATCGAGCCACCGCCGTAACAGAGCATAACCGTGTCGCCGTAGGCTGAAAGAATATTTGAAAGATATTCCTTTACACAGCCTTCGCCGAAATATACCCTTGACGAATTCTCAAAAACAAAATTATTCATAGCTTTTTCTCCTATCCTGAAAATTTGATTCTTTTCTTCTGCCATATCAAAGGCAGGCAGGTAATTATCAACGCAATGCACCGTGTCGATATAATCAAAATTGATACCGAGAGCCTTGAACTCGTTATATGTAAACTCGGGGCAGTCGCTTGCACTGTTGCCGTAGGTTAAAATGAGATACATATATTTTGTATCAAACTTTGACTTCTTCAAAAACGCTTTTACCGTATTCGGTATTTCGCCGCAATAAACAGGGCAAACGATACCGATTTGGTTGTCGGAATAGATTGACGAATTTTTAATAACCTGCGGTATGCTGACAGGGTATTCATCAATACATTTTGCAACATAAAGGCTGTTGCCCGTTGCGGTGAAACAAAATACCATGCTTTTCCCTTCATTTGCTCTGCTCTTGTTTATCTTTTCAACTGTATTATAAGAAAAACGAGGCCTCGTATGAAGTCTCGTTTTGTTATTCAGTATATACTTTTAGGTTATAACTGCTTATTTGGCTTTTACTATATTCTTAGCTGCATCTAAAACTCGTTTGACATTTTCGCTCGGAGTCGGTGAATGCAAAAGACCGTACGGAATACTGTATTCCCACTCAACAGGAATCACTTTCAATAGCGGATGAATATTTGCCCAACCCGGAATTGCAAGCAAAACATCGTTCGTGTTTTCACATCTGTTAAATATGCTCATGCTGTAAAAATCGAAGTCAACAATATGTATCTGCGTATGATTTTGCCAAATATCGTCACGCAAACGGTCAACATAATTGCTCCAGCCACGGTGCATAAGCATTAAATTTTCGCCGTACAAATCACTTATTTGAAGCTTATCCTTTTGTGCAAGTCTGTGGTGAATGGACACGGCACAGCAAAACGGTTCACGGGATAATTGCAAGCCCTCGCATTTTCTGAGTTTAAGCATTGTGTCGTCAAATATTCCGCCGATAATATCAATATTTTTGCCCATATTCGCAAGTATTTCTTTAGCGTTTTCGGGTGTGTTTTCAAACGGAATAATTTCAAATTTAATGTCTGGGCATTGCTCTTGAATTTTTGGCCACATTTGCATGAGGAGCTGAGCGGGCGTCATCGGAGATGAACCTATACGGATAACATCCTTCCCCTCACTCATTGCGTTTTTCGCCCTGACAACACTGTCCTTGCAGTAGCCGATTATATATTTTGCGTCCTGATAAAGCGACTTGCCTGCGTTAGTCAGTATCAACCCACGGTGCGTACGCTCAAACAAAACGAGGTCAAGCGAGCTTTCAAGCAGATTGATTTGCTTAATAACGGCAGTCGGCGTGATATATAGTTCCTCCGCCGCTTTGTTAAAACTACCTGCGTCCGCAACCTTTATGAATGTTTCTATCTGTGGATTATACATCATCCCACCACCTATATGATAATTATAATTGTTCTTTGCAATCTAAAGAAACAGGAAACCTACACAATAAATTATACTTTAAATCGCACTAAAAATCAAATCGCCTAAGGAATTGCCGTCTGAATATCACAGGCGGTTGTTTTGTTTTTCAAAAATGTTTCTCCAAAACAGGGTGTCAAAACGAGGGTTAATTCCAAATAAGTGAAGGGATAAATTTCAATCGGGTTTCAGGGTGTTTCCTGACGAGATGTTTTACCGTTTTTTCGCCGCAGGAGTTAAAACGGTCTGCTCGCTAAGATTTTTCATTACAACTTAATAAACAAGTTTTAATGAAAAAACTCGCTGACGGATTCAATGAAAAAAGCCGACAAACTTATTTTCACATTTATATAAAAACAGATGAAATGATGATTATATATTTTGATGAGCCCAACGAGGTTGCCGACGAGCTTTTCGAATGGTACGCCGAAAAAGGAGTGACGGATTTCGGCGAAGAAGTAGATGTTTATAATGAAAATAAGGAATATATCGGCGAAGAGCCTGCGGGTCGTTATGAATTGCAGCAGCTTGCCGCTTCATTTGCCGAAAGATTGCACAGGGAGGGAAGGATATTCCGATTATTGTCCATGGGCTCGAATACACCCGGAGCGACTTGGAGGCCACCGAAAAAGCCAATCCCGACGATCAGGCAGCAGCATTTTTTGACGCAATGGGATAATACGACAATAAAAATAAACAGATTTGCCCGTCGACTGTGCGCTTAGGTGTGCGGCTCACGGGCGTTTTTGTTTTTTGCGACAAGGCGACAGACACGCCTTTTTATAAAAAATCGGGGTTATCTGCTCTTGATTTCTTGACATATTGTACAAAAAGTTATAAAATATCTAAGATAATGTTTTATAATGCGAAGATATATCATTATCCGAAAATTAATAATTTTTAATGACTGTTTTGGTTTATTGAAAAATCACAAAAGGAGGTGCAATGCTTTTTGAATACTACGGTTTCAGTTATACTCATTATCGCCGCAGCGGTTATATTCGGCGTTGTAGGATTCATTCTCGGTGAAGTTCACAGAAAGAAAGTTGCCGAGGCGGCAATCGGTTCCGCTACAGAAGAGGCTACAAGGATAGTCAATCAGGCGGTTCAGACAGCCGAGAACAAAAAAAGAGAATCCATACTTGAGGCTAAGGACGAAATTCACGCTCTCAGGACGGAAGCGGACAGAGACATTAAGGAAAGACGCGCTGAAGTTCAGAGACAGGAAAGAAGAATAATTCAAAAAGAAGAAACTCTCGATAAGAAAACGGAAAATATCGAGAAAAAAGAAGAGACGCTCAACTCAAAGCTCAAAGATGTTGACGCAAGATTGCAGGAAGTTGAGTCGATAAAGAAGAGCCAGTTTGATATGCTTGAAAAGGTGTCGGGCTACACCAAGGAGCAGGCAAAGGCAGTGCTTTTGCAGAACCTTGACGAAGAGCTCACGCACGAAAAAGCGGTCAAAATTATGGACTACGAGCAGAGAACCAAGGACGAGGCAGACAACCTCGCGAGGGAAATTATTTCCACTGCCATTCAGCGTTGTGCGGCTGACTGCACTGCGGAGACAACGGTTTCCGTCGTTGCGTTGCCAAACGATGAAATGAAGGGCAGAATTATCGGACGAGAGGGAAGAAATGTCAGAACTCTTGAAACAATAACCGGCGTTGACCTTATAATCGATGACACGCCCGAGGCTATCACGGTTTCAAGCTTTGAGCCCGTACGCAGGGAAATCGCAAGGCTCACTCTTGAAAAGCTCATTGCGGACGGCAGAATTCATCCCGCACGCATTGAGGAGATGTACGAAAAGGCTAAACGGGAGGTTGAGCAGACAATCCGTCAGACCGGCGAAAGAGCGGTTATCGACGCAGGCGTAAACGGTATACACCCAGAGCTTGTCAAGCTTCTCGGTAAGCTTAAATACCGCACAAGCTACGGTCAAAATGTGCTCAACCATTCTCTTGAGGTTTCGTATATCGCGGGACTTATGGCGGCGGAAATCGGTGCGGATGTCAAAACGGCTAAGCGCGCCGGTCTTCTCCACGACATAGGAAAGGCTCTTGACCACGAGATGGACGGAACGCATATTGAACTCGGTGTTGAATACGCTAAGAAGTACAAGGAAAACGACCAGGTTGTCCATGCTATCGCCGCACACCACGGAGACATAGAGGCAAAAACGGTTGTCGCTTGTCTTGTTCAGGCTGCGGACGCTGTTTCGGCAGCTCGTCCCGGAGCAAGAAGAGAGAATGTTCAAAACTACATTAAACGCCTTGAAAAGCTTGAAGAAATCGCTTCTTCGTTTGACGGCGTTGAGAAATCGTACGCAATTCAGGCAGGTCGTGAGGTTCGCATAATGGTTAAGCCTGATGTCGTAAGCGACGATAAAATGGTACTTATTGCACGCGATGTGGTTAAGAAAATTGAAGAAGAACTTGAATATCCCGGACAGATCAAGGTCAATATCGTTCGTGAAAATCGCATAGTCGATTACGCAAAATAAAAAATCGGCGGCCCTGACTGCACAAGTCAGGGCTTTTTCCGACAGATAACAAATACGGAAATCGGTGAATTATGGGAAAAACCGTAAGGGTGCTTGCGGTGGGCGACGTTGTTTCGGCCGCAGGCTGTGAAAAGCTGAGGGATACCCTGCCTTTGTTTAAGAAAGAAAAAAATATAGACATTTGCATTGTAAACGGCGAAAATGCCGCAGTCGGAAACGGAATGACCGCTTTTTCGTGCGAGCATATTTTTGCGAGCGGAGCAGATGTCATTACGGGCGGAAATCATACATTCAGAAGGCGTGAGTTTTACGACACGCTTGACAGTTCGTATTCGATAATACGCCCGATAAACTATTCCTCGGACTGCCCAGGCAGAGGTTATACGATTGTCGATAAGGGCTTTGTCAGGATAGGCGTTGTAAACGTGCTTGGCACTGTATATATGGAAAATCTTAAAAACCCGTTTGACTGCATGGACGAAGCCGTTGCGGCGCTCAAGGACGAGGTAAGCATTATAATCGTCGATTTGCACGCAGAGGCTACGGCGGAGAAAAAATCGCTCGGATTTTATCTTGACGGACGGGTTTCGGCTGTGTTCGGCACTCACACTCATGTTCAGACTGCGGACGAGCAGATTTTGCCCAACGGAACGGGATACATAACAGATGTGGGCATGACCGGTCCCTCGCTTTCGGTAATCGGCGTAAAGCCCGAGCTTGCGATTGAAAAAATGCGTACAAATATGCCTGTCAGGTTTGAAAATTCCGAAGGAAACTGCCTTTTGCAGGGTATAATATTTGAGATTGATCGCTCAAGCGGGAAAACGGTTTCGGTTGAGCGTATAAGCTTATAAAAGGAGGCGACTGCCGTGAAAAAAAGAAAAATTTCGGTGCTTTGCGTTTTGACGGCAGTTGCGCTTTTGCTTTGCTCGTGCAAGAAAATTCCGACAGCTACCGAGGAGGAAACAACAGCGGTTTCGGGCTCGGAGAGCGTTCAGTCAACGGAAATATTACTTCCTTATTCGTCAAGCGACTCCTTAAATCCGTACTTTGCGACCGGTAATGAAAATCTTGCATTGGCGTATCTGTACTGCCAGCCGCTTTTTGAGGTGAAATCGGATTATTCGGCTGAAGCGGTGCTGGCGGGAAGCATTACCTCTGACGGAACAAGGGTAACCGTTACACTGCAAAATGCGGTATTCAGCGACGGGAGCTCGGTAACGGCAAAGGATGTAGTTTATTCGTTTAATAAGGCAAAGTCGTCGGTTGCGTTTTCGCAAAGGCTTTCAAACATTGCCTCCGCCGTCGTTTCGGGCTCGGCTGTGGCGTTTACGCTCGCCTCTCCCGACAATCTTTGTCAGAACATTCTGACATTTCCGATAGTTAAGCAATCGACCGCAGACAGCTCGGCGGCTGTTCCTGTCGGTTCGGGAAAATTCGTCTTTGACAGCGACAGTCTTACCTTTACCGTGAACCAAAAGAGCGAAACGGTAAGCAGGATAAATAAAATCACTCTTTATGATGTAAAAAAGCTTGAGTATATCACGAATGCCGTTGAGATAGGAAATATAAACTACCTGTTTGAGGATTTCTCCGACGGTCGGTACAAGCGTGTTGCGGCTCAGACCAAGTCGATAACGCTGAATAATTTTGTTTTCCTCGGTATAAATCCGTCCTCCGGAGCACTCTCGTCTTCGGCGGTGCGCACGGCGATATATTATGCAATAGACAAAGAGGATATAAGCCAGAGCGCATATCAGGGTTATGCAAAATCGGCGGTTACGGTGTTTAATCCCGATTTCAATATGCTCTCCTCGCAGGAGCTTCCCTCGGCAGAGGGCGATACGACAAAATGCGATTCAATTCTTTCAAAAATGGGTTATAATTATTACACAAAAAACGGTGTTAAGACGGATCAGACCAATGTCCTTGCATTTTCCGTACTTGTAAATTCGGAAAACAGCTTCAGAGTTTCGGCAGCGCAGAAAATTGCCGCGCGTCTCGGGGAAAGAGGTTTTTCTGTTACAATTGATGCCGTTGACTCAGAAACATACAGACAGAGAGTTTTAAGCGGAAATTACGAAACCTATATCGGAGAGGTAAAGCTCTGCGAAAACTTTGATCTGTCGGCATTCTTCAACGGTCAGTCGGGCATGTCCGTTGACGCAAACGGAAGCTTTGCCGCCGCATACAATTCCTTTAAGAGCGGTCAGTCGGATATAAAGGCTGTAAACGATGCATTCTTTAACGATATGCCGTTTGTACCGCTTTGCTACAGAATGGGAATGGCGGCTTATTCAAAGGGCGTTACACCCGATTTTACATATGCGCCGTTCGATATTTACGGCAATATGGAAAATTGGGAAAAAACATCTCAATAGCAATAATAAAAGAACTCACACCGTGCCGTATGGCTGTAACGGGTCGTGTGTGATATATTTTACAGCCGGAAAGGTTCAGCGAATATGATTAAATTTGAAAATCATCTCGGAACTACCGAATTACACGAGCACTATTTTTCAGACCTTATCGGGCATACCGTAACATCGTGCTTCGGCGTTGCGGGAATGGCAAACAGCGGAGCAACGCAAAATCTTCGCCAGTTTATATTCAGACACAATAACTATATCGATCAGGGCGTATCGGTTCATGCCGAGTCAGACGAGCTTGTTATTGACCTGCATATCATAGTTACCTACGGAGTGAATATTCAGGCGATTGTTGACTCAATCAAAAACAAGGTCAGATACACCGTTGAAAAATCAACAGGACATACGGTTAAAAGAATAAACGTCTATGTTGACGGAATGAAGGAATAATAGGAGTGTGTAAATTGCTTAACGGTCTCATTTTCAAGCAAGCGCTGATTTCCGGCGCAAACAATATAGTAAATCACAGGCAGGAGGTTGATGCACTCAATGTCTTTCCCGTTCCCGACGGCGATACCGGCACAAATATGTCGATGACGATTTCTGCGGCTTCAAGGGAGCTTCAGGTGAGTAATCAGACTGACATTGCAGGCGTATCCGCAAAGGCGGCAGCTGCGCTTTTGAGAGGCGCAAGGGGAAATTCCGGAGTTATACTCTCGCTTATTTTCAGAGGCATTTCCAACGGCTTCAAGGGTATGGACGAGGCTGACGGCAAAACTCTCGCAAGGGCGCTTGAGCTCGGCAAGGAGTCGGCTTACAAGGCGGTTATGAAGCCTACCGAGGGCACTATTCTCACGGTTATCAGAATGGCTGCCGAAGCGGTCAAGGGCACCGAGGAAACCGACTGCAAGGCGGTGCTTGAAACAGCATACGAAGCGGCTAAGGTCGCATTGATGAAAACACCCGATATGCTTCCCGTATTAAAGGAGGCAGGAGTCGTTGACGCAGGCGGTCAGGGCTTTATATTCATACTTGAGGGAATGTTGAGCGTTATTGCGGACGGCAAGACCGTAGAGCCCGTTGAAACGCTTGAAAAGAAGGACGCACCCAAAACCGACAAGAGCATTGTTGCGGCGGCTTCGGGAGATATTAAGTTCGGCTATTGCAGTGAGTTCCTGATAAACCGTGAAAAGAACGCACAGTCAAATGCGGCGGCGCTCAAGGCTTATCTTGAGTCGATAGGCGACTGCGTGGTTGTCGTTGAGGACGAGGATATTATAAAGGTTCATGTTCACTCAAACGAACCGGGCAATGTAATACAGGCGGCGCTCAAATGCGGTCCGCTTACCAATATAAAAATTGACAATATGCGCTTCCAGCACAGGAACGCCGAGGTCGGCACGGAAAACGCAAAGGACAGCGTTGAGCAGAGTTCCCCGAACGCAAAGCCGATTGAGCCTACAAAGGATTACGGTTTTGTTTCCGTTGCGGCAGGAGACGGCTTTGTCGAGCTGTTCAGGGAATTGGGAGCGGACAATATAGTTTCGGGCGGTCAGACCATGAACCCGAGTACGGATGACATACTTTCCGCTATTGAGGCAACGCCCGCGCGCCATGTCTTTGTACTTCCGAACAACAAGAACATAATTATGGCAGCCGAACAGACCGTAAATCTTGCAGACAGAAAGGTTTCGGTGCTTCAGACAAAGACTCTTACTCAGGGCGTGAGCGCAATGCTCAATTTCTCTGAAACCGAGGATGTCGAAACAAATCTCCTCAATATGATGAAGGCTGCGGAGGCTGTTCACACGGCACAGGTTACCTTTGCGGCAAGAGACAGCGAGGCTTTCGGTCAGAGAATTAAAAAGGGACAGATCCTCGGTATGGAGGACGGAAAAATAACCCTTGTCGAGGACGATATCGTGAACGCCGCATTCCGCACCGCAAGGCGTTTGGTTAAAAAATATAACGGCTCGATTATAACCGTATATTACGGTGAGGAGACCGACGAGGTTATGGCAAATCTTTTGAGTGAAAGACTTGCGGAAAGATTTCCGAATGCGGAAATAAATGTAATTCCGGGCGGACAACCCGTGTACTATTTCATTATATCCGTAGAATAAGAGTGATATTATGAACCTTTCAACCGATATTAAATACTTAAAGGGCGTCGGCAGCGTCAGGGCAGAGGCTTTTCAAAAGCTTTCCGTCGGCACTGTCGGTGCTCTTTTGCGTTGCTATCCGAGAGCGTATGAGGACTGGAGCGAGGTCTACCCCATAAGAGAAGCTCCGTTTGACGCAAATGTCTGCATAAAGGGAATTGTGTGCGACGCTCCGACAAAAATCCGTATTCCCGGCGGCACACTGCTTTTCAAAACAAGCGTTACCGACGGAAACGGTCTTGTCAATCTGACTTTTTTTAACAACAAATATATTCAAAATATGCTCAAAGAGGGCGAGGAATATTATTTCTTCGGCAAAATAACGCAGTCAAAATTCGGTTCGAGAGAGATGGCTTCTCCCGTTTTTTCGACCGCTGAGGAGGCGGCGGGAATAAAGCCCGTTTATCCGCAGACGGCAGGACTTAACTCGAAGCTTATTGCGAAATGCGTCAGGAACGCTCTTGACTCAATAGAGAAAATACCCGAGAGCCTTCCTGCCAATATAATATCGGATAACTCGCTGTGCTCGCTTGATTTTGCAATACGCAACATTCATTTTCCAGAGAGCTATGAGGCTCTTGAAAAGGCGAGAAACAGACTGATTTTTGAAGAGCTGTTTGTTTTACAGCTCGGACTTCTGTCGATGAAAAGCAAAACGCAGACGCTTAAAACCGATTGCATTGCAAGCAAGGATTTCACAGAGGAATTCTTTTCGCTCTTGCCGTTTGAGCCCACCTCGGCACAGAAAAGAGCTGTCGGCGAGGCACTTGCCGATATGAAATCGGGCGAGCCTATGAACAGGCTTTTGCAAGGAGATGTAGGCTCGGGTAAAACCGCGGTTGCGGCGGCGCTCATTTATACCTGCGTGAAAAACGGCTGGCAGTGCGCTATGATGGCACCGACGGAGGTACTTGCCGAACAGCATATGCGAACCTTTGAAAAGTTTTTCGGCGGCACTGATATAAGCGTTGACATTGTTACGGGAAGCATGAAAAAATCGAAAAAAAATGCCGCAAAAGCAAGGCTTATAAGCGGAGAAACCGACCTTATTATCGGCACTCACGCCCTTATTCAGGAAGATGTCGGGTTTAAGCGGCTCGGTCTTGTCATAACAGACGAGCAGCACCGCTTCGGCGTGGCTCAGCGTTCCTCGTTTGCCGCAAAGGGCGACAATCCGCATATCTATGTTATGTCTGCAACGCCCATACCGAGAACGCTCGCTATGATTATGTACGGCGATTTGAATGTGTCGGTACTCGACGAGCTGCCGCCCGGTCGAAAAGATGTTGAGACCTTCTGCGTCGATACGACATATCACGAAAGAATATATAAATACATAAAAAAGCACCTTGACGCAGGGCTTCAGGGATATATTGTCTGTCCGCTCGTCGAAGAGGGCGAAAACGATAACGATCTGATAAGCGCCGAAAAATATTGCAAGGATTTGTCGGCAACGACTTTCAGGGGTTACAGGGTCGGATTATTGCACGGCAAAATGAAGCCCCGTGAAAAGGATGAAATAATGCGTAAATTTTCATCGGGAGAAATTCAGCTTCTGGTTTCGACGGTGGTAATTGAGGTCGGAGTAGATGTCCCGAACGCCGCAATTATGGTTATAGAAAATGCGGAACGCTTCGGACTTTCACAGCTTCATCAGCTCCGCGGACGCATAGGCAGGGGCAGCGAGAAGTCAACCTGTATTCTTGTCTCTAACGCAAAGGGCGATGAGGCAAAGCAGAGGTTTGAGACTATGTGCTCAACCTCGGACGGCTTTAAGATTGCAAATGTTGACCTTGAAATGCGAGGCCCCGGAGACTTCTTCGGTAAACGCCAGCACGGTCTGCCCAAGCTGAGGCTTGCCGATGTTATGACGGATACGCATTTGCTGATGAGGGCGCAGAGCTGTGCTCAAAGCGTAATTGCGGACGACAGAGATTTGTCAAAGGAAGAAAACCGCAGATTGCGTAAGCAGGTTGACACCCTGTTTAGAGAGAGTTACGGCTTGTAACCCCTTGCTTGAAATTATGACGAAAATATGGTATAATAGCTTTTACCATAATTTTGTATGATCTCACGGAGATATTATGTTTGATTTGATTTATAAAAAACTGTATATTCTCGGCCTTTACACCGCAAGGTACGTATCAAGATTTTTCAAGGCTCTCGGCAGATTGATTATGAAGCCTCTGAAGGCTTTGTCTGCCGTGCTTTTTGCGGCTTTTGTGGTTGCGGACAAATTCGTTTTAAGCTCTGCAAGGCATGTGAATTCCGAGATAAAGGAGCTTTTCAACGATATAAAGCGTGTTTTCGGAAAGCTTGTATCGGCGTTTAAGCAGGACAAGACCGAGGGAGCAAGCACTCTCAAGGCTTATGTTAAAAAGGCTTTTCAGAGTCACGGTATAGTGTTCTCGTTCTTTACGAATATTGTAACTCCGATTGCGGCGCTTGTGATCTTGATTGCCACGGTGCGTTATTGGAGCAATATGAATTTGGCGCTCAAAATAACATATAACAATGCGGATATAGGTTGTGTAAGCTCCGAGTCCGTCTATCTTGAAGCCGAGGATAAGGCTACCGAAAGGCTCGGAACGGCAATTGCCGCAAACGACGGAGATGCGCTTATCAAGGACGCCGAGTACAAAATAGTTTCCGTTAAGCTCAATGACATGAAGGACTCCGAGGCAATCTGTGACAAGATAATTGAGTATTCAAGCAAGGATATTACAAACGCCTGCGGTATATATATAGACGGAGAATTCCTTTGCGCCGTTAAAAACGAAACGGACGCCACTACCGTTTTTGACAATATTCTTACAAGCTATGACGCAGGCGACGAAAATGCAATCGTCAGCTTTGTTGAGGACATTGAATATGTTCAGGGACTTTATCCCGACGATGACAGCACCATATGGACGGCTGACCGTTTGAGTGAAAAGCTCTCTTCCAAAAAGAGCGAAGCGGTTTATTATACGGTTGCCTCGGGCGATACGGTTTCGGGTATTGCACAAAAATACGGAATTTCGACCTCAAAGCTGTTCGAGTTAAATCCCGGCTTGCAAGAGAAAATTCATATCGGAGACAGAATTCTTATTTCAAGCGAGGTAAACTTCGTTCGTGTTCAGGTTACAAAGACCGAAGTGAGAACGGTTTCCATCCCGTACAATACGGTTAAGGTTGAAAACCCGAGCTTGTACAAGGGTACAAGCAAAACCGTTACAAAGGGCGAAAACGGAGAGCAACAGGTAACCGAGCTTGTAACATACATCGACGGCGTAAGGGTTTCATCGAAAGAGGTTTCGAGGGTTACCACGAAAGAGGCTGTTGACGAGAAAATTCAGGTCGGAACGAAGACCTATTCCTCCGGCTACGGCAGCATTAAGAGCTACGGTACGGTTCAGTCCTACGGCGGAAAATTCGTATGGCCCGCAATCGGAGCTTACAGCGTATCCTCGGGCTTCGGATACAGGAACGGACGCCTTCACGGCGGTATGGACATTGTAAAGCCCGGCGGAAACAGTACGGGATGCCCCGTTGTTGCGGCGGCTTCGGGTACTGTAGTTTCGGCAGGTTACCATCCGAGCTGGGGCTATAATGTTCTTATCAATCACGGCAACGGCTTGCAGACGAGATATGCGCATATGATTGCCGGCTCGCTCAAGGTTTCGGCAGGTCAGTCGGTTTCGGCAGGTCAGCAGCTTGGAAATATAGGCTCCACAGGCAATGTTACGGGACCGCACCTGCATTTTGAGGTTTATGTAAACGGAACGAGAGTAAATCCCGCAGGTTACCTCGGAAGATAAAATTTTAACGGACAGAAAAAGCTTTCTGTCCGTTTTTTGAAAGACGGAGAAAAATATGTCCCTTGTTAAAAATCAGGAAATAGAATTGCAGATAGAGTCGTTCTCCTCGGAGGGCAGCGGCGTAGGACACTATGACAAAATGGCGGTGTTTGTAAACGGAGCGGCAGCAGGAGACAGGGCACTTGTGCATATAATAAAGGTGAAAAAGACCTATGCCGTCGGCAAGGCGGTTAAAATACTCAAGCCGTCAAAGGACAGGATTGCTACCGACTGTGAAGCTTTTGCTTCGTGCGGCGGCTGCGCCTTTCGCCATATAAAATATGAGGCGGAGCTTGAAATGAAGCGCCAAAAGGTTGAAAATGCTTTTTTGCGGCTCGGCGGAATTGAAAAAAGCGTTGATGAGATAATAGGAGCAGACGAGCTTGTCGGCTACCGTAACAAGGCGGAATATCCCGTGGGCTTTGACGGCAGGCTTAAAATCGGTTTTTACGCCGCTCGCACGCACAGAATCGTTGATTGTCCTCAGTGTGTTTTACAGCCCGAGGTCTTTTCGGATATAGTAAGGACGGTAAGGAAATGGATAGTCGAATACGGAATTTCCGTCTATGACCCCGAAACGGGCAAGGGGATAATCCGCCATATTTATATAAGACAAGGCGCTGTCACAAAGGAAATTATGGTGTGCCTTGTCATAAATGCCGACTCTTTGCCGAAAAAGGAAAAATTGCTTGAACGCCTGCTTGCCATAGGCGACATAAAGAGTGTTGTTATAAACATAAATAAGGAAAAAACAAATGTCATCCTCGGTAGGGAGTGCAAAACCCTTTGGGGTGACGATTACATCTGTGATGTGCTCTGCGGAGTGAAAATACGGCTTTCTCCGCTTTCGTTCTATCAGGTTAATCACGCTCAGGCACAAAGGCTTTACGGGCGTGCAAAGGAATATGCAGACCTCACGGGCAGCGAAACGCTTCTTGATATGTACTGCGGTGCGGGAACTATCGGGCTTTCGATGGCTGACAGCTGTAAAAGGGTAATCGGCGTTGAGATAATAGAACAAGCGGTCGGCGACGCAAGAATGAACGCCGAAAGAAACGGAATTGAAAATGCGGAGTTTTATTGTTCCGATGCGGCAGAGGCGGCACAAATGCTTGAAGAAAAGAATATAAAGCCCGAGGTTATCGTGCTTGACCCGCCGAGGAAGGGCTGTGAAGCCTCGCTTGTGGAGACGGTCTGCAAAATGCAGCCCGACAGAGTTGTTTATGTTTCCTGCGACCCCGCAACACTTGCAAGAGACTGTAAGCTGTTTAACGAATTAGGCTACAAGGTAGAAAAGCTTACGGCGGTTGACCTCTTCCCGAGAACCGTGCATGTGGAAAGTGTGGCAAAGCTTGTCAGGAAGTGACAAAAGCGCCCATACGGGCGAATGAAAAATGAAGAGTGCGTAATGCAGAATTACGGAGCAAACGATGACGCCGTAGGGACAGCCCTCGCGGCTGTCCGAATTTGATATCAAATTCAATTAGTGCTTCTCGCCCCATCGTCGAGGGGGCTGGCATTTTTCGCAGAAAAAATGCCTGGGGGAGTTTTTTGTAGATTTATGTAACTTCTTTAACTCCTTCAGTCTCGCTACGCTCGACAGCTTTGCCCTCTTGCGGTGCCCGATTTTGTTAATGCGGCTTGGAGCGCCGCACAAAATCGACCGCTGCGCCAACATATGTTCCCTTTATCCGCCACAGGCGGCGGTCGCATATGTTGCCCGGGGAGGGAGCGGAACTTCCAAGAAAATTTCGTAAAACAGCGGTCAGCCGCAAGGGTTGCCCTATGGCTTTTCCGCAAAAGTCTCGTTCTCAGCCAAATGTTCCCGATATAGAAAAAAACCATGAAATATCACAAATTGCAACGGGGAAGCGACAAATTGTAAAGCACGGTTGGTGGTGCGCAACCGAAACAGGCGGTATAATTAAGGCATAAAACAAGCAACACGGAGGTTGGGTTATGATTTTAGCCGACAAGATTATCAACGAAAGAAAAAAGAACGGTTGGTCGCAGGAGGAACTGGCGCAGAGACTGTCGGTTTCGAGACAATCGATTTCAAAATGGGAGGGCGCACAGGCTGTTCCCGATTTACAGAAAATTATAAAAATGGCGGAGGTGTTCGGCGTATCTACCGACTATCTCCTCAAAGACGAATTAGAGCCCAATGACGCCTCGGAGTATTCCGAAGACACCTTCAAGGACAGCACGGCGCTTCGCAAGGTAACGATGAAAGAGGCGAATGCTTACCTTGAAACCGTGCGGAAAACAGCTCCGATGACGGCACTGGGCGTTACGCTTTGCATATGTTCGCCGATAACTCTTATCGCACTTACAGGTATAAGCGAATTTTATACGGCTGTTTCCGAGGGACTTGCCGCAGGCATAGGCGTGGCTATGCTTTTGCTGAGTGTTGCAACGGCAGTGTATATGTTCATTATGAGTTCTGCGAAGAGAAAGGAATTCGAGTTTCTTGAAAAGGAAGCCTTTGAGACCGAATACGGCGTTGTCGGAATGGTCAGGGAAAAGCGCTCCGAATATGCTCCCACTCACACAAGAAAAATCGCTCTCGGCGTGGTTATGTGTATTTTAAGTGTCGTTCCGCTTGTTCTTGTTGCGTGTATGTCGGAGGAGAGAAACCTCGAATTGCTTGCGGTCGCATGTGTAGGCTTATTGCTCTTGCTTGTCTCATACGGCGTTAATTTTATAGTCAACACCTGTATCATCCAGGGCTCGTTTGATAAACTTTTGCAGGAAAACGACTATACTCTCGAATCAAAAAAGAGCAATGCCTTTATTGAGAAAATATCGGGCGTTTATTGGAGCGTTGTAATTGCCGGTTATCTCGGTTGGAGCTTCCTGTCGGGCAGATGGGATATAACCTGGATGGTATGGCCCGTTGCAGGCGTACTTTTCGGGGCGGTTTCGGGAATTATAAAGGCGTTTGATAAATGATAAATGAAATAAAATAAAAAAGCATCGGTATCGAATTTGATACCGATGCTTTCGCATATTATGCCGTTTTATTTTATCAGCAATGTTTTTACGGCAAAATAACCGAGGACGAGCACGCCGAGGACTATTCTATACCAGCCGAACACCTTGAAATCGTGCTTTTTGATATACGCCATAAGGTATTTTATTACAAACCACGAAACCGCAAACGCAACTATCATACCGAGACCGAGATATACGACCTCAGCCACGGTGTAGTTAAGACCGTATTTGACAAGTTTCAATGCGCTCGCACCCATCATTACGGGAACTGCGAGGAAAAAGGTATACTCTGCGGCAACGGTTCTTGAAACGCCTATGAGCAATGCGCCGACTATCGTAGCGCCCGAACGGGAGGTGCCGGGGAAAATTGCGGCGATAAGCTGAAAAAGACCGATTATAAACGCTGTTTTATAATCGATTGCCGAGATGGAGTTTATCTTCGGCGTAACAGACTTGTTTCTGTTTTCGATAATGATGAACGCAATACCGAAAACAATAAGAGCGATTGCGACTACAACATAGTTGTACAGATGCGCCGTGAAGAAATCATCAAACGGAATTCCGATTATTGCGGCGGGTAAGCACGAAACAATAACATGGAACCACATATTGAAAATGGACTTTTTAATGATTATCTTATGTTCCTTGTAACCGAACGGCCAGAGTTTGTTCCAGAATTGAGCGATTACCGCTATAATTGCGCCGAACTGGATAACGACTATGAACATATCCTTGAACTCGGGCGTAACATCGAGCTTTATGAACTCGTCGATGAGTATCATATGACCCGTACTGCTTATGGGCAGCCATTCGGTAATTCCCTCAACTATACCGAGGATTATTACCTTTATTATTTCAATGAGCTTTATCATCTGTATCCTCCGATACTTTTATTGCCTTTCGGCAACATTATTATAATCGCTATTTTTATATTTGTACAGACAAAATATTAACTTTTCGTTCACTTGCTTTTTAATATATCAAATAGTATAATAAACTATCGGAGATATTACCGAAAGGATGATATACATTGGCTGAAAAAACAAAACGCACAAAAGAGGAAAAAGAACAGATAAAAAAATCAATCCGTACGGGGCTGCTTGCGGCGATAGCATTGGCTGCGGTGGTTTGCGTTATCGTGTTTTACTTCAAAACAGCATCGGCGGGCAATGAACCGTCCGTTGTTAAAGAGGATGTTAAGGACCTGAAAAGTATAACCCTTTCGGACAAGTCGCTTGCAATGCCGTATGTCACAACGGGCATCGACAAGATTGTCTATACTGCGGACTCGGCAGGCAATATCGTATTTTATGAATTCAACGGCACCGAATATGTCCAGACCGCCGAAACTGGGACGATAGATGTAAATGTTCCGCTGAGCGGTCAGCAGATTCCCGTTAAGGTGCATTATGTCGAGAGGGACGGCAAGCTTGCGGGCTTCGGCGTGTTTACTGCGTCGAATTCTGCAGATGTGTATATCTATGATTTTATGCTTGTTAAAATTACAAATCTTCCGTCCGGTTATGAGCAGGACGGTAAGCTGCTTATGCTTGCCAACACAGATATAGAAAATGTATATTCGTTAAATCCCCTCTGGGAGGAGGCTTATGTCGTTTCAAGAGACGGCTCATCGGTTTCAAGGTTCTTTATCGAAAACAACCGTACACTTGATATGAACGGCGCGATGCGTTCCGATTTCAGCACGGTAACGGACAAGGAGCTTTCAAGCACAACTGGAAACATTCCGTTTTTCTCGGCACGGTCATACGATACGCTCGGAGCGGCAACGGATATTTATGTAAAGACCCCCAAAGGCGAGAGCGAAGCGGTCAAGGGCGTGCTTGATGAATACGCAAAGCCCACGGACGATGGCGGATTTATATTTGTCAGGGAAACAAACGGCGGCTTTGAGTTCGTGAAGTATCTCAACGGCACGCAGACTACGGTTTCGGAGTTCTTTGCACAGTACGGAGAGGAATATATAAGAAGCGGAGATTATGTTCTCTGTAAGGAGGACGGAAGAATTTATACCACCTATGACGAAACGGTTATTGAGCTTCCCGACTTCAAAATGAACCCGTCGCAGTTTGTAATCACTTCCGACGGCAAGTATATTGTGCTTGCAGGTACGGTTACGAATGCAACGGATTATCAGATTTATATTTACAATACACAGACGAAAAAGGCAAAGACCTTTGCGGATTCGGATTTCTCGGTGCATTACAGTCTGTTCTGCCCGACAAACGAGACGGTTTGCTTCTACACGCAGAGCGCAAACGGCTACGATGAAAAGATTATAAATCTTGCAAAGATTGCCTGAGGTGAAAGATGAAAAACGGTTTTGATACGGTGCTTTTCGACTTTGACGGAACGCTTGTCGATTCGTCGGAGGGTATATTCAACAGTTTGATTTATGCTTTCCGTGCAGACGGCAAGGAGGCTCCCGACAGAAAGGTGCTCAGAAAATTTATCGGTCCGCCGATATATGAGAGTTTTAAGACTCTTTTCGGCTATGAGGACGATAAGATAGATTTTATGATTAAAAAGTACCGTGAACGGTACAGTACAGAAGGCTATCTTGAAGCAAAATTTTACGACGGCATACCCGAACTGCTCAAAGAGCTTCATGAAAAGGGAATAAAGGTTGCCACAGCTTCCTCTAAGCCCACGGCATTTATCACAAAAATGCTTGAAGTAAACGGACTTTCGGAGTATATAGATTATATCGGCGGCACGCTCTTTGACAACAAGGAGTCGGGAAAGACGGGGATAATCAACAACGCCCTGCAACAGCTCGGCTGCACCGATAAATCAAAGGCTTTGATGGTCGGCGACAGGAAATTCGACATTGACGGCGCAAAGGGCGCGGGAATAAAGACCGTTGCGGTTCTTTACGGCTTCGGCTCGAGAGAGGAATTTTCCGAGCACGGGGCGGAATACATAGCGGAGAATGTTTCGGATGTACGCAGAATAATTTTCGGAGAATAAAATATGTCATCACCTTTAGCAGACAGAATAAGACCCGAGACAATAGAAGAAATGGTAGGACAAAGGCATCTCCTTGCAGAGGGTATGCCTTTGAGGAATATTATCGAGTCGGGTTCGTTGCCGAATATGATATTCTACGGTCCGTCGGGTACGGGCAAGACAACGCTTGCAAGAATAATCGCAAAAAAGACCAACAAGAAGCTTCATAAGCTCAACGGAACAAATGCGTCCATTGCGGATATAAAAGAAATTGTAGCGGAACTTGATACGCTTGCCGCACCGAACGGTATTTTGCTTTATCTTGACGAGATACAGTATTTCAACAAAAAGCAGCAGCAGTCGCTGCTTGAATATATCGAGAGCGGAGCGATAACGCTGATTGCTTCGACAACTGAAAACCCGTATTTTTATGTTTATTCGGCGGTGCTCAGCCGTTCAACGGTGTTTGAGTTTAAGTCGGTAACGGCAGAGGATGTCATTCCTGCGGTAAAGCGCGGCTTTGATTATCTGTCCTCGGAGAGCGGAGTTAAAGCAAGGCTCGGCGACGGCGTGTGCGAGCACATTGCCTCGGCTTGCGGCGGAGATGTCAGAAAGTCGCTCAACTTTGTCGAGCTTTCGTATCTGTCGGCAAATGTTAAGGACGGGGAAAAGGATATTGCGCTTGAAACCGTCGAAGCGCTCACACAGAAAAATTCGTTCAGATATGACAAGGACGGAGACGAGCATTACGATGTAATTTCGGCTTATCAGAAGTCGATGCGGGGCTCGGATGTGAATGCGGCGCTGCATTATCTCGCAAGGCTCCTCACGGCGGGAGATTTGGCGTCGGCAACGAGACGGCTTATGGTCTGTGCGTGCGAGGATGTAGGACTTGCGTATCCGCAGATAATTCCGATTGTAAAGGCGGCGGTCGATATAGCCTTGCAGGTGGGCTTGCCCGAGGCTCGGATACCTCTTGCGGACGCGGTTATACTTGTGTGTAATTCGCCGAAGTCCAATTCGGGCGAAGCGGCAATAAATGCGGCTATGGCGGATGTACAAAACGGCAATTTCGGCAGAATACCCCGTCAGCTTCAGAATATGCATTATGACGGCGAGGACAATAAAAACAAGGGTCAGTTTTATCTGTATCCGCACGATTATCCGAACCATTATGTCGATCAGCAGTATTTGCCCGATGTGATAAAGAATGCGCAATATTATGTGCCGGGCGAGAATAAAAACGAGCAGGCGGCAAAGGAATATTGGAACGCCGTTAAGGGCAAAAATAAAAATAAGTAAGATTTTAATTGACAAAAGGCGCAGAATATGGTAACATTATCTACGCTCTATGGAGAGATACCGAAGTGGTTATAACGGAACGGTCTTGAAAACCGTCGTACGGCAACGTACCGTGGGTTCGAATCCCACTCTCTCCGCCATAAAGACAGATGCTATACGGACATATCCGTATAGCATTTGTCCAAAAGTAAATAACTTATAAAACAAGTTACCTGCGGAAGTACTCAAGTTGGTGACGAGGCGCCCCTGCTAAGGGCGTAGGCCGGGAAACCGGTGCGAGAGTTCGAGTCTCTCCTTCCGCGCCATACTGTGGAGACAAAATAGATGTCTCCTGCGAAAAGCCCGAATATATCGGGCTTTTTTGCTACCCAAACGGCGATTTTTCTCTGTACCGAAACAAAGATGTAAAATCGCCGTTTTCCCTTTGTGGATAGACTTGAACTCCCGAAAAATAAATATAAGATATGCAGGGCAGATAGATTTCTGATTTCTATCTGCCTGCGTATCGGATATTCGGTTGTGTGAGGGTTCAAGACATCCAACAAAGGGAAAATACCTTTTTTATATCTACAGAATCGTTTGCTGAAATTTTGCCGTATAAATGGCGAAAAACCCGATAAAATCGGGGCTATCTTTGGCTACATCTTTTTTGTAGCCTCTTTATGGTGCGAGAGACGAAACCTGAACGGCTCGCTGCGCTTGCCGTTCACGGCAATGATTGTATGTCCCTTTTGCTCCGCAAAAGATGGACTATCGGGTTCAAGCCCCGTTAACGGTTCTGTGGGTAAAAATAAAAAGCAGACAAACTAAATGTTCATCTGCTTTTTGGTGCGAGAGACGGGACTTGAACCCGTACGGGATTACCACACGCCCCTCAAACGTGCGCGTCTGCCGATTCCGCCACTCTCGCATATTCAATTCGTCGTTCCTCGCGACGAATGATATTATAGCAAAGTGCGGGGAAACTGTCAACACTTTTTCCGAAAAACTTTTTATTTTTTCAGAAAAGTATAACATTGTCAATTTGCGGCACATCAATATTGAAATTTGTTGCAGTGGTTTTTGAAACATATATCGCAAATGTAATATCCGTATCAACAGGAATATCAGACGGCTTTGTGCCTCTGAGTATTTCGTCTGCGTCGGCAGCCGCATTATAGCTTAAATCCTTGACCGGAGAGGCGGTCGAGGCGAGTACGCCGCTTTCAATACAGCCGATATTTGACGAGAATACGAATTTTGAGCTTGCGGAAGCTGCGGAAACAATGCCTGCTGCCGCATTTTTGAGCTCTTCGTCGCCTGTGATATAAACGGCATCGTTGCGCGTGAGAATATCCGAAACGATTGAATCAATCGTGTCAACGCCGTCGAGTGTAACCTGTTCTACTGTAAACAAATCGTCCGTAAGATATTTTACTGCGCTGTCCTTTTCGGCAATCGATTTTTCATTGTTCATACATATAACCGCAACCTTTGAAACATCGGGCGTCAGAATTCTGATATATGAAAGTAAGGTGTCGTTTGATGTGTTGCTGACGGTGCCCGTCATATTCTTGTCGGGAGCGTCAAGGCTTGAAGTAAGACCCAGTCCGACAGGGTCGCTGACCGCCACGAAAACGGTAGGCACGGTGCAGCCGCTTGTCGCAACAGCCGAGGCGCATTTGTCGCCTATGGCAACTATAATGTCATAATCGGAATTTGTAAGCGACGCCGTTGTCTGCGAGAGCTTATCATCGCTTCCCTGCGCATTTTTGATGTCGAATTTCATCTTTGCTTCATCATAGCCGAGAAGTCTCATCCTTTTTATAAAGGTCTGGCGCAGCTCGCTTGTAAAGCTGTCATTGTCAAACTGAACTATCGCCGCCTTGAAGGATGAATCCGAGTCGTGCGGACTGTCGGTTGTGCTTTCGTTTGTCGTTATGCTTCCCGAGCATGCGGAAAACAAAAGCGTTATCGCAAGCAGTAAGCATACTGCCGTTATAAAAGTCCTTTTCATATCAAATAACCTCAACATTCAGAATACTTAATAAATTAAAACACAACGGGGGCATTTTGTCAATTAAACAGCCGGCTAAATTCCGATTGTAATTTTTTACCGCATATAGTATAATGAAAATATCATCAAGGGGGAGGCACAGATTATGTATTCATCGTTATTCTATTTTGCGTTGTTGGCAATAGGTGTGGCGGCAACTTCGGTGTTCCTTGTACTGCGTGTTAAAAAGGGTGGAATTGCAGCTTTATACTCCAAGGCTGTGGCAAGCTGCTGCTTTATTGCAACCGCCATTGCCGCAACAAACAGAAACAGAGTTTTTCTGGAATTCGGTTCGCTTATTTTGGCGGGACTTATCCTCGGAATGTTGGGCGATATATGGCTTGACCTGAAGTGGATATATCTTCAGGATAAGGATTCGTATCTCTATGCGGGCTTTATTTCGTTCTTGCTCGGTCATCTGTGCTTTATAACCGCCATTTTCAGGAGTGCTCCGTGGAATTCGTTTTCAATCGTAATGTCGCTTGTGCTTGCGGTTGTAATCGGCTTGATAGCATTGCTTATGGAAAAGCCGATGAAAATGAAATACGGCAATTTTAAACTGATAGTTTTCCTGTATTCCTGTACGCTTGCGCTTACGATGACATCATCGATTATGACGGCTTATGTTACGCATTTCAGGTCTGCGGCGTGGATTGTAATGTCGATAGGCGCAATTTTCTTCCTGCTTTCGGATTTGGTCCTTTCGGGAATGTATTTTGCCGAAAACAGAAACACAAAGGGAAATATTATTCTCAACCATACGCTTTACTATGCCGCACAGTTTTGTATGGCGGCTACGATACTGTTTATTAAATAAAGAGGCTTTGCAATGAAATTTCGTGAAATTCTCGACTATGCAATAGGTGATTTTACGGTCGGCAAAATACTTGCCGCGATAATTACCTTTGTGATTTGCTATGCGGTTGTCAAAATAGTTTTTTCGTTCATATCAAAATTTATTGAAAAAACATCGCTTGATTTTCCGCTTAAAAGATACCTTAAAGCAGGTGTAAAGGTAATTCTTTGGTTCATTACCGCAATAATTACCGTTGACGCACTCGGCGTTTCCACCACCTCATTTGTTGCGGCGTTTTCGGTAGTCGGTCTTGCGGCTTCTCTTGCCGTTCAGGACTCGCTTTCAAACCTTGCAAGCGGTATTATGCTTCTTATCACTAAGCCGTTTAAGATAGGCGATTTCGTGGAAATAGACGATGTGTCGGGCACGGTCGGCATAATAAGTCTTATACACACAAAGATATTGACAATTGACAATAAAATAGTCTATGTGCCGAACGGCAAAATCATAGCAACGAAAATTATAAATTATACTGCCGAAAAAAAGCGCCGTATAGATATGGAAATATGCGCATCCTATGACGCTCCCATAGCGACGGTCCGTGAAGCCTTGCTGAAGGCTGTCGAAATCACGGGGATGTTTGACAAAGTTCCTGAGGAGCCGTTTGCTGCAGTGTTGTCATATGATGACAGCAGCATACGCTATGTTCTCAGGGCGTGGACGGATACCGGAAAATATTGGGACGCCTATTTCAAACTCAATGAAAACATAAAGGCGGAATTTGACGAATACGGAATTGAAATGACTTACAATCATATAAATGTGCATATGATTGAGGACAAAAAAGACAGATAACGGAGAATTTTATGCAGAACATTCTTTTATATATCACAGCGGCGGTTTGCACGGTGGGAATTATCGTTCTTGCCGTAATGCTCTCGGCTCTTTCAAAAAAGGTAAGCTCCCTCGGGGAAAACGACGGCTCACAGCGCGCCGAGCAGAAGCTTGATTATCTTTCAGACACCTTCAGCAAGGAATTCAGCAACATAAGGATTGAAAATCAGAACGCCAACAAGGAAATCCGTTCCGATATGCAGAAGAGCCTTGACAATATGTCGCAGAAAATCGAGAGTATGAACAAGGGTAATTATGAACACCGTGAGAAAACGCTTGAGATACTCGGTTCGATAAACGAGAAAAATGCCGCGCAGAGCGAAAAGCTCAACAAAACGCTTGAAGAGTCCATAAACAAGCTACAGCTTTCAAATGAAAAGAAGCTTGAAGAGATGAGGGCGACTGTTGACGAAAAGCTTACCTCAACGCTTACAAAAAGACTTGACAGCTCGTTCAAAACGGTATCGGAACAGCTTGAAAACCTCTATAAATCACTCGGCGAAATGCAAAAGCTCTCAACGGGCGTTACACAGAATGTTACGGCTCTCAACCGCGTGCTGACGAATGTCAAGGCGAGGGGTACCTGGGCTGAGGTTCAGCTTGAGGGAATACTTGATCAGACGATACCCAATATGTACGAAAAGAATGTCGCAACCGTTCCGGGCTCGCAGGAGAGGGTAGAGTTTGCCATTCGCATACCCGCCTCCGACAAGAACGAAAAGGATGTGCTTTTGCCCGTTGACTCAAAGTTCCCGATGGAGGACTACATAAGGCTTTGCGACGCAGCCGACACTGCGGACTCCGAAATGCTCAAGGAGGCGAGAAAGGCGCTTGAATCGAGAGTGCTTAAAGAGGCAAAGGATGTCTCAAAGTATATCCATATTCCCGACACAACTCCGTTTGCAATTCTTTATCTTGCAACCGAGGGCTTGTATGCCGAGATAGCTTCGTCAAGGACAGGACTTCCCGAGCGTATACAGAACGAATACAACATAATGATTGCGGGACCGAGCACAATTACAGCTTTACTCAACTCGCTTTCAATGGGCTTTAAGACAGTTGCGATAAATGAAAAGGCAAATGAGGTGCGTCAGCTTCTTTCGGCTGTCAGAGGACAGTATGAAAAATTCGACGGACTTCTCGAGACGGCAAAGAAAAAAATCGACGCAGCAGGCAAGAGCATTGAAAACGCACAGTTCAGAAATGTTCAAATCAATAAAAAGCTCAGAAAGGTTGAAAGCCTTGAGAGCGGAGAGTCAGATACGGTGCTCGGAATTGACTCGGCTACGGTTATCGACGAAGAGGAATAAAATAATCATACAATAACCCTGCGGACGCTTAAAACGGCGTTTGCAGGGTTTTTTTGTCCGATTTTGTTGACTGTAAAATTATTGCGAGTATAATAGTATCAATACTTTTTTGAAAGGAAAGAACGAATGAAGAAAGATCTTACCACGGGAAGCGTGTTTAAGAATATCATATATTTCTCGCTGCCGTATATGCTGTCGTATTTTTTGCAGACGCTTTACGGAATGGCGGACCTTTTTATTGTAGGACGGTTCAACGGTACGCAGAGTATAACGGCGGTTTCGATAGGCTCGCAGGTTATGCATATGCTCACGGTTATGATTGTCGGTCTTGCAATGGGCACCACGGTTACGGTAGGCCGTGCAATCGGAGAAAAGCAGAACGAAAAGGCGGGAAAAGCCGTCGGAAATACGGTTACGGTGTTCCTGGCAGGTTCGGCGGTGCTGACCGTAATTTTGCTTTGCCTTGTAAAGCCGATAGTTTCCGTTATGTCAACTCCAGCCGAAGCGGTTGAGGAGACCCGTGCTTACCTTGCAATTTGCTTTATCGGTATTCCGTTTATCACGGCATACAATATAATAAGCTCGATTTTCAGAGGCCTCGGCGACAGCAAAAATCCGATGTATTTTATCGCCGTTGCCTGCGTTTTCAATATTGCGCTCGACTATCTGTTTATCGGTTATTTCAAAATGGGTGCTGCGGGAGCGGCTCTCGGAACAACACTTTCACAGACGGTCAGCGTTATTGTATCGCTTGTCGCAATGAAAAAGCTGAATATCGGTATAAAGCTTCAAAAGAGCGACTTCAAGCCCGATAAAAAAACCGTCGGTTCACTTTTCAAAATCGGCGTTCCCGTTGCGGCACAGGACGGATTTATTCAGATTTCATTTTTGATAATCACGATAATCGCAAACGGCAGGGGACTTACCGATGCTGCGGCAGTCGGGATAGTTGAAAAAATCATCGGTATGATGTTTATAATTCCGTCGTCGATGCTCTCGTCCGTTTCCGCACTTGCGGCGCAGAATATCGGTGCCAAGGAGTACGGCAGGGCAAAGAAAACGCTGAAATACGCAATTATGCTTGCAACGGGCTTCGGGCTTGTAATTGCCGTGATAACGCAGTTCTTTGCGCTTAACATTGTCGGAATATTCGAGAAAGACCCCGAGGTTATAGCCCACGGCGCACAATATCTCAGAAGCTATGTTTTCGACTGCGTTTTTGCGGGTATTCACTTTTGCTTCAGCGGATATTTTTGCGCTATGGAGCGCTCGGGTATTTCGTTTTTGCACAACAGTATTTCCATTGTGTTCGTGCGCATACCGCTGGCTTACCTTATGTCAAAAATGTTTACGCAAACCCTTTTCCCGATGGGACTTGCGGCAACCTGCGGCTCGGTGCTGTCGGTTATAATCTGCGTTATCGCATATGTGATAATCACAAGAAAAACGGCAGGAGTAAAAAATCAAGCGGCAGAGCAGGGGGACATACAATAAATGAGCGATATAGAATTATTGCGTCCGTTAAATCACATCGGAACCAATACAATAAAAACCGAGAGGTTAATTTTAAGGCGTTTTCAATTAAGCGATAGTGTCGATATGTTTAAGTGGACAAGTAATCCCGATGTGGTAAAATATCTTTCTTATGAGCCGCACAAAACGATAAATGAAACAAAAGCCGTTCTGAAAATCTGGATAAAAAATTACAGTAAAGCGACAACCTATAACTGGGCTATTGAATTTCAGGGCGTTGTTATCGGAAATATTGCTGTAGTTACTCAAGACGACGAATGTTTTACCTGCCATCTCGGATGGCAAATTGATAAACCGTATTGGAATAAAGGAATAATGACAGAAGCGGCAAGTGCAGTGGTGAATTATTTGTTTGACGAAGTGCATTATGACAGAATTACATCCGGGTGCGATACACGAAATATCGGTTCAAGCAAGGTTATGCAAAAGATAGGTATGACTCTTGAAGGAACATTCAGAAGATACTGCTATCAAAAAGACGGAAGCATCGGAGACAAATTCTATTATGCTATACTCGAATCGGACCGATATTAATATCAATTTATCGTTTCACATTTTATTTGACATTATTTGAACAAAAGAGCTATCAGACTTTCAAAAAATCTGATAGCTCTTAATCTTTTGTGAATATTATATTGTTGCCAAAATGTTGCCATTTTGTTGTTACAAAGGGCTTCAAAGTGGCGAAAAGCCTTTATTTACTGGCTTTTTCAAGTATTGCGGATTATTCCCATTCCTAAGTACAAAACAGACTTTAACTGTTTTTGCTTAGGAGTTTTGACTTGGTGTGCTTTAATTTGGTACAGATTATCTCAATTCTATGAGGTATTTCTGCTTTTGCTATCAAATAGCTATCACTTGGATGCTATCGGTTCCTAAAGGGTTAATCTATTACAATAATTGTAATTAGATTTGAATTTATATAGCACTCAATCTATATCACATCTTTTAAAATATCTCGTTGCTTGCCTAACGATTTATAATTTACTGGTTGTTTAATCATTTTATTATAATCAATTATATTAGTTTCATTAATATCTCTTGTATAGGCTTTTGTAACAGCTGTATATAACTTAATTATATTTTCAATACTCTGATGGTCGCTTAACTGTTTAGATATTTGATTTGAAATTCTTTCATTGCATTCATATTTCGCAAAACCATCAATCAAATAATATGGTATAGGAAAGCGATTCTCTTCACTATTGCTTTTACATAAATCAGCCTTTTTATACAGCAAATATAAATCTATTAATGAATCTGTTGTTATACTATCATCCTTAATAAAATCAATTGCAGTTTGATATTGCTTTGTGGTATCTTTTAGAAGATTTGATTTTTTTGTATAAGCATCATACCCACCCAAAGCAAATGCTATTACGACTTGCAGCAATTTCTCTAAAGGCACAAAAAAATCTGTAACTTTATTTAGAGAAGTTAATCCAAATTTTTCTAATTTTTCATGACTTTTCTCTTTTAACTTTGTTGCGTTTTTATACTGCGTACTATATGAGTTTTTATCACTTTGCTTAATCAGCAACAAAAAGCCTTTGCTTTCAAATTCAGTTTTTAATCTGTTGAAAGTGCTATTATTGGCTACAAAGGTTTTTTCATCTATGGAATTTTGCGAGTTGTTATATGTTACAATATTCTTGTATAGTATTTCTTCATACTCATTTTCTCTGTTGATTTGTAATATTTTCAACATAACAAAAGTATCTTTATAATTTTGCTCCAATTCTCTAGGGTCAACATTTTTTAACGCTTCATAAATAGAATTTACTGTTTGACATCCATTAACTATTTGCGGGTTTTTCACATTAAATACGGCATTTATATTGTTTCCAAATGAGCGCGTTTCCACACTTGACATTTTATCACAAATCATTGTGATACCATTATTATAGTAAAAGAAATTTTTCCTGTCTTCGGAATCTAATAATGTTTCGTATATTTTTTTATTAACGCCTTTGTTTCCCAAGTATTCTCTTATATTCATATCAAAAATTGGATAGTTTTTTTCAATTGAATCTCGATATAATCTGAATATTGAAGAAACAGGAGTAAATACATATTTGGCATCCAAAACATTTTCCAACTTGTAATCATCTGTATTTATATTCAATATTGTTCCTTTATTTACGCTATGAATTTGAACTTCAATGTTTTGTTTATTCTGTTTTGTATCTCCATAATACTTTTCCTTAATATCGTCTAAATAAAATATAGAAGCTCGATATTTCGGATGTCCTGTATTAAATTTCTTTACATATTCTTCAGCGTCCTCACAGCGATTATTATTCGTTACATAAATTTGTAAATATACTGTAAAATCATCGTGATTTTTATATTTGTTAAAGAAATCCTGAACTTCCACCGATTTACGATATGTACCATGTTCAAGTGCAGTTATAGGCCTTAACAAAAAGTCGTTTTTCACATATTCTGCGGATAATTTCGACGAATCATTATAATACTTGTTTTGAATTAAGTATAGCTCCTTTGTGTCTTCATATATTTCATATGCATCAACACCCATATCATTGTAATCAATGATTTTATCCTCAATAAGTTCTTCGTCTTCATAAAAGAATTTATCTAGAATCCAATAATTGAACGCCCATTCGTCTTTTTCAATATTAGAAATGTTGGGATAACGAAGTTGATATTCTTTAATATCTTCTCTTATTTGTGTTCGAAAATCATTCATTTTTAAAAAGCCCCTTTTCATTTTATTACAAATTTTAATATTATATTTGCACTATACCACTCGTGCGGTGGTAATTTTGAATTAAATGCCGTTTCAAATAAAAGATACAGTTCCCTATATGTTTTTTCTGTTGGAAACTATCTTTTTCAATTCAGATGTCTGCAAAGGAATTATTTTCATCCTTAATACAGACTTTGAATAATCTTGTGGATAATAAAACGGCGTTGTTTTTCTGCTACGAAAATCAAAAATTACATTTATATTTAAATAATCGACTCAATATGCAATAAGAATTTATACACCTAGTGTGTAAAATGGGCGTTCAAATGACTATACACAAGTTGCGTGACTTTTAAGTAATAAATCAGTGACCCACAAGAGCTTTATATAATCAATGCGCCTAACCGGATCTTTCATTTGCTTTGCATTACAAAACATCGAGTGCTTCTTAATTTTCAGCAGCATAAAAACCGGTTTTAATGTAAAAATATATTTTTGCGATGGTATCTCATATTTTCACATAATTCAGTCGACGGATTATCTATAAACACCTTGTTGCAATCGATGTTTATCAATTTCACATTTTCTTCGCTCAACCTAGTCGACACTAGAATTTGCATATTGTCACTAAAAGTTATAAAGCCTAAATCGAATAATTTATCATAAAGGGGAGATAGTAACAAACCATTTTCTCCACTGATTCTTTCATAATTATTCGCACTCCTCCAGGGCTTAATGTGACTTGCAACCAATAGATTTGTTTCATTGATTCCGGTTATGATGCATTTGCTGTTATATTTATCCATTAGACGTTGCCTGAAAACACCTTGACCGATTCTCGCCTTTATTATTGCTTCTTTTTCAGTGGCTT
>CAVAPB010000024.1:0-35070 GCA_963590415.1 Anaerovoracaceae bacterium | reverse complement strand
AAGCTTATCCACTTCATGTGCAAATAATTTTTTCATATCTTATTTCCTTTTTCAATTAAACCGCCTTGCCATTTTTTTATAATCCTTGATACAAGCGTTTTCGGTGCAACTCTGACTGCAAAAGCTTCGGCTTTATAAGTTAGAGTAGGAATAATAATCAATTTCCCTTTTTGCATTTCTCTGAATCCGATTTTTGCTATCAATTCAGGGCTTTTGGCTATTTTTGAATCTGCTTTTCCTGCGTTTGACGTCCAATTTGTTTTGATGGGACCAGGGCAGATAACGCTTGCAGTTACACCTGTGCCTATAAGCTCTCCAAACAGACTTTCCGTGAATAACAATTCATATGCTTTAGTTGCACCGTAAACCGCAAAATACGGGTCAGGTTGAAATGCACCAAGAGAAGAAACATTTAAAATTTTGCCCTTGCCTGCCGCTTTCATATCGGGAATGAAAAGATTGCAAAGCAAGGTTAATGCGGTAACATTAAGTTCAATAGTATCTATCATAATTTGTGACTTTGCTTCTCCGACAAGCGCCATATTTCCGCTTCCTGCGTTGTTTACAAGTTGGTCAATATGAATATTCCTTTGCTTAACTTCGTCATAAATTCGCTGAGCGGCGCTTGTATCGGAAAGATTTTCGCAGATATATTGTGCATTTATTCCATGTCCGCTTGACAAATCGTTGCAAATCTCCTTTAATTTGTTTTCCGACCTTGCTACAAGTACAAGGTTAAAGCCGTGCTCGGCAAATTCGTGTGCAAAGGCTTTGCCTAATCCGCCCGATGCACCTGTTATCAATACTGTTTGCGGCACAATAATCCGTCCTTTCGTTTAATTGCTTAAACCATTATAGCATATAATTTTGCCAAATGCTCATTGGTAAAGAAAGTCGAGACGAAAGGAATTTTATACAAAGCATATGCACACAAAAACTCCCCTACCGTTGCCGATAAGGGAGTTCCTATTTTTAATTATTATCTTGTAGGATAATAATTATTCGCTGATTGCAGTAACAACGCCTGAACCAACTGTTCTGCCGCCCTCACGGATAGCAAAACGAAGACCTTCTTCAATAGCGATAGGAGTGATGAGCTCAACGTTCATTTCAACGTTATCGCCGGGCATGCACATCTCAGTTCCCTCGGGAAGAGTGATGATACCTGTAACATCTGTTGTTCTGAAATAGAACTGGGGACGATAGTTGTTGAAGAAAGGTGTGTGACGGCCGCCCTCGTCCTTATTAAGAACGTAAACCTGACCCTTGAACTTTGTGTGGGGGTGGATTGTGCCGGGCTTAGAAAGAACCTGTCCGCGCTCGATGCCTTTTCTGTCGATACCACGAAGAAGAGCACCGATGTTATCGCCTGCCTCAGCGTAATCAAGAGTCTTTCTGAACATCTCGATACCTGTAACAACCGACTTTGTCTTTTCATCCTTAAGACCAACGATTTCAACTTCCTCGCCTGTCTTAAGCTGTCCACGCTCAACTCTGCCTGTAGCAACTGTACCACGACCTGTGATTGTCATAACGTCCTCGACAGGCATAAGGAACGGCTGGTCAGCCTTACGGTCGGGTGTGGGGATATACTCGTCAACTGCATCCATAAGTTCCCAGATGCACTTAACTTCTTCTGAATCGGGATCTGAAGACTCAAGAGCCTTGAGAGCCGAACCCTTGATGATCGGGCAGTTCTCATCGAAATCGTACTCAGCAAGAGTTTCACGGATTTCCATCTCAACAAGCTCAAGGAGCTCGGGATCGTCAACCTGATCGCACTTGTTCATAAATACAACGATTGCCGGAACGCCAACCTGACGAGCAAGAAGAAGGTGCTCCTTGGTCTGAGCCATAGGACCGTCTGTTGCTGCGATAACAAGGATAGCGCCGTCCATCTGAGCTGCACCTGTGATCATGTTCTTGATGTAGTCAGCGTGACCGGGGCAGTCAACGTGAGCGTAGTGACGCTTAGCTGTCTCATACTCAACGTGAGCTGTGTTGATTGTGATACCGCGCTCTCTCTCCTCGGGAGCCTTATCGATGTTTGCATAATCAACGAAGTCAGCCTGACCCTTAGATGCGAGTGTCTTTGTAATAGCTGCTGTTAATGTTGTCTTACCGTGGTCAACGTGACCGATAGTACCAATATTAACATGGGGTTTAGTTCTTTCGAATTTTGCCTTTGCCATTGGAATTTCCTCCTTTTATTAACGGAAAATATTTTATATTTCTCTGTGCTTGATATTTTACCAATAAATCGGTAAAATATCAAGACTTTTTAATGAAATAATCAGTCTTTCTTAGACCTTTCGCTGATAATTTTTTCTGCTACGCTCTTGGGAACCGGCTTATAACCGTCGGGCTCCATAACATACTGTCCGCGTCCCTGTGTCTGAGAACGGAGGTCTGTTGCGTAACCGAACATCTCTGCAAGAGGAACTCTTGCGTTGATCTGCTTGAGTCCCGAACGGTCCTCAAAGCCCTGAATTTCGCCGCGGCGAGCGATAAGGTTGCCCTGTACGGTGCCGAAGTAATCATCGGGAACGATAACAACAACCTTCATAATGGGTTCAAGAAGAATCGGGTCTGCAAGCTTTGCAGCCTCCTTGAATGCCATTGAACCGGCAATCTTGAACGCCATCTCCGAAGAGTCGACTTCATGGTAAGAACCGTCGTAAAGAGTAACTTTAACGTCAACAACGGGATAATTTGCAAGTACGCCCGAGTTCAACGCGCCCTGAATACCCTGGTCAACAGGTCCGATGAATTCCTTGGGAATCGAACCGCCCGTTACTGCGTTTACGAACTCATAACCCTTACCGGGCTCGTTGGGCTCAAGTATAATCTTAACATGACCGTACTGACCCGAACCGCCCGACTGGCGTTTGTACTTGGTTTCATGGTCAACCTTCTTGCGGATGGTCTCCTTGTAAGCAACCTGAGGCTTACCTACATTAGCTTCAACTTTGAATTCACGAAGAAGTCTGTCAACGATGATTTCAAGGTGAAGCTCGCCCATACCTGCGATAATGGTCTGACCTGTTTCTTCATCTGTATAGCACTTGAAGGTGGGATCCTCTTCAGCAAGCTTCTGAAGACCGATGCCCATTTTCTCCTGTCCTGCCTTGGTTTTAGGCTCGATAGCTACACGGATAACCGGATCCGGGAAGTTCATTGACTCAAGAACGATGGGGTTCTTTTCGTCGCAGAGAGTGTCGCCCGTAGTAGTGTTCTTAAGACCTACGACAGCGGCGATGTCGCCTGCGTAAACGGTTTCAATGTCCTCTCTGTGGTTAGCGTGCATCTGAAGAATACGGCCCATTCTCTCTCTTGTGTCCTTAACAGAGTTGTAAACGGTAGTACCTGCGTTTACGGTACCCGAATAAACTCTGAAGAAGCAAAGCTTACCTACGAACGGGTCTGTTGCTATCTTAAATGCAAGAGCCGAGAACGGCTCTGAGTCTGATGAATGTCTCTGCTCTTCTTCATCGGTATCGGGGTTTACACCCTTGATGGACTCGATGTCGGTGGGAGCGGGCATAAAGTCAACGATTGCGTCAAGGAGCGGCTGAACGCCCTTGTTACGGTAAGCTGTACCGCAGGTAATCGGAACCATCTCGTTGGCAATTGTTGCCTTACGGATGACCTTCTTAATCTCCTCAACCGTCGGCTCAACGCCTTCAAAATACTTCTCCATGAGAGCATCATCCTGCTCAACGACAGATTCGATAAGCTGTGTGCGATATTTCGCAGCAAGCTCCTTCATATCGTCCGGGATTTCCTCACGGCGAATATCCTTACCGAGGTCATCATAATAAACCTCAGCGTCGTAATTGATAAGGTCAATGATACCCTTAAATGTATCCTCCGAGCCTATCGGGAGCTGAATCGGAACTGCATTGCAGTTGAAACGCTCTTTAACCATATCAAGAACTCTGTAAAAATCAGCGCCCATAATGTCCATCTTGTTGACGAAAATCATTCTGGGTACCTTGTATTCGTCAGCCTGACGCCATACGGTCTCAGACTGAGGCTCAACACCGCCCTTTGCGCACAAAACGGTAACGGAACCGTCAAGTACACGAAGCGAACGCTGAACTTCAACGGTGAAGTCAACGTGACCGGGAGTGTCGATAATATTGATACGGTGCTCTTTCCAGAAACAGGTGGTAGCGGCAGAAGTGATGGTAATACCTCTCTCCTGCTCCTGAGCCATCCAGTCCATTGTAGCGTCGCCGTCGTGTGTTTCACCTAATTTATGGTTAACACCCGTGTAAAACAAAATTCTTTCTGTGGTAGTTGTTTTACCGGCGTCGATATGAGCCATGATACCAATATTTCTTGTTTTTTCAAGAGATACCTTTCTTGGCATAATACCCTCCATTGCCGAATTACTCGGCGTAAAATTTCTCCGGTAAAATTACCATCTGAAATGTGCAAAAGCTTTGTTAGCTTCAGCCATTCTGTGTGTTTCTTCACGCTTCTTGAACGCTGCGCCCGTCTCGTTGACAGCGTCAAGGATTTCGTTTGCAAGTCTTTCCTTCATTGTTCTTTCCGAACGTGAACGCGCATAAAGCGTGATCCAACGGAGTCCCAAAGTCTGTCTTCTCTCGGGACGGACTTCCATCGGAACCTGATAAGTTGCACCGCCTACACGGCGAGCCTTAACTTCGAGAACAGGCATAACATTTTCCATTGCAGCGTCAAAAACCTCCAACGGCTCTTTGCCTGTTTTCTCAGCGATAATGTCGAATGCGTCGTAAACGATCTTCTGGGCTACACCCTTCTTACCGTCGAGCATAACGCTGTTGATAAGCCTTGTTACAAGCTTTGAATTGTAAAGCGGATCCGGCAAAACATCACGTTTTGCAATCTGGCCTCTTCTTGGCACTTCGCTTCCCTCCTTCATAGTAATGATATCATAGGTACTCTGGTGACAAAACCCGTGGTGTCAATGCAAAGAGGCATATATATATACACCAATTTTAGCATTTGACTGAATTGGTAGATTCTGTCTGTTAATAATTTAAGGTCTGACTACCTTATTTTTTTGCGCCCTTGGGTCTCTTAGCGCCGTACTTCGAACGGCTCTGCATTCTTCCGTTAACGCCCTGTGTATCGAGTGTACCGCGGATAATGTGGTAACGGACACCGGGGAGATCCTTAACACGGCCGCCTCTGATAAGAACAACTGAGTGTTCCTGGAGATTGTGACCTACGCCCGGGATATAAGCAGATACTTCAATTCCGTTCGTAAGACGAACTCTGGCAAGCTTACGGAGAGCCGAGTTGGGCTTTTTGGGTGTATCTGTCTTAACAACAGTGCAGACACCTCTCTTCTGAGGAGACGCATTATTTGTCATAACGTTCTTCTTAGAGTTAAGTCCCTTACCGAGAGCAGGAGCTTTCGACTTCTTCTCGAGAGTCTCTCTTCCGCTGCGAACAAGCTGGTTAAAGGTTGGCATTTTTTCACCTCCGATAAAAATATATGACACAATGTGTCAGCAAAACAAACACCATCACTGAAACGGTGTTTATTTTGCTCACACAACCAAAGATTTTAGCATTAAAAACCTTCGGTTGTCAAGCATTATTTGATTTTTAGTTATTATTTTCTCCGTCGACGGATGAAGACGAGGAGTAAACCCTCTCGTTTTCAACCTCGCTGTAGCAACGCATTCCCGTGCCGGAGGGGAGAAGCTTACCGATGATAACATTCTCTTTAAGACCCATAAGGTTATCAACCTTACCCTTAATAGCGGCGTCGGTAAGAACTCTTGTCGTCTCCTGGAACGAAGCTGCGGACATAAACGAGTTTGTAGCCAACGAAGCCTTTGTGATACCGAGAAGCACGGGCTCGCAAACGGGCTCGATAAATTCTTCGCCGTTTCCCTCGCATTTCTGCTTAGCCTTTCTCGACTCAATTGTAAAGTCAACCTTTTCAACCGTTTCACCGGGAAGGAAGTGGGTCGAACCGGGCTCTTCTATCTTGAGCTTTCTCATCATCTGACGGACAATTACCTCGATATGCTTATCGTTGATATCAACACCCTGCATACGGTAGGTTCTCTGAACTTCCTTGATGAGGTAATCGTGAACAGCGTGAACGCCGTTGATGGCAAGTATATCGTGCGGGTTGGGCGAACCTTCTGTAAGAGCGGTGCCCTTCTTTACATAAACGGGATTGCCGTTTTCGTCGGTCTCCATATTAAATTTCTTACGGTAGCCGTAAGGAATAAGATATGATTTTTCATCGCCGGTTTCATCGTTGGTAATAACGATGTGCTCGTTCCTCTTGATTTCTCTGAACGAAAGGCGTCCGTCGATTTCGGAGAGGATAGCAAGAGTTTTGGGCTTTCTTGCCTCAAACAGCTCCTCGACACGGGGAAGACCCTGTGTGATATCCTGGCTCGATGCAACACCGCCGGTGTGGAAGGTACGCATCGTAAGCTGTGTACCGGGCTCGCCGATTGACTGAGCGGCAATGATACCGACAGCCTCGCCGACTGTAACGGGGCTGCCCGTTGCAAGGTTTGAGCCGTAGCACTTAATGCATACGCCGTGTTCGGATTCGCAGGTGAGAAGAGAACGGATTTTAATCTTTCTGTCCTCCGGGTTCTCCCTTGCGTTAACTATATCGGCAACGATTTTTGCGTCTGCCTCGGACATCATAGTGTCCTTGGACATAATAACCTCGCCGTTTTCGTCTGTGAAATCTTCAAGCAGGAAGCGTCCGGTAAGTCTTTCCTGAAGGCTTTCGATAAGCTCCTTGCCCTCCATAATATCGTAAACCTCAATACCGTCATGGCAGTGGCAATCCTCTTCACGGATGATGACATCCTGAGAAACGTCAACAAGACGGCGGGTCAGATAACCCGAGTCGGCTGTACGAAGTGCGGTATCGGCAAGACCTTTACGCGCACCGCGCGAAGAGATGAAGTATTCAAGTACGTTAAGTCCCTCACGGTAGTTAGCACGAATCGGAACCTCGATGACCTTACCTGAAGTGTTGGCGATAAGTCCGCGCATACCTGCCAACTGACGAAGCTGTGAATCGGAACCGCGGGCACCGGAGTCAACCATCATATAAATAGGATTCTGTTTACCGAGGTTATCTTTAAGGCCGGCAGCGACATCGTTTGTACACTTTTCCCAAACCTTGATTACCTTCTGACTTCTCTCGGAGTTGCTCATAAGACCCATTCTGTAGTTGTCGGTGATCTTATCAACCTGCTTTTCAGCCTCTGCGAGGAGTTCAGCCTTCTGCGGCGGAATTGTTGCGTCGCATACGGCAACGGTAATACCTGATTTCGTCGAATATTTATATCCCTGCGCCTTGATAGCGTCAAGAACCTGCGAAGAAATGTTTACGCCGTGAACCTTGATACATTTATCAATTATCTTGCCGAGCGTTTTCTTGTTTACAAGGAAGTCAACCTCAAGCTTAAATGCGTTTGCCGGGTCGCTTCTGTCAACAAAGCCGAGGTCCTGCGGGATGGGATTGTTGAAGATTATCTTACCGAGCGTTGTATCGACAAGCTGTGAAACCTGCTCGCCGTTTATCTCCTTGGTCATTCTGACCTTTATCTTTGAATGAAGACCGATATAGCCCTCATCATATGCCATAACAGCCTCGTCGACCGTCGAGAACACCTTACCCTCGCCGGGCTCGCCGTCCTTATCCATTGTAAGGTAGTAAGAGCCGAGGATCATATCCTGCGTGGGAACGGTTACGGGTTTACCGTCAGAGGGCTTGAGGAGATTGTTTGCGGCAAGCATAAGAAGTCTTGCCTCAGCCTGCGCCTCTGCCGAAAGCGGAACGTGAACAGCCATCTGGTCGCCGTCGAAGTCCGCATTGAACGCCGTACAAGCAAGGGGATGAAGCTTGATTGCTCTGCCCTCGACAAGAACGGGCTCAAATGCCTGAATACCGAGTCTGTGAAGCGTGGGAGCACGGTTAAGCATTACGGGGTGTCCCTTGATAACAACCTCAAGAGCGTCCCAAACCTCGGGCTTTGCGCGCTCAACCATTTTTCTTGCAGACTTGATGTTGCCCGTAGCGCCGGTCTCAACAAGACGCTTCATAACAAACGGCTTGAACAGCTCAAGAGCCATCTCCTTAGGAAGACCGCACTGATACATTTTAAGCTCGGGTCCTACAACGATAACCGAACGGCCCGAATAGTCAACACGCTTACCGAGAAGGTTCTGACGGAAACGACCCTGCTTACCTTTAAGCATATCGGAAAGTGACTTCAACGCTCTGTTGTTGGGACCTGTAACGGGTCTGCCTCTTCTGCCGTTATCTATAAGTGCGTCAACAGCCTCCTGAAGCATTCTCTTTTCATTTCTGATGATAATGTCGGGAGCGCTGAGCTCAAGGAGCTTTTTAAGACGGTTGTTTCTGTTGATAACACGCCTGTAAAGGTCGTTGAGGTCGGAGGTTGCGAATCTGCCGCCGTCAAGCTGAACCATAGGACGGATATCGGGGGGAATTACCGGAATAACATCCAAAATCATCCATTCGGGACGGTTGCCCGACTGTCTGAACGCTTCTGCAACCTCAAGGCGTTTGAGTATTCTTGTCTTTTTCTGACCGCTCGCGTCCTCAAGCTCTGCACGAAGCTCGTTTGAAAGCTTTTCAACATCTATCTGACAAAGAAGATCCTTTATAGCCTCTGCGCCCATACCGGCTTTGAAATCATCCTCATACTTTTCTCTCATATCGAGGTATTCCTTCTCGGAGAGAATCTGATTCTTTTCAAGCTCTGTGTCGCCGGGGTCTGTAACTATATATCTTGAGAAATAGAGAACCTTTTCGAGGTCTCTGGGAGATATGTCAAGGATTAGGCCCATTCTCGACGGGATACCCTTGAAATACCAAATGTGAGAAACGGGAGCGACAAGCTCAATGTGTCCCATTCTCTCTCTTCTGACCTTAGCCTTTGTAATTTCAACGCCGCAGCGTTCGCACACCTTGCCCTTATAACGGACTCTTTTATACTTTCCGCAGTAGCATTCCCAGTCCTTTGTGGGTCCGAAAATCTTTTCGCAGAAAAGACCCTCTTTTTCGGGCTTTAACGTGCGGTAGTTAATTGTTTCGGGCTTCTTGACCTCGCCGTAAGACCACTCTCTGATCTGTTCCGGTGAGGCAAGGCCGATTTTAATTGACTCAAAGGTTATATTTTCCATTAAATTTTTACCTTCTTCCTTAAAATCTGAACTGTGAGTTTACTCGGTTAAAATTCATCATCGTTGAATTCGCCGTCGTCAAACGCATCGTCGTCGCCTGTGATGTATTCGTTGAAGGCGTCCTCTCCGAGTTCCCTTTCCGCATCCTCATCCGTAACATATCCGTCGTCGAGTGAAGCGTCGTTCACATAGGACATATCCTCGTTGGTCATTGCGGGAACATCTACCTCGTCGTCGAAGTTCTGTTTAAGGTCAATTTCATTATTATCCTTGTCGAGAACCCTGACATCAAGGGCAAGCGCCTGAAGCTCCTTGACAAGAACCTTGAACGACTCGGGAATACCGGGCTGAGGAATGTTCTGTCCCTTAACGATAGACTCATAGGTTTTAACTCTTCCGACAACATCGTCGGATTTAACAGTAAGGATTTCCTGAAGTGTATAAGCTGCGCCGTAAGCCTCAAGTGCCCAAACCTCCATCTCGCCGAAACGCTGACCGCCGAACTGAGCTTTACCGCCCAAGGGCTGCTGTGTAACGAGTGAGTAAGGACCTGTCGAACGGGCATGAATCTTATCGTCGACAAGGTGGTGGAGCTTGAGGTAATACATAACGCCGACAGTAACGGGGTTATCGAATTTAAGACCTGTTCTGCCGTCTGTAAGGATTGATTTACCGTCCTCACGGTAGCCTGCGTCGCGGAGAGCGTCTCTGATGTCAGCCTCGTGTGCGCCGTCAAATACCGGAGTGGCAATCTTCTGTCCGAGCTTTCTGTAAGCAAAGCCGAGATGTACTTCAAGAACCTGTCCGATGTTCATTCGGGAAGGAACGCCCAACGGGTTAAGAACTATATCAAGCGGAGTACCGTCGTCAAGGAACGGCATATCCTCCTGCGGAAGTATTCTCGAAACGACGCCCTTGTTACCGTGTCGACCTGCCATCTTATCGCCGACGGAGAGCTTTCTCTTCTGTGCGATATAGCAGCGGACAACCTTGTTTACGCCGGGGCTTAATTCGTCGGAATTCTCTCTTGTGAACACCTCGACATCAACTACGATACCGTATTCTCCGTGAGGTACTTTAAGAGATGTATCACGAACCTCTCTCGCTTTTTCGCCGAAGATAGCACGGAGAAGTCTCTCCTCTGCCGTAAGCTCGGTTTCGCCCTTGGGAGTAACCTTACCTACAAGGATATCTCCCGAGTGAACCTCTGCGCCGACACGGATGATACCGTTTTCGTCAAGGTTTGCGAGAGCGTCCTCGCCGACATTGGGAATATCTCTTGTGATTTCCTCTGCGCCGAGCTTGGTGTCTCTTGCTTCGATTTCAAATTCTTCTATATGAACAGATGTATAAACATCGTCACGAACAAGCTTTTCGTTGATAAGAACGGCGTCCTCGTAGTTATAACCCTCCCATGTCATAAATCCGATAAGAGCGTTCTTGCCGAGTGAAATTTCGCCGTTAGCCGTTGCGGGGCCGTCTGCGATAACCTGTCCCTCGATAACATCCTCGCCCTCGGAAACTATCGGGCGCTGATTTATACAGGTATCCTGGTTGGAGCGCATAAACTTAATAAGCTCATAGGTGTCGACATCTCCGCCCTTGACTGCGATTTCAATCTTCTGGGCGTCAACCTTGACAACCTTACCCGCACGCTTTGCGAGAACTACCGTACCCGAGTCAACAGCCGCCTTGTATTCCATACCTGTGCCGACAATCGGCGAATCCGTTTTAAGAAGCGGAACTGCCTGTCTCTGCATGTTTGAGCCCATCAGCGCACGGTTTGCGTCGTCGTTTTCAAGGAACGGAATCATCGCTGTAGCGACAGAGACAACCATCTTGGGCGATACGTCCATATAGTCGGCGTCGGTCGCATTTACTTCAAGGAACTCATCCCTGTGTCTTGCCGAAACCTTTGAATGGACAAATCTGCCGTTTTCGTCAAGAGGCTCGTTCGCCTGAGCGACAATGTAATTATCCTCGACATCGGCGGTCATATACTCAACCTCATCGAGTACAATGCCCGTTGATTTATCAATTTTTCTGAAGGGAGCTTCGATAAAGCCGTACTTATTTATTTTAGCAAATGTTGCAAGGTAGGAGATAAGACCGATGTTAGGACCTTCGGGTGTCTCGATAGGGCACATACGGCCGTAATGCGAGTAGTGAACATCTCGAACCTCGAAGCCTGCACGGTCTCTCGAAAGACCGCCGGGACCCAATGCGGAAAGTCTTCTCTTATGAGTAAGCTCCGCAAGGGGGTTTGTCTGATCCATGAACTGTGAAAGCGGCGAAGAACCGAAGAATTCCTTAATAGCCGCCATAACCGGTCTGATGTTTATAAGACCTGCCGGAGTAACCTTGTCGGGCTCCTGAGCCTGAAGAGTCATTCTCTCCTTGACAACTCTTTCCATTCTTGAGAAGCCGATTCTGACCTGATTTTGAAGAAGCTCGCCGACAGAGCGGATACGCCTGTTGCCGAGGTGGTCGATGTCGTCGGTAACGCCTACGCCGCAAGCGATGCAGTCAAGGTAGTTGACGGACGCAAAGATGTCGTCGATTGTAATATGCTTAGGAATGAGGTCGTCCGCACGGTTTGCAAGCTCCTCGCGAAGAGCTTCCTTATCGTCGCCGCACTTGTTGAGAACCTCCTGAAGAACAACAAATTTTACCTTTTCGTTAATTCCGATCTTCTCAAGCTCCTCCTCGGTGAACATCGGAACATACTCGCCGATGTCAACCATACCGTTTGAGAACACCTTTACTTCCTCGCCCTCGGAGTCAACAAAGGCAACCGTTACGCCCTCCTGCTCAATTCTGTACGCAAGCTCGGGGGAAATCATATCGCCTGCGTCTGCAAGAATTTCGCCTGTGAGCTCGCTTACGACCGGCTGTGTAACCTTAAATCCTTCGATTCTTGAGGAAATGCGAAGCTTTTTATTGTATTTATATCTGCCGACTCTTGAGAGATCGTAACGCCTCGGGTCGAAGAAAAGACCGTCAAGATGAGCCTGAGCCGTTTCAAGTGTTGGCGGCTCGCCGGGACGGAGTCTCTTATAAACCTCGATAAGAGCCTGTTCGGTGTTGATAGTGGTATCCTTTTCCAGCGTTGCCTTAATTCTCTCGTCATAGCCGAAGAATTCAAGGATTTCGGCGTTTGAGCTCAGTCCCAGCGCTCTGATAAAGGTTGTGATGTAAATTTTTCTGTTCTTATCTATTCTTACATAGAAAAGGTCGTTCTGATCTGTCTCATATTCAAGCCAAGCGCCCCTGTTGGGGATAACCGTTGCGGAATAGAGCTCCTTACCGGTCTTGTCATGAGTCATATCAAAGTACACGCTGGGAGAACGCACGAGCTGTGAAATGATAACACGCTCTGCGCCGTTGATAACGAATGTTCCCGAATCTGTCATAAGCGGGAAATCGCCCATATAAACTTCGTTTTCTTTGATTTCGCCCGTTTCCTTGTTGAGAAGTCTTGCGGTTACTCTCAAGGGAGCAGCGTAAGTTGCATCTCTTTCCTTACACTCTTTTACAGTATATTTCGGGGTGTCATCCATTCTGTAATCTACGAAACTCAGCGCAAGATTTCCGGAAAAATCCGTAATATCGGCAACATCGCGGAATACTTCTTTCAATCCTTCGTCAAGGAACCACTTGTACGAGTCCTTCTGAATTTCAATAAGGTTGGGCATCTGCATAACCTCGTTGATTTTCGAGAAAGTCATACGAGTTGTTTTTCCGAATTTTTCAGGTTTGACATTCACCATAGGGCTTATCACTCTCCATAATTATTTTTATCTTAAAGGCCTTTTACAGCCCGGAGATTACTCTCGAAACGGTCATATACACACTTGATTTTCGACACCTTTTATGTTAAACTACAAATGCGTCGGTAAATGAAAAGGCATACATTTCCATTTTAATAGCAGTTTATTATATACCGACAAGTCAACATTGTCAATAGATATTGTTGAAATATTTTATAATAATGTATTTTAATCTTAGTTTTACATACTGAACGGAGTGATACAATGGCAAAAATCAAATACGATTGGGAAAATCCCGCCGTCATCAAAAGGAATAAGGAGGACGGTCATGTCATAGCCTTCTGTTATGACGATGAAAAGTCGGCGCTTGAAAGGAAGCCGTCCGATTATAAGGTTACTCTCAACGGAAAATGGAAATTTTATTGGCAGATGGGTCTCGAGGGCTGTCCCGAGAGCTTTTACAAGCCTGATTTTGACGACAGCGAATGGAAGTACATCACTGTCCCGTCCGTATGGCAGACCGAAAAAACGGGAAGCTACCCATATTACTATGCGAGCACCTTCCCCCGTGCAATAAGCCGTCAGAAGTCAAAAATTCCCTCAATCGACCACGATATGCAGGAAATCGGAATTTACAGAAGAGAATTCGATTTACCCGAGAATTTCTCGGACAAGGAGGTTTTCCTCCATTTCGGCGCATTGAAATCGGCTGTCGAGGTCTATGTCAACGGCAGCTTTGTGGGTTATTCACAGGGCGCTATGACTCCGCACGAGTTTGACATAACAAAATATCTTGTCCCCGGCAAAAACAGCGTTGCCGCAAAGGTTTACCGTTACAGTGACGCACAGTACATCGAGGATCAGGATATGTGGCTGCTTTGCGGCATTTACAGAGAGGTTTACCTCTTTGCCGAGCCGAAGGTCTGCCTGAGAGACTTCTTTATCACTACCGACCTTGATAAGGACTACAACAACTCCGAGGTTGAGCTTGAGGTTCAGGTAAACAATTATCATTCCGGCAGCAAAAAAGCCAAGGTGTCCGCTTACATCGAAAAGGATGGCAATAAAATCCCCGTAGGCGAAGCAGATATAATTGCTGAAAACGGCGTGAACAAGGTGCATCTTAAAACAACGGTTGAGTCTCCCGAAAAATGGTCGGCAGAGACCCCCGTGCTCTACAATCTTGTTATTGAGCTTGACGCAGAAAAGCACACAAAGGTGTACAAGTCAATCCGCTTCGGCTTCAAAAAGGTTGAAATTGTCGGCGAAAAAATTCTCTTTAATGGTCAGCCGATGATGATAAGGGGCACAAACCGCCACGACTTTGACCCCGACCACGGCTGGGCTGTTCCCAAGGAAAGATTTTTGCAGGATTTAAGCCTTATGAAAAAGGCTAACATAAACGCAATCCGCACCTCGCACTATCCCGACGACCCGTACCTCTACGATTTGGCTGACGAATACGGCTTCTATGTTATGGACGAGTGCGATATGGAAAGCCACGGCGTAAGGCGTAAGGGCGTGCCCGGAAGCAATCCCGTATGGACGCCTGCGGTAGTCGATAAAATGGAAAGAATGGTTCTGCGTGACAGAAACCACGCCTGCGTATTTATGTGGTCGCTCGGAAACGAGGCGGGCGACGGCGACAACTTCGTTAAAATGAAACAAGCGGCTTTGAAGCTTGACAAGACCCGTCAGTTCCACTACGAGGGCGACTTTGATTTTACAAAGAGCGATGTCATTTCGAGAATGTATCCGCTTGAGGACACAATGAGAAAGCTCGGCAACCGCGAGCCCATCACAATTTCGCTTTATGACAACATCGCAAACCAGCTTGCTGCCGACTCAAAGCCCATTCCGAAAGAGGCTTATACCCGTCCCGTTATTCTCTGCGAATTTGCTCACGCTATGGAAAACAGCCTCGGTAATTTCCAGGAATATATGGATGACTTTGAAAAGTACGAAAATATGTGCGGCGGATTTATCTGGGACTTTGTTGACCAGTCCATCCGTTTCAAGGCGGAGGACGGAGACCATTGGCTCTATGGCACCGACTTTGAAAAAATGGAGCCGAGAAAGCCGTTCCAGCTTCCGAACACCACCGCAATGACCGGCTCAAACACCTATTTCTGCGCAAACGGTATCGTTGCCGCCGACAGAAAGCCTCATCCCTCATATTATGAGGTCAAAAAGGTCTATGCGGAAATGAAAATCAAGGAAAAAGACCTTGAAAACAAAAAATTTACTCTCATAAACAAGCACCTTTTCACAGACCTTTCGGAATTTGAGATAAAATGGGTTGTAAACGCAGACGGCGAAGAGGTTCAGTCGGGCTCTCTCGGCACTGTCAAGGTTGCGCCGCTTAGCGAAACGGAAATCACAATTCCCTTTGACATAAAGGAATACGAAAACAAGGAATATGTTCTCATCGTTTCGTTTATCACGAAAGAGGATAAGCCCTACTGCGAAAAGGGATACGAACAGGCGTTCGACCAGTTTGTTATAAAGGAAAAGACCGATATTGAAGAGGAATTTGAGCCGAAAGAGGTTTCATACTCCGACCATGAGGGCAAAATCGTCGTAAACGGCGACGGCTTCTCGCTTGTTGTTAAGAACGGCAAGATAGTATCGCTCAAATACGACGAAAAGGAATATGTAAAGACCGAAATAAAGCCCAACTTCTTCCGCCCCGTTACGGACAACGACCTTTCAAACACAAACTTCGTTCCGTTCCTCATTCCGTTCCACCCGTATTACAGATGGCAGAAGGCTACGGACAAATTGAGCGGTATTCTCTCAGGCGTTGACAGAAAAGCCGACGGCTCGCTTGAATTGAGCTTTGAATGGGATGTTCTTTCAATGTCGGGCGTTCGCTCAAAGCTTACGGTTTATCCCAACGGCAAAATCAAATTCTTCCTCAAGGGCAACCCCAAGGGCGGTCCGCTTCTCCGCTTCGGTACTCAGTTCGGACTTGTCAAGGAGCTTGACAATGTCAAGTGGTACGGCAGAGGTCCGCAGGAAACCTATCCCGACAGAAAGACCGGCGGTAAAATCGGCATCTGGGAAAAGAGCGTAAACGACCTTGAGCACCACTATATGCGTCCGCAGGAAAATGCAAACAGAACGGATGTAAGATATGTTGAGCTGACTTCCTCCGACAACAAAAAGGGTCTTAAATTCACGGCTCCGTGTGCAACTCCCCTTGCGTTCAGCGCTTGGCACTACACACAAAACGAGCTTGAAAAGGCTACGCATATCCACTCGCTCAAGCACACCGACATTACGACCTTTAACTTCGACCTCGCACAGATGGGCGTAGGCGGAGATATGCCGGGCGACGCTCATGTCAGAGAGCCGTACATTCTCCACTCCAACAGAGAATATGAGTACAGCTTTACGGTTGAGCCGATTGAATAACGATAAATAACGCATAAAGCGGATACAAGCCTCTGTACAAGGCAATTTGTATCCGCTTTTTTGTTGACTTTACGGGTATCTTATTGTAGAATTATACGGCATTATGTAAAGAAAGGTTTTTAGAAAATTATGTGGTTTTGGTTTTCACTGATTGCACTGTTCTGCTGGAGCGGCTCGGATTTGTTCTCAAAGCTCGGCTGCGCCGATAAGTCGGACAAGTACAGTCACTACAAAATGGTTACCGCAGTAGGCGTTGTTATGGGTCTTCATGCGGCATTTGAAATATTTGTACAGGGCGTCGAGGTAACAGGTGCGGCAATGCTCCGCTATCTCCCCGTCTCCGCTTTGTACATAGTCTCAATGGCGATAGGATATATCGGACTTCGTTATATTGAGCTTTCGATTTCCTCGCCTATCTGCAACTCCTCCGGTGCGCTTGTTGCCGTAATCTGCCTTATCACGGGTCAAACGCTTGCGGTTCCGCAGTACATTGCTGTTGCTCTTGTCTGCATTGCGGTTATCGCTCTCGGCTTTGTTGAGGCTAACGAGGACGACGAGCTGCGTGCGCTTCGACAGGAAAAGTCGAATTACAAGTATTCAAAATCGGCTCTCGCCATTGTTCTTCCGCTTATTTACTGCTTGCTTGACGCACTCGGAACATTTGCGGACAGCCTTGTGCTTGAAACCCTTGACGAGGATGTCGCAAATACCGCTTACGAGCTTACATTCCTCATCTGCGGCATTGTAGCGTTTATCTATGTAAAATTCATCAAAAAGCAAAAATTCTTCCCCAAAAAGGAAGCTCCGAAGTATGCGGGCGCCGCTTTTGAGACTGCGGGTCAGTTCGCTTATATCTACGCTCTTGCGGACTCCGAGCATGTTGCAATGGCAGCTCCGATTATCTCGGCTTACTGTATGCTTTCGGTTATATGGGGCAGGATATTTATTAAGGAAAAGCTTTCGTGGAAGCATTATCTTACCATCGCCCTGGCAATAGTCGGCATTGTCATCCTCGGCGTTTACGACGCTTAAAAGTTTAGTTTATTAAATATACGATAATATACGGCGGCAGTAAGCCGCCGTTATTTTTTATGGAATTGTATTCATAATCAACCCGTTGGGACAGCCCTTGCGGCTGTCCGTCACAGGCTCCCTTGTAAAGGGAGGCTGAACGCACAATTTGAAAAACATATCATATAGCGTAGGGCGGGGGCAGCGCCCTTACGGGCGAGTGAAAAATGAATAATGAATAATGAATAATTGCGGGTGCTTCGCACGGATTAGAACATTACCGTAGGGACAGGGCTCGCCCCTGTCCTAATTTGTTATGTGTCTTACTGCGGACAGCCGCAAGGGCTGTCCCTACTGGTTGTTTGTTACCTTATCGGGTAGGGCGGGGGCTTGCTCCCGCCGTTAGGTTGTAGTTGATTTATAATAATTTACGGTTAATCCGAAATTATAATCAACGCACAACCCGTAGGGGCGACCTGCGGTCGCCCGCCAAATTCTGCTGACATTAAAAGCGGGCGAACACAGTTCGCCCCTACGATATGATATGGTATTCAATTCAATTCGATTATAACATTTAATTTGTGCTGACTTTTGCGGCAGGAGCAAGCCCCTGCCCTACGCTATTTGCCGTAAGTTCTAATGTAACCGCAATTATTCACTCGCTCGTAGGGACAGCCCTTGCGGCTGTCCGTCAATATGATTTATATGTAATTTCTTGCGGACAGGGGCGAGCCCTGTCCCTACGGTATAATATTAAACATAATCATCATAAAACAAATGAAAACAGGCACACGGAAAATGAATAAACCGTATGCCTGTTTTCTTTTATTATGAAGTGTGTTGGGGGTATATTTATCAGTCTCTGTATTCCTTAAAGAGGTCTGTTGAGAGGTATCTCTCGCCTGTGTCGGGAAGAAGAGCCACGATAGTCTTGCCCTTGTTCTCGGGGCGTTTTGCAAGCTCTGTTGCCGCATATATAGCAGCGCCCGAAGAAATACCTACAAGAAGTCCGTCAGACTTTGTAACCGCTCTGCTCGAAGCAAATGCGCCCTCGTTGGGAACCTTGATTATCTCGTCATAGATGCCTGTATCAAGGGTTTTCGGAACGAAGCCTGCGCCGATACCCTGAATTTTATGAGGTCCGCCGTGACCCTCTGAAAGTACGGGAGAGGTCTCGGGTTCAACAGCAACAATCTTTACATTCGGGTTCTTCTCTTTAAGATACTTACCTACGCCCGAAAGAGTGCCGCCTGTGCCGACGCCCGCAACGAAGATGTCAACCTTGCCGTCCGTGTCGTCATATATTTCGGGACCCGTTGTCTCATAGTGAGTTCTCGGGTTAGCCTCGTTTACAAACTGTCCTGCAATGATGCTTCCCGGAATTTCCTTGTGAAGCTCCTCAGCCTTTGCGATAGCACCGCTCATACCCTTTGAACCGTCGGTCAAAACAAGCTCTGCGCCGTATGCCTTCATAAGCAGGCGTCTTTCAACTGACATGGTCTCGGGCATTGCAATGATTACCTTGTAGCCTCTTGCGGCAGCAACCGAGGAAATGCCGATACCGGTGTTACCGCTTGTGGGCTCGATTATTGTGCCGCCCTTTTTGAGAAGACCCTTCTTCTCTGCGTCGTCGATAATGCCCTTGGCAATTCTGTCCTTTACGCTTCCTGCCGGATTGAAATATTCAAGCTTTGTGAGGATTGTAGCCTCAAGGTTGTTTTCTTTTTCGTAGTTTGTGAGTTCAAGCAACGGTGTTTTACCGATAAGCTCGGATAAGCTTTTATAAACCTTTGACATAATGATTACTCTCCTTTTTTTGTTCCTTTAATTACTTAATTGCTTCAAAGGCGTTCTCAAGGTCAGCAATAATATCGTCTATGTGTTCTGTGCCTATCGAAAGTCTGATTGTGTTCTGTTTGATTCCCTGGTCTGCAAGCTCCTCGTCTGTCAACTGCGAATGAGTTGTGGTCGCAGGATGGATAACGAGCGATTTAACATCGGCAACATTTGCAAGGAGCGAGAAGATTTCGAGGCTGTCGATAAACTTGTGAGCCTCTTCCTGTCCGCCCTTTATCTCAAATGTGAAAATGCTTGCGCCGCCGTTGGGGAAGTACTTTTCGTAAAGCTCGTGGTCGGGGTGGTCGGGCAATGAGGGGTGGTTTACCTTTTCGACAAGCGGATGCTTTGAAAGGTATTCAACTACCTTCTTGGTGTTCTCCGCATGGCGTTCAAGTCTCAACGAAAGGGTTTCCGTTCCCTGCAAGAGGAGGAATGCCGCAAACGGAGAAATTGTAGCGCCCTCGTCACGAAGAAGTATCGCTCTGATATAGGTTACAAATGCTGCGGGACCTACTGCGTCCGCAAATGAAATTCCGTGATAGCTCGGGTTCGGCTCTGCGATGGGTGCGTATTTTCCGCTCTTCTTCCAATCGAACTTGCCCGAGTCAACGATTACGCCGCCGAGCGTTGTGCCGTGGCCGCCGATAAACTTTGTTGCCGAATGAACAACGATGTCCGCACCGTGCTCAATGGGTCTTACAAAATAAGGTGTGCCGAATGTGTTGTCAACTACAAGCGGAAGTCCGTGCCTGTGAGCGATTTCGGCGATTGCGTCTATATCCGGAATATCGCTGTTCGGGTTACCGAGCGTCTCGATATAAACCGCCTTGGTTTCGGGCTTTATAGCGCCCTCAAGCTCTTCAAGATTATGAGCGTCAACAAAGGTTGTGCTGACTCCGAACTGGCTGAGGGTATGAGCGAGAAGATTGTATGTGCCGCCGTAGATTGTTTTCTGTGCAACAATGTGGTCGCCTGCCTGAGCAAGAGCCTGAATTGTGTATGTGATTGCCGCCGCACCGGAAGCAACCGCAAGAGCCGCAACGCCGCCCTCAAGAGCAGCTATTCTCTTTTCAAAGACATCCTGTGTGGAGTTTGTAAGTCTGCCGTAAATGTTGCCTGCGTCCGCAAGACCGAAGCGAGCCGCCGCATGTGCGGAATTGCGGAAAACATAAGATGTTGTTGCATATATCGGAACCGCTCTTGAATCGGTTGCGGGGTCGGGCTGTTCCTGACCTACATGAAGCTGTAATGTTTCGAATTTATAATTTTTACTCATTTTTAATTACCTCTTTATAAATAAATTTTGTTTTTGTGAATGTGCGTTTATTATAAAGAGCAACACATTCGGCTGTTACGCCAGTTGCATTGTTGAGTTTTGATTTTGGTTAATTTATTCATTTTTTTCTACCTCCGAAATCGTTTTCTATATTTCCTATCGGTTAAGTATGGAATTACTATATCACACATCTTTTAATCTGTCAACAGTTTTTATAAAAATTTTTTTGAAAAAAGAAAATTTTGTATTAAGGTAAAGGCAAGCGCCCTTATGGGCAGGTAATATGTAATAGTGAATAGTGAAGAAGTGTGGGTGCTTCGCACGGATTATAATTTATATCTTGATTGTGTCGGTTAATTTGTACGGCGCTCCAAGCCGCATTTGCAAACATAGGCTCCCTCTGACGAGGGAGCGTAACTTCTCGGATAATTACATATAAAATTAACGGCGGGAGCAAGCCCCCGCCCTACCGAAACGGCGACGCACAACCCGTAGGGGCGACCTGCGGTCGCCCGTCAATTTCTGCTGACATTAAAAGCGGGCGAACACAGTTCGCCCCTACGGTATGATATGATTTTTAATATGATTATTACGGTCAATTTGTAATAAAGAAAAAACTACCTCAGTCATTTTTTCACAAAAATGACAGCTCCCTTTACAAGGGAGCCTGTGACGGACAGCCGCAAGGGCTGTCCTTACGGTTGTATATAAAAAATTCACGCCCCGAACGGAAAGTTTCCGTTCGGGGCGTGGGTTAGTTATTCAATAATATCAAATCACAAAATATCATTATTCGACATATTCATAATGATCTGTGCCATTTCGGCTCTGTTGGCGTTGCCTGCGGGGTTAAGTCTGCCGTTGCCGCCGACAACATGGTTTTCTGCCGCCCAAGCAACAGCCGTTCTTGCCCAATCGCTCACATTACCGCCGTCGGGATATTTTGAAAGAACCGTGCCGACATCAGATGAAACCGAACCGCCGCAATAATTATAGAAAATTACGCAAGCTTGTTCTCTCGTAATCGGGTCGCCGACGCCGAACTTGCCGTTTGCATAGCCCGAAAGAATGTGATTATCCCTTGCCCATGCAACTGCCGCAGAATAATAGTCGTCGGTCGGAACATCCGCAAAACCGCCGTTCTGTCCTGCGTACGCTGAAAGGTCAGCTCCCGCAATCTTTGAAAGAACTACTACAAAATCCTGTCTTTGAATATTGTTGCCGGGGCCAAAATATCCGTTAGCGTAACCGTGAAAATAGCCTTTTTCAACATTGAATTTAACAGCGTTATAATACCATTGTCCGCTTGCTACATCGGGGAAGGTTACGGTGGGAACTGCGGGCACTTTAACCGTAACATTACACGTTGCCGTGTATTCAATATTGTTGTATGTAAATTTTGCCGTTATTGTTGCGTTGCCGTCGCCCTTTGCGGTTACAACACCGTCGTCCGATACCGTTGCAACGCTTGTGTTTGAAGAAGTCCAAGTTATGTTTTGGTCGCTCGGTGCTGTGGTTACTGTAAGAGTTTTTGAACTTCCGATACTGTCAAAAGCCAAGCTGTTATTTGAGAGCGTAATACTCGGCTCAACAACTTCAACTTCAAATGTTGCGTCCTTTTCTTTGTAAGTAACAGTTACCGTTTTTGTTCCTGCTGTTTCCGAATCAAATCCGCTGACAGTATATCCGCTTGTAACCGTTTCGGTATCGCCGTTGCTGTATGTTGCAATCAACTCCAAACCGGTTGTGTCAAGTGTATCGCCTACAAAATATGTGGTTTTCGCAGGTGCTTTGCTGACGGCAAGGCTTTCGGGGTCTCTTAAACATACGAACTTAAAGCTGTTATCTTTTGCATATCTTTCCGCTTCCGAGCCGGCATAGCCGTAAATCGTGAAGCCGTCAAACTTCTCCACATCCTCGTCTTCATTATAATAATATCCTAAGCCGTACGCTCCTATTTCCACTACGCTTTCGGGAATTGTTATGCTCATAAGTGATCCGCAACCAACAAAAGCATAATGGTGTATGCTTGTTACGCTGTCAGGGATAGTTATGCTTGTAAGCGATATGCAATATTCAAAAACTCCATCACTTATACTTGTTACACTGTCAGGGATAGTTATGCTTGTAAGTAAGTCGCACCAGGCAAAAGCAAAATCTGCAATTGTTTTTGTACCTTGCTTTATTTCTACACTTCCCGAGATATCTACTTCAGCATAAATTAAGTGGTTACCTATATAGAGTATTCCGTTATTCCAATTGGATTCATCATTATAATATGCTGTATCATAAAAAGCATCTGCGCCTACACTCGTTACACTGTCAGGTATTGTTATGCTTGTAAGTGAGTCGCACCAGGCAAAAGCATGCTCTCCTATACTTGTTACACTGTTCGGGAGTGTTACGCTTTCAAGCGCTCCACACCAGGAGAATGCCCATTTGCCTACACTTGTTACGCCATCCGGAATTTTATATGATGTATCTTTTTTGCCTTTAGGATATCTGATAAGCTCCGTTTTATCTTTGTTAAACAAAACCCCGTCTATTGAAGAATATACTGTATTTTCTTCTGACACGGTTATATTTTCAATTGTATCGGACAAATCACCAAAATTTATATCTGTGTCTATGACATCTTTTTCGAGTATGAGATTTTTTACACCGGCTGTAGCGTTATACTCAAAACCGGCTATACTTCCCATAACTGTTACTTCATCAATATTATAAAAAGGCGTTTGCCCTACACTTGTTACACTGTTCGGAAGCGTTACGCTTTCAAGCGCTCCACACCAGGAGAATACACTCCCGCCTACACTTGTTACACCATCCGGAATTTTATATGATGTATCTTTTTTGCCCTCAGGATATCTGATAAGCTCCGTTTTATCTTTGTTAAACAAAACGCCGTCAACTGAAGAATATACCGTGTTCTCTTCAGATACATTTATATTTTCAAGGGTGTCTGAAAAAGGGTCAAAAATTATATCATCTGCGTCTGTAACATCTTTTCCTAATACGAGGGTTTTTATACCCCTCGTAACTTTTCCACCCTCTATACCGGATATATTTCCCGTAACTGTTACTTCATTAACTCCTTCAAAAGCATAATCTCCTATATACTTTATACCTTTTCCCAGCGTTATGCTGTCTGCACTGTTGCGAAAAGCTTCATAGCCTACACTTGTTACACTGTCGGGGATTGTTACGCTTGTAAGCGATGTACAATCTTTAAAAGCACCATTGTCTATATTTGTTACGCCGTTTCCAATTGTCACACTTTCAAGTGCAGTACACCCTGAAAAAGAACCAGCACCTATACTTGTTACGCCATTTTCAATTGTTACGCTTTCAAGCGCAGTACAACCATCAAAAGTCCAAATGCCTGTACTTGTTGCACCTTTATTAAATACTGCACTTTTAAGTGCTGTGCAATTATAAAAAACCCTGTAACCTAAACTTGTTACACTGCCCGGTATTGTTACACTTTTGAGTGAGGAACAGCCCTGAAAAGCACCATAATCTATACTCGTTACGCTATTTCCAATCGTTACACTTTCAAGTGCGCTACACCAGTAGAATGCCGCCTTGCCTATACTTTTTACTCCGTTTCCGATTATCACACTTTCAAGCACTGAACACTCTTCAAAAGCATAATCACCTATACTTGTTACGCTATCCGGTATTGTTATGCTTGTAAGCGCACAGTAAGCAAAAGCTCCTTTACCGATGCTTGTTACACTATCGGAGATTATTATGTTGTTAACTGAGCTACATTCAAATACGTAATCGCTTATACTTGTTACACTGTCGGGGATTGTTATGCTTGTAAGCGCACAGTAACCAAAAGCACTTTCACCAATACTTGTTACACTGTCAGGAATAACAATGTTTTTAATATAACCGCATTGGTAAAAAGCGCTGTCACCTATACTCGTTATGCTGTTGGGTATTATTACACTTTCAAGGAGGTAACAGCCACAAAAAGCACTTTCACCGATGCTTGTTACACTGTCGGGGATAGAATATGAAGTATCTGTCTTTCCTCCCGGATAGCATACAATTTCTGTTTTATCTTTATTAAACAGCACGCCGTTTTCTGAACTGTAGTTAGCGTTTTTGCTATCAACATTTATTTCGACAAGTGCACAACAATATGCAAAAGCACTATCACCTACACTGATTACGCTCTCGGGGATTGCTATGTCAGTAGCTGAGCTCCAACCAAAAGCACCATCTGTAATTGTTTTTGTACCCTGTCTTATTTCTACGCTTCCCGATCTTTTTTTACCACTAATTAAATGGTTGCCTATATAGAGTATTCCGTTATCCCAATTGGATTCATCATTATAATATGCTGTATATTCAAAAGCAAAACCGCCTATACTCGTTATGCTGTCAGGTATTGTTATGTTTTTGAGTGATTTGCACTGGTAAAAAGCATACTCGCCTATACTTGTTACACTTTTGGGGATTGTTATGCTTGTAAGCGCACAGTAACCAAAAGCACTTTCACCAATACTTGTTACACTGTCAGGAATAGTTATGCTTGTAAGCGATGTGCAACCTGAAAAAGCACTATTGCCTATGCTTATTATTCCGTCAGGAATTGTTATGTTTTTGAGTGATTTGCAACTTCTAAAAGCTTCATCACCTATACTTGTTATACTGTCAGGAATTGTAATACTTGTAAGCGATGTGCAACCTGAAAAAGCACTATTGCCTATGCTTATTATTCCGTCAGGTATTGTTATGTTTGTAAGCGATGTGCAATTATAAAAAGCACTATTGCCTATACTTGTTATACTGTCAGGAATTGTAATACTTGTAAGCGATGTGCAATTATAAAAAGCACTATTGCCTATACTCGTTACGCTGTCGGGAATTGTTATGCTTCTAAACGATGTACGACCGTAAAAAGCCCGTTCACCTATACTTCTCACGCTGTACCCATCAATTTCAGACGGTATCGTAAACTTTGTTGCTGAGCCGAAATAATCTGTAATTTCAGCTGTGCCGTCCTCTAAAACAACATACTTATACTTGCCGCTTGTTATTTCATCTGCCGCAAAGGAATTTACTGCCATAAGCGGTATGCTTGTTATTATCATCAAAACAGACAACAATAACGAAATGATTTTCTTTGTCTTTTTCATAATTCTTTCTCCCCTCATTTTTTCTGCAAGCAAAAACGAAGTTTCCTGTCGTCTTTGGTATTCACTCTTCTGTGACAACAGCATTTGCAGTCGGCGTCTTCAAGGTTATCAATCCAAATCTTCCCGGATGATGTTAAATCTTCCGCCGTTATATGCTCTTGACTTAAAAAACGGTTTCTGAGTATAATCGGCTTATCGCAAAAGACCGTTTCGCCGTTGCTTTCAAAAAATTCGCCTGCTCTGATTAAAACATTGTCGGAATGCTCACTGTTGTTACAGCTTATAAGTAACATTTGATAATAGTCGCATAAATAACCTACGCTTTTAAGAACAGCGCCCTTGCCGATTCCTTTGTAGCAACAATCTTCCTCGTAATAATAAGCCTCTGTTTCTGTAATTCTCAATTTAATTACTTTGCCGTCAGAAAGCTTGTGGCACAAGACTTTTCCCAACAAAGCTTTTGCCACAGTCGCACTGTCCTTAATAAAAATTTCCGTCATTTTATTTTCTTGCTTCATTTGCTCCCCCTTTGTATAAAACCCTTATAACCCATTAGCTGTTGAATGCACCGACTCGATATGACAATATCGCACAGCCCGTACATTCTTCTCAAAATATCCCAAATTGGGATATTTTAATTATACCATTACGGTATAATTTTGTCAACGGGTGGTGATTTTATGCGTTTGAGGGAGTTGAGACGGGCTCGCAACATTTCGCAATTAAAGCTGTCTATGGACTTACAGCTTAATCAAAACGCAATAAGCCGTTATGAAACAGGCTTGCGTGAGGCGGATTATGCAACGCTTATTAAAATCGCCGATTATTTCAATGTTTCCGTTGACTATCTTCTTGAGCGCACAGACAACCCCGAAATAAACAGATAAGCAGACAACTCGGTTGTCTGCTTTTTGTTTAATGCTATGTGTGCAAAATTTTGTACAGTGGAATCACCCCCCGCTCTACCGAGACAGCGACGCACGACCCGTAGGGGCGACCTGCGGTCGCCCGTCAATTTCTGCTACATTAAAATCGGGCGAACACAGTTCGCCCCTACGGTATAATATGATTTTTAATATGATTATTACGGTCAATTTGTAATAAAGAAAAACTCCCTCAGTCAAACGCTTCGCGTTTGACAGCTCCCTCGGAGATGGAGCGGAACTTCTTGGGCAATTTCATATAAATAACGGCGGGAGCAAGCCACCGCCCTACGGCTCACTGTCGCCACCGACTTTTGCGGATTTGCGGACAGCCGCAAGGGCTGTCCCTACAAATGAAAAAATTTTCAGAACTAAGCCTCCCTTGTTTAAAGGGAGCCTGTGACGGACAGCCGCAAGGGCTGTCCCTACGGTAATATTCTAATCCGTGCGAAGCACCCGCAATTTTTCATTCTTCATTTTTCATTTTTCATTTTTCATTCGCCCTCAAGGGCGCTGCCCTGTCCCTACGGGTACACATAAAATTTTCACGCCCCGAGCGGTTACTTTTCGTTCGGGGCGTAGTATTTAATGTTTTCGTTTATCACACATCAAATTCTGCTGAATATCAAATGATATAATCCATCGAATTTTTCAGCTTAAACCTTTCGGCAAGCTCGGCGAGGGTTATGCCGTCGACATAATTGTTGACAGTATCGTAAAGCCCTTTCCAAAAATCAATCGTGGTACACTGAGAAATACGGTCGCACTCGTTCTGTTCGTCCTCAAGGCACGGTATCGGAGCCAAATTGCCCTCGGTCAGCCTTAAAATATCGCCTGCCGTATATTCGGACGGATTTTTCGCAAGCTTATATCCTCCCTGCGGTCCTCGGACGCTTTTGAGCATTCCCGCCTTGCCCAACACGGACACTATCTGTTCAAGATATTTAACGGATATGTTCTGCCTGTCCGATATATCTTTAAGCGCAATATAGTCGCCGTTGTTATGGAGCGTCAAATCCACCATAAGCCTCAAAGCATATCTGCTTTTTGTGGAATATTTCATTACTCAAAAACCTCCTCTACCGATTTTTTGCACGGTGTTGTCAGGAACACCTCGTCATACTTCTTTTTCAATTCGTTATAACACTCCTCGGCACAATTTTTTCCCTCAAACACACCATAAATTGCTGCACCGGAGCCGCTCATCAAGGCAAGTTTTGCACCATTTTTTTTCATAAGCGCTTTGAGATACGGTCTTTGCGGCACCTCGATTACCTGTTCAAACACATTCATTGCCTTTTTATACATAAGCTCCCTGTCGTTATGCTTCATAGCATAGAGCATATTCACCTTATCGCCGTGCCGAAGCCGCTTCGCACTGTCAATCAGCTTGTACGCACCGAGCGTTGAAACATCGACGGGCGGCTTGCAAATAAGCACATAGCAGTCCGTCAAATCGGGAAGCGGAGCGATAACCGAACCTATGTCCGTACACAGTGCGGTACCGCCGTGAATTGAAAACGGAACATCTGCTCCGACCTTTTCGCCGATTTCGCACATTTCAAAGGTCGAAAGCCCCGTATCGAACAGCCGATTGAGCGCAAAGATAACGCCTGCGCCGTCCGCACTTCCGCCTGCGAGCCCTGCCGCCATGGGAATGTGCTTTTCGATTTCTATTTCAATTCCGTTATTTTCACAAATTTCCGTTTTTTCAAAAAAAGCCTCCGCCGCTTTGTAGGCTATGTTCCTGTTGTCCGTCGGCACACGGGGGTCGGCGGTTATTATTTCAATGCCCGATTTTTCCGTCCTGTCAACCCTCACATAATCGTAACAGTCAACCGACTGCATAATCATATAAAGGCTGTGGTAGCCGTTGGGTAAAACCCCGACGACATCGAGCATAAGGTTGATTTTTGCTGCGGCTTTTACTTTCATATATTGCTTCTTCCTTTTTGATATATTATCTAATATAACACATTTTCGGGCTCATTACATCATTTTTTGAAAAAAATTGATTTTTATATACTATTTGGTAAAAAAATGTGATAGAATAGCTACATATATTTTTGGAGGTAACTTTTTATGCGTTCAATTATCACCGTTGTCGGTAAAGACACCGTAGGAATACTCGCAAGCGTATCCGCTCTGTGCGCAGAACACGAGGTAAACATTATCGAGGTATCTCAGTCGATTTTACAGGATATGTTTTGTATGATTATGCTTGTTGACGTATCGAAGTGCAATATAGAGTTCACCGCTTTCGCAGACGAGGCGGAAAAGCTCGGAAAAGACAAGGCTCTTTCCATAAAGGTTATGCACGAGGATATTTTCAACTCAATGCACAGAATATAATCCTCAAATCAGGTTGAAAGGACATATATAATGATTAACACTCACGATATACTCGAAACCATAAATATGATACAGGAAGAAAACCTCGACATCCGTACCATAACTATGGGTATTTCGCTTCTTGACTGCGCCGACTCCGACGCACACAAGGCGTGCGACAAAATCTATGACAAGATATGCAAAAAAGCGGAAAAACTTGTTAAGACGGGCGAAAACATAGAAAGAGAGTACGGTATTCCGATTATAAACAAGAGAATTTCCGTAACTCCCATCGCAATGGTAAGCGCCGCAAGCGGCGGAGATCCCGTGAAATACGCAAAGGTGCTTGACAAGGCGGCTAAAGAGGTCGGTGTAAACTTCCTCGGAGGTTATTCGGCTCTTGTTCAGAAGGGCTTTGCCGCAGGCGATGAAAGGCTTATTCGAAGCATCCCCGAGGCTCTTGCCGAAACCGACAGAATTTGTTCAAGCGTAAATATAGGCTCGACAAAGGCGGGCATCAATATGGACGCCGTAAGGCTTATGGGTCAGATAGTCAAGGAATCGGCGGAACGCACCGTTGACAAGGGACTTGTAGGTCCGTCAAAGCTTGTTGTTTTCTGTAACGCTCCCGACGACAACCCGTTTATGGCAGGCGCATTCCACGGTGCGGGCGAACCCGACTGTGTAATCAATGTAGGCGTTTCGGGCCCCGGCGTTGTCCGTGCGGCTCTTTCAAAGATACCGAACGCAGATATTACGGAGGTTGCCGACACCGTTAAAAAGACAGCTTTTAAGATAACGAGAGTGGGTCAGCTTGTTGCCGCAGTCGCTTCGGAAAGACTCAATGTTCCGTTCGGAATAGTTGACCTCTCGTTAGCTCCCACCCCTGCGGTCGGCGACTCCGTTGCTCATATACTTGAAGAAATGGGTCTTGAACAGTGCGGTGCGTGCGGCACAACGGCTTGCCTTGCGCTGCTCAACGACGCAGTCAAAAAGGGCGGCGTAATGGCTTCCTCCCATGTCGGGGGACTTTCCGGCGCATTTATCCCCGTTTCCGAGGACGCAGGTATGATTGACGCCGCAAGAAGCAAGGTGCTTTCGATTGAAAAGCTTGAAGCTATGACGGCTGTCTGCTCGGTGGGCCTTGATATGATTGCAATCCCCGGCGACACCTCGGCTGAGGTTATTTCGGCGATTATCGCAGACGAGGCGGCTATCGGTATGGTCAATTCAAAGACCACCGCAGTAAGAGTTATCCCCGCAATCGGCAAAAAGGACGGCGAAGAGATTGAATTCGGCGGTCTGTTCGGTGTTTCCCCGATTATGAAGGTCAGCACCGCTTCCCCCGCAAAGTTCATTTCAAGGGGCGGCAGAATCCCCGCTCCGTTGCAGAGCCTTAAAAACTGATAAAACGAAAACAAAAACCAAGACGCTTTAATTGGCTTGTCATTAAGTCAACTAAAGCGTCTTTTTTCATCAAAAATGCAAGTTCGCCGCCTCGAAATTTCGTAATTCGGGCTCGGATTATACATATTCGGGTCGATTTTTGTAAAGGCGTATGCACTTTTCCCAAATATTGGCAAGAAACTTTTAATCAGAAAAAATGTTCAAAAGTATGTTCAAAATGTTAAAAACTTGATAAATCAAGGTTTGTTTTAGACATTTTTGTAAAGTAAAACGCTTTACATCGATTTTTACCCGATTTTTGACTATACATCGTGCATAGTCAAAAAATTACTTGTCTGCAAGATTTTTTGCATAAATTGAATGTTCCGAAACAGCACATAAAAAGTCGTTTATCCGTCAACAGCCTTTTTAAGCAGCTGCATTGCGGGAAGAAAATCCTGCGTTTTGACGGACGAGCACGACAGGAGCAGCTGCGGCTTGTCTGAGTGCTCACCGCCCCTTAAAGAAATGCCGTTTTTTTCCGCACGCCGCGTTATCTCCTCAACCGTAATATCGCAGTCAAGCTCAAGCCTTATAATAAATCCCGTCTGACCGATATGGTTTTTTGCCCTATCGCCGAAAACGGTTTTTATCGCATTGTTGAGCTCGATAGCCTTTTGGGTATACAGCTTTCTTACCTTTTTTATTCGTCTGGACATATGCCCGTCTCTGATAAATTGGCAAAGCGCTATCTGGTCGGTTGTCGATACAGTCTGACTGTATGACTCCGCCTTTTTCCTGTACGCCGTTTTCAGCTTTTCGGGAAGTATCATAAAGCTTATTCGTATCGACGGTACAAGAAGCTTTGAAAATGTACCGAGATATACGACATTTTCTCCGCCGTCAAGCCCCTGCAAGGACGGTGTGGGTCTGTTGAAATATCCGAACTCGCTGTCATAATCGTCCTCTATAATAAGCGTGCCGTTTTTCTTAGCCTGCTTGATAAGCTCCAAGCGCTCCTGCGTGGGCATTACATCTCCCCAGCTGTTGATGTGCGAGGGAGAAATATATATGACCTCCGCATCATTTTCCCTGTCGGTTACGGTAAACCTGTGGTCGTCAAAAATCGCAATGCCCTGCAAGAACGAGGAGTCTCTGAAAAACACGGTGCTTTTATCGTCGATTATTCCGCAAAGTATGTGCAAAAGGCTCTGCACGCCTGCGCCGATAACAATATCGTCCTCGGTACACATAACATTCCTGTTTTTCGTGATATATTTTGAGAGTACCTGACGAAGCTCGGTTTCGCCCTGAACCTCGCCGTAGGAAAGCAGTCTGTCGTCCTGTCGCAGGGCGCTTTTTAAGTATCTGCGCCATAAATCAAAGTCAAAGCTCTCCTTATCCGCTTTGAGTGAAGCAAAGTCGTAAACTATTTTATTCTTACGCTCCTCGCTTTTCTTTGAAACGCCGCTTTTCTTTTGAGAATATGAGGCAATGTCGGTTACATAGTATCCGCTTTGCGGCTTTGAGAGGATATATCCGTCTGCGGCAAGAAGTAAATATGCGTTTTCAACCGTCGTACGGCTGACTCCGAGCTCGACGGCACAGCGGCGCACCGACGGAAGCTTTGAGCCGTTTTGCAGCTTGTCCGTGAGTATAAGCGACTTGTAGTAGTCGTAAACCTCCATATATAAAATGTGCTCTCTGTTTAACAGCTCCATAACTGACCCCTTAACTTTTTTAATTTTTGGCTATTTTAATAATGACAAATCAGTTATATTATATATGCAATAAGAGAGAAATGCAAGTAGGTGATTGTTTGAAGAAGATTGCGGCTGTAAACGATATATCGGGCTTCGGCAGATGTTCTCTTACGGCGGCTCTGCCCGTCATATCTGCCCTCGGAATTGAATGCTGTCCTTTGCCGACCGCCGTTTTGTCAAACCAGACGGGATATGACTCTTTTCATTGCGTTGACCTGACAAACGACCTTTCTAAATTTATCAACGAGTGGAAAAAGCTCGATGTTAAATTTGACGGCATACTCACGGGCTACATTGCCTCCGCAACCCAAGCCGAGCTTGTCTCCGGCTTTATCGACGAATTCGCAGCCGAAAACACGGTTACGGTCGTTGATCCTGTTATGGCTGACGACGGCAGGCTTTACGGCACTTATTCAAAATCACTTTGCGCCAAGGTGGCAATGCTTGCGAAAAAAGCGGATATAATCACACCTAACCTGACGGAGCTGTGTATACTTGCACGCCACAGCTATAAGGACCTGCTTATGCAAAGCTCTCGTCCCGATTACCTTAAAACGGTTGAAAACATTGCAAGAACGCTTCTTGTCGGGAAGGTCAAATGCGTTATAGTTACGGGTGTGCGCAGCTCGAGCTGTATTTGCAATGTGCTTGTAGAAAAGGACAATGTATCCGTTTCAAAATCGGAAATTTTCGGCGGAAGCTATTCCGGCACGGGGGATATTTTTTCAAGTATCATCTGCGCTCACGCCGTAAAGGGCACGAGTATGGTCTATGCGGTCGAATCCGCCACAAGATTTCTCGAAAAATCAATCAAGGACTCCTACCGTGAGGGCACAGACCGTAACGACGGAGTTAATTTTCAGAAATATTTGGAGATGCTTACAAATGAGTAATGAATTAAAAGTAAAAAAAGTCAAAACAAATCATCTTTATCTTATAGTAACGACGGCGCTTTGTGCGGCAATTATTGCGGTTATGACGGCTTTCGTTAAGTTCAACACCGGTATCAACGACGGCTATCTGCATTTCGGCGACAGTATGATATACATTTCTGCATGCATACTTCCCCTCCCCTATGCGATGATTGCTGCGGCAATCGGCGGCGGTCTTGCGGACATACTTGCGGGTACGGCTGTTTGGGCTCCGTTTACGGCGGTTATCAAGGCTTTGAACGCTGTTCCGTTCGCTCTTATGTACACTCTAAAGGTTACAAAGAAGCCGAACAAAATCCTCAACAAGGCAACCGCAGGTATGCCTGTGGTTTCAGGTCTTATTACAGTTTTCGGCTATCTTCTTGCCGAGGGAATACTCTACACCTTCCCGTCTGCTTGGACCTCCGTTCCGTTCAGCATTATTCAGGCTGTCGGAAGCGCAATAATTTACTACATTGTTGCCGTTGCTCTTGACAAGATGAGCTTCAAATCAAAAATTATCAAATAGGAGCGATAAATATGACAAACATTGTCTATACCTTTGAGGGACACGTTTATCTCAACATCACAAATGCGTGTCCGTGCAGATGCGAATTCTGCATAAGAAAAAACGGAGACAGCGTCGGAGACGCCGATACGCTTTGGTTTTCGGGTCACAGTCCGTCGTTTGAACAGGTTAAAAAGGAAATTGACGAATTCGATTTTTCGGGATATTCGGACGAGATTATCTTCTGCGGATACGGCGAGCCGACCTGCGCTTACGAGGTATTGCTCAAAACCGCAAGGTATCTTAAAGAAAAGCTTCCGCAGTGCAAATTGAGAATAAATACGAACGGTCTTTCCGACCTTATCAACAAGAAGCCCACCGCAAAGGAAATTTGCGAGCTTATGGATACGGTTTCAATCTCGCTTAACGCCCCCACGGCTGAAAAGTACGAGACTCTCTGCCATCCGTCATTCAAGGAGAAGGCATTCCCCGCAATACTCAAATTTGCCAAGGAATGTAAGCAATACGGCGTAAAGCTCAAATTCTCGCTTGTTGATGTTATTTCAAAAGAGGATATAGACGCTTGTCGGGCTCTTGCCGATAAAATGGGTATTCCGTTAAGAGTCAGAGAGTACACGGCAGACTGATATGAGCTACAAATTTTTTGAGAACAGGGATTGTGAGTTCTATCCCTGCCATAAAGGACTTGAAAAGCTTAACTGTCTTTTCTGCTACTGTCCGCTTTACTTAAAAGAGGATTGCGGCGGTAACTTCAAAATTCTCGAAAATGGAATTAAGGATTGCTCGGACTGCCTTTTTCCGCACAGAGAGGAAAATTACGGCAAGGTAATCGAAAAGCTGATGAAAAAATAAGTTGAAGCGTTCTCGTATGAGAGCGCTTTTTTATAATCAAATTTGATAAAAGCCGTAGGGACAGCCCTTGCGGCTGTCCGAGGTGGGATATATAACAAATTAGGACAGGGGCAAGCCCTGTCCCTACAGTATGATATGTTTTTCAATTTGTTCGTTCAGCCTCCCTTGTAAAGGGAGGTGTTGAGCGGAGCGAAACGGAGGGATTGTAAAAATGCAGAGTGCAAAATGCTGAATGCTGAATTTGTGGGTGCTTCAGACGGATTGAAATAATGCGCAAATATAGGCTCCCTCTGACGAGGGAGCTGTCATTTTTCTTCTGAAAAATGACTGAGGGAGAGATACCGAGAATTTGATGTTTATTGCCTCTCTCCTTCCGTCACGCCTGCGGCGTGCCACCTATTGCCCTCTTGCGGTGCCCGATTTTGCTTATGCGGCTTGGAGCGCCGCACAAAATCGACCGCTGCGCCGACAGATGCTCCCTTTACCCGCCACAGGCGGCGGTCGCATATGTTGCCCGTCAGAGGAAGGCTTGGTTTTGCGTGCAATTCATTTGATGAAAGCCGTAGGGACAGCCCTTGCGGCTGTCCGAGGTGGGATATGTAACAAATTAGGACGGGGGCAAGCCCTGTCCCTACAGTATGATATGTTTTTCAATTTGCTCGTTCAGCCTCCCTTGTAAAGGGAGGTGTTGAGCGGAGCGAAACGGAGGGATTG
>CAVAPB010000023.1:26856-35964 GCA_963590415.1 Anaerovoracaceae bacterium | reverse complement strand
TCCGTTTCTATTTTATATTCCCCCTTTCTTCTTGTCAACTTTTTGACCAAGTCCCCAAATGCGAAGCGTTTGACTGAGGGCGTAAAAATGCACCGAAAAGTCAGCACAAATTAAATGCTATAATCAAATTAAATACTATATCATACCGTAGGGGCGAACTTTGTTCGCCCGTTTTTAATTTGCTCTGAAATTGGCGGGCGACCGCAGGTCGCCCCTACGGGTCGTGCGTTAATTTTAATTTCATATTAGCAAAAAATCATGATAAATCAGTGCACAATCCGTAGGGACAGCCCTTGCGGCTGTCCGAAATCCGCAAAAATCGGTAGCGATGACACGGTAGGGCGGGGGCTTGCTCCCGCCGCTATTTTATATCAAATTTTCGTTGTCTTTCCCTCAGTCATTTTTCAGAAGAAAAATGACAGCCTTGCCCTCTTGCGGTGTCCGATTTTGTTTATGCGGCTTGGAGCGCCGCACAAAATCGACCGCTGCGCCGACAGATGCTCCCTTTATCCGCCACAGGCGGCGGTCGCATATGTTGCCCGTCAGAGGGAGGCTTGGTTCTGCGGTTGTTTTAATTTGATGGAACCCGTAGGGACAGCCATTGCGGCTGTCCGCAGTGGGATATATAACAAATTCGGACAGGGGCAAGCCCTGTCCCTACGCTGTTCGTTATAATTTTTAATCCGTGCGAAGCACCCGCAATTTTTCATTTTTCATTCTTCATTATTCATTCGCCCGTAAGGGCGCTGTAAGCGGCGGGAGCAAGCCCCCGCCCTACGCTATCAACTCTTGCCCCTATCCGAAAATCCATTCCCGTTTCGCTTGCTTTATATTCCGAAGACTGATACAATGTAAACATCAAATACATTATGAGGTGCGATATGTTTTTCAGAAAAAAGCGACCGTATCCCGAGCATAGCCTGCCTGTTGAGCAGGTACCCGCAACCGAGCCCAATAAGTATCAGCTGGCGCAGATTGAGCGCAAGTTCGGAATGTTTATCCATTTCGGAATAAACACCTTCAATAACACCGAGTGGTCGAACGGGAAGCTTCCCATCGACAGCTACAGACCGAAAGCAATTGATGCGGACCAATGGGTTAAAACCGCATATGAGGCGGGCATGAACTATGTCGTTCTCATCACAAAGCACCACGACGGCTTTTGCCTTTGGAACACAGACACCACCGAATATTCCGTAAATTATTCGCCCGTAAAGACGGATGTCGTCAAGGCTGTTTCCGAGGCATGCAAAAAGTACGGCGTAAAGCTCGGACTTTACTATTCGCTTTGGGACAGGCACGAAAAATGCTATAAGGACGACGAAAAATATGTCGAGTATATGCTAAAACATTTGTCGGAACTTACCGACGGCAGATACGGCGAGGTTGTTGAACTTTGGCTTGACGGCGGCTGGGATAAGGCTTGCCGCAGATGGGGCTTGGACAGGATATACAGCCTTGTTAAAACAAATCAGCCGCAGTGTCAGATAGGCGTAAATATAACCGTCGGCAAATACAGGGAGAGAAAAGCAAAGGCAGACAAGAATTATCTTCCCGAAAAATACCGCTACGGCGACCCGATAAGTATGTTCCCGTCCGATTTCAGACTCTGGGACCCTCACATGTGCCGTGCGGATGACCCGAAAATATATACCTTTAACGGAAAAGAATATTATATGCCGTTTGAATATACAATCTGTTCGAGAAGCTCGGGCAACTGGTTCTGTTCCGACACCTACGAGAGTATGCCGCTTATGAATGTTGATGATGTCGTAAAGAATTGCAAAACGCTTTTTGCCGCTCAAAACCTTGCGGTTATAAATCTTCCGCCGAATAAGGACGGCAGGCTTGTAGACGGTGATATTGAAAATCTTATGCGAATTTCCGAAAAGCTCGGAATAAGGCGTGAACTCGGGGAATAGATTTTAATAGACACAATTAAAGCCAATGGTTAATTCCATTGGCTTTTTTCGTTATTTTAACCAAAAATCAGGCTGTTATTTCTACGGCAAAGGTGCATATTTTATAGTATAATTAAAATAAGAAATTCTGTAAAAGGGGTGCGCTATGTCAACAAAAAATTATCTTCCTAAAAAAGAATTGTATTCATTCTGCTTTGCGGCTATGGGTCAGGGTATGATTTATGCCATGATGTCAAGCTATATAAGCGACTATTATCTGAATGTGTTGCAGCTTGCGCCGATGTTTGTGCTGTTGCTTATGCTTCTTGCGAGGGTGTGGGACGCCATAAACGATCCGCTTATGGGTATGATTGTTGACAGACGCACTACAAAGCACGGCAAAATGAAGCCTTACATAATCTATGCAGCAATACCCATCGGTATCTTTACCGTGCTTATGTATTTAAGCCCCAATCTTCCCAAAACGGCGCTTATGGTATATTCAGCCGTTGTCTATGTTGCGTGGGGTATGATATACACCATGGCGGATGTTCCGTTCTGGAGCCTGCCCAATGTGTTGACTCCCGACGCGGAGGAGAGGGGAAAGGTTATATCCCTCGGCAGAACTTTTAACGGCGTCGGGTCGGCTGTTCCCGAGGTGCTGTTCCTTGTAATCGGTCTTACGCTCCCGAAAATCCTCGGCACATCAGACGGACTTGATTACAACAAGAAAAAATATCTTATTATGGCAATCGTAACGGTTGTTATAGGAATTTTACTGTATGCAAGCTCATATTTTAAGGTCAAGGAGAGAGTTGTCATTCCCGACAGAAAGCCTCAGCCCGGCGAGCCGAGCCAGCTTTCAAGGATTTTCAAATGCAAGCCCCTTATGCTTGTTATCGCAATGGGAATACTCTCCTCGGGCAGATATATGGTTCAGGCGGCGGCAGTCCATGTGGCAAGATACGCTTTCTACATAGGACCAGACCTCGACGGACTCTCGGACGCAGAGCGTGTGGCGGCAATTGAGGCAAGCGTTTCCTCCGTCAAGACGATATTCCAGGTTTGTGCGATAGTCGGAATGTTCGGCGCAATGCTCTTTATGCCCGTGCTGATGAAAAAGTTCGACTATAAAAAGATAGTAATCGTAACCTGCTTGCTCGGCTTTGTCGCAAGCATTTTCACAACGCTTATCGGTTGGTTTACAATGAATCTTTACATTTGTATTCCGTTTGTACTCATTTCCTGCATACCGCTCGGCGTGCTCAATGTTATTTCATACGCGATGATAGGCGACTGCCTTGATTATATGGAGCTTAAAACAGGCTTCAGAGACAACGGTCTCGGCTCGGCTTGTCAGGGCTTTGTCAACAAGCTCGGCAATGCGCTTGCAACCTCGGGAATCGTTCTTATGTATATGTTTATAGGACTTGAACCCGAAAAGATGTACAGCTCGACCGCAATAGTTGCGGCGACCGACCTTGCGGCGGGACACCGCTTCGCAATGTTCTCGCTTGTCTCAATCGTTCCCGGCGTCAGCCTGCTTTTGTGCGCGATACCGATGTTCTTCTACAAAATTTCGGGCGACAACAAAAAGCGCATACTTGAAGAGCTTGCCGAAAAGAGAAAAGAAGAAGGCATTGTAATAGAATAATAAAGACCCTCTTACGAACATTCGTAAGAGGGCTTTGTGTTGTGCGTTTATTCTTTTATAAAGCCGTACTTTTCGATAATTGACTCGACTTCCTTTGAAACAACTCTGAAAACATCGCGTCCGAGCTTTTCGTATGTTGCGTCGTTCTCTTTTCTGCAAATCATCGCGAACGCCTTGCCGACCGCGCTCGGAATATCGTCCTTCTTAACCGCAAGGTAATAAAAGCTGTATTCCACACCGTCGGAAAGCTCTTTATAAAATTCACCTGCGTTCTTCATAACGCTGTCATAAATCGTGTTTGTTGAGGTCGCTTTAAGCATTGTGTTCGGCAAAAGCCTGTTTATACAGTATTCAGCCGTAAAGAACATCAAAATCTTTATCTGCAAGATAACCTTCGGGGGATAATCAAGCGCCCCTACCTCTTCTTCAAGCGAGCGCTTAAGCTCCTCGCTGTCAAGAAAGCGGTCGGAAAGGTATTTGCCGAGCTGCTTTGCCTTTTCGGTGTTGCCGTTCATACGCTGGGTGTTCATCTCCTCAATGAGGGCGATGCTGTCAAGTGCGTCGCTTTTCGGCTTGACATTAAAGATTTTAATATCGTCGTCCATAAAAGACCTCCGTTAGGATTATGCGTTTTCCGCTGCGGCGTTCTCCTCGGCAAGCTTCTGCGCCTTTTTAAGCAATCTCTTCTGCTTTGCCTTATAGCCCATAAGCTTTGAAAGGGCGTCGTCGGGCGTGCCGTAGTCGCCTATTGAAATGGGCTTGTCATTATAAAGACCGTGGAAATCCGTTCCGCCTGTCATAAGCAATTTGTTTTTGGTTGCAAGCTTTTTAAGCTCTTCCTGCTGTTCCTCGGTTGCCGACGGATGCCATACCTCGATGCCGTCGAGTCCGCATTCGATAAGCCTCGGCAATGAGTCGAGATTGTCAAACATATACGGGTGAGCGAGAACAGCCACACCGCCTGCGTCATGCACGGCGCCGATAACCTCTTCAATATCGGGATATTTCGGCGTAACAAGAATATTGTTCGGCGAGTCCTTTGAGAACAGCTCGTCGTAAAGCTCGCCGTAAATCGATGTCGTATAACCCGACTCCATAAGAGCCTGCATAATGTGCTGCTTATAAATATTGGTTGAACCCGTAGCGCATTTTACGATAAATTCGGTCGTAACGGGAAACCTCTTTGCCGTGTGAAGCATCATAATGTGAGCCGCTTTTTTTCTCGCAAGCGAATTTCTGTGGCAAAGGCCCTCAAGCCTTGCGGGCATATCGCTGAGATAGCAAAGAATATGAACCTTTTTGCCTGTTTTCACATCGTTTGCCGACAGCTCAACGCCGGAAATGACCTGAACACCGTATCTCTCGCCGATTATTTTACCCCTGACCGTTCCTGCAAGACAGTCGTGGTCAGTGATGGCAATGGTGGTAAGCCCTCTTTTTTTCGCTAAAACAATTAAATCTTCAATACCGAGAGAACCGTCTGAAAGCTTTGTGTGACAATGTAAATCTCCGTTCAAATTTCTTTCCTCCTCAAATCAAAAAAAGTATCATATATCACAAAAAAATTGAGTTGTATGTAAAATTGAGTGCATAAACCCGCAATATACTATATTATAATTATACTGCATTTTTGTCGATTTTCAAGAATTTTATTTCATTTTCGGGAAAAATGTATAAAAAGATAATTTTGACGCCTCTTTGTTTTCGGACTTTTGGTAAAAACAGAGAAGGGTCAAGGTTAAATACGCTTGACAGTAAGAACAGTCGTGATAAAATAAGGCTGAAGCAGAAAATTCATAGGGGGTAAAATAATGGAAAATAAAAAAGCCGTGAAGGCATATTCGGTGCTTTGGGCTGTGATTGCGGCGGTTTACGGACTTTGGATGTCCGTTTTTATGAGCTGGGACCAATATCCGTATCTGTCGGTGCAGGGTTATGAAAATCTGCCCAAGGAGGAGTTTATAGCAAAGTTCGACGGTATGCTCCAAACTCCGTTGTTTCCGAATGCGGCGTCGTTTTGGGTATGGACGGCGGTTTCTACCGTGATTTTATTGCTCTACTGTGTATTTATAAAAAGGATACTTTTTGCAGAGAAGCTCACAAAGGGCGTAACCGCTTTTTGCGTTGCCAATCTTATTGTCGGATTCATTTTCATTACATACTACGGCTTTTTGAGCTATCCCGAGCAGTTCGGAAACATACTTACCGACATAACAGCAAGCATGCTCGGACTTAAATATCCGTGGAGATTCAAGCTTTGGGGTGTGCTCGCCTCGGTTTCTATCTATACAAACACGCTTTATATGTACAGAAAGAACAATTATTTCGGCAAGGCGGGAATAATTATCGCTTCACTCGGCTGTGCGGCGATTTTCGTAACAATCAATGTGCCGTCTGCCGGACTTGATTTAGTTCCTACTCCCCGCTGCATAGCGCACTGGTCAACGGCATTGATTTTCGCTTTTCTCGGTGCGGCGGGAATTATAATTTTTCTCGTTCACAAGTTCAGACAGAAGGACAAAAAATATATGGCGGCTACCGTGATTTTTGCCGCAATACTTGCGCTTATGCTCGTGCTGCTCGTAACCGTCGGCAAGAGCGCCTTTATAGAAAATCTGCCGATGTGGGTGGCATACATACTTCTGTTTATGATAAACTTCACATCTTTTTTTGATGAAAAGGCGAATGTGAGCAGTGCGGAAGAATGCAAACTATAAAATGAAAAAATCCGACCTTTGTCATTTTGCAGACGGAGGTCGGATTGCTTATTTTGAAAAAATTATTCTTTCAAGCTCCGAGGCGGCAAGGCTTGAGTGGAAACCCTTTCGTTTGAGCAGACAGATGCTTCTTTCGGGAATAGGCGGCGTGATGTTCAGAATTATCAGGCTTGACAAATCCTCGCTTTTAAGAAATTCCTCGGGTACAAAGCCTATTCCGAGCTCTGATTTTATCATCGGTAAAATCTGATCGGCGGCATTCGCTTCGATTTCCGGCTCAAACGGTAAGCCCGACGAATTGAAATAATCGGTATAGAACTTGTTCGAGCCGGTTCTCTCTCCGAGACCTATAATCGGGTAGTTCATCAACTCACTCGCCGTAAGCACCTTTCCCGTTTGCAACGAAAACTCCGAACTGCACACGGGAACCTCTTTTATATCTCTCAATTTAACGGAGACTATTTCCGATGGCAAATCAAACGGCTTTGTTACAAGTGCAAAGTCGGCAAGTCCGTTTTTAAGCATTGCGATTGCCTGCGGAGTTGTAAGGCTTGATATTTTCAGCTTTACGCCCGGATAACTGCCGCGAAATTTCTTTAATGCGGGTAAAAGCGAGCAGTGAAGTGCAATTTCGCTTACCGCAACCGTAACCTTGCCCGATTGCAGGCTTTTATCCTGTTCGATTTCTTCCTCGCCGAGCTTTATGCTCTCGACTGCGGGGGCAATTCTCGCATACAGCTTTTCGCCCTCGGGAGTGAGCGTTACGCCGTGCCTGTGGCGTACAAACAGCGTACATCCGAGCTCCTCTTCAAGCTTCTTTACCGTCCTCGTGATATTCGGCTGATTGTTGAAAAGCGCATTGGCGGCGGAGGTGAAGCTTCCGTACTTTGCGACAAAATAGAAAATTTTGTAATAGTCGTAGCTGATATTCATATACTTTTCTCCATATAAAAATGATATACTAAAATTAAATATTTACATTTTACATATACATTGTGTCAAATTATAATATATGCGGTAAAAAAATGCAACGATAATATGTTTGCGGAAGGAAAAGAAAATGAATAAGGATTTAACCGTGGGCAAGCCGCAATCTGTATTGTGGAAATTTTGCCTGCCGCTGTTCGGAAGTATTATTTTTCAGCAGCTTTACAACATAGCGGACAGCTTTGTCGCAGGTAAGTTTGTCGGAGAAAACGCCCTTGCGGCTGTCGGTAACAGTTATGAAATTACGCTGATATTTATTGCGTTCGCTTTCGGCTGTAATATGGGTTGTTCGGTTGTGGTTTCAAGATTTTTCGGCGCAAAGGAATATAAAAAGGTTAAGACGGCTGTTTATACCGCATGTATTTTCAGTGCGGGACTTTGCGTTTTACTGATGCTTATCGGCATATTCGGAGCGGGTGCGCTGCTTCGGCTTATCAGAACTCCCGATGAGGTTTTTGCGGACTCGAAACTCTACCTTGATATTTATGTATGGGGGCTTCCGTTCGTATTCTTCTATAATATTGCAACAGGTATCTTCTCTGCTCTCGGCGACTCTAAAACACCGTTCCGGTTCCTCGCCGTATCGTCTCTTTCAAACATAGGAATGGATATATGGTTTGTAAAATCGTTTCAAATGGGCGTTGCGGGTGTTGCATGGGCAACCTTTATTTGTCAGGGTATAAGCTGTATCCTCGCAGTAGTGGTGGTTTTTAAGCGCCTTAACAAAATCGACAGGGAAAAGAACTGTCCGATTTTTGATAAGCTGATTTTGAAGCAGATTGTTATAATTGCCGTTCCGAGCATATTACAGCAGAGCTTTATTTCAATCGGAAATATAATTATACAGAGCATTATAAACGGCTTCGGCGCACCCGTTATGGCAGGCTATTCGGCGGCAGTCAAGCTAAATAACCTTGTTATAACCTCGTTTACAACCCTCGGAAACGGAATTTCAAACTATACGGCACAAAATATCGGCGCAGGGAAGCTCGTCCGCATCAGACAGGGCTTCTCGGCAGGACTTAAAATGGTGTGGCTGTTGAGCTTGCCGCTGTTCCTGCTCTATTTCTTCAAGGGCGAATTCTTCCTCAAGCTCTTTATGGACGAACCCACGCAGACGGCGATACGGACGGGTATTACATATCTTAAAATTCTCTCTCCGTTCTATTTCATAGTATCTGCGAAGCTTGTTGCGGACGGCATTTTGAGAGGTGCCGGTATGATGAACAAGTTTATGATTGCCACATTTACCGACTTGATTTTGCGTGTGGTTATGGCGGCGATTTTCTCCAAAACTTCGCTCGGTGCAACGGGAATTTGGTGCGCTTGGCCCGTAGGCTGGTGCACGGCTACGGTGCTTTCAATAATTTTCTATGCAACGGGTCCTTGGAAAAAGGAAAAGCTCAAAGCGTGATAGGCATAAAGAAATTACCGACGGTCAGCAGACTGTCGGTAATTTTTATGCTGAAATTGTATGTCCCTTTTGCTCGGCGGTGCCTCACAAAAGATGGACGAAGTTCAAATCTCGTCCTTATGAATAAATAAAAAAGAAGCAACACGGGTGTGTTACTTCTTTTTTGGTGACCCGGACGAGACTTGCATCGCTTTGCGATGCAAAGAAATCAAATTATAAGTCCCTTTTGCTCGGCGGTGCCTCGCAAAAGATGGACGAAGTTCAAATCTCGTCCTTGTGAATAAATAAAAAAAGAAGCAACACAGGTGTGTTACTTCTTTTTTTGGTGACCCGGACGAGACTTGCATCGCTTTGCGATGCAAAGAAATCAAATTATAAGTCCCTTTTGCTCGGCGGTGCCTCGCAAAAGATGGACGAAGTTCAAATCTCGTCCTT
>CAVAPB010000023.1:0-26772 GCA_963590415.1 Anaerovoracaceae bacterium | reverse complement strand
AAAGAAATCAAATTATAAGTCCCTTTTGCTCGGCGGTGCCTCGCAAAAGATGGACAAAGTTCAAATCTCGTCCTTATGAATAAATAAAAAAGAAGCAACACGGGTGTGTTACTTCTTTTTTGGTGACCCGGACGAGACTTGCATCGCTTTGCGATGCAAAGAAATCAAATTATAAGTCCCTTTTGCTCGGCGGTGCCTCGCAAAAGATGGACGAAGTTCAAATCTCGTCCTTATGAATAAATAAAAAAAGAAGCAACACGGGTGTGTTACTTCTTTTTTGGTGACCCGGACGAGATTTGAACTCGTGTTACCGCCGTGAAAGGGCGGTGTCTTGACCGCTTGACCACCGGGCCGCCTTATGGTAGCGGCAGTGGGACTTGAACCTACGACCTTTCGGGTATGAACCGAACGCTCTAGCCAACTAAGCTATGCCGCCATTTATATGCCGCCTTTGATTGCGGCTTTGATATTATAATATATTGCCTGTTCGTTGTCAATAGTTTTTTCTCTAAAAATCAAATAATAACCCGATTATAAAAAATTTTTTCGATTTTTTCAAAAATGTAACCGTTTTTGGTTTACATGACCCCCGAGTTATAACTATTTATGAAAGGACTTTTTTCACAAAAGGAAAGGAGAAGACTATGACAACCAAGCTTACAAAAAAGGAAAAGGAGTTTTGCGCACTTTATGTAAAGCTCCGCAATGCAAGGGAAGCGGCGGCACTTGCCGGCTTTAAGGTGATGCCGCAGTTAAGCGGAATAAGACTTCTTTCAAAGGAAACGGTAGCCAAGGAAATCGCCCGTCTCTCACATCTCGAAAGCGTTGTAAACGAGGCGGCGGCAGGCTTTCGCAGGCTTGCGTTCGGCTCTGTGAGCGACGCTGTAAGGCTTCTTGACGGAGAGCGTGAAAACCTGGAGGAAATGGATTTGTTTTCGGTATCCGATATAAAAATCCCCAAGGGCGGCGGTATGGAAATCAAATTTTATGACCGTCAGAAAGCGCTCGAAAGTCTTGCACAGCTTGAAACCTCGGAAAGCGTGGGCTCGGCGGTTCCGTTCTATAAGGCGCTTGAAAAATCCGTTGACTTCCTGTCGGGAACACCCGAATATGTTTCTTACGGCGGAGATGACGACGATGAAGATTAGTTCGTTCAATTCATTTTCGCAAAAGCAGTTGACACTCCTGACCTGGTGGTGCAAGAACAGTCCTTTCTCATCCTGCGACGCCATTATCTGCGACGGAGCGGTAAGAAGCGGAAAAACGGTGTGTATGTGTATCTCTTTCGTATCATGGGCATTTTACGGGTTTTCGGACTGCTCGTTTGCCTTTTGCGGAAAAACGGTCACATCTCTTCGCCGAAATGTAATTACTCCGCTTTTGCCGTTGCTTCGTGATTTGGGGTTCAAGTGCGAGGAAAAGGTGTCAAAAAACCTTATCGAAATCTCATTGGGATGTGTGACAAACAGGTTTTACCTTTTCGGAGGAAAGGACGAGTCCTCTGCGGCTCTCATACAGGGCATGACCCTTGCGGGAGTAATGCTTGACGAGGTGGCGCTGATGCCCCGTTCGTTTTGTGAACAGGCGATAGCGCGCTGCTCGGTTGAGGGCTCAAAGCTCTGGTTCAACTGTAACCCCGAAAACCCGTCTCATTGGTTTTACAAAGAGTGGATAAAGAAATGTGACAAAAAGAACTGCTTCTATCTTCACTTCGTTATGGAGGACAATCCGTCGCTTTCCGAGGATATGATTGCAAGGTATAAAGCCTTGTACAGCGGAGCCTTTTACGAGAGGTTTGTGCTCGGGAAGTGGGTTGCGGCGGACGGACTTGTGTATCCGTTCTTCGGCGAAAAATACATATACGAAGTGCCGAAAAGCTTTGAAAAGTTCTGCGTCTCGTGTGACTACGGAACAGTCAATCCCACCTCAATGGGACTTTGGGGCAAGCACGGCGACAGTTGGTACAGGATAGACGAGTTCTACCACGATTCAAGGCGAAAAGGCTTTCAGATGACCGACGAGGAGTATTACCGTTCACTCGTCTCGCTTGTCGGAAAAAGAAAAACGGAATTCGTTGTTGTAGACCCGTCTGCGGCGTCGTTTATCGAATGTATCAGGCGCCACGGTAAATTCAATGTCAAAAAAGCGGAAAATGATGTGCTCGCAGGTATTCATAAGACCTCCGATGCGCTGAAAACGGGTAAAATCAGAATTTGCAAAACCTGTCCCGACATCATAAGGGAATTTTCGCTCTACCGTTGGGACGAAAACGCAAAGTATGACGCCCCGAGAAAAGAAAACGATCACGCAATGGATGATATGAGGTATTTTACGGCTGCCGTGACAAAGGAAAGCTCAAACAATTTCTTTGCGGTCAGCCTTTCAAGGGAAAGGAGGTTTTAATTTGGCGATATTCAGACAGAAAAAGAATCGGACGGAGTATTCCGTGCCCGTCCTTGCGGGCGGTGGAGAAAGAACCGTCAACAGGTTTTCAATTCTTGACGGCTATTCGTCGTTTGACCCGATAAGCAACGAGCTGTTTCGCAGTCTGCGTGAGTCGGTGCCCGTAATCGACGCCGCAATTTACAAAACGGTAAGGCTTATAGGCGGCTTTAAGATACAGACGACGGACAAACGGTTTGATAAGGTTATGGAGGACTTCCTCAAAAATGTGCCTGCGGACTCGGGTCAGATTTCATTGCAGGGCTTTATCGATATGTATTTCGACAGACTTCTGACATACGGCACGGCGGTTGCCGAAATGGTAACAGACGAAGACGGAAGAGTTGTTTATCTTTACAACGCTCCGCAGAACAGCGTGGTGTTAAAGCGTAACAAAACCGATTTCCGCAAGGTTGATGTCTGCTATTCGGAGGATTTTGGTTCGGAACCGCTTGAATTTCAGGACAGGCTTGTTTTTTCAACGCTCAATGCGGAGGCAGGCTCGCTTACGGGAACTTCAATACTCAGGGGCTTGCCGTTTGTGAGCTCGGTGCTTTTGAAAATTTACAATGCCATAGGCGAGAACTGGGACAGGGTAGGCAATGTTCGTTTTGCCGTAACATACAAGCCTAAGGACGATGCAATGTCGGGTGCGTATGCGAAGGACAGGGCAATGCAGATTGCCGAAGAGTGGGGCTCTGCTATGAAAAGCTCGGAGGTGCGGGACTTTATTGCCGTCGGCGATGTTGACATAAAGGTAATCGGTGCGGACAATCAGATACTTGACAGCGAGGTTCCCGTAAGGCAGATGCTTGAACAGATAATCGCAAAGATGGCAATTCCGCCGTTTATGCTCGGGCTTTCGTGGTCAACCACGGAGAGAATGTCTGAACAGCAGGCGGACGCGCTCACAACGGAGCTTGAGCATTACCGCCGTGTGTTGACTCCCGTAATCGAGAAGATATGCAAAACGCATTTGAGGGCATACGGCTATACAAACGATATTGAGGTTATCTGGGACGATATTATGCTGCGTGACGCTCTCGAGGAAGCGAATGCAAGACATATTAACGCACAGGCGGACGAAATTTACAGCCGTCTCAACGGCGGGGAAGGAGGAAAGAATGAATAAAAATTACGACTCTGTTTTTGACAAGGAAGTACCCGAAATCACAGACGGGGATTTGGAGCTTATCAACGGCTTCTCGCAGAAAAAGCTCAAAAAGGAGGAGGTTTTCGTCTTTTCCGTAATACTCTGCGACAATGAAATCGACAGAGATTTTGAGCGCTTTACCGTTGAGTCGATTGAAAAGCTTGCAGAGCTTTTTGTCGGAAAAACCGCAATTAAAAACCACAGTATGAACAGCGAGGACCAGTCGGCAAGAACTTTCAAAACCGAGGTTGTTACGGACGAAACAAGGCTTAACTCTCTCGGCGAGCGTTATGTTTACTTAAAGGCTTACTGCTATATTCCGAGAATCAAGAAGTACGAAACGCTTATCGAGGAAATACAGACGGGCATTAAAAAGGAAGTCAGCATAGGCTGTTCAGTTGAAAAGAGCGTTTGCTCCGTTTGCTCGCAGGATGTGAGAAGCGGCGTGTGCACTCACAAAAAGGGCAAAAAATATAACGGCAGGCTCTGCTTTCACGAGCTTGTTTCGCCGACCGACGCCTACGAATGGTCGTTTGTGGCAGTGCCTGCACAGAGAAATGCGGGCGTTACCAAAAAATTTGATTTAGGGGAGAAAAGACTGATGAACGAGGTGCTTAAAACGATAAATTCCGCACAGGGAGACATTACTGTTTCAGCCGAGGAGGCAAGGGAAATATCGCGCTATATCAACGGTTTAGCTGAAAAAGCAAAGGACGCCGAGGCGTTCCGTGAAAGCCTTGAAGAAGAAACTGTAAAGTGCTTTGCTTTTACAGTAGAAACGCTCTCGAACGATATAGCAAAAAGCATCTGCGGCTCGATTTCTACTGACGATTTGAGAAAACTTAACGCCGCTTTGAAAGAAAAAAAGAAATGCGTTGTTGTTCCTCAGCTTGCAAAGGGAAAGCCGCAGAAAAATTCCGCTGAAAATTCACAGTTCAGATTTTAATTAAAAGAAAGGAAGTATATTTATGGCAATTTACGAAAACATTAAACTTGACAAAGGACTTTATTCAACCGGTAAGGGCTTTACCGCAGAGCTCGAAAGCGTTGACCCGTCTGAAAACTACAAGGGTACCTCTCTTGACGGTCTCGATGCATTTGAAAGACAGCTCAAGCGCTTTGACATTAAGGTAAGCGGCGCGGGCAGCGACACAATCGAAAAGTTCTTCAAGACAACCGATTCTGCGGCTCTCTTTCCCGAATATGTTGCAAGAGCCGTCAAAAAGGGCAAGGAGGAAGCCGACATCCTTCCGCTTATCGTTGCGGCAAAAACGCAGATAAACGGTATGGATTACAGAACTATTGCCTCCGTGCCGACAAAGGCGGAAAAGGAGCTCAAGGAGGTTGCCGAGGGTGCGGCAATCCCCGAAACAAATGTAAATGTGCAGTCAAATCTTGTAACTCTTAAAAAGAGAGGCAGAATGCTTGTCGCTTCTTATGAGGCTTTGCGTTTCCAGAGACTTGACCTGTTCACCGTGATGCTCAAGCAGATTGGCGCATACATTGCGACAACTCAGCTCAACGACGCAGTTACGGTAATTACGGATGGCGACGGCAACGACAACGCCGCATCGACATCCTCCGTCGCTAAAGCCGGCGAGATTACATATCAGGACCTTGTAAACTTCTGGAACGGCTTTGACCCCTATTCGCTTAACACAATGATTGTTTCGCCCGATGTAGCGGCAAAAATCCTTGTTCTTTCGGAAATGAAGGACTCGGTTGCGGGGCTTAATTTCCACGGTACGGGCAAGGTTGTTACACCGCTCGGAGCAAATCTTCTCAAGAGCTCCGCTGTGGCGTCGGGCAAGGTTATAGGTCTTGATAAGAACTATGCGCTCGAAATGGTTCAGGCAGGCGGAATTATGACCGAGTACGACAAGCTCATTGATCGTCAGCTTGAGCGTGCGGCAATCACCGAAATTTCGGGCTTTGCAAAAATCTTTACGGACGCGTCAAAGGTATTGACGGTCTGAGCGGAGGGCAAAAATGATTGATGTTGTCAAGGTCGCAAAGGCGGTAAGGAAAATAATGAAGCTCACAGAGGATGAGACATTTGATGTTATGCCCACGGTTTCCGTGGCGTGCGCACAGCTTTCCGACAGACTCGAAAAGCCCGAAAAGGCAAGCGACCCGAGAGTTGTCAACGCCGCAGTGTATCTGAGCTATTACAGACTTCTTTTGCGCAATGCGGCGCAGGACGACACACCGACCTCTTTCAAGGCAGGCGATGTTACGGTTTCGCAGAGCCCCGCGCTTGCACTCTCGCAGGCTGCCGCTTTGCGGGACGAGGCGATTATAGCCGCCGCGCCGCTTCTTAGGGATATGGATTTTGTGTTCAGGCAGGTGTAAGTATGGATATATTGGAAAAAATATTCGAGAAATTCGGCCGCTCGGTGTATATAACAAGCGAAAACTACACCTCGGAGATATACAGAGCTCTTGTTCAGCCGTTGAGATACAAAAATAAGATGTATGTCGCGGGAACGAATACGGAAATCGGGCTTGCGGAGGAAAATTACTATCTCTACATAGGTCCTGCCGAAAAGGATTTGCGTAAGATAGGAGGCCTGCTTATGCTGCATACGGCGGACGGAAAAAAATACGAGGTACACAAGAGCGAAAAGATATACAACGGCGAAAATGCCTGGTATGTATGGGCGGTAATAAAGGAAAAGGTAAGGACTGAAATATGAACGCAAATAAGCTTATTGAGGATGTTATGTCAGCGGCAAGTACGGCGAGCGTTATAAACCGTTTCCCCGCAAATGTGGTTGAGGCGCATACACTCAGGGAAAACCTTCCGAAATTAGACGATATGCCGTGCATATGCGTCGGAATAGAGTCTTTTATTTACGGTGAGCGTATTACCGAAACAGCGGATGACGGCAGTATCGTAATTACGGATAAGCGTCAGTATACGGCTTGCATAAGTGTCGGAATTTACTTTGAGAAAAACTCGAAGCCTAAGGATATGTATAATTTGTTTAACATCCTGTGTGCATATCTTCTCAGTCTCGATGAGGACAAAAGTATAGTCAGCCTCGAACACGGCGGAGTGGAATATGACAGAACATATGACTCTCTCATTTTAAGAGGAAAGATAATTGAATCCGCCGTAGCGTAAAAATTTAAGTATGAAATCTCCCGTGCGTCTTTCGTCGTGCGGGAGATTTTTTTGTCAACCAGCACAATTTTTGGTGGATTTGCACAAATACTGTCGGTAAACTTCGTTTATTTATTGAATAAAATAGTCAAACATTACTTGAAATTCTTTCACAATTTTGATAAAATATTTAGGATAATAAATACAGAGGTAGTATGTATGTCAAAAACCTATGCAAAAAAAGACAAAAAAGAGCGTGAAGTGCCGCTTTATCTCTTCCACGAGGGCAGTAACTCGCACGCTTATGAATATTTCGGCGCACACAGGAAAACAAAAAAATCGGTTGTTTTCAGAGTGTGGGCACCCGATGCCGAAGCTGTCGGCTTAGTCGGCGATTTCAACGGCTGGGACACGGGTGCAACGCCTATGGCTCTGCTTCCCGACACCGGCGGAGTGTGGGAATGTGTTGTTGACGGCATCAAGCAGTTTGACTCGTACAAATTTGCCGTAACCGCAAAATCGGGAAAGACCGTTCTTAAAAGCGACCCGTACGCATTTCATTCGGAGACGCGACCCGGAACGGCTTCAAAATTCTATGAAATTGAAAACTGCCACGAGTGGAAGGACGCCAAGTGGATTGAAAAACGCAATTCGACGAGCATCTATTCCTCTCCGGTGAACATATACGAGGTTCATGCGGGCTCGTGGAAGCAGCATGAGGACGGAAACTTCTATTCATACAGGGAGCTTGCCGGCGAGCTTATCCCGTATGTCAAAAAAATGGGATACACTCACATTGAATTTATGCCGCTTACGGAGTATCCGTTTGACGGAAGCTGGGGCTATCAGGTAACTGGTTATTTTTCCGCAACCTCACGCTATGGCACGCCCGAGGATTTGATGTATCTTATCGACAAATGCCACGAGGCGGGTATCGGCGTAATTCTTGACTGGGTTCCCGCACATTTCCCGAAAGATGAAAACGGACTTTACGAATTTGACGGTGCTCCGCTCTATGAGTATTCGGATCCGAGAAAGGGCGAGCATTACGGCTGGGGCACAAGGGTGTTTGACTTCGGCAGGAATGAGGTTCGCTCGTTCCTGATGTCGAGCGCAACCTATTGGCTTAAAGAGTTCCATCTTGACGGCATAAGGATTGACGCCGTGGCTTCAATGCTCTATCTTGACTATGACCGCAAGGACGGCGAATGGGTCGCAAACAAAAACGGCGGCAGGGAAAACTTAGAGGCGGTTGAATTTTTGCAAAAGCTCAACGAGCATATTTTTGCCGAGTTCCCGTACGCTATGATGATAGCTGAGGAAAGCACATCTTGGCCGATGGTTTCAAAGCCCGTATATATGGGCGGTCTCGGCTTCAACTTCAAGTGGAATATGGGCTGGATGAACGATATTCTCCGCTATTTCAGCCTTGACGGCATACATCGCAAGTATAATCACGACTGTATTACATTCTCGATGTTTTATGCTTTTTCGGAAAACTTTGTTCTTCCGATTTCGCATGATGAGGTCGTTCACGGCAAGTGTTCGCTTATAAACAAAATGCCCGGTACATACGATGAGAAATTCGCAGGCGTCAGGGCGTTCGTGGGCTATATGATGGCTCATCCCGGCAAAAAGCTTATGTTTATGGGCTCGGAGTTCGGTCAGTTTATCGAGTGGAACTATGAAAAGGGACTTGATTGGCTCCTGCTCGGATTTGACAAGCATAGTCAGCTTCAGTCTTATTTTAAGGCGGTCAATGAATTTTATAAGAAAAACTCACCGATGTGGCAGGTCGATTACTCTTGGGAGGGCTTTTCGTGGATTTCGTCCGACGACAGCGACAACTCTGTTATCGCTTTCAGAAGAATAGATGAAAAAGGCAAGGAAATAATTGTTGTCTGCAACTTTACAAATGTCGAAAGAAAAGAGTACAGAATAGGTATTCCGCAAAAAGGAAAGTACAAGGTTGTTTTCAATTCCGACGACGAATGCTACGGCGGCACTGGTAAGGGTGACAGGGAAGTTATTCATACCGACGGCATCAATATGCACGGCTTCGAGCAGAGCATTTCTCTCGACCTTCCGCCAATGACGACAATTTATTTGAAAAAGACGAGATAAAATATATAATTACCGAATATATTTGCTGAAATTCAAGGAGGAATTTTTATGGCACGCAAAATGGAATGTATTGCGATGCTTCTTGCAGGCGGACAGGGCTCAAGACTGGGCGTTCTGACCAAGAATATCGCTAAACCCGCAGTTCCTTACGGCGGCAAGTACAGAATTATCGATTTTCCGCTTTCAAACTGCGTAAACTCGGGTATAACTACGGTCGGCGTACTCACACAGTATCAACCGCTTGAGCTTAACGATTACATAGGCAACGGTCAGCCGTGGGATCTTGACCGCGCTCACGGCGGAGTGCATATGCTCTCTCCGTATCAGCAGATTAAGGGAATGGAATGGTACAAGGGCACGGCAAATGCCATTTATCAGAACATAAACTTCATTGACCGTTACAATCCGGAGTATGTCGCCGTCCTTTCGGGCGACCATATCTATAAAATGGATTATAACAAGATGCTTGAATACCATAAAAAGAACGATGCGGCATGTACAATTGCCATGCTTGAGGTTCCGTGGGAGGAGGCTTCCCGTTTCGGACTTATGGTCTTGAACGACGATAACTCAATCGCCGAGTTCCAGGAGAAACCGAAGAATCCCACAAGCAATAAGGCGTCAATGGGCGTTTACATATTCACATGGTCAAAGCTTCGTCAGTATCTTATCGACGATGAAAACAATCCCGACTCGTCCAACGATTTCGGACATGATGTAATACCCGCAATGCATAAGGCGGGCGAGAGAATGTTCGCATATCTGTTTGACGGCTATTGGAAGGATGTCGGAACGATAGACTCGCTTTGGGAGGCAAACCTTGACCTTCTCAATCCCAAGGTTGACCTTGACCTGTCGGACGCAAGCTGGAAAATTTATTCAAAAACTCCCATTGCTCCGCCGCAGTACATTGCGCCGAGCGCGGATATACAGAATTCAATGGTGGCAGAGGGCTCAAAGGTATTCGGAGCGGTTGACTATTCAATACTATTTGACAATGTTACCGTGGAAGAGGGCGCAACGGTACGCTATTCGATAGTTATGCCTGGTGCAACAGTCAAGGCAGGCGCCGATGTCGAGTATTCAATCGTTGCGGAAAATGCCGTAATCGGCGAAAATGCAAAGGTCGGCTCCCGTCCCGAGGATATCGAAAACAGAGACGAATGGGGCGTTGCCGTAGTCGGTGCAAATGTCAATGTCGGCAAGGGCGCGGCAGTAAAGCCCAAGGAAATGATTGACGCTGACAGAGTAAAGGAGGCTGACTGATATGACGGGAAAAAACATAGTAGGAATCATATTTTCAAATTCATATGACGAGTGTCTCCCTGAGCTTACGGGGCTTCGTACAATGGGCTCCGTTCCGTTTGCAGGCAGATATCGCCTGATAGATTTTACGCTTTCGAATATGGTGAATGCAGGAATTGAAAGCGTAGGCGTTATCACAAAGGCAAATTACCATTCGCTTATGGACCATGTCGGTACGGGCAAGCCGTGGGATCTTTCGAGAAAAACAAAGGGGCTTATAATTCTTCCGCCGTATTCAACTGCGGAGCAGGGCGGCAACGACGATAAAATAGCTTCCTTAAAGGGGATTATGGGCTTTATCAGCAGGGCGACGGAGGAGTATGTTCTTCTCTCAGACTGCAATACCGTTTCAAATATAGATATTGAAGCGTTGATGGATTATCATACCGAGAAAAACTCGGATATTACGGTTGTTTACAAGAACGGAAAAATCCCATCTCTCTCCGATGTTATCGTGCTTGATATGGACGAAAACGGAAAAGCAAAGCAGATTGAGGTAACTCCCGTTTCTGAGCAAAACGGCAATTATTCACTGAGCGTTATGCTTATGAAAAAATCCTTGCTTGAGAGATTTATGAATGAGGCTATCAGCAAGAGATATACTGATTTTGAAACCGATATAATTCAGCGCAATGTCGGAAAGCTTAATATCTACGGCTTCGAGGCACAGGGATATTCCGCAACGATAGACTCTTTAAGCTCATACTTCAAGGTGAGTATGGATTTGCTTGATATAAACAACTGTAACGAGCTTTTCAACAGCGAAAGGCCCGTATATACAAAGACGAGAGACGATATGCCGTCAACCTACGGTATCGGCTCAAATGTCAAAAATTCACTTGTGGCAAACGGCTGTATAATTGAAGGCGAGGTTGAAAATTCGATAATTTTCAAGGGCGTCAGAATTGAAAAGGGCGCAGTCGTAAGAAACTCTATCGTTATGCAGGAGAGCTTTGTTGCGTCGGGCTCGTCGCTTGATTATGTTATAATGGACAAAATTGCGGTAATTACTCCGAATAAGAACCTGTCGGGTGCGGAGAATTATCCGTTCTATATCGGAAAGGGCATCGTGATTTAATGAACGGTCGCTGTGATGTTTGCGGCTGCAAAACCGAGCGGGAGCAGCTAAAGGAATATGTGCTGTCGGGTGAAAAGCGTGAGGTGTGCGTGTTTTGTAAAAAGCAGCTCGACCTGATAGCAAAGAACCCAGTTGAAAATTCCGCAAGCGCAATAAATATGCTTTCACGGGACACAAAGGGCAACAGAACACCGGAGACTCAAAGCTTGCTTGAAAAGCAGTTTTCCGCCTTGGGCGTCGGAATTACTGATAACACCGGCATCGCTGTAAGCGGAAATACACAGTCGGCAGAGGTTGAGGAACTCAAAAAGAGGGTAGAGGAGCTTTCAAACGAGCTTAAAGCGTTTAAGAAAGGCTATCTGTTTTCAAAAATTCTGTCGATAGCTTTGCCGATAGTGTTTGTAGTGATAATGCTTATTGTTCTCATAGCATCGGGTGCGCTCAAAAACATCTTCGGCTATTACGATTATCTTTCGGAACTTGCAAATATGTAGTGGAGGAATGAATATGAAGGTTTTATATGTAGCGAGTGAAGCCTTGCCTTTTATGGCTTCGGGCGGACTCGGAGACGTTGCGGGCAGTCTTCCGCAGGCGTTGAGAAAAAGAATGGTCGGATGTAGGGTGGTAATGCCTATGTACGACACCATAAAGCAGGAATTAAAGGATACCATGACCTTTGTCACAAGCTTTACCGTTCCGGTTGCCTGGAGAAGGCAGTACTGCGGTATCTTTGAGGCAAAGTACAACGGAGTTATCTATTATCTTATAGACAATCAGTATTATTTCAAAAGGGACGGAATTTACGGCTATTATGACGATGCGGAGAGGTTTGCTTTCTTCTCGAGAGCGGTTCTCGAAATGCTTCCGCATGTTGATTTCAAGCCAGATATAATTCACTGCAACGACTGGCAGTCGGCTCTTGTACCAGTTTATTACAGCACAATGTATGCGCAGAGCCCCGGCTATGATAACATAAAGACCGTGTTCACAATTCATAATATTCAGTATCAGGGAACATACGGCAAGGAGCTTATCCCCGAGGTTCTCGGAATACCTGCGGAATATACCTCTGTCGTAGAGTACGACAACGATGTCAATTTTATGAAGGGTGCTATTGAGTCCGCAAACAGGGTAACCACGGTAAGCCCGTCGTATGCTAATGAAATTCTCGACCCATGGTATTCTCACGGTCTTGACCCGATTCTTAATGAGAGAAGCTGGAAGCTTTCGGGAATACTCAACGGAATTGACGTTGACCTCTACAATCCCGAAACGGATAAGGATATATTCAAAACCTACAACACCTCAAGCTTTACTGCCGGCAAGGCAAAAAACAAAAAGGAGTTGCAGGAGCTTATGGGGCTTCCCGTCAAGCCCGACACGCCGCTTATCGGAATGGTATCAAGGCTTGTTTCGCACAAGGGACTTGACCTTGTAAAGGCGGTTCTTGAAGAGCTTATCGTTACGACCGATGTACAGGTGGTTGTCCTCGGCTCGGGCGAGTGGCAGTATGAGGAATTCTTCAAGGATATGGCTCGCCGCCATCCCGACCAGGTTGCGATAAACCTCGGCTTCAATCCTCCGCTGTCAAAGAAGGTCTATGCGGGCTCAGACATGTTCCTTATGCCGTCGCAGTCAGAACCGTGCGGACTTTCGCAGATGATAGCGCTTCGCTACGGTTCAATTCCGATTGTTCGTGAAACGGGCGGACTCCGTGACAGTATTCAGGACTCGGGCGACGGAGAGGGCAACGGCTTCGTTTTCTCAAATTACAACGCTCATGATATGCTTCATACAATTCACAGAGCGATTGACGGCTACCGGAACAAAAAGGGCTGGAAGATACTTGTCAAGCGCGCCATGGAGTGTGATTATTCATGGGGCAAGTCGGCTAACGAGTATATAAGGCTTTATAAGGACCTTTTGAAAGAATAGAATAAGAATAATAAAACAACCGCAGTTCACTGTTTACGGAGAACTGCGGTTGTTTTATTGAATTTGTCTTGAATTATTTTTTTATGTCAAACCAGAATTCTACGCCGTCGGGGCGGTTTATTACACCGTAGTCGAGACCGTAGAGTTTCTGAATTGCGCCGACGATTGAAAGGCCCAAGCCGTATCTGCCCTCGCTTCGGCTTCTTGACTTATCTGCACGGTAAAAGGCAATCCATATCTTGTCTATATCCTCGTCGGCTATCGGTTTGCCCGTGTTAAAGACGGAAATACGGTATCTGCCGCCCAAATCCTTGCCGCTGACGGTAATGCGCTTTTCGTTTTCGGCGTGCGATACTGCGTTTGAAATATAATTGTTTATAATCATTTCGGTCTTTACGCTGTCGCCGAGCACAAGGGTGTTTTCGGAAATTTTGTTATCAAATATGATACCTTTTTCCTGCATTTTAATGGAATTTGCACGGGCATAGTCTTCCGTAAGAGCAGATATGTCAAAGGTTTCCTCCTTGAGTGCGACATTTCCCGACTCGTACATCGACAACTCCAAAAGCTGTAAAACAAGAGTGTTCATTTTTTCAGTTTCGCCGACTATGACATCGCAATATTTTTTAGCCGACTCTGTTTCGCCGTTTTCAATCATAAGCGAAGCACCCTCGGAATATCCTCTGATTATCGAAATCGGGGTTTTCAGCTCGTGTGATACATTTGAAATAAAATCTTTTCTGATTTTTTCAAGCGTTTTTTCCTTTTCAATATCCTTTAACAGTCGTTCGTTTTTGCCGTGCAGGTCTTCAAGCGTCTCGTTGAGAGAATCCGACAGATGGTTAATGCTCGTAGACAGCACGCTTAATTCGTCATTTCCCGTAACCTTGCACTTTTCGGAAAAATCCATTTCAGCCATCTTACCCGTAACCTTGCTCATTTTGATAAGCGGCTTTGCGAATTTACCCGAATAAAAATAAATCATTCCGAGTGCGGCAAGCATTGCAACAACGCTTGTAACGCTTGTTATCGTAACGGCAATGTTCGCCGTGCGGTCAACATCGTCCTTACGGGAATACATTTCAATTTCCTCGCCGTTCGTAAGGCGTGAGCCGTAAACTATATACTGTACATTTTCGTTTTCAATGGTCTGTATTTCAAAGAATGAGCCGTCGTCATAATCCCGACGCTTTGAGACGGTGATTTTACCCGATGAAGAGAAAATATCGGTCGTGCCGAAATATATAGGATCGCCGCTTTCGGAATAAACATCGATTGAGAAGCCATGCTTTTTTTCAAGCGCGCTCAAATCCTCGGAGCAGTCGTCTGCGGTAAAATCAAAGCCGTCAATTTCAGCTTTGACCTCAACCATTGTGCGCTTTTCGTTTTGGGCGTAAATGGTTGGTAAAAGATAGTTGTTGAGAGACAGAATGAGCAGCACCGCAACAAACACAACCGCCCCGACCTGCAAGAACAGACGGGTACGGATGCTTATAAATTTTTTACCGCTTTTTTTACTCATCGGAATTCTCCTGAAGCTTGTATCCGACCGCATAGACGGTTTTCAGGTGTTCCTCGCCCCACTTGCTGAGCTTCGTGCGAAGCCTTGCGACATGTGAGTCAACCGTTCTTATATCTCCGAAATAGTTAAAGCCCCATACATCGTCAAGCAGCTGCTCACGGCTGTAAACCCTGCCGACCGACTGCGAGAGCTTCTCGAGTATCTTGAACTCTTTTACGGTAAGCTCTATTTTTTTGCCGTCGAGGCGCACCTCAAGTGCGTCGTGGTCAATGACAAGTCCCCACAGTCCATCCTTGTCGGACTTCATACCCGACGAGCTTCGGCGCAACAGAGCCTCAACTCTCTTTACGAGCACGACGGGAGAAAACGGCTTTGTAACATAGTCGTCCGCACCCGAGTCAAAGCCCGTTATCTGGTCAAAATCCTGACTCCTTGCGGTAAGCAGCATAATAGGCACATCCGAGGTTTTGCGTATTTGCCTGCAAACCTCCCATCCGTCAAGCTCGGGCATCATAATGTCAAGAATACACAGTGCGACATCCTTGTTATCATTGAAAAGCTGCAGTGCTTCGGCGCCGTCCTGAGCCTGCAAGACGGTATGCCCTGCTTTTTCAAGGAAGTCCGCAACAAGGCTGCGGATAAGCTGTTCATCGTCCGCAACAATGATTTTTGACATAAAACAACACCGTCCTTCGGTTAAATTGTAACACAAAGGACGGTGTTGTTCAATATTATTTGATGTACTTTTTAAGCGAGGTCTTTTCGACCGCAATCAAAAGAGGAATACCTGCCGCATAGCATACAACAAGCTCTCCGAGTCCGACCCAAAGCGCCTGTATCAGGTAGCCGTAAAGCGTGAAGCCCTCCGGAAGAAAGGCTGTTATCTCGGCTCCGACGATAATCGCGTTTGTAATGACGGGAAACAGCGGTGCGAGCACGGATATACCCTTGACTTTGACATTTCTTGTTTTATACGACAGAAATGCGGAGACAAGCGTTGCAAGCGTTCCGCAGACAATATCGACAACACCGTAAGGACTGCCGAGGTTTGCCAAAAAGCAACCTATCGTAAGCCCCGGAATTGCGGCGGGAGTCAGCGCAGCAAGCACAGTCAGCGCCTCGGAAAAGCGGAACTGTACTGCTCCGTAAGCGAGCCCGACAGACGACGCGACATAGGTTAAAGCGGCATAGAGCGCGGCGATTACCGCACCCGAAACGAGTGAGTAAACCTTTTTGTTTTTCATATTCAATTCTCCTTAGTTTTGATTGACACAAAGTGTCGGTCAGGATGGTTACGAACTGACCGCCCCGTTCGGAGCATTGAAATGATACATTATATCCTTTGTTTTGTCAAGGTCGCGGCGGAAAAACAAATGTCAAAAGCGATAAATAATTTTTGCAAATTACTATTGACTTTATCGTGCTAAAGTGCTAACATATTAGTACGATAGCACAAAGGAGACGGAACAATGGCAGAATTCAGAACGGAGGCGACCGATCGCCTTTTCAAAACCTTCTTGAATCTTGAAAGTCTTGATGACTGTTATAAATACTTCGACGACTTATGCACGAAAAAGGAAATTACCGATATGGCGCAGCGCCTTGAAACCGCAATAATGCTTGAAAAGGGCGCAAATTACCTTACCATTTCAAAGGAAGTGGGCATAAGCACCGCCACGATAGGCAGGGTAAGCAACTGTCTTCGCTACGGCTCGGGCGGATACGAAAGCGCAATAAGAAAGCTTGAGGAGAGTGAAAAAGAATGATAATCGATACCGACAACCTCAAATATGACGAGCAAGCGGTGTTTCTTCTTCGCTCGCTCTACTCAAAATACGGTTATAAGCAATATAAAATGCGGAAGTTTGAGGAATACGACCTCTATGTGCAAAACAAGGATTTCCTCATTTCCGACAGCGTAATTACCTTTACCGACACCAACGGCAAGCTTATGGCGTTAAAGCCCGATGTTACCCTGTCGATAGTCAAGAACACAAAGGACACGGAGGGCTCCGTTCAAAAGGTCTATTACGACGAAAATGTTTACAGGGTGTCAAAGGGCACTCATTCGTATAAGGAAATCAAGCAGGCGGGTCTTGAATGTATCGGCGACATTGACCCCTACTGTGTGTGCGAGGTGCTGAGCCTTGCCGTGAAGAGTCTTATGACGATAAGCGAAAACTGCGTTGTAGATGTTTCCGACCTGGCGATACTGTTTGCCGTTTACGATTATATGGGACTTTCTTATGAGGCAAGGCGGAAAATGACCGCTCTCGTCTCCGATAAAAACACTCACGAGATGATGCGGCTTTGTGCCGATATGTCCGTTTCAGCCGAGAACACGGCGCTTTTGGAGGAGCTTATCTCCTACAACGGCACGCCCGACGAGGTTTTGCCGAGGCTTAAAATTATGGCAGACAAAACGGGTGCGCAAGCCGAATTTTCGGAATTCGAAAGCATTATTTCCTCGCTTGACGCGAAGCTTCAAAGCAAGCTGCGCATTGACTTCTCGGTAGTGAGCGATATAAACTATTATAACGGTATTGTTTTCAAAGGCTTTATCGACAAAATCCCCGACAGCGTGCTTTCGGGCGGCAGATATGACTCGCTTATGCAGAGTATGTCGAGGAAGTCAAAGGCGATAGGCTTTGCGGTATATATAGATATGCTTGAACGCTTTAACGAAAAAGAACGGGAGTTCGACTACGACGCTGTTTTGCTCTATTCGGAAAAGGATGGCATTGCGGCGGTCAAAAAAGCGGCGCAGAGCTTGAGAAATGAGTACGGCTGTGTGTTCACGGCAAAAAAGCTCCCTGAAAAGGCAACCTACGGCAAGCTTTTCGAGCTTCAGAACGGAGAGGTGAATTTAATTGAAAACAATGCTTAATGTTGCTCTCCCGAAGGGCAGGCTCGGCGAAAAGGTTTATTCGATGTTTGAAAAGGCAGGCTTCCCTTGCCCGTCCATCAAAGAAGCAACCCGAAAGCTCATATTTGAAAACGAAGAGGCAGGCGTCCGCTACTTCTGGGTAAAGCCCTCGGATGTTGCGATATATGTCGAGAGGGGCGCTGCTGACATAGGCGTTGCGGGCAAGGATATTCTGCTTGAATACGAGCCCGATATTTACGAACTGCTCGACCTTGATATAGGCAAGTGCAGAATGGCTGTCGCCGCACCCAAGGGCTTCCGTGATGATGTGCGCAAGACCTTGAGGGTTGCGACAAAATTTTCAAACATAGCGCAGAATTATTACGCCTCGCTCGGCAGGGACATTGACATAATACATCTTAACGGTTCAATCGAGATAGCGCCGATTTTGGGGCTTTCCGATGTTATAGTGGATATTGTTGAAACGGGCACAACGCTCAAAGAAAACAACCTTGAGGTCGTTGAAACGGTTGTTCCCATTTCGGCAAGGCTTATAGCAAACAAGACGGGCTACAAGTTCAAGACAGCTCAGATTGAAAAGGTAGCAAATTGCTTGAAACAACAGGTGGAATGTAAAAATGATTAAGATAATGAAATACGGCGAAGTGCCCAACAGTGAAATTTTTGCCCGTTCCGTCCCGAAAATCGATGTTGCCGGTACGGTTGCGGAAATCATAAAAAATGTCAGAGAGAACGGCGACAAGGCGCTTTTTGAATACTGCGAAAAGTTTGACAAGGCGCAGCTCTCGTCGCTTGCGGTAACGAAAGAGGAAATCGACGAGGCGTTGAACCTTGTTGAGCCCGAGTTTTTGGAAATACTCCGAAAAGCCGCAAAGAACATAAGAAAATTCCACTCCCGTCAGGTTCGCAACAGCTTTATAATAAACGATGAGGACGGAATTGTAATCGGTCAGAAGATTATCCCCGTTGACAGGGCGGGACTTTATGTGCCCGGCGGCACTGCGGCTTATCCGTCAACGGTGCTTATGGACGCCATTCCCGCAAAAATAGCGGGCTGCCGTGAGGTTGTTATGGTTACGCCCCCGACAAAGGACGGCAAGGTAAATCCCGTTATACTTGCGGCGGCATATGTCGCAGGTATCGACCGCATTTTCAAAGTCGGCGGAGCGCAGGCTATTGCGGCTTTGGCGTACGGCACGGAGAGTATTCCGAAGGTTGACAAAATCGTAGGACCGGGCAACGCCTTTGTCGCAGAAGCAAAGAAGCAGGTTTTCGGCGTTGTTTCGATTGATATGATAGCAGGTCCGAGCGAAATACTGATAGTTGCCGACGGCAAGTCAAACCCCGCATATGTTGCGGCTGATTTGCTCTCGCAGGCGGAGCACGACAAGATGGCGAGCGCAGTGCTTGTTACCGACAGCGCAGAGCTTGCGAAAAATGTCAGCGCAGAGCTTGAAAAGCAAATTCCTTTGCTTGAACGCCGTGAAATCGCAAGGGAGTCAGTTGATGTAAACGGCAAGATAATTGTTGCCGACACGCTTGACGCCGCAATAGAAATCGCAAACGAAATCGCACCCGAGCATTTAGAACTGTGCGTTGACAACCCGTTTGACAAGTTGGACAGCATACGCCACGCAGGTTCGATATTTATGGGCAGGAACTGCCCCGAGGCACTCGGAGATTATTTTGCGGGTCCGAACCACACATTGCCTACAGGCGGAACGGCAAAGTTTTCAAGTCCGCTCTCGGTTGACGATTTCATAAAGAAAACACAGTATACATATTACACGAAGGACGCACTTAAAAGGGTAGCCTTCGATGTTGCGAAATTTGCGAAAAAAGAGGGCTTGACGGCGCACGCAAAGAGTGCGGTTATCCGTGTGGAGGACGAACAGTGAGCAGATATTTTTCACAAAAATTCAGCTCTCTTGTGCCGTATACCCCGGGCGAACAGCCCAAAGAGATGAATTACATAAAGCTTAATACCAATGAGTCGCCGTTTCCGCCGAGCGAAAAGGCAATGAAAAGGACTGCCGAAGCGGTTAAAAGCCTTCAGCTTTACTGCGACCCCGAATGCCGTGAGCTTGTAAAAAAGGCAAGCGAGGTTTTCTCTGTAGGCACGGACGAAATACTTTTCACAAACGGCTCGGATGAAATTCTAAACTTCGCCTTTTCGGCTTTTTGCGACGAAACGCACCCTGCGGTTTTTCCCGACATAACCTACGGCTTTTATCCGGTTTTTGCGGAGATAAACCGTGTGCCATATGAGGAAATCCCCTTAAAGGACGATTTCACGATTTCGGTTGACGACTATGTGGGGATAAACAAGACGATTTTTATAGCCAACCCCAATGCCCCGACGGGTATTGCCTTGAGCCTTAACGACATTGAAAAAATCGTTTCCTCAAACCCCGATTCGGTGGTCGTGATAGACGAAGCGTATGTTGACTTCGGCACCGAAAGCGCCGTGGGACTTATTCACAAATACAGCAATTTGCTCGTAACGCAGACCTTTTCAAAATCACGCTCGCTTGCGGGCGGACGGCTCGGCTTCGGCATTGCCTGCAAGGAGCTTATCGCCGACCTCAATACAATCAAATATTCCACCAACCCCTACAACATAAATTCCCTCACGCAGGCGGCGGGAACAGGCGTTCTGGACGATGAGGAATACACGAAAAGCAACTGCAAAACGATAATCGAAAACAGAGAGTATCTCACAGAAAAGCTTAAAAATATGGGCTTTTTCGTTCTGCCGTCAAAGGCGAATTTTGTGTTCGCAAAGCATGAAAAAATAAGCGGACAGGCTCTCTACGAGAGTCTTAAAAGCAAGGGCGTGCTTGTAAGACATTTCGGCAGCGAAAGGCTTAAAGACTACAACCGTATCACGGTCGGAACAAAAGAGCAGATAGATATACTCACACAAAAAATTATGGGATTAGTGTGAAAATCACACTAATCATAATTATATTGCCCTCAAAATTTGCCTTTGGCATAATTTTGAGATGGCAGAAATCACCATCACGCCTGTTCAGGCAACGCAGGTTAAACCGGTGATTTTTAATAAACTGTTTGTTGCCTGAAAGGCTATGGTGATTAAAGGTGATTAAAATGAGAACTGCAAAAATTGACAGAAAAACCAATGAGACCGATATAAAGCTCTCGCTGAACATCGACGGAACAGGCAAAAGCGACATAAAAAGCGGCTGCGGCTTCCTTGACCATATGCTCACGCTTTTTGCCTCTCACGGAAAGTTTGACCTTGAAATAAAGTGCGACGGCGACACCTATGTTGACGACCATCACACAACCGAGGACATAGGCATTGTTCTCGGACAGGCTTTCTCGCAGGCGCTCGGCGACAAAAAGGGCATTGTGCGCTACGGTGATACGGTTCTCCCCATGGATGAAGCGCTTATCCTCACGGCGGTTGATTTCTCCGGCAGGAATTATCTCGGTTACTCGCTTGACATTCCCACACAGAAAGTCGGCACCTTTGACACCGAACTTGTAAAGGAATTTTTCCTCGCATTTACAAGAAATGCAAATCTCACTCTCCACATAAAGCAGCTTGACGGCGAAAACTCGCATCACATAATCGAGGGTGCGTTCAAGTCGGTTGCAAGAAGTATCAGAAATGCGGTTAAAATCGACAGCGATTTTGCCGACGAAATTCCGTCCTCAAAGGGTGTGTTATAATGGTTGCTATCGTTGATTACGGCGTGGGAAACCTCTTTTCCCTCAAAAGCTCGTTTTCCGCTATCGGCGCAAACGCCGTTGTTACAAGCTCAAAATCGGAGCTTGAAAGCGCCGATTCGATTATTCTGCCCGGCGTGGGAGCGTTCCGTGACGCCGCAAAGAAGCTCAGGGACAGCGGACTTGAAAATACGGTAATTTCCCTTGCTAAAAACGGAAAGCCACTTATGGGCATATGCCTCGGTATGCAGCTGCTGTTTGAGAAAAGCTTTGAATACGGCGAGCACAAGGGCTTGGGGCTTATTAAGGGCGAGATAAGACCTATCGAAGCGGTCATTCCGAAAGGGTATAAAATTCCGCATATCGGCTGGAACAGCCTTGAAATTAAAAAGCCCTCGCCGATTTTTGAAAATGTAAATAACGGCGAATATGTCTATTTCGTCCATTCATACTATGCTGCCGATTGCGAAAGCTCGGTAACGGCGGTGTCCGATTACGGTGCGCCTCTTACGGCGGCGGTGCAGTCGGGAAATGTTTTCGGCTGTCAGTTCCACCCCGAAAAGAGCGGCGAAACGGGGCTTAAAATACTTCGCTCATTCGTAGCTTTAGGGGAGGGAAAATAATGTTTATCTATCCCGCAATAGACCTTTACGAGGGTAAGGCGGTAAGACTTTTCAAGGGAGACTACAACCGAATGGAGGTCTTTTCCGAAAACCCGCCCGAAGTCGCAAAGGATTTTGAAAACTGCGGCGCAACGCACATACACCTTGTTGATTTGGAGGGCGCAAAGAACGGCAAAACGCCAAACTTTGACACGGTTATGAAAATTCACAACTCAACGGATATGTTCTGTGAAATCGGCGGCGGAATACGCAGTATGGAAACGGTCGAGATGTATCTTGAAAACGGGATTGACCGTGTAATCCTCGGTACGGCGGCGGTAAACGACAGAAAATTCCTTGAAAGAGCCGTCGGGAAATACAAGGACAGGATTGCCGTCGGCGTTGACATAAAGGACGGCTTTGTCGCAATAAAGGGCTGGACGGAAAAATCGTCGCTTGAAGCGTTTGCGTTTTGCAGAGATATGCAAGCCCTCGGCGTTTCGACGCTCATTTGCACCGACATTTCAAAGGACGGCGCAATGAAAGGCACAAACCATGAGCTGTACAAGGCTTTGAGCGAACAGCTGAATATGAACATAATCGCCTCGGGCGGCGTTTCCTCGCTCGACGATGTCAAAAGGCTTCGTGCGCTCAACATTCACGGCGCAATAATCGGCAAGGCTTATTACACAAAGGCTATTGATTTGAGAAAGGCGGTTGAGGAGGCTCTGTGATTACCAAAAGAATTATCCCCTGCCTTGATGTCAAGGACGGACGGGTCGTAAAGGGCGTAAATTTCAAGGGCTTGCAGGATGTTTCCTCGCCTGTTGAACTTGCAAAATACTACACTCAAAACGGAGCCGACGAGCTTGTGTTTTACGATATAACCGCTTCGTCGGACGGCAGAAAGCTGTTTACCGACATACTTTGCGAGACCGCAAAAAGCGTGTTCATACCGCTTACCGTCGGCGGCGGCATAAACACCGTCGAGGACTTTGACAGGGTGTTAAAATGCGGTGCGGACAAGGTCAGCGTGAACTCGGGAGCTGTCAGAAATCCCGATTTAATCTGTAAAGCCGCAAAGCTTTACGGCGACCAATGCGTAGTGCTGTCGGTTGATGTCAAAAGGGTCGACGGCGTTTTCAGAGTTTTCGCAAAGGGCGGCAGAGAAAACACGGGCATGGAAGCCATTGAATGGATAAAACGCTGTGTTGCAAACGGTGCGGGCGAAGTTGTTGTCAATTCCATCGACACGGACGGAGTGAAAAAAGGTTTTGACCTTGAAATGCTCGAAAAGGTTTGCAATGCGGTAAATGTACCCGTAATCGCCTCGGGCGGAGCGGGAAAAATCGAGGACTTTATCACTCTTTTCAACACCGTTCCCAAGGTTGACGCAGGTCTTGCCGCTTCGATTTTCCATTTCGGAGAAGTCAGCATAAACGACCTGAAAAAAGAGATGAAACGCAATAACATTCCGACAAGGATATAAGGAGAAAGCTATGTTGAACATTGATGAACTTAAATTTGATGAAAAGGGTCTTATCCCCGCAATCGTCGTTGACGCAAAGACGAAAAAGATCCTGACCCTCGCATATATGAACAGGGAAAGCCTTGAAATTTCGCTCAAAAAGGAGCTTGCCTGCTTTTGGAGCCGCTCAAGGAACGAGCTGTGGCTCAAGGGCGAAACAAGCGGAAACTATCAGCACATTGTTTCGATAACGGCTGACTGCGACAATGACGCCCTTGTCGTTTCGGTCGAGCCGGACGGTCCCGCCTGCCACACGGGCTCATATTCCTGCTTTACAAAGCCCGTTTTCCAAAGCGAGGAGCGCTCGGAGTTCTCCTACGAGGGACTTATGGAACTTATAAGAGGCAGAAAGACAAATCCGCAGGACGGCTCATACACCACCTATCTTTTCAACAAGGGCCTTGATAAAATCCTTAAAAAGGTCGGCGAGGAGAGCACGGAGGTAATCATTGCCGCCAAAGCCGAGGACAAAAAGGAAACCGTTTACGAAATTGCGGACCTTGCCTATCATGTTATGGTGCTTATGGTTGAGGCGGGCATTTCGCTTGACGAGATAAGGGACGAATTGGCGTCACGCCATGTTATCGACCACAAGGTAAAGCAGGAGAAGATGACCTGATGGAGCTTTTTGATTTACATGTTCATTCCGTTTTCAGCGACGGCAAGGACGAGCCGAGGGACATTGTTCTTGCGGCGATTGAAAAGGGCGTAAAAACGCTCGGATTTTCCGACCACTCATATACCGAATTTGACGAGCGGTATTGCATACAAAAGGATAAGCAGGCGGAGTATATGAAAACCGTAAACGACTTGAAGAACGAGTTTTCGGGCAAAATAAAGATACTCTGCGGCACGGAGCAGGACTTTTATTCGACCGCACCCACACGGGGGTACGACTATGTCATAGGCTCGGTGCACTATATCCTCAAAGGCGGCGAATATATCCCCGTTGACGAGACTGCCGACATCTTAAAGCAGGCGGCAAAGGATTATTTTTCGGGCGATATTATGAGCCTTTGCGAAGCGTATTTTGAAGAAGTCGGCGAGGTTTACGAAAAGACAAAGTGCGATATTGTAGGTCACTTTGACCTGATAACCAAGTTTAACGAGCAGGAAAAGCTCTTTGACGAGACCGATCCGAGATATATAAACGCCTGCAAAAAGGCGGTTGACAGGATAATCAAAAACTGCAAGGTGTTTGAGATAAACACGGGCGCTATCAGCCGAGGCTACCGCACAACCCCATACCCGTCCGATGAAATCAGGGATTACATCCGTCAAAAGGGCGGAAAGTTCATTCTTTCAAGCGACAGTCATCAAAAAGAAACGCTGTGCTTTGAGTTTGATAAATTCCGCAGCTTAGTCTGAAAAAACAATTTTCCCGAAAAGCTAAATATTTTTTAATTTACTCTTGCAAAACGCAATAAATTTATATATAATATAAAGGCGTTTTACGAGAGTAAAATGTATAATTGCTACTGTGGCTCAGTTGGACGAAGTTGCGAGCGCGTCCTGCGGACGATGAAGCGAGCAAAATGAGGTGAAGAAACAAGGAGCAATACGAAGCGCTCCAAGCGAGTAGTGCGACTATGTTTCTGAGGGACGAGCAGCGCAGCGCAAACGGTCGGTTTGCTTTGTGTTTCGTCGTAAAAGCAATTATGAATTATATAAAACGCTGATATGGCTCAGTTGGTAGAGCAGCGCATTCGTAATGCGCAGGTCGTCGGTTCGAGTCCGACTATCAGCTCCAAGATCTGCGTAAACATTGTGTTTTCGCAGGTTTTTTCTTTTGTCTTCGTTCCAAAAAAAGCGTCCTGTAAAAGGACGCTTTTTTGCTTATTTTTCGTGCTAATTTTGTTTTTATTTACACTCGTGAAAAACATCATAAATAATTAATCACTTATCAATTTTGCTGTTATATTCATTTTCAATAATTTCAATCTCTTGTTCTGTATAAAGATCTCTTTGGTCATTTAAAATAAGAAAGAGCTCTTCTGCTGTATATTTCTTTATTTCACTTATGAAATCATCAAGATTATTAGAAAGTAATTTACAATTTCCCAATGGGTCTTTCTGATATTCGTTTTCTAATTCCTCTTTATTTTCATCAATATCAATGTCATTATCTCCATTAGAAGAAACGTCTTTATATAAAATATCAAAATCAGGTAAATCATCTATGACTTTAACACCATATTTTATCTCTTCAATTCTATTTACAATATACTGATATACAGTTTTTATTAACTCATTTGTCACACCATTCTTTCCATCTTCAAACGTAAAAGTGTTTTCAGAGAAAAAATTATCATTCTCATTATTCATCTGCATTGATGGAGTTTCAAATTGCAAATATCCAATTAAAAATTTGCTTTTTTTATATTGGACTCCGCAGATGTCACAGAAAAAGAGAGTTTTTTCTCCATCAGTCGTATTTCTTGTAAGAATACTACCTGCTGTGACTTTAGTTTCAATAACACATTTGTTATCATAAAGATTAAGTGTTCTACCGCGAGAACCTATTATTTTACATAAAAACTTTGACATTTAATCCGTCCCACAATTAAAAGGTATTATTTCTTCATATGTTTTTATTTTATCATATCGACAATTGTTCGTCAACTTATATAATTAGCGATGATTTTCAAAAATGAATCAGCATTTCAAAGCAATTCTTAATCCACACCGAAATAAATAAGGAGTAGAAAAATATGCGCAAATATGATAATATTATATAGGAGATGAGTGTAATGATTAAATTTGAAACCGATAGACTAACAGTTTTATCCGAGCAAACAGTCGAAAACGGAATATTAAAAAGAAGCAAAATGAATAAAACAATTGACTTATTAGCGCTAAAAAAAGGGAGTTCCCGTAAAGATGCATTTAGGTTTTTCAAAAAAAATTGTTCAGAAGAAATAGGTGCTATTGACATTTATGTGAAAGGTCCAGATACACGTTATCAATTGAACTACTGTATTCATGAAGAGCATAATAAGAATTGCGGTTATATGAGTGAAGCGCTTTTAGGACTAATAACTTTCCTGCAAAACAACACAAAAATAGATTCAATTATTGCAATAGTTGCCCCTTTAAATGACAATTCAAAAGCGACCTTAAAAAATGCAAATTTATTCAGGAAGATAATCCATTAGTTAAAGGGAGCTTAACATATGTTTACTTGTTTGATAGAAAATAATAGTTAAATGATAGCCTGCGTAAACACAACGTTTTCGCAGGTTTTTTCTTTTTCTGAAATAAATTTCAAAATTCAATAAGTAACAAAAAATCTCACTCTTTTTTACGGAGTGAGATTTCGTTTGTTTATTTGATTTTCAGCCCAAGACCATCTATTGACCATTTATGAATTTGCCGCATTTCCGCCGAGTAAATT
>CAVAPB010000022.1:0-37618 GCA_963590415.1 Anaerovoracaceae bacterium | reverse complement strand
CTTTCAATTCTGATTTTCTCATCTTTATTAACCTCCTTTGTGAGAAAATAAGCTGTATAAATTTTTACAGCTATGTACGATGGGCACAAAAAATCGAAACGCTTTCCGTCATCTTGTGCCGATTTTGATTGAATGTTGGGGTATTTTACGGATTTACCCCTTCACTACTTATAAATGGGGTCCGAAAAATGTTCACCCAACTTTCAAAAATATTTTTCACTCAAAAACAAAAAATAGCCGAAAGTCCTTTATTTACAAGGGTTTTCGGCAGAAAAAATTTTTTAAAATATTTTTATGATTGATAGAAAAAGGGACAAAAATCTGTTATAATAACAAAAAGGTCAACTTACGATATGACGGTGATACTATGATTTTAAAAAGAATACCTGATGAATTAAAAAAGAAAATTAAGAAGTTTCATTCTTATCGCACAAATACTAATAAAGCATTGTTTTTCTCGGCAGATTCGGGAATGGGAAAGACCTATGCGGCGTTGTCTTACTGTGCAGAAAGCAAGGATAGCCTTTACTTTTCATTTTGCAACATAAGTGCAGAACTTGCACTAAAAACATTTGCCGAGCGTTATCCCGATGTGTTCAAAGACTGCACAACTTGGGTAGAGTTTTTTGATTATTTACGGATTTATGGCAAAGAAAAACACCCAACAGTCTTTTTTGACCATGTGGGTGAGAGAAACGATAAAAATGATTTTTATGATGCACTAACGGATTTTATATATGAAAGTAACGGTTGCGGTGCACTTGTAATCTTAATAGGCAGACCTTGGGAACAAATTGAAATTCCTTGCCAAGAGATAACAATAATGCCGTATTCTACGCAAGAAATTGCCGAAACGCTTTCTGTGAGCGACAAGGAATCGGCAGTGATTTTTTGCCTGACGGCAGGCATTACTGAGCTTTTATCCTTATACGATACAAGCATTTCTTTTGAAGAAAATGTAAAAGCCTTGCTTAATATAAATTCACCGTTTTACCGCTTAATGAAAGATAAAATGCGTGAATGCTTCCGAACACCTGAAAGTTACAACACGCTGATATACGCAATGGCAAACGGTTACAACCGAATCAACGAGCTGTCTGCGTTTTCGGGTTATCCAAAAAACAAATGCGACAAGTACATTAAAACGCTGTGCGAATTTGATATTGTACGAAAAGAACCCAGAGAAAGCGGTCACACAAAATATTATCCGTCAAACAGTTATATTGCATTATGGTATAAAACTCTGCTGACTGCCATACCCAACGCTGACGGCAGTTTCGGCGAAGATGTATATGAGTGTTTTACGGAATATTTCAATAATGCCTTGCTATCATCATTTTATAAAGATATGTGCCGATATTGGCTGAAAGAAAATCTCATTTCTTTATTAACGGACTACATTAACGCCGAAGATTCAAGTTATCACAATGTTAAAATCGGAAATGTAACCTTTGATTTTGCCTATGAGAAAAAGCGAGCGTTATATGCCTATTACGATACAATTCCGGGTGGCAGATTGACGAAAAAACTGTGGGAAGAAATTGAGAATAGCACCACCAAAGGCAGACCGTTTTACGAGAACGAATATATCCTATGCACCGTAAACCGTGTACCCGACAGTTTTTGGGCTTTGAGCAGTCAATATGACAATGTTCATATTGTAAAACTTTCTTCTCTTTTTTCTGCATATAACAAAGAATATAATCGCCGTGTGCACCCTCGTTTTGTTCCTTCGTTTGTATGGAATCAGAGGCTGTTTTAGGGCAAAGTTCATTGACACAGAGTATAACATTAGATATAATATTTTATAGAAACATTGTTATATTTAAGAGGTGGCATTATGCAGAAACTTATAAAACAGATAAGAGCATATTTGAATATGAGTCAAACCGAGTTTGCCGAGCAACTTAATGTTACCTTCCAAACCGTAAACCGTTGGGAAAACGGTCGTGCCCTGCCCAACAAATTGGCACAGTCAAAGATGTTTGATTTATGCAGGGAAAAGCAAGTCCCTGTTTATGATATGATTCTAAAAAAGATTGCAGATGAATCGAAAGCAATCAAACTTGATTCAAACAGGGTTCTTCTTTATCACGGTTCAAAAGCCGGCATTGAAGGCACTATCGAGCCAAAAAGCCGAAAGCAATGCGATTTCGGCAAAGGTTTTTATATGGGAACCGACCCCGGTCAGGCACTCACTTTGATTTGCGACTATGAAAAATCTAAGTTCTACATTGTTTCCGTAAATACGGATAATCTTGCACAAATTGAAGTGCCGGCAAATATCAACTGGGCAATGCTTGTCGCATATCACAGAGGAAAAATGGAAAAAATAAACGGTACGCCTTTTTACAATAAGTACCGTGATATGACAAAAGATAAAGATTTGATTATCGGCAATATTGCAAATGACCGTATGTTTTTCGTTATCGACAACTTTTTTGTCGGCAATGTTACCGATATGGCTCTTATCAACAGTCTTTCTGCCCTTCAACTCGGCAAGCAGTATGTGGTTATTTCACAAAAGGGCTGTGACGCTGTTCGCATAGAAGCGGAGGTTGAACTTTCTTACCTTGAAAGACAGTTTATAAAAGAAATAGCCGAAGAAAACCGTGCGAGAGGTATTTCTCTTGCAAACGATATTTGCAAGAATTATCGCCGTGAAGGTATGTACTTTGATGAAATACTCGACGAGGCTAAGAGCGGAGGAAAACAATGAACGAAATTCAGTTAAAACTCTGTGATATTCAAGGAAGATTATTTGAATTATCTGCCGAGAAAAAATATGACAGCGTCGCTTTTATCAAGGCGTTTATGATGTCCGATGTTGCAAAGGAACTTGATTCGACTTACAACCGTATGCAGTGGGCAGGAGAAGAATATCTGCTTGAGGAAGTTGCCGCCGGTGCAGACGAAATGCTTACAAGCAACGGAGAAATATTCTCTGCCGATATGCTGTACTGGATAGGCTATATCTACCGTTATTGGCATTATTATAACGGTGAGGACAGTGCAAAAATTTATAAGCAAGCCCCTGCCCTGACTATGAAACGCAACTATATGATTTTTCACACGATGGATCCCGTTCTCGCTATCGAGGACTTGAAAGAAATCCATAATCAGAAACAGTAATTCGTTTTGGAGGTGCAATATGGCACTTGAAAATAAATTAGGTCTGACAAGCTCTGCCGACCTTGCCCGTGAAGAGGAACGCATCAGCAAGAAAAAGGCTGTTGAACTTTTTGAAACAGGCTTACTCGATACTCTTCCGGCAGGTGAATTTGCAACATTGCAGGCAATTCATAAGTACCTCTTTGAGGATATTTACGACTTTGCCGGAGAAATTCGCACGGTCAATATGGCAAAGGGTAATTTCCGTTTTGCACCGCTTATGTACTTGCAAGCGGCACTTGAAAATATTGACAAAATGCCGCAGTCAACTTTTGACGAGATAGTAGAAAAGTATGTTGAGATGAACATAGCCCACCCGTTCCGTGAGGGTAACGGTCGCAGTACTCGCATTTGGCTTGACCATATCTTGAAAAACGAAATCGGCAAAGTTGTAGACTGGAGCAAGGTGGATAAAAAAGATTATCTTCTCGCAATGGAACGCAGTCCGATTAAAGATATTGAAATTAAGGTGCTTTTGAAAAACGCACTTACCGATGAAATTAACAGCCGTGAAGTCTATATGAAAGGCATTGACCATAGTTACTATTACGAAGGCTATACAACTTTTAAGGCTGAAGAATTATGATAACGAAATGAGGTGCAAATATGCCGGACAAGAATTGGCAATTTGAACTTGAAGAATATATAAAGCAAGGCGAACCCGACAAGGCCGAAAAAAGCGAAGCGTGGCAAACTGCCATTGGTTTGCAGGCTGTTGACGGGCTGAATACTTCTGACTATTTGTTAGACACCGCCAAAGAGCATATCGAAGGTAAAATCACAATCGACGAGGCTCAAAAGCGTATTCACAGTTACTATGAGCAGCGTTCTGTACGCACCGAAACCGAAAACGAAACCAAAGAAGCAGACATCGTTTCGGCAAGAATCACAAAGTTATTAGGCGAAAAAGCATTTCAGTTCTCCCCTGCCGAGTGGCTTTCGATTCATCGCAGATTGTTCGAGGGAGTATTCAGTCACGCAGGACAAATCAGGCAGTACAACATCACAAAGAAAGAGTGGGTACTGAACGGCGACACGGTCATCTATGCGGATTGGAACAGTATTAAGGAAACTTTGGATTATGATTTTTCCACCGAAAAACAGTTTTCTTATGAGGGTTTGTCCGTAGATGAAGCTGTAAAACATTTGGCTAAATTCGCTTCCGATATATGGCAAATTCACCCGTTCAGCGAGGGAAACACCCGTGCAACTGCCGTATTTATGATAAAATATATGAAAACATTCGGCTTTAGTGTAAACAATGACGCATTCGAGAAAAATTCGTGGTATTTCCGCAACGCTTTGGTTCGTGCAAATTACAACAACTTGCAAAAAGGCGTCCATTCTACGACTAAGTTTTTGGAAATGTTCTTCTCAAATCTTTTGTTAGATACGCATTACGAGTTGAAAAATAGATATATGCACATCGATTATGTGGACGAACGCACTTCCCAAAGTATCAACTCCAAAGTTTCAAAGTATCAATTTGATACTTTAGACTGTACTTTAGAAGAACTTGCAGTTTTAGAATCGGTCGCAAAGAACCCGACAATAAAACAGAAAGAACTTGTAGAAGCAACCGGAAAATCTATTGCAACAATAAAGCGAATTATGAAATCCCTACAGGATAAAAACTATATCCGCCGTGAAAGCGGCAAACGCTACGGCAAATGGAAAGTTTTAGTGTAATAATTATATTTGTCGCCTTTAATAAGATGAAATATTTATAAATTATAACGAGGTGCTCGATTATGATAAAAACCGTATCACAAACAACAATCGCTGATGTGTTTTCAATAACCAGTGATAAGATATATAAAATCCCAAAATACCAACGTGAATATACTTGGGGAATTAAAGAATGGGATGCACTTTTTAGTGATGTAACCGAAAATAACTTTGGTTATTTTCTCGGCTCCTATATTTGTGTAAATAGTGGTTCACTCAATGGAACGGTTTTAGAAGTTATTGATGGTCAGCAAAGATTTTCAACAATAACTTTATTATTAGCTGCTCTCTATTCCGAACTTGCTAAACACAAAGCCAAAATGGATGAAGATGATTTAAGCGAACTATCAAATTTGAGAAATGAGCTTGCAAACAAAAAACAGAAATTCACCGCAACCGGCGGTAAAATCACCGAATATAATCAGCGACTTCTTCTCCAAAAACAGAACTCAAATGACGAAGATTACACCTACATTCTTTCCGACAATGGTATTATAACCACTAAGCACACAAAACCTACGAATTTTGGGAATAGAAGAATTGCAAAAGCTTATCGTCATTTTCTGAAATTGATTGCCGATGAAGTACAGGAAATCAAAACCGACAATCCCAATATTACTGATATAGGTGCGCTATTCCAGATTGTCAGAAAATTTGAGGCGGCAGTATTGGTAGGAATTGAGGTGGATACCAACAAAGATGCTTATATGCTCTTTGAATCTCTTAACCATCGAGGTGTGCCACTTTCTGCTCTTGATTTAATCAAGAATTCCCTGATTGCTCAAGCTGAAAACTCTTCTGATGCAGATAATGCTTATGATCAATGGAAGCAGATATTGAAAGCAGTAGGTCAAGATGATTATTCTGTTCAGGAACGTTTCTTCAGACAATTCTATAACGCTTTTAGAGATGAATTGAACGCTCCCTATAAATCTGCAGACAAGAAATATTACCTTGGTTATTTGGCTACAAGGACAACATTGATAGACATCTACGAAAAGATGATAAAGAGCGATTATCGTGCACTTTTGGAAAATCTTTCGGAAAAAGCCAGCAAATACTCTATTATCGTAAATAATACCGAAGACGAATACATTTACACAACAAGCTTGCAGAACTTGGCGAGAATTTCCGGTGCTCCTTCATATTTGTTGTTGATGTATCTATTGACCAATCAAGAAAATCTTTGCATTTCGGATGCAGATATCAAATCAATCGTTGATACGCTGATTGTATTCTTTGTAAGGAGAAATTTAACTGACGTTCCTAATACCCGCAAACTCACACAGTTGTTTATAGATATTATTGCGAAAGTCAAATCGGAAAGCGGAATCAAAATTGTATCCAGCATCAGAGATATGCTCAAGTCAGTTTCCGCAACAAATGAAACCTTTGAAGAAAAGCTTCGTGGTCCTATTTATGATGAAAACCCTGAAGCGACTCGCTTTGTTCTGTGCAATATAGAAGCACAGCATCAGACTAAGGAAATATACTCTGATTTGTGGTCGAGAGATACAAGTAATAAGTATGTTTGGACTATTGAGCATATATTCCCCGAAGGCGAAAATATCCCTAAAGAATGGGTTGATATGATTGCTAATGGAGACAAGGTTAAAGCAATTCAAATCAGAGCCGATTATGTACATACCATTGGTAACTTAACAATAACCGGATATAATCAAAATCTTTCCAATATGTCTTTTGAACACAAGAAAGATAGGAAATCGAAAGACAAAACGAAAGATATTGGCTACAGAAACGGCTTATTCCTAAACAAGGACGTTGTAAGCGAAACCAAATGGACTGTTGATAACATAACTACGAGAACAGACAAGATTGTAAAAACACTTCTCGAAATGTATAAGTGGTGAGAGTTATTAAACTTTTATCCCCGAATATTTCTTTTCCTCAAGTCACAATTCATCGGTGCCACCAGTGCGAAATTTGTTGATACTTGAGGAACAATAATACAAACGGAGACTTTATTATGAGCAAACCAAATAAATATAAAATTGTAGACCTATTTAGTGGGGCAGGAGGATTAGAACTTGGCTTCGAACAGGTTGGTTATGACATCGTATTTTCAACCGATTTTGATGAATATTGCGAAAAAGTGCACTTAGCCAATCGTCCCAATATTCCTTTTTTGAAAATCGACATTCACGACTTGAATGAAAATTTATTGGACAAATATGTTCCTGAAGAAATCGATGTTTTAGTTGGTGGTCCTCCTTGCCAAGGTTTTTCTACTATAGGAAAAAGAATATCTTCGGACCCTAGCAAACGTTATCAAAAAGATCCTAGGAACACATTGTTCAAGGAATATATTAGAATACTCACTTATCTCAAACCGAAATTTTTTCTTATGGAAAATGTTGAGGGGTTATTGACGAGGGATAAAGGCACAATTTTTGAGGAAATCAAAAAGACTTTTGCTGCTACAGGGTATGAATTTAATTATGTAGTGCTTAATGCTGCTGATTACGGGGTTCCACAAATTAGAAACCGAATTTTCTTTTATGGAAATCGTGTTGGAATTAAAATGACTCCGCCTAAACCAACACATTCTGAAAACGGTGAAACTCCTTGGACTACGGTAGGCACTGCTATTGGTGATTTAGCAGATAAAGATCAAAACCAAGCCAACAACCACGTTCCTCTGAAGCATGGAGAAATTAACATAAGAAGATATCAGTTAATACCGGAGGGCGGTCGACTTCCTGAAAGTGATCTTCCACCAGAATTATACAGAAAGAATTTTGGAAACACCTTCAAAAGGCTGCATAGAAACAAACCATCGCTTACAATGGTGCCGGGACATAATGCATTTCCTATTCATCCTTGGCTGGACAGAAGCTTAACTGTCAGAGAAGCTGCTAGGATTCAAACTTTCCCCGATGATTACATCTTTATGGGACCTAGGGACAAACAATGTATGCAAGTTGGAAATGCTGTGCCTCCAATGATGGCAAAAGCTTGGGCAGAACAAATCAAAAAGGAGTTAGATGCGTATTATGAATCAACCAAAAAAGAATAATGGTCTTACATTTATAGATTTATTCAGCGGTGCAGGCGGTTTGTTGAGAGGATTTATTGAGGCGGGTTTCGTCCCTTCTTTTTCTGTTGAAATGTGGGAACCTGCAATTGAAACTCACAATAAAAACTATCCTTTCGTCCCATTGATAAACGCAGATATACGCACAATTAGCAACGATGTTCTGACAAAATATAAAGATAAAATAGATGTTGTTGTCGGCGGCCCGCCTTGTCAGGGATTTTCCACCATAGGAAAGCGCCTGGTTAAAGATCCTCGTAATGAATTGGTTTTTGAATTCATTCGTTTTGTCGATACTATAAAACCCAAAGCATTTTTAATGGAAAATGTACGTGGTTTACTTTCTTCTGATGGAGGGAAAATCAAAGGTGCTATAGAGGAAGAATTTAAAAAAATAGGATACACAGTAGTTTCTAGTGTTTTATGTGCAGCAGATTACGGTGTGCCGCAAGTGCGTAACAGAGTGTTTTTTTTGGGATTTCGTAATGATCTTAATATTGTTCCAACATTTCCAGAAAAAACGCATACAAAAGAAACCTACGCCACTGTAGGAGAAGCCATAAATGATCTTGTTGGTAAAGAAAACAAGATTCCTAATCATGTTCCAATGAAACACAACCCTACCGTAACAGAAAGAATAAAATACATTAAAGAGGGCGAGGGCATTCCCAAAGAAGGACTTCCTTCAGATATTGCATATGGATCTCGCAGTGACTATGCAAAGAATGAATTAAAAAACTTTAGCCACGTATATAGACGCCTAAGTCGTTTCAAACCCGCAACTACAATGGTACCTGGACACAATGCATTTCCATTGCACCCCGTAGAAAATAGAAGTCTCACCGTTCGTGAAGCTGCTAGAATTCAAACTTTCCCAGATGATGTTGTTTTCTGTGGAACACGACAAAATCAGTGTATTCAAGTCGGAAATGCAGTCCCTGTGAAACTAGCTTACCAATTAGCAAAACATATCGAAAATATTCTTAAAGGAGATTCTTATAATGGGTGAATTACACGATGCTTCCGCAACAATGTATGGTGATGCGATATTAACTAAAATCAGAAATGCGGATGGCGATTTCAAACAAGTTTTCTCAACATCAATAGTTCGAACCGGCGACTGGGATTGGCCTCGACCTGATTATGTATGTTATGACGAGGATTTGAAAGTTACATACGCTTTAGAATTTAAACCGCCATTCCAAAGCAAACGTGAATATTTGACTGGTTTAGGACAGTCGTTGGCATATCTTCAGAAACACATGTATTCCGGACTCATAGTTCCTTTTGTAGCTGATGACGGATTTCACATTGCTGATTTCATTGCAGATACATTAACAGCACCAGAATTCAACAATGTTGCTACATCGCTTTATGCGTATGATTACAATTCTTCTGACATCAACATACTGCACCCTATTACAGCATTAAGGAGTACCACAGCAATAAAGACTAAAGCTATAGAGGATAAGACTTTCTGGTGTTGGTGGCGAGATCTAAGTCATTATGAGTTATATGATCTTTTGAATTTGAGCTTTCTTTACAACGATTATGAAGGAGATATCTACACCGAACACATATATCCAACTTTTTACGAAATGATGGTTGGTAAGAAAACAAAACAATGGGATGGAACGCCTCGTAATAAGGGTGGTTCCGAAGCATCTATGAAATCAGAAAAGCAGAATTATAAAATTCCGCTTGTGCAATTAGAATTATGGTCAAGAAGCGAAGGTCGCTTAACAGATCTTGGCTTTGAACTCTTGGAAATTGGCAAAAAATTTGGTCCAAATAGCAAAAGATTTATCGACAAATTAGCTTATTTGGTTTTAGTTAATGGACGCCATCTAGATTTAATTAATTTAGTGGACAAGTTCCAAAAAGTGACTGATGTATCTCCTACAAGCGAAGCACATACCATTGCATTAGAAATGTTTTTAAGTGACAACGGTTGCATTGGAAAACGTAAACCTACCGCAATTAAAACTGGTGCAAAAAACAGTTATATGCGAGATGAAATGAAACTGTGGAACAAATTCGGATTGCTGTATGTGCATAAAAAGCACTCATATTTTTTCCCTGGTGAAGGATACAAGTTTAATTGGGAGCGTATAACAGACATACTCATCTCTGGAAGTCAGAGATTTTGATGAGTTAGGACTCATTTGTATATTTTCTATACAAATGATAATTTAATGTTAAACTATAGCTGGATTATACAATTAAAACAAAGGAGATTAAACTATGCGACTAACTAAAGCGAGAGTACAAGGCTATCGTAGTATAATTGATACAGGATATTTTGATGTAGAAAATGACAAAACAATATTTGTTGGTCCCAACGAAGCTGGTAAGACAGCTATTTTGCAGGCGTTACAAAAACTTAATGCACCTGAAGGCACAGCAGCTTTTGACCCTTTGAGAGACTATCCTCGTTCTAAATATGACGAAGATATAAAAAATGGAAAGATCGATCCAAACAAATTTACTGTTGTTGAAGGTCACTTTATATTAGAAGATGACGATAAGAAAGATATTCCTGAAGATTATCAAAATGTTTTGTATATTTTTGGTCGCCGATTGGATAATACATACTGGCATAGACTTGATAATGCACCAGAACAACTATCTTTTTCTGATATTGAGAAAGACTTATTGAAGTTATGCCAGCATTATAAAAACACTAGCCAAGCAAAATCAGAACTTGAGGCAAAACAGACTGCTATACAAAACAGTTACGATTTGGTAACAACTGGACTTCAAAGAACAAGTATTATTACCGCTGATAGGGCAAAAAAGATTACAGATTGGGTAAAAAACAACGTGTCATATCTCGCTGACGATAACACCACAGAAGAAAAACGATATGATAAACTTATTGAATTGTTAGAAAAGCCTATTCAGAGATGCGAAGTTCTTGAAACCTTCAGAAAAAGGTTACCCACATTCATACTGTTTAGCAATTATTTTAGGATTCGTCCTGTACTTCATTTAAGAAACCTTGCTGAACGTATTGATAGAAAAATGCTTGATGATGAACAGTACGATTATGGTAATATTTGCTTGCTTAAATTTTTGGGATTTACACCTCAAGAGCTTGCTGATGCAGGAGATACATCAAGGTTTAATTTGAGCGATCCTGCACAATATGAACAATATCGTGCTCAACTCGATAAAAGAGATTATCAATTAAACGCAGCTACAATACGATTAACAAAAGCAATCTGTGAGATATGGAACCCTCAAAATAATGGTCGTGATGCAAATAAATTGAGAATTAAAGTTGATGGTCAATATCTTAAAGTTGTTGTTGAAGATGACTTAGGCGTTGAGGTAGAACTCGATCAGCGTTCAGAAGGTTTCCAGTGGATGGTTTCATTTTATGCAGTGTTTTTTGCGGAAGCTTCCGACAAACACAAAAACGCAATTTTATTACTGGATGAACCTGGTCAAAGTTTGCATGCACTGAAACAGGCCGAATTCATCGAGACTTTAACAAAATTAAGTGAAAGCAATCAGACTTTATATACAACACACTCTCCTTTCCTCGTTGGTTCAAATGAGTTGGATAAAGTTCGTGTTGTAGAAATGCCTGATAGAACCGTTGGTACAAAGGTAAATGTCTCGTTAACTGCTAGTGACAGTGGTGCAATGTTGCCGCTCCAAGAGGCATTAGGCTATGATTTAGCACAAAGCTTATTTTTCCACAATAAAAACCTTGTTCTTGAAGGCTTAACAGATATGTGGTATTTAGAAAGCTTATCTGATTTGTTAAAGGCTGACGGAAAGATAGGAATTAACGATCAGATTGCTTTGATTCCAGCGAATAGTGCAAGTAAAGTTGTTTATTTTGCAACAATACTACATGCTCAAAATCTTAAGCTTGCAGCACTTTTAGATTCGGATACCGAAGGAGATACGGCAGCAAAACAAGATACTTTGGTTAACGCTGTAGGTGCTAAAAGAATTTTAAGAACGAAAGATGCATACACTGGTCAAGTGCCGAATCCAGAAATTGAAGATATTCTTCGTGAGACACTTTTAGATATTGCTAAGAAAGAGTGTGGTTGGGATGCAATTACTGTTGCTCAAGCTCAGCCTCAACGACCTGTTGTTGATGTTATAAAGAGTGTGGTAAAAACTGATTTCTCAAAATATAAATTAGCAAAAGCGTTTATACGATGGTCAAGAGATCATAGTATGACTGATTTGCAAACGGACGAAATAGCACAAGCAGAAAAACTTATTGAAAAAATCAACAAAGCACTTCAATAAAAATAGCAAGCAGGCGCGGGAGATTAACTTACGTGCCTGCTTGCTATTTTGCGTATTTGATTCTAAATTCATGGATATATTCGGTTAAGTGCAGATAATATTTTCTCATACAAAAATCAGTTCGCTATTCACAACTTCGATTGCTCGATTACTGATATTATTCATCTTCTGCACCCAGAGCATCATATCGGCTGCTTTTAGTTCTTCGGTGACACCTTCTTTTTCAGCGTATTGTTTTACTAGCCGAGAAAAGAGTTGTTGGGCTTGTTCTTCGGTATCGGCAAGGTGGGAATGGAGTTTGCCGGAAGTGAGCAGATTGTAATACAAAACTTTGCGGTGGCACTTTAAGTAGTTCAACCTGCGTTGTCCCCACACTCCGATGTAACCGGTTTCTTCTTCTGCCGGTAAAATTAAATTTGGCAAAAGATAATCACCTTGTTTAGTATATGTACCGCCGAATTGTTCAAATAATGTTTTTTTCATAGTAAAAACCCCCTTTGATACTCAAATTGTACCAAAGGAGGTTTTCTTTTGCGAATGTGCGATTTATAAATTTGCACATTTAGTTTGTGCCCGAAATTACAACAAACATTTGCAAACCGTGTCACTTTTTACGGCGAATAATGTGTGTTTTGGATTTATTCGTTATGTTCGTTATATTCGTTTGTTCGAAGCAAACGAATATAACGATAAAATAATTAAACAACCGTATATTGAGTATCTTTTCCTGCACCTGTCTTCTTAATAGCACCTTTTTTAATTAGCTCATTTATGACATTTATCGCCTTGAATTTAGAACAATTTAATTCGAATTCAATATCTTTACGAGTAATAAATTTTTTATCGTTTAATAAATTCATTACCGTTTCTTCTTCTGTTGTTGAGTCGTTAAAAGGTTTCCTCTTGGGGAGTGTGACAACAAAAGATGCAGGTCCGATTTTGAATGTAGGCTTGAGCATTTGGTCTTGATAACTTTCCATAATTCTCTGAATACCGGTACCGTAACTTTCAATCAATTTTAGCCTGTAAAAAATATTTGCAATAAGAGCGTTTCTTGGTTGAGAAACTCCTGCCATAACATCATTAAGTGTAATTCCTTTAACCAGCCCGCCGATTGAAACAAATTCTATTCTGTTTGAGAATATATTTATCAGAATACTGCCCGAATAATCATAATCTCGATGAACAACTGCATTCAAAAGTGCTTCCCTAACCGCATATTGCGGATAATCATAATGATCAACTCTTATCAAACCTTCAAAAGTTGAATTTTGATTGTTGCACAAATTGATGTATTCGTAAGCTTCATCAACTTGCTTTAAAATTGAACCGTAAAACTCTTTTCTTGCCTTAAATTCCAATTTTGTGTTATCTTCATATACTGCACATTTTATACTATGCTCGCATTGGTCGGATAGCAGTAACGCCGCATTGGTATAATATCCGTCATTATCAATTAATCCCAATGATTTCATATTACTTTCTTCAAATGCTACATTTTGTTTTTGAAAAATCTCTTTTGTATAATTGAATGTTAATTCTTGATTTAAGCACCTTGCCTTGTCAAATGTTACTCCGTCTGTTTCTTTAAGCATTGTTCTGATAGCCTCTTCAGTAACCGGTACAGAAGATACACCGTGACGAACGAAAACAGCTGAAGGCTTTAAACCTTTATCAGAAATATGATACGGTCGTTTTTGACCTCTCATAACAGTGACTTTAATAATACATTTTCCATCAGCATTTTGTTCATCAATTGATGTGTACGGAGTTAAATCAGGCTTTATTCCGTTGCGAATTATTGCTCCGATTTTTTCCATCACTTTATCAGCATTATCAACACCTACTACAACTCCGTCATCGTCAACACCTACATATATTTCTCCGCCATTTGTGTTGGCAAACGCAATTACTTCTTTTTTAAAATCATCATTAACAATCGACTTTAATTCAACACTACTGCTTTCCTTAAAATTCAAAATAACCGCCTCACTTCGTTGTATTCGTTATATTCGTTTGTATCGTTATTATATCACGAACGCTAAAAAATATCAACATCAATTACTAAACAATCAAAAACAGACGCTTATTAACTGATTTATACCAATATTATCAATTATAATTTAATCGATTTATTCGTTTGGTATTCGTTATTTTTCGTTTTTTTTGCTTTTTCATTTTCTGTTAGCCAAGTTGAAAAATGTTGCAGTGTTCTGATATGCCAGTCGGACTTTCTGGTGATTGAACGAAAATACTTTGAACAGAGGAATTCTATCAAATATGCTTTTGGTATATGGTTTGCATTATTTCTTTTGAAAGATTTTATGTACCCTTTATTGCACCAATTATTTACAGTCGTTTTGCCGTAGCCGATAGTTTTTGATACCTCTTTTGCAGTCAACACATCGGGATATGCCGCAAACATCTGCGTATAGTATTTCCGCATCTTTTTAAGTTTACTATCGGGAATATCGGTTTGCATTTTTACATTATATTTTCCGCAGTACCACCCTGACGGTGCGGAATAGGATTCGGGAAAGACCTTCCTATTTTTAAGGTATTTTATAACATCAGCCTTTTTGATTTTATAGCAATGCGTTTTCTTGCCGTTATATTCGCACGGTATCTTTCCACTTTGGAGCAAATACAATGCCGTTGATTTGCTGATATGGCAAATTCGGTAAAGTTGGTCTTTGGTAATAATATCGGGAATTGAATCCCAGTTGATTGCAGTTTCGTTCATAGCAATATACCTCTTAAAATAATATTTTGTCGGCGTAGGTTTGTCCTGTGTATTGCCATTTAACTGTATTTTGCCTCAATTCTTTCCTCAGTTCTTGCGAAAAGTTTTTCGAATCGTTCATAAAACGGGAAAATGCCGATATTCGAACTCTCCGTTATTTCGGTTGTATAAGTGCTGAAAATCCTTTTATATCAAGGAATTTAGCTGCCAAAAACAACCTGTGAAAAATATTAAGCTGTCACTTGCACAAATGATTCTGAAAGTAATGCTACAGGTCAATTTAGGTTGATTCGGTAATTTATAGGCTTTTTTGTCCTTAATTTATCACAGCGATTGCTCTAAATTTTCCATACTCAAGACTATGTACTCAATAATATTGACCTTTGGTATCTTGTATGAATTGCCGAGTTAGAACGCTTTTATCTTCTTTTCGCAGATAAGCTCATAAGCCGAATGCCGCTTTATTCCAAGCATTTCACTTAGTTGGGCTGCATTTACAACATCGGGATAATCCGAAAACATCGTCTTATATTTATCATCAATTTCAATATTATTCATTATAAAATCCTCCTTTTTGTTCTTTCCCCAGTTCTTTCCTGAGTTCTTGCGAAAGGGTAAAAAACGGCAAAAAAACGCTGATTTTTCGTTGACAAATTGCTCAAATATCGTCTCAATCAGCCTGAATCCACCTGTTTTTAACCGTTTTGACAAAAACTCGAAATGCGTTTGCCCTCACGGGCACGTGAGTTCGAATCTCACCGTCTCCGCCAAGGACTCCTTGAAGGTATTATCCTTCAAGGAGTTTTCTCTTTTTATCCAAAGGCTGAGCCTATTGCCATCGCACTTGCTTTCTTACTTTCACTGTCGATATGGCTATAGATGTTAGCGGTGGTTCCCATATTGCTATGTCCAAGCCAGTCCTGAATCATTTTCATTGGCACACCATTTGCGAGGAGTAGCGAAGCACAACTGTGTCTAAGTTCATGAAAGCGAACCGGTTTTAATCCCTTTTCTTTCAGCAACACTTTGAAATGGTCTGTTACATAATTCGGTTTTATCAGTTCACCGATTGCATCTACACAAATGTAGTCGGTGCATTTTTTGCAGTAACCTCGGCGCATTACCCGCATCATTTCCTCTTGCTTTTCTTTTTCGGCAAGTTTACTTATTGCTTTTTCTTTTTTCAGTTTTGCCTTAAGATTTTTGTTCTCTTCTCGCAATGTTTTGTTTTCTTCAGAAAGCTTATGTATTGTTTCTGAGAGACTTGACGCTACAGATGGTGAAAAATTCATCAAATTTGACCTCCTTAAATAAAAAAAGAGCCATAACACCGCATCCCTGCGCTGATATAACTCTCAAATTTGTTATTGATAATAAAAAATCTGCTATCCCCAAAGGAATAGCAGATATAAGTTATTTTTTAATATTTATTATATATAAATATTAACATAAAGAAGTGATATTGTCAATATAAAATGTGTTTTATACCAAAAGCACAAAACGTATTTTCATTCAGTGCACCCTGTGTGTTTAAAACGGTGATTATCACAGGGTACACCTATCAAAGCGCTACGCGCATTTGAGCATATCGGAAAACGGGGTTTATTCAGGTAAGCATTTCAGTGTAACCGTCTTTGTGTTGTACTCATTACCGGAGCCACAGTCAACCAGAACTTCGCAATCAAATTCCAATGTTTTGGAAATTTCGTCCACCTGACTTTGAGTTAAATCTTTTTTCACCCAAACAAGAGCTTCAAAAGCTTCCTGAGAGTGCGAGCTGACATAATGACCGAACCAATAGGTTTCTTCATTTACTTCCGTAATAACGGCATCCGAAGAATACAGTCCGCAAATGTGTGTACTTTCGACATTGTAATCAGAATCATTTTTTAAAGTTAATTTAATAATGTACGGAGTATAATCACTAATCTTAAGCTCCGTTTTTTCCAACGCGCCGTTTTGAGCATTGTCGGCTTTATACTTATAAAAAACATCTCCGTTTTCAACAGTATAATGCGGAAATCTGCTCAAATCGGTTTCATCTGCCCCATAAAATTCGGAATGAGAAAGGTGAGAAAGAGAGATTTTCTCGATATTTTTATTTATTGCCGTTTCACGGTATTTTTGCACGGATATTACGGCAACCGCAACAAGAGCAGTACAAGCCAATATTATCAGACAAGCTTTTATAGTTTTTTTAGCACTCATACTTTACATTCCCCTATCCAACGCAATTTTCCTTTGTATTTTCGATTTGCTCAAATTAGATATTCAGTGTACCCTGTGATGGAAACGGTGATTATATCACAGGGTACACCTATCAAAGCGCTTGCGTGCATTTGAACAGATTAATTAACCCGAAAGTTTTATTGTCTGATATTTTCCATTCAGCCGTTTTCGTTAGCTTGCATATATTCAACACATTTTTGAACTATATAATCTTTATCCATATCCTCAAAGTTCTTTCCTTCCATAGTTACATCTAAACATAAGATACTGTTTTCGTTATGAATAAGCACATAAACCTCTTTGGCATATAAATCATTTCTTTCCTTATTGTACCATTCGTATTTAACACTCACATATCCGCTAATTGTGTCAGAAAACCGTATTTCGTCATTTTTTATTACATTTGCCTTATACCTTGCGTCTGAAAGGGAAAAGCGTTTATCAACTTTATATTTATCATACAGATACATCACGAGACCATTGGGAAGATTATCTGCATACGAATCTCGTAAATAAACAGCACAATCGTTTTTGTCTGAGAATAAGCCCGTTTCTGCCACATTCTTACCGAAATATATATTTGCACACTCTTCCATTGAAAACAAGTCAAAAAAAGCGATGTATTTACGGTTTTTAGTGTTCTTAAGCACTGTACGTGGAAAGCTTATTAAATCGGCGTCAGACTCATTCAGACCCACAAACTGTTGGGTGGTAAAATAATTCGCGTAATCAACTGCTCTGACTCTTGTACCGGGCATAGCGCTTGAAACCAAAGTGATAATTGTCATTATGCCGAAAACAGAAAATGACAGTATAAATATTTTCTTTGAAACTTTCCTCAATTTGCTGTTAAAAAGAGAAATGACATAGACAATATATCCTATTGTAAACACAATTAACGCCGGTAATAAATAAAAGAACCTAATTACCTGAGCCGCAAAGAGCACAATATATTCATCTGCAAAAACGGACTTGCTAAAAGCAAATAGATATAAAAAGACAATTAACACCAACAACAGAATTGCTTTAATTATATCTTTAACTCGTATATTAGTTCTTTTTTTCATTTTAGTATTCTCCCCCAGCCTTTATATAATCTTTAACACTTTCTGCTTTACACTCCCAGCCTTCATGTTTAACAGGATTTTGAAATTGTCTATGATATGCATATTCCATCAATATGTAAGCACCATTAAGCTCGGGATAATCTACTTCCTGCCTTTTTAATTCGATTTTAATAAAAGCCTTTTGTTTATTTGTGTAATTATCAGGAATAAGTCTGCCTGCCGCATCATATCCAAATTGAACAAGAGTTAAAGGAAAAGATATTATCGGAGAAGTTACTTCAGTAATGCCGTATAGCAATGGATCAAGCGCATCCAACATATCATTCGCATCTTCAAAGAAATCGTTATAATCCCTAATTATATTTTCAAACACGGATGGTTTTGAATATTTACGCCACTGACTCTTTGTTTTATACTTAATAGTGGAAACAAGTACAACACGCCCAAGATTGTCATTACATATCAGCCAAATAAAAATTTCCTCAGAACCATCTGAATTTCGTGTAATCCTAAATAACAATCCCGACACCTGTATTTGATTTGAACGCTTTGATTCCGGCATATCATCTCGTTCTGGGATACCCGGAAAACCATTAGTGTAGTATATCGGAACAACGCCGTTATCAATAAGTGCAATTTGAATAGCTACAACTGCATCAATTACATAGCCAATCAATTCTTCAATTCTATATGATAATCGCCCCGAATAATCCACCTTATTCACCGGATTGTTATTACAATACAAATACATATTCGCGCTGAAAGCGTCGTCTGTCTTTGTAAGCATAATCGCTGTGTCGTCGGTGTTAAGGAATCTGCCCCACTCTGGGTTATAATACCTTGACTGCAGGTAATAAAGTCCCGTTGTGAAGTCGTAGTTATAGCCTCGATAAGTCACGGGGCAAAGCGCCGACATAACAAGGTCAAGAAACTTCAACTCTTCTTCCGTTGCACCGTCGGTATATGTTTTGGAATATTTTCTTGTGACATTGTCATTTGCCGACACAGGCACCGAAGTTATCGAAAATATCCTCATATACAAATCAACTATTTAACCAATATTAATTCGGAATTAAGTATTTTATTAGCTATTTCATTAGGAATAAACTTTAAATTTCCGTTCAAATCTCTTAAATACATTTTATCATTATAATAGACAATGTAATAACGCTGAGTTTCAGTCACACAAAGGCCATCATAATTAAACTCTTTAGTGTTCTTGAGTTCAAATATAACATACCATGCAATATTCAAATCATACAAATATTGTGTGTTATCGATTTCATCCAAACAATACTCATCGTTAATTATAATATTTGTAAGTTTGGAAATATCTTCGTCGTTCAAATGAAGAGAAATATTGTGCATGGCAATATCTTTTTTGTACACATCAACAGGATGTTCCTCAAAAAACGAAATTGAATTAACCATATCACTTGTTACATCAGAACTAAAGTGAGTGCCATTACGTATATACTTCTTTCCGTTGGAGCAAAATAGTATATCAAAATTATCGTTATACACCCAAAAATCTTTTCCAATTATATTTTCTTTGATTTTCCCAGTTAAGTCCTTAAAATACCACATATCCAGTTCTTTTTCTTGATAATTGCTAATTGAATATGGGCAACTAATTTTACTTTGCGGTAAAAATCCATTATAATATTCCAGCTCATCGTTCGTAATATATGTCGGAAGGAAAATTACCTGAAAAAAATTTACTTTAAACACTGCAGATAAAACCACAAACAGTACTAATATTGTGCAACATAAGAACATAATTATTTTTTTTATTTTACTTGCCATATTTAAATAATTCTCCTTCCCACGCGGTTTTTGATGAGCTAATATATTTGACTTTCTCTCGGGTAAGAATTTTTTGGTTACCAATATATTGGGTAACAAGATATGGATCAGCTTCCGTCCACTTATAGCATTTGCGAATGCCATTATAGTAATCAAAAATTTCGTTTTGGCTTTTGTTTATGTAAACATCGCCTTCATAAATGTCAACTGGATTAGCATGACTTTTCTTATATCCAATCATATAAGAAAGAATATGATACTTTATCTCTCTGCACATGCATTCAGGACTGAATAGAAACTGTCGTTTTATAATGCGTTGAAAGTATATTCCAGCAAATAATGCAATAATTTCACAAGTTAATTCACTACTCATATAGAAGCATCTTTTTACTGCGGAATACACTCGAGGGTCATCACTATTATCAAATTTAATTTGTAAATTATACAACAATGGTTTGCTAACATTCTTATACAACTTAAAAAATCCATTTTTTAAGTTACCATTTAAATTAAAATCATTGCAAATTACTCCAATTAAATCTATACAAGCCTCTAAAAATGGTATATCAATTTTTTCTGCATCTCTACCACTATAATCCACCTTATTCACCGGATTGTTATTACAATACAAATACATATTCGCGCTGAAAGCGTCGTCTGTCTTTGTAAGCATAATCGCTGTGTCGTCGGTGTTAAGGAATCTGCCCCACTCTGGGTTATAATACCTTGACTGCAGGTAATAAAGTCCCGTTGTGAAGTCGTAGTTATAGCCTCGATAAGTCACGGGGCAAAGCGCCGACATAACAAGGTCAAGAAACTTCAACTCTTCTTCCGTTGCACCGTCGGTATATGTTTCGGAATATTTCCTTGTTACATTGCCCCACGGGTCATAAGAAAACTCAACAACCGTCTCGCCGTTTGCGGCATTGACAACCGCAACTACATCGCCCTGAAGATTGCGGACAAGCAAATATTCGTCGTTTTCAAGCATAATTGCGGACGGGGTTGCATCATCATCGCAATAAATGAATTTTGAGTCTATCTTTATATCCCTTGTTACGGTATTGCCCTGAATTGTCATCGTAAGCGGATAAGTCAGGCTTTGAACGGCGATTTTACCGTCGGACCATACATAATCAACGGTATAGTCGGTTGTGCCGTCCGCCTTATACTGCCTTTTCTGCGTACGCAAGCCGTTTGCGTCATAATCATACTGCGTATATGAGCCGTCAGCCGCAGTCACCTGTTTTAACTGCTTGCCGTACCAATTAAGGGTCTTACCGCTGTAAGAAACGGGATTGCCTTCAAGGTCATAGATTATCTGCTTGCCGTTATACGTTTTCAAACGGTCGTTCCAAAGCATAACATTACTGTCAAGGTCAAAGCCGTAGGTCTGTGTTATTACGGTAGGCTCACCCTCAAGCGTTTCCAAGGTGAAATCATATATCTTTGTCGCCGTTCTGTTTCCGCCGACGTCATATGTATAAACATATGTTTTGTGGCTTACGTTGTCGTCCGCTCTGACAAGCTGATTCATTCTGTCATATACATAATGATAGCGTAAAGTCTTTTCACCGTCAAGCGAAACGCCGTACTCGTAAATTATATTGTTTGCGTCGTCATATTCATATGTATGGGTTATTCCCGATGTCTCAATTGACTTTACAAGCGTTGTGGTTTGATTTGCCCCAATATCCTTGTAGGTATAGTTGGTTGCAAGTCCGTTTACCTTGCGCGTTGTTAGTCTTGAAAACACATCAAAGCTATTTTGTGCTATATCAGCACAAAATTTAGAGTGAGAAACAGGATAATGCAAACTATATAATATTACGATATGCACATTTCAACTGTTTCTCGCTCATTCACCGAAGAATCGGTATTTGAGAGCTCAATTTATATTGAATTTTAATCTATCTGATGTACCGTGTGGAACTGATACACGCCCGAAAGCTTATCAATGTTTTTGATTATATGCATAGCTCCGCTTGCCGTGCTGTACAACGGGTCGTCGGCTACAACCGTTTCAATGCCCGTAGCAGTGCTTACAAGCTTATCCATACCGTTTAACAGAGCTGTTCCGCCGGTCAGTATAATTCCGTTGTCTGAAATGTCGCCGACAAGCTCGGGAGGTGTTTTTTCAAGCACATTGCATATACCGTTCATTATCATATCAACCTGTTCCCTCACGCAGGGATAAATCTCCTGTGAAGTTACCTCAAAGGAAATAGGCATATTGTCGATTTCACTTTTGCCGGAAACAATCATTGCAAGCTCTTCATCCCTCGGCACAGCACTTCCGAGGCAAATTTTTATATGTTCTGCGGTCAGCGCTCCGACGGTTATATCACGGGTCTTTTTGAGATACTTTTGTATTGCCGCATCGATTGAAAGTCCGCCTGTCTTTATGGTATCGGCAACGGCAATGCTTCCCATGGTTACAACCGAAACATCGACCTCTCCGCCGCCCATATTCACAAGCAATCTGCCGGAAAGAGCATCCTTATGAAAGCCGATACCTATTGCGGAGGCAAGCGATTCCTCAACAAAGCATACCCTGCCTGCACCTGCCGAGGTTACAATATCAATAAAAGTCCTCTTGTCAAGATTTGTACATGCACTCGGCACTGCAATAATGACATTCGGCTTTAGTACCTTATTTCCGCAAATTTTTAGCAGATAGTGACTCAATAGCTTCTGCGCCATGGTATAGTTTGAAATTACGCCATTGACAACGGGATGAATAACCTCAATATTATCGTCCGTTCTGCCATCAATCGTATATGCGCTGTTGCCGAAAGCGATGGGATATTTGGTTTCGGAGTCGACAGCTATGACCGTGGGCTCGTCAAGTACAATGCCTTTTCCGTCAACGACCATAATTGTCGATGACGAGCCGAAATCAACGCCGATATTCATTCCCAGCACTTAAACTCACCTGCTTTCCTGTTCACATTATTCTATCACAATTACACCAAAAAGTAAAGGGAGATAACTTGCGGTTATCTCCCAAAATTCAACCTGTTTCGATTGATTATTTAACCATGCTTGCGATTTCGTCTGCAAAGTTTTCCTGCTTCTTCTCAATTCCCTCGCCCTTAGCAAGACGAACGAATGAAGCAAGCTTGATGTCGGCACCGAGTGCCTTTGCAACAGAGCTTACATAGCCGCCGACAGAGCCTTCAAAGAGGTCTGAACGAACGAACGCCTGCTCCGAAAGGCAAATTTCCTTAATCTGCTTAGCGATACGGCCCTGAACAAGTCCGCCGAAAATCTTGTTTTCGGAAATTTCAGCCTTGTGAGAAACTGCAATCTCCGCAAGAGTAGCATAAGCTTCCTTGGAAATGAAGTTTGTGAAGTTCTTTTTCTGCTTATTGTCAAGACCGTTATAGATTGTGATGTCCTCATCACTCCACTTCTTCTCAGAAACAGCTTCTTCGATAAGGTTGTTAAGAATCGGTACGGGCAATGAAGCGGGTGTGTTAAGAGCGCTCTCAACAACGATTGTCTTCATCTTAGCGAGCTCATCAGCCGAAATGTCGTCCTTACTGAGATATTCGGGGCTCATAGCTGCAACCTGCATTGCGATGTTCTTACCCATCTCGTTGAATTCGGGCTTAGCCGCGGTAGCATCGTCTGTATCAAAATCAACCATAACGCCGACCGTGCCGTTGCCGTGGATGTAAGTTACAACATGACCTTCCATACGGGCAAATCTGCGAACCTTCATATTTTCACGAAGCGCAAGGAAAACCTCCTGTACAGCTTCTTCAACAGTGTTGTCGCCGTCTGCAACCTTTGTTGCGAGAAGAGCCTCAACATCTGCGGGGTTAGCAGTAACAACCGTCTTTGCAACGCTGTTTGCGAGTTTTACGAAAGGCTCGCCCTTAGCAACGAAGTCAGTTTCACAGTTAATTTCAACAAGAGCGCCTGCCTTGCCGTCGTTGTAAGAAGCGATAACGCCCTCAGCGGCAACTCTGCTTGCCTTTTTGGCAGCGGAAGCAAGACCCTTTTCTCTCAAAATTTCAACAGCCTTGTCCATATCGCCGTCGGACTCGACAAGAGCTTTTTTACAATCCATCATACCTACGCCGGTCTTCTCACGAAGAGCAACAACGTCTTTTGCTGTAAATGCCATAATTATTTACCTCCGTTTTTACTTAATATGCCCGCACAAATCCATGCACGGGCACTTAAAAAATCAAATTATTCGGCAGCTTCTTCAGCGGCAACATCAGCCTCTTCGGCATCTTCCTGAGCCGCAGCGCCAGCCATACCCTGTCTGCCTTCGATAACTGCGTCAGCCATAGCGCCTGCAATAAGCTTTACTGCACGGATAGCGTCGTCGTTACCGGGGATAACATAATCGATTTCGTCGGGATCGCAGTTTGTGTCAACGATTGCGATAATCGGAATACCGAGCTTCTTAGCCTCAGCAACTGCAATTCTTTCTTTTCTGGGGTCAACGATGAACATAGCAGCGGGCTGCTTCTTCATCTCTGTGATACCGCCCATAAATCTTTCAAGCTTCTCGATTTCAAGTTCAAGCTTAGCGGCTTCCTTCTTCGGGAGCATATCGAATGTTCCGTCCTCCTGCATAGCCTTGAGCTGACCGAGTCTCTTAATTCTCTTTTTAATTGTGTTGAAGTTTGTAAGCATACCGCCGAGCCAACGAGCGTTTACATAAGGCATACCGCAACGGATAGCTTCTTCCTTAACGGAATCCTGAGCCTGCTTCTTTGTACCTACGAAGAGGATTTCATCGCCTTCTGCTGCGATGTCACGAACTACCATGTAAGCTTCTTCCAACTTTTTAACGGTTTTCTGAAGGTCGATGATATAAATTCCGTTTCTCTCCGTGAAAATGTACTCAGCCATTTTCGGGTTCCATCTTCTGGTCTGGTGACCGAAGTGCACACCTGCTTCAAGCAGCTGTTTCATTGATACTACTGACATTGTTTTGTCCTCCTTATTTTATCCTCCACACGGTTCAACTTACCGCAAGACATATAAAATGCAATTTTGCGATAATCCCCATGTGTGCGAATTGCTAAAGCATTATACCACCCGAAAGCAATATTTTCAAGTGTTTTTTGAATATTTTTTTGCTTAATTACAGAACAGGCTGTTCTGTTTTTTGAAAAGCTCTTTTTTTACTCTGTCCGTTTCCTCTTTTTCATAGGAAAACCTACCGTCGGGAGACTTTGAAAGCAGCATACCCTCTTTGACAGCAAAATCAAAATCGGTCAAAGTATAATTGTATGTTTTCCCGTCCTTTACAAGTACAACGGTATTCTGTTCTATTCTGTCAACCGAATAAAGCTCCATTTCTGTTACCTCTCACAATTAAAAGTAAAACTGTTGCCGTCGCACTCAACAACGATATTTCCCCGTACATCGGTTCGGTAATACGGGATTGACAGACTGTCAAGCTTCGCAATCGTTTCGGGATGCGGATGCTTGTATGAGTTGTTCTCGCCGCAGGAAATAATCGCCGCCTGCGGATTTACCGCACGGAGATAGTCAAGATCGCTTGAAGTTCTGCTGCCGTGATGACCGAGCTTTATAACATCCGCCGAAACATCATAGCCTGCCGCGAGTATATCCTTTTCGGACTTTGACTCAGCATCGCCCTCAAAAAGAAATTTGACATTACCGAAGGCTGCCTTAACAACAACCGAGGTGTTGTTAAGCTCATTATAATCCTTGACAGGTCCTAAAATTTCAAAGCTGAAATTTTGAAGGCTGTAAACATCGCCGGCATTTGCGGCATATACCTTTGCTTCGGAATTTGAAAGTGCGTCAAGCAGCTTTGCATACACATCCGATGTGGGCGTGTTTTCCTCGGTAAGCCGCGTCATTATAACATTCGCAACATCATAATTGTTGATTATGTCGTCGGCACTTCCGATATGGTCGGCGTGTGCGTGAGTCAAAATCAGATAATCAATATGTGAAACATTGTTGAGCTTCAGATATGAGTCAATGGTGTTGTATGAATCGGTTTCCCCTGCGTCGATCATAACCGTTTCGTCACCGCAGGTCATAAGCTCGCAGTCCGCCTGACCGACATCTATGTAGTGAACATAGAAATTGCCGTCTTTTGCGATAACGCCCGAATTCAACTCGGCTTTTTTTGAAATGTCACCCCAGCTCGGAGCTCCGGATATAAAAGAAATCGCAAGACACACAAGCACAAAAGCGGCAGTAACAACCGCTTTTACAACTGATTTTTTACCGTATGCTTTTGTTCGTCTTTTCTTAGCCATATTATACTTCATCCGTGTCGATAGGCGAAATTTCATCGTCAACGGAGAGAATATCCGTTGCGTCTGTTGTCTGTGCCGCACCGCCCTGTGCGAGTGCGTTCATTTCATACCACTGCTGTTTTGAAATGAGTACCTTACGGGGCTTACTGCCCTCAAACGGGCCGATAATTCCCCTTTCCTCAAGGTCATCGATTATTCTTGAAGCCCTTGCATAGCCGAGCTTTAATTTCTTTTGCAAAAGCGTTGTTGACGCCATCTGATTTTCTACGACGATTTCAATCGCCTTAGGAAGCATCTCGTCAGCCTCGGAGTCGGAGTCGTCATCCTGTCCCGCAGTGCCGCCGTTCTTTTTCTTGTCAAGAGCCGCCTGACGCTCGATTTCCTGCATAACATCATCGCTATATTCGGACTGCTGCTGCGATTTTATGAAATCGACAACATTTTCAACTTCTTTATCGGAAAGAAAGCAACCCTGTATTCTCAAAGGCTTTGCAATACCGACAGGATAGAAAAGCATATCGCCGTTGCCGAGAAGCTTTTCCGCACCCGCAGAATCGATAATGGTACGGGAGTCAATCTGCGAGGATGTTTTAAGCGTAAGTCTTGACGGAATGTTCGCCTTGATAAGTCCCGTGATAACATCAACGGACGGTCTCTGCGTTGCAATAACAAGGTGCATACCTGCTGCACGCGCCATCTGTGCAAGACGGCAGATAGAGTCCTCAACCTCGTGCGGTGAAGCCATCATAAGATCGGACAGCTCGTCTATAAAAATGACTATCTGCGGAAGCCTGTCCCTGCCGATGCTGGCGCAAATGCTGTTATAGCCCTCAATGTCACGAACATTGTTTTCGGAGAACATCTTGTATCTTTGAAGCATTTCGGTTACCGCCCACGCAAGTGCGCCCGCCGCCTTTCTCGGGTCGGAAACCACGGGAACGATAAGATGCGGTATTCCGTTATAAACGGTAAATTCAACCTGCTTGGGGTCAATCATAAGAAGCTTGACTTCATCGGGTTTTGCATTGTAAAGGATGGATACAATCATCGAGTTCATACATACCGATTTACCCGAACCCGTAGTACCCGCAACAAGCAAGTGCGGCATCTTTGCAAGGTCTGCGTACATACAGTTGCCCGCAATGTCCTTGCCGAGCGCAACGCTCAATTTTGACTTTGCAACCGACTTCTTATAAAGGTCGGTGTCAACAAGTTCACGCAAAGAAACAGTAGCTCTGTTTTTGTTGGGAACTTCTATTCCGACCGCCGCCTTATTGGGTATGGGCGCTTCTATTCTGACGCCAGAAGCGGCAAGGTTCAGCGCAATATCGTCCGAAAGGCTTGTTATACGGCTGATTTTAACGCCTGCCGCCGGCTGAATTTCATACCTTGTGACGGACGGGCCTCTGCTTATATCCACAACTCTTGTTTCAACGCCGAAGCTTTTAAGAGTATCGACAAGCTTTGTGGCGTTGTTTTTAAGCTCTTCCTCATAATTTGCGGTATTGCCTACCTTCGGCGATGCAAGACAGTCGAGAGTGGGCAGGACATAATTATCCTCAGCTTTTTCCGCATTTTCGCCGTCGTTTTTGTTTTCTGTACCGAGCAAAATGTCATTAGCCTTAATTTCAGCCGTTTTTTCCGCCGCAGACTTTACAGGCTCGGCTTTTTTCGGCTCTGCATTGCCCGAGTTCATATTTTTGATTATATCGTCAAGCTGTACGGGCTTTGAATTGAGAGGTTCGACCGCCTGAGGTATTTCATCTCCGCTCTCCTCGGCAGGCAAAACAAAGTCAATCTGCTTTTTAGCCTTGCGCTTTTTCTGCGCCTCTTCATATGAAATAACATCGTCGTTTTCAGGTGTTTCTTCGGTTTCTTCCTCATCCTCGCCGTCCGAAGAAAATCTCTCGTGAACTCTCTCGTTTGTCATCTTACCGATTTTCTTTGCGGGATTGACAAACCCGTTTATAAGCTTAATAAGAGTTGTTCCGGTAACAAGCATAACGGCAAGGAAAATAAACACAAGAATAATAGCCGCAGACGGCACCTTTGAACTGCCTGTTATAAGAAGAATTGCACCGCCGAGAATAGCTCCGACCGCACCCGCGCCGAAAACACTGCCGTCAATTCTGAAATAATTGTATGCGTCGGCAATGTCGTGAAAATAGTCCACTGTGTCGCCCTTAAAAGAGAAAATATGTATGGCACTGCTGATAAGAACAGTGAGCAATGCCGCCTCGGCAACCTTGTAGCCGACCTTTGAATCTATCTTGTTAAGCGTTGCCATAACCGCAATATAAATGAGTATTATCGGCCATATGAACGATGTAAAGCCGAAAAGTCCGAACATCAGTTCACGGCAGAAGCCCCAAAGGCTTTCCCCTTTTATAAACACAAGGCAAAGCAAAAGCAACGAAACGCAGAAAAGCACTATCGCATAAAGCTGTCTTTTTGCGGTATTGTCCTGCGGCTGCTTTGCGTTTTCTTCCTTTTGAGGTCTGCTCTGTGATTTTTGTGTGCGTGATTTCGGCGCACTCTTTTTTGAATTTTTACCGTTTTTTGCGGTTGCCATTTTTTCTTCCTCCGAAAATAAAAATTCAATTTACATCTTTTTCGTTTTTGTCAAGAATCAGTCCGTATAAATAGTCCAATGCGTCGGAAAGTCCGCCGAGCTCGTCGATAAGCCCCTCTCTGACAGCCGATTCCCCATCAAGCACCGTTCCGACATCGAGAACAAGCTCGCCCGTATCCATCATAAGCTCACGAAACCTGTCTGCGGATATGCCGGAATTTGCGGTCACAAACCGCACGATCCTCTCCTGCATCTTGTCAAAGTAGGACAGCGTCTGCGGGACGCCCAAAACAAGCCCGTTCATACGGACGGGGTGTACGGTCATTGTAGCCGACGGCACAATAAACGACCGTTTTGCGGAAACCGCAAGCGGAACGCCGATTGAATGGCCTCCGCCGAGTACAAGCGACACAACGGGAGTTTTCATTCCGCTGATAAGCTCGGCTATGGCAAGACCCGCTTCAATATCTCCTCCGACGGTGTTGAGAATTACAATCAAGCCCTCAATATCGTCGCTCTCCTCGACCGCAACAAGCTGTGGGATGACATGCTCGTACTTTGTGGTCTTGTTCTGCGGAGACAGGATGAAATGCCCCTCTATCTGACCGATAATCGTAATGCAATGGATATAATGCCCGAGCTTTGAGACGGTAATCGAACCGTTTGTGACAATCTGCTGCTCACGCGGAAATTCCGCCTGTTCCTGCTGTTGCTCCTGCGATTCGGGTTCGTCCTTTTTGTCAGGTTCGGAAACCGTTCCTGTCTGAAATTTGTAAAATTCGTTAATGTCATTTTTCATAAATAAATCCTCCGTTAAAATTATTGCCTTTTAACGAAGATTTATTTTTGTTTCAAGATATTGTATCATAAAACGCGACGCATATCAACAAACAGTTGTTTTTATGAGAAAAATTTTTATTTTCCCTTTGATAAATTATTGACAAAACATATATTATAGTTTAGAATAAACTTTGTTAAAAAAGTTAACAACTTTTATAAGGAGAAACAAATTATGGGACTTACAGTTGCACAAAAATTGATTAAAACTCATCTTGTAAGCGGCGACATGACAGTCGGCAGCGAAGTCGGTCTTAAAATCGACCAGACTTTGACCCAGGATGCTACGGGCACCATGGCTTATCTTGAATTTGAGGCTATGGGAATTGAGCGTGTCAAAACAGAGCTCTCCGTTGCATACATCGACCATAACACGCTGCAGACAGGCTTTGAAAACGCAGACGACCACAGATTTATTCAGTCGGTTGCCAAGAAGAGAGGCATACGCTTCTCACGCCCCGGTAACGGAATTTGCCATCAGGTTCATCTTGAAAGATTCGGCAAGCCCGGCAAAACCCTTATCGGTTCTGACAGCCATACCCCCACAGGCGGCGGTATCGGCATGCTCGCTATGGGCGCAGGCGGACTTGATGTTGCTGTTGCTATGGGCGGCGGCACATACTATATCACAATGCCCAAAATCGTTAATGTTCATCTTACAGGCGCTTTACAGCCCTATGTTGCGGCTAAGGATGTAATTCTTGAGGTTTTGAGAATTATGACCGTTAAAGGCGGCGTAGGTAAAATAATCGAATACACGGGTGACGGTGTTAAAACCCTTTCCGTTCCCGAGAGAGCAACCATCACGAATATGGGTGCCGAGCTCGGTGCCACAACATCTGTATTCCCGTCAGACGAGGTTACAAAGGCGTTCCTCAAGGCGCAGGGCAGAGAGGAAGATTGGTCTGAGCTCAAGGCTGATGATGACGCAGTATATGATGAGACAATAGAGATTAACCTTTCGGAGCTTGAGCCAATGGCAGCTATGCCCCATATGCCCGACAGAGTAAAAAAGGTAAAGGACATCGGAGAAATCAAGGTAGACCAGGTTTGTATCGGCTCGTGCACAAACTCTTCGCTTATGGATATGCTCAAGGTTGCGGCTATTCTCAAAGGTAAGACGGTTTGCCCGAGCGTAAGCCTTTCCATAGCGCCCGGCTCAAAGCAGGTACTCAACATGCTTGCTCTCAACGGCGGACTTTCCGATATGATTTCCGCAGGCGCAAGAATTCTTGAAAGTGCGTGCGGTCCTTGCATCGGTATGGGTCAGTCGCCCAACTCGGCAGGCGTTTCACTTCGTACCTTCAACAGGAACTTCCTCGGCAGGTCCGGAACAAAGGACGCGGGAATTTATCTTGTAAGTCCCGAGGTTGCGGCTGTTTCCGCTCTTACCGGTAAGCTTACAGACCCGAGGACCCTCGGCGCACCGCTCAATATCCTTATGCCAGACTCGTTTATCGTAAACGACAATATGGTTGAGATGCCTGCCGTGGCTGAAGATGCGGATAAGGTCGAGGTGCTTTACGGACCCAACATCAAGCCTTTCCCGACAACGGAAAAGATGCCCGAAAGCATTCAGGCAAAGGCAATTCTCAAGGTTGGCGACGACATAACAACAGACCACATTATGCCTGCCGGAGCAAAGATACTCCCCTACCGTTCAAACATTCCGCACCTTTCGCAGTTCTGCTTTGCCGTTTGCGACGAAACTTTTGCGGAGCGCGCAAAGGCAGCAGGTAAAGGCTTCATAATCGGCGGTGCAAACTACGGTCAGGGCTCTTCCCGTGAGCATGCGGCTCTTGTTCCGCTCTATCTCGGAATCAAGGCTGTCATCACAAAATCATTTGCAAGAATTCACTGCGCTAACCTTATAAACGCAGGTATTCTTCCCCTTAACTTTGCAAATGCCGACGATTACGATAAAATCGACCAGGGTGACGAGCTCGCTCTGAACAATATCAGAACCGCTATTCTCAACGATGAAACCGTATATCTCGAAAACCTCACAAAGGGCGAAAAGTACGAACTTAAATACGACCTTTCACAGCGTCAGAAGGATATAATCGTTGACGGCGGTTTGCTCAACTACACAAAAGAAAACATATAATACGGAGGACAAAACAATGACAGAAGAAAATTTGCAGGCGGCGCTTAAAAAATTTGAAGCTCTTGTCCGTGAACAATCTGAGCGTTCTGACAGAATTAAAGCCGACAAAGAATTTATCGATTATGACAAGCTTGACAAAATTATTATCGGCGTATGCGGCGGCGACGGCATCGGTCCGATAATCACAAAGGAATCCGCAAGGGTTCTCGAATATATGCTTGACGACGAGGTTAAGGCAGGCAAGGTTGAATTCAAGGTAATCGACGGACTCACAATCGAAAACCGTATCGAGCATATGAAAGCTATTCCCGACGATGTTCTCGCAGAGCTCAAAGCCTGCCATGTTATCCTTAAAGGACCGACAACAACTCCGCAGGCAGGAAGCGGTATGCCCAACATCGAAAGCGCAAATGTCGCAATGCGTAAAGAGCTTGACCTCTTCGCAAATGTCCGCCCCGTTAAGGTTGCGGATCAGGGAATTGACTGGACCTTCTTCCGTGAGAACACGGAAGGCGCTTATGCAGTCGGCTCAAAGGGCGTAAATGTTGACGACGACCTCGCAATCGACTTTGTCGTTACCACATCCGAGGGCTCGGAAAGAATTGCAAGAATGGCATATGAATACGCAAAGAAGAACAACAAGGGTCGTGTTTCGATTATCAACAAAGCAAATGTAATCAAAACAACTGACGGTAAGTTCCTCAACATCTGTAAAAAGGTCGGCGAGGAATATCCCGACATCACAACAGACGAGTGGTACATCGACATCACAACCGCAAAGCTTATCGATGAAAAAAGAAGAAAAGACTTCAAGGTATTTGTTCTTCCCAACCTTTACGGCGATATTATAACTGACGAAGCGGCTGAATTTCAGGGCGGCGTAGGCACGGCAGGCAGCGCAAACCTCGGTAAGAGATACGCTATGTTCGAAGCTATCCACGGCTCCGCTCCGAGAATGATTAAGGAAGGCAGAGGCAAGTATGCAGATCCCTGTTCGATGCTTCGTGCTTCCGTAATGCTCCTTTCACACATCGGCAAGCAGGACAAGGCTGATTTGCTTGAAAAAGCGCTTGACTACTGTATGTTTGAGGACAAGAAGTATGTTATCACAGGTCGTGAGGACGGAGCTACCTGCTCTCAGTTCGGCGACTATGTGATGGAAACAGTTAAGAAACTTTCAAAGTGAGGAAAAGCTATGGCTAAGAATACAGTTGTATCTGCTTCCGTTATCAAACGGCTGCCGAGATATTACAGATTTTTAGGCGAAATTAAAAACAGCGGTACAGTAAGAATTTCTTCGGGCGAGCTCTCGAAAAAAATGGGCTTTACCGCCTCACAGATAAGGCAGGACCTGAACTGCTTCGGCGGCTTCGGTCAGCAGGGCTACGGCTACAATGTCGAACAGCTCTACAAGGAAATCGGTAAAATTCTCGGTGTTGATAACAATGTAAAAACAATTCTTGTCGGCGCAGGCAACCTCGGTAAAGCCGTTGCTTCCCATATGTCGTTTGAGGACAGAGGCTTTAATCTTATCGGCATTTTCGACAAGAACGAGGCTCTTGCCGGTCAGCTTGTCAGGAACATCCCGATAAGGCATATAAGCGGAATGTACAATTTCTGCAAAGACAACTCCCCTGTTGTTGCGGTTTTGTGTATTCCGAGCGATAACGCAAAGGAAATTACCGACGAACTCATTTCATTGGGAATCAAGGGCTTTTGGAACTTCAGTCATTATGACATTGCTTCCTCCCACCCCGGCGTAGCCGTTGAAAATGTTCACCTTTCCGACAGCCTTATGACATTGAGTTATCATGTGAGCAACTTGAAATTATAATTTTCAAGCAAATTAAGCACCTGTAATTTTTTAGGATTACAGGTGCTTTTTTATGATTTTAATCAATGTTTAGTTTTGTTTCTCATCAACAATAATTTCAAGAATTCCCTCTTTTTCCTTTTTGGGTTTGTTTTTTTCGGCTTCTTCGTAAATCTTTTTATTCTCGGGGTCGAGGAACTCCTTGAAAATTTCGGGGCGGACAACGCTGCTGTGAATTATGCTTCCGCAATCCCTGCATATTGTATGCACAATCTGCGAGCCGAACACGCCGCCTCTGACATCGGAATAGGCGCATGCCTGCTCGGTTTGATAGCCGTAAACCAACATTTTTGAGCCGCAGTACGGACATTCTTCATAGACAATCTTTTTCATTAAAATCTGCCCTCCCTTAATCTTTTGTTTCTTATCAGCAAAATGATTGCAACAACAAGCAAAACAGCGCCGACAGCACCGAATGCTATCGCAAGCTTGTTGTATATTCCGCTTGTATTTTTGACTTCGACGGGCTGTACATCAACGCTTACAGCCTCGGTCGGTGCTTGGGTTTGCGTTTCGGTTACGGTCTCGGGTTCCGGCTCTGCCGTCGTCGCTTCTGTGACGGTCGTTTCCTCGGCGGCTCTGACACTGTTAATTAAATAGGTACGCCTTGAACCGTTTTGCGCCGTGACATAAACATATGATTTATTTTCGCCGACATCAAGTTTGAGATATCCCTGCGGTATCTCGATTTTAGCGTTGCCGTCAGCCGCAACGGCTTCAATTTCAAGACTTTCGACATCGAACGGAACCGAAATCGAATATGTCCTTGTCGAACGCCTGAATTCCGGCGAAAGCGCAATTTCAACGCTTGTGCCGTCCTGCTTTTTACCCACAACACGCAACGATGTCAATTCGTTATTTGACGAAGCCGAATTGTTTCTTGCCAGAGTCTGAGCTTGTGTTCCGACTTCGGTAGTCTGTTGAGCCTGCGTTGCTTCGGCTGTCACCGTTTCGGCACTAATATTATCAGGCTCTGCAAACACGGCAAATCCTAAAGTTAAAATCAATATCAAAATCAAAGCAACCGTTTTGCTTGCTTTTATAATTTTAGCCATAAATTTCCTCCGTTAAATATTGATTTAATATTACCATATATTCGCACTTAATTCAACATAAACATCTCAAAAGCCCCGAACAACGCCTGTGCATATTCGGAGCTCTCGTCTTTTTATTATACAATTTTGCTTTTACATTCTTAAAGTGGAGTTCAAGAAGCTTCTGAGCCTTTCGCTCTTGGGACTGTCGAAAATCTCCTCGGGTGTTCCCTGCTCGGCAAGCACGCCGTCGTCCATAAACACAACCTTGTCGGAAACGCTTTTCGCAAATCCCATTTCGTGCGTTACGATAAGCATTGTCCTGCCCTCTTTTGCAAGATTGGATATAACTTTAAGCACCTCTCCCGTGATTTCGGGGTCAAGAGCCGAAGTGGGCTCGTCAAAGCACAAAAGCTTTGGAGAGAGCATCAATGCCCTTGCAATGGCAACTCTTTGCTGCTGTCCTCCCGAGAGCTCGCACGGGTATGACTGCAATTTGTCGGCAAGCCCTACGCTTGAAATTATGCTTTTAGCCTCATCTTCAAGCTGTAAGAGCTGTTGTTTTCTTTCGTCCTTACCAACCTTTTTTGCTTTGAATTCCTCTTTCAAAAGCAGTTCCTTGGCAAGAGTAACATTTTTCAATACATTATACTGCGGAAAGAGATTAAAGTTCTGAAAGACAAGACCCGTAAGCAGCTGATTTTTTCTTTTTTCCTCTTTTGAGCGTTTGTCCTTTTCGGAACCGTCAAAAAGAGTGTTTTCCGCTACTTTGATAACGCCGCTGTCCGCTGTTTCAAGACCCGTAATGCACCTTAAAAGCGTTGTTTTACCGCTTCCCGAGGAACCGATAAGCGACATAACCTTTCCCTCTTCAAGGGTAAGCGAAATACCTTTGAGAACCTGATTGTCGGCAAAATTCTTGCGTAAATCCTTAATTTCCAATATATTCATTTTCTCTCCCCCTTAAACCTTGAAATAGTCGAGCTTCTTTTCAAGCTTTGAGAAAAGAACCGTCAGAACGCCGTTGAATATGAGATAATAAACCGCTGTGAAGAACAAGGGCCAAATTACGCCCGAAATTCCGTGCGAGCCCTTCATAAATGACTGACCTGCCCAGATAATCTCCTGTAATGCGATAATTCTTGAAAGAGAGGTATCCTTTACAAGAGTGATAATTTCGTTTGACATCGGCGGTATAATACGCTTTATCATCTGAAGGAGGGTTACTTTGAAAAAGATTTGAGATTTTGACATACCGAGCACGATACCTGCCTCCTGCTGTCCCTTTGGCACGCTGACAATACCGCCTCTGAATATCTCGGAAAAATAGCAGGCATAGTTAAGCACAAATGCAACGCACGCCGCCATAAAGCGTCCGTCCTCGCCGCCGCCCCAAAGCTGAACGTCGAAAACAAGACCGGGCAAATAGAAAATGATAAGCAACTGAATCATAAGCGGCGATCCTCTTACAATCCATACAATGACCTTAATAAGTACGCTAAGCGGCTTAAATTTCGACATTGAGCCGAAAGAAATAAGCAAGCCGAGCGGTACTGCCCCGATTAAAGTGAAAATAAACAGCTTTAATGTTTGCAGGAAACCGACATTCAGCGCATTGAAAACTATCGGGAACTGTTCTGCGAACTGACTCATAAAAACTCCTTAAACGCCGAAAACAGAGAGTACCTCAAGTATTCTCTGTTCGGCAAATATAATGTTTTCTGAAATTTGATTATTTAATAAGCGAAGCCTGTACACCGTACTGCTCAGCCGTCTTTTCCATTGAACCGTCTGCCATAGAAGCGGTAAAGAAATCGTTGAGCTTTGCAACAAGGTCGCTGCCCTGACGGAAGCCTACGCCGTATTCCTCATCGTTAAGAGTTACGGTATATGTAAGGTTTTCGTAACTTGTTCCCTCGCCTACCATAGCCGCCGCCATAAGTTTATCGATAATTGCCGCATCGCATGAGCCCGATTTAACTTCGAGAAGAGCGGTTGCCTGGTCAACTACGGGTGTAGCGTTGTAACCGTTTGCAGCTGCCGCCTTTTCGCCCGCCGAACCTGCTTCGACAGCAAATTTGAGATCCTTGCAAGCTTCGGCTGTTGTATATTTATCGGCAACATCCTTGTTTACGATTACAACCTGACCGTTGTTACAATAAGCGTTTGAGCAATCCATTGAAGATTTAACTTCATCTGTAAGAGTCATACCGTTCCATACGCAGTCGATTTTCTTATCGCTGAGCTCAAGCGCCTTGTTATCCCAATCAATAACAACAAACTGAACCTCAACGCCGAGGCTCTTTGCGAAAGCCTTTGCCATATCTGCGTCAAAGCCGATCCACTCGTCGCTGCCCGACTCCTTGTAGTCCATAGGCTCAAACTCGGTAATACCTACTACCAAAGTGCCCTTGTCCTGAACATAAGCGAGGTCTGAAGTTTCCGTTTTAGCTCCGCAGCCCGCAAACATACAAGCTACAAGAACGAATGCGCAAATTACTGCTAATACCTTTTTCATTGTTTTTTCCTCCGAAATCATATTGATTTTGTTTCACTTTATCGTGCTAAAGTGATAATGTGCTACTATGTTAACATTAAAAACAGCATTTGTCAACAGAAAATAATAATTTTTTTGAAAAAATCCGAATAAATATTTTTATACCCGTTATTGACTTTGACGGCTATTTTTTATATAATATCAAGGCAACATTCGCTGGTGTGGCGAAATCGGCAGACGCAAGGGACTTAAAATCCCTCGGTAGCAATACCGTACCGGTTCAAGTCCGGTCACCAGCACCAAGTCGTCGCGGACTTTATATCGTTCGCGACGACTTTTTTATTGAAAAGTCATCTCT
>CAVAPB010000021.1:0-39000 GCA_963590415.1 Anaerovoracaceae bacterium | reverse complement strand
GAATTTCAGGGTTTCCTTTTTCTTAAGTCGTTGTTTAATTTTCAAGGTCCGGTGCCACCGAAGATTTTCGAGTGGAAGCACATTATAGCACTTTCAAAACTCATTGTCAAGAAGAATTTTTCGTTTTTCCAAATTCCTTTTTGACTTTTGTTTTCGTTACCCGATGTCTTTCGGACAGCTTTGATATAATATCACAGCGCAAGCCTGTTGTCAACACTTATTTCCGATTTTTTTGTAATTTTTTTCAACTTTTTAATTCTCCCTGCACATCTTGTGGTCAAGCTGTTTTCTGTGCACAATTTCTGTGCGCTGATATCACCCTCGTCAACGAAAAAGTATAAAATCCGATATATGTAAAACAATAGATACAAATAATTAACAGGAGCAATCTTATGAAAAATCTTTTCAATTTCAACAAGCAATTCAAGTTACTTTGTGTTTTGCTTGCAGTTGTCATCGCATTGGGTTCGGTAGCCTTTGCACAAAATTATTATAATAAGCATGGAGAATCCTCCGAGGTTCTCTCCCGTCTCGGCTCACGGGGCGAGGAGGTGCGCAAAATTCAGCAGCGCCTCAAGAACTGGGGCTATTATTCGGGAAGTGTTGACGGCATATACGGCACTCAGACGCAAAGCGCCGTAAAATATTTCCAGCGGAAGAACGGGTTGACCGCAGACGGTATCGCCGGCAAAAACACGCTTGCCGCAATGGGTATTTCAAGCAGTTCTTCGTCTTCCTCGGGAAAATACACAAGCAATGATGTCTATTTGCTTGCAAAGGTAATTGCAGCCGAGGCGAGAGGCGAAAGCTACACGGGTCAGGTTGCCGTCGGCGCCGTTGTCCTGAACAGGGTCGGGCACTCATCTTTTCCAGACAGCATCTCCGGCGTAGTCTATCAGTCAGGTGCCTTTTCCTGCGTAACGGACAGCAACTGGAAGGTTGAACCCACCGACACCGCAAAAAAAGCCGCCCGAGACGCCATCAACGGATGGGACCCCTCGGGCGGTGCGATATACTATTATAATCCTGCCAAGACATCAAACCAATGGATACGCTCACGCCCTGTAATCGTAACGATAGGTAGCCATGTTTTCTGCAAATAGGCTGTCGTACAGTCTCAATATGATAAATCCGAAGCTGACTCAACCGCTTCGGATTTTACTTTTACTGTATAGCGCTTATCAGCGACGGTAAAAATGTCGCATAAATCGACGGTACCGCAAGAGAAAACGCGATAGATGTAAGGAAGGTTATTCCCCATTTCTCAAGAAACGCTCCGCAATAGAGAATTGCAAAAATCGGAGAGGCAAGAATTTTCAGCACTATATTCGTATTTTTGCCGTAAATGAGCTCACGAAGAGTCAAGGCGTCCTCAATCTGCGGAAAAAGGTTTGTAAGCATCGAAATTCCGAGCCAAAGGAACACAAAGTTAACAATGTGCACTATTCCCTTATTATAGGTAAAGAATTCGCCAAGGAAATATATATTCATTGAGCCGACAGATACAAATATTATTCCCAACAAAAGGTTGAAAAAGAACGGAAAGAAGCAAACACCGAAGCTGACGCTCCTTTTTTTGATTATCTCATGCTCTACATGACCGCAAAGCTCGGTTGCGGTAAGATAGCGTCCGTCCTCAATAAGCACCTCGTACACGCGACAGGTAAGGTGCTCGAAAAACGCCTTCATATATGCGCCGACGAAGGTAAGATATTTTACTATTATATATATGGTTGTCATTCTACGTCAAAATCTCCTTCCTTGATAATATTGTCAAGGGTGATCTTTCCGTCCTTATAATCCTTGACTTCGTCGCTGACGGTCATACCGCTCTGAGCAAAAATCTGCTCGACCTCGCTGTAGCCATCCTCGTTGCCTGCCGCCGCATAGCAAAGAGCAAGCGTATCAAGCACCTGAATAGAATAATTGTACTCGTCATACGCAGATTTCGCCGCCGTACACGCCGTATCGTATTCCCCGAGCGCAAGGCACGAAAGAGCCGACTGTCTGTAATATTCAAATGTATAATCATCATTTTCGGAAACCTTTTGCTTACAGAGCAGGAGGCTGTCCTCATAATTTCCCTGAATACGCAACGAGGTTGCCATAGCAACATCGGCATATGAGTCCTCGGCATTGACCTCCTTTAAGAACGCACAGTAATCAGTAACATCCTTTTGTGCTTTTACATAGAGATCGCCGAGCATAGGTCCGTAAAGCCATGTCATTTCGGGATAATCGTTCTTTATCTCTTCAAGGAAGCCAATCTGCGTTTCGGCAGGCTGCTCGCTTATTGCGGCAGTGTAAAACTTGAAGTACGAAATCATAGCCTTGCTGTAGGCGTCAGCCTCGATGGAATAAGCCGCGGTTGTGGTAACAAGTCCGTCCGACACATCCTCTTCGCTGTATGTCACCGGTTCAAGGCTTTGACTTTCAAGTGCCTCAAGCTGTGTGATGATCGTGTCATACGGCACCTCAGACGGTTCCATCGCATCCTCGGGAATATTTGAATATATTATCTCATAACAAGTATCTCTCGTTCTTTCAAAGGCGTTTTTTTCCTCAAAGGCATTAGCCACCGATTTGAAATGCGGAAGGCTCAATTCCCAAGTCTTGAAGCTTTCGGTATATTCCTCCATATCCTGATAGCCGCCGATTTTTGAGAGGTTGAGGATTGCACGCTTATAGACCATCTCACCTCTGATACTCTTATCGTTCATTGTTTCAAGGAGCGTTGAATAATCCGAATTTGCCGTATAGAGCATATTTCCCTTTTCGGCTTTCTGTGCGTTAAGTGCGTCAACATACACATTCGCATTGCCGGCAAACACATAGCAGGCATAGAAGCTGAAGCCGATCACAATAATCATAATTATGATATTGAGAAAATCAAACGGATAGCGCCTCAACGCCTTATCGCAATCCGGGCAAAAAGGAGAGTCAGGATTGTTTTTCGTTCCCCTCTTGTTCTCGCCGCAGCACTCGCAAAGCATATCCTCGCTGAGCTCTTCCTCTTCTTCGTTTACATCGGGTTCTTCCGTCTTTGCATTTTCGGTCGAAGCCTCCGCCGCAGCCTTATCAAGCTCCTGCTGAAAGGTTTCCTTTAATTCTTCAAGCTCTTTCTTCAAAGCCTCATCACTCTGTTCGGGAAATACCTCCCCAAGGTCCTTGTCTTTTTTATCTGCCAAGAATATACCTCCCTGTACTAATATAATAGATAGATTTTAACATCATTTTTCCGACAATTCAAACACAATCGTGTATTGTTACAGATTATTTACAATTATAAAGCCATAACAAGCGTGCCGATTGTAATCAGAGCCGTACCGACTGCCGATTTCACCGTAAATTTTTCGTGAAGGAAAACAAACGCCAAAACAAGCGTAAAAAGTATGCTCAGCTTGTCGATAGGGACAACCTTTGAAACCTCACCGAGCTGCAGCGCCTTGTAATAGCAAAGCCACGAAGCACCCGTTGCCAGACCCGAAAGTATAAGAAAAATCCAGCTCTTTCGGTCAATTCCCGTTATGCCGCTTTGCGTGTGTGTGATGAACACCATTACCCAAGCCATAAGCACGACAACCACGGTTCTTACAGCAGTTGCAAGCGTAGAATCGACATCCTGTATGCCGACCTTTGCGAATATTGATGTCAGCGCCGCAAACACTGCGGAAAGCACGGCCAATACAGCCCACATAGAAAAGCCTTCTTTTCAAGTAGTTTTTACCGTAATTCGGTATAAATATTCTATCACAATAATATGTTCAACGCAAGCCGGATATAAATCGTCCTGCCCCATCGAGTTGACACTCTGTAAATGTCAACTCGCGTTCAATTGTGTACTACAATGAAGACAATGACAAATAGTGAATGTCAAATATGAGCGGGAGATGTTGAATGTGTTTATCAACAAAAGCTATGACGGCACAAACAATATAAGCGGTAAAAATATAGCCGAAATTCGCAAGGAGAGCGGCATTTCCCAAAGGGAGCTTGCGGATAAGCTGCAGCTTATCGGTCTTGATGTAGACAAAAATGTCATTCAGCGGATCGAGTGCGGCAAAAGGTTCGTTACGGACATTGAGCTCGTTGCGTTTTCAAAAATATTTGAGATAAGCTTTGATGAATTGCTGAAGCTCAACCTGTAAAAATCCGTTATACCGTATCAATTCGAACACTTCCGACTTACAAGCAAGCAACGGGCTGTAAAATTACAGCCCGTTGCTTTTGTTATGATTTCTAAATTATTCGTCTAAAAGCTTTTTCTCGTCAATAACATAGCTTTCATCAAGTGAGAAATTCACATTGTAATACGGATCGCCCTTGTCCAAAACTGTTTTCCACTTACCAAGGAAAATTTCCTTTTCACTGTTGAAGCGCTTAACATTCTCAGGCTTTGTGTCAAGCCCTCTGCTTATGGATTCATAATGATAAAGCTCACTGTACGGATTGAAAACTATATTCTTTCCGAGTTCTCTAATCTTCATACAAAGGTCAACATCATTGTATGCAACCGCAAGTGCTTCGTCAAAGCCGTTTACCTGCTCAAAAACGCTGCGGCGCACCATCATGCATGCCGCCGTAACAGCTCCGACATCCTGCGCATAACACATTTTGCCCATATAGCCCAAATTACTGCGCTGTGCCTTATAATGGCTGTGACCTGCAATACGGTCGGCACCGAGACCCAGAATAACGCCGCCGTGCTGAACTGTATTATTACCGAAATAGAGCTTTGCGCCTACTGCTCCGACATCATCGCGCTGAGCGTACATAAGCATTTCCTCAAGCCAATTTCGGCTGATGACCTCTGTATCATTGTTCAGGAACAAAAGATACTCTCCCGTTGCCTGTGAAACGGCATAATTGTTTATGGCAGAATAATTGAACGGCTTGTCATACTTAACCGTCTTTACATTATCAAGATATGAAAGCTCCTTATAGTAATCAAAAAGCCTGTTGTCATCGCTTTGATTATCCGCAATTATAATTTCATAATTTTTATATGTCGAAAGGTTTAGGACAGATTCAACACAGCGAACAAGGTCGTCGACATGATTCTTGTTGGGAATTATAACGGATATCTTCGGCTCGCCCTTTATCTCGTATTGGATATGGTAAATCGTCGGATGAGCGCGGGTGCTTGTAACAACCGTGTTATAGCCCTTGCTCTCAAGGAAATCATGAACGGCTGATTTTCCGGCTTCTATAGCATAAGTTTTGGAATTGATGTCCATCGCAACCGAATTCTTGTGTGAACGCCAAAAATAAAGAAGCTTTGCAATATGAACAACCTTTGACGGATCCGACACCGCATCGGTAAGGCGAAGTATAAGGTCATGGTCCTGACTGCCGTCATATTTGCTTCTGAAGCCGCCCACCTTTTCAAGCAGAGAAGCCTTGAACACCGAAAAATGGCAGATATAGTTGTTTGCAAGAAGATTGTCTATTGCAAAATCCGGCTTGAAGTGGAAGGTGATAATGTCGTTGATGTTCTCACCCGCAAAAGTCGCCTCATCGGTATAAACATACTCCGCGCCCTTCTCGCAAACAGCCTTCATAACCTCAAACAGAGCCGACGGGTGCAAAACATCGTCATGGTCAAAAAGAGCGATATAATCGCCGGTTGCCATTTTTATGCAAACATTCGTGTTTTCCGAAATTCCTTCGTTCTTTTCAAGCTTTTTATAGACAATACGCTTGTCGCTCTCTGCAAGCTTACGGCAATATTCGCCGACATACGAATGCTCGTCGTCGCTTCCGTCCGCAAGACAAAGCTCCCAATTACCGTAGGTCTGATCCACCGCAGACTGAATCATCTCAACAAGGAATTTCTTCGGTGTATTGTATAACGGTACCAAAATACTGAACTTTATCTTTTGAGGGAATTCATATTTCTCCTCCCTCGCCCTGCACTCCGGAGTTATTGTATGCAAGCGGTCGGAATATACCTTTTTCTTAATCGGCTTGAATTCACGGTACTTTACGATTGCCTGCTTATATCCGTTTCGTAAAAAGCATTTAAGAAAAATTAAAATCGCCATCAGCGATTTGTTCCTTGAGAACAAATTTTTCAACGCCTGTGTAAATCGCCTCATCGGACCCGTCAAACGCCAATAAAAGCTGCTAACAATCTCATCGTTAGCCGCACTGACAGTCGTCATCTCGTTTGCAAGACCGTTCACCATATCCGAATATCTTACAAGCGATTTGTTAAGTCTGTCTATCTGCGCCTGCTTTTGCTCGAGTTCTTTTTTGAGTTTTTCATTTTCCTCTTTTTCTCTCAAAAGCTCGTCCGTATAAAGCGACTTGTTATTTTCTTCCATAATCAGTCCTCTTATCACAGCATAAATTTCACGTTAGTATATCATAATCGGCAACTAAAGTCAACCGAGGCAAGGTTTACTTGCAGTCAGTACAAAAAGACCTATGCTTTGCACAGGTCTTTCGCTTCAATCGACATAAACATCTATTATATTTTCATCAGCACGGAGAGTAGTCACAATCAAGTCAAGAGAATCCTCGCTTTTCGGAAAAACAATCATTTTAATTGTTGAGGTTTCTTTTTTCTTTGTGCGCTTTATATCGCTCTCGTCAAGGATTTCCATTGAATGTATGGAAGCTCCCGCACGCTTAACCAGCTTTGAAATCTCCGGCACCTTCTGCGCAAGGTGCTTTACCTCTATGTAAATAACCTTGCCGGCTTTTCCCTTTACAATAACCTTTTTAAGGCTGTTAAGCGTAATATAAATGACGACCGTTGCAACGATTGCGCCCCCGTAGAAGCCTGTACCGACAGCAATGCCGATACACGAAACCGCCCAAAGGCTTGCCGCCGTGGTAAGTCCCTTTACCGAAAATCCCTCGCGCAAAATCGTACCTGCGCCGAGGAAGCCGATACCGCTTACAACCTGCGCGCTCATTCGCGTAATGTCGGCTGAGGTCTGAACATTTTTTGAAATATATACCGATGTCATCATAATAAGAGCCGAGCCGACCGCCACAAGAATATGTGTTCTGAAGCCGGCGGGGCGGTGTGAATGTTCCCTCTCAAATCCGATTATGCCGCTGAGAACAGCCGCAAGCACAAGCTTCAACAGGCAATCAAGCACCTCTCTGAGCAAATCGATTTGCCAAAGCCAATCTGCCGCATCGGTCAACCATTGCATTTATATCATCACTCTTTCTAAATTTTTTTGATTTGCGGGACAAATGTAACAATCAGAGCCCAAAGCGTTTCAAACAGTATAATCTGAACCGCGCCTGCCTGTGAAAGTCCCGAAATGAACGAAAACATTGCCATGAGAACAATGCTTATTCCCACGCCGATGTACTGTAAAATATTTATCATCTTCCTGCGTTCCTGCAATTTGAGCGCCGAAGTGAACGCTTTCAGAAATGAGTTTACCGTTCCGTTATGAAGAATTCTGCACGGCTCGTTTATCGCATACTTGTCGCTCATTTCCTTATACATAAGACCCGCCACCGGACTGATAACCTTTATAAAATTCCTCGGAAGGTCGAAATATTGCTCAACAAGCTCTTCGGATATGTTTGCGTCCGTAGTGCGAACCAAAATGCTTACGCCCGCTTTCTCAAGCTCGCGCATATATACCGCCGTCCGCCTGTCGGCAGAATAACCGACGACAAACATTGCAGCCACCTTGCCCTCTACCGCAAGGTAAACCACCTGCCTGCCCGAACGGGTAAACACGCTTTCCTCTTCCTTGGACTGCACCTCAACATTGTGCTTTAACAGCAAATCCCTGTTTCCGACAAGCACACGGTAATTATATATCCAGCCCGAGCATCCGAGTCTTTCCTCGTATGCAAGAGATTCTACATTCGGGAGCATTTCACGCTTTGAAAGTATTATCGAATCAAATACATCCGTCAGCGCGCCGCCCGACTGAATCACAACTGCCGCCGTATAGAGAATAGCTTCGTCGATACGCATTGAATTGAAAAGCTTGAGTCCGTAAATTTTTGCGTCCCCTCCGCTGAAAATATCCATGGCGTCAAGCACTGTTGCGTTAGCGTCAAGAGCGTCCTCAACCGCCTCGTAGCCTGAAATCAAGCTGTTTTCAGCGTTTAGCTTCTTATTGACATTTTTGAGAGCCGACGCACAGGAAACAACGCTTGCGGCGGGCATTGCCATAAGGAAAATACCGGTAAACGATGTTACGCCGACAAAAGCGTTCCTGTTTATTACCGCAGAGATTATTCCGACAATTATTCCGGCAATAAAAGCCGCCGGAACTGTCAAATTAAACATATCCGCGGTCGGATCTACCCGTTGCGACATCTCAACAAATTTATACGGGAAATTAACCTTTGCATCATATCGTATGTCAGGGTCCTTTATCATAAGTCCCCTGCCGACCTCGAACGCTACTGTATCGTCGTCAATTTTCTTTACGGCATGTGCGTTACTCTGCTCTCGATTGATAAGAATAAAGTTACCGATGTCCGTTTTTGTCTTCAGGTAATCGCCTATATTTATCAACAGTACCGGGAACAGCGCAACTGCCGCATAAATATGCGTTCCGCTCAATATAAGGTCGCCGAAGCCCAATGATACGGCACACTGTAAAATGCCTGTAAGTAAGGATGCGGTCAATGCGGAATTTTTGTTGAAGCTTCTGCTTTTAAGCTGTTCTGCACAGTCGGCTACCGACTTGAAGTTTACCGCTCCGACGGCAACAAGAACTATAATATTTGCCGCAGAATATACAAACGGGCTGTCGGAAAACAATGAAAAATTACCGGTAAAGGAAGTAATTGCCGCACAGGCAAGCAAAAGAACAAGCGCCAAAGCCCCGACAATAATTTTCCTCTTACCGTAAGAGAGCTCTTTCATATATATGTCATATACGGCTTTCGCATCCTTGGGTCCGAAGAACTCACGAGCTACGCTGATCGGTTGAGAATTTTGCCGCTTGCGTTTTCCACGGGTCGGATCTTCCTGCTGTGTTTCATCTTCTTCGCTTTCGTCGTTCTCCCGTACTTCGTCTTCGGGGAGAACCACAGCTTTTGTTTTTTCGTCGGCACAATCCTCCTCTTCCTCCTGCTCGGTGGCTTCGGAGTATGCGTCGCCGTCATCGATTTCTATATTCGGGAAAAGTCTGAACTTGCTCGCCTTATCTCTGCGGATTTTGCGAAGCTTAGCCTCTTCCTCTTCCTCATTGACAATTTCTACCTCATCCTGCTCGTTAAATCCGTCAAGGACAATCTGATTCTCATCCTCGGGGAACAAGCTTGACTTTAACGCTCCGGCTTGCGTTTCCGTTTCGAGCTTTTGCTGTGCGTCGTATTCGTCAGCCGCATCGACAAGTATCGGGACAGGCGACAAGCCGTCAGTCGAGGTTTTTTCATATGTTGGCTTTTTAACGACGACGCCGTGCCTTTCAATGGTTTTCGCAGGTAAATCCTTGAGCATTTCCCTATGGTCCTGCGTTTTTTCTATGTCAAGCCTGGGCTTGTTCAAAAAGCGCTCACGGTACGGGTCCGTTTCCATACCGCCCTTTTTGGTCGAACCGCCTGTTCTTATTATCTTATTTTCACCAATATGATGCGTTATGCTCTCGTCTCTGACGGCTCTCGCCTCAACCTCGTTGAACACTCGTGTTTTTTCAATGCTTATCTGCCCCGGAATTTCCTTTTCGGGCTCTTTCTGCGTCTGCTCGGGTTCTTCGGGTTCTTCCTCCGCTTCCTTTGCGGAGCCTATGAGAGGTTCAATTTCGGGTTCGTCCTCGTCCTCCTCGAATTCCTCTAATATGTCCTCTATGCTCTTTTTGTCGAGGTTGGATTTTGCGGCTTTACTCTCAATTGCGTTTTGCATCGCAAATTCTTTAAGTCCGAGCCCCGACGGTTCATTTTCCGCTTTTTCGGATTCTTTTGCTTTTTCTGCCTTGACAGGCTTTTCTTCCGCCTTAACCGACTCGGGGATGTTCGGCTTTTCGGGAGCTTTCGGTTCTTCCTGCACGGAAACGGTATGGCTTTTTGCCTCGATCGGTTCATCGTCCGAAAGCAATGCGTCAATTTCGTCAAGCGACCAAATTCTTTCCGAGGCAGACTCCTGCCCCGTAATTCGCTTAACATCATTCAGAATCGAATCAATCGACATATCGTCGAACAAATCGTTTTTAGACATTTTCACACCCCGAATCAACTGATTTATCTTTTGCAGGATATCTCGTACATTAAAATTCCCGCCGCAACAGAAGCATTGAGCGAATTTATGTTTCCTTTCATAGGCAGGGAAACTATTGCGTCGCACTTCTGCCTTATAAGCTTGCCTATGCCCTTTCCCTCAGAGCCTATAACAAGCACGACCGCGCCTGAAAAGTCGGTCTTTTTGTAATCGGTTCCATCCATATCGGCACCGTATACCCAGCAACCCTTTTCCTTTAATCCGTCAAGGGTCGAAGCAAGGTTGGAAACTCTTGCCACCCTCATATATTCGAGTGCACCCGCCGAGGTCTTGCCCACGGTAAAGTTAAGTGAAGCGCTCCGCCTTTTCGGTATGATAACGCCGTGTACGCCGGCACATTCCGCCGTCCTGATTATAGCACCGAGATTGTGCGGGTCCTCTATCTCGTCGCAAACAACGATAAAAGGCTTTTCGCCCTTTTCCTCCGCATACGCAAGAATTTCCTCAACGCTTGAATATTCGTGAGCGGCAACATACGCCGCAACGCCCTGATGGTTTGCTCCGCCGCACATAAAGTCGAGCTTTTTGGAGTCAACCTCTTTTATAACCGCGCCCTTTTCCTTTGCCATTGAAGCGAGCCTTAAAAGAGCCGGGTTGTTATTATTTCTCATGAGAATAATCGTGTCAATTTCTCTGTCGGATTTCAACGCCTCTGTAACTGCGTTCCTGCCGATAAGTAAATCGGGCTTTTTACTGTCGTCTTTTATCATATTTCTCTCCGTATCGGATACACCTAATCCATTTTATTAGAATATTATATCACATATAAGTAGTGCTTTACAATAGATTTTTTACCATATTTTGTGGAAACTCCGCCGAGCGTTACCGCCGAAAAGGGAAAACGCACTCCGATAAGGCTATCGGAGTGCGTAATATTATTGTATTCGACAAATTATTTGCTTGCCTGCTTTGAATACTTTTTGAGATAAATAAATCTCATAAGTCTTGTCTCAATCGGGTTAATTGGCTTAGCCGTACCGAAGAGATCTGCGCCGACCTGAGTCTTGCATCCCTTTTCCATAACATGCTCAACGGCAGTAGCGTCATATTCGCTTCCGGCAACACAAAGAGCGCCGTTATTGTCAAGCACAACGGCATTTCTGCCCTTGAGAGCCTTAACAACCTTCTTTGCCGACTTGAGAGTGCTGTTCGGATTAAACAGCGCATGCTTTACCGTTGCGCCGCAGAGCTGTGCGAAGTCATCAAGCAACGGCTTCATATTCTTGCCCTTCTGCGAAACAGCCATAGCCTCGGGAGAGGTGTTATGAATGATGTAATTTACATCGTCGCGCTTCTTATAAATCATTCTGTGGAGCTCTGCAGAGTTAGGATAATCGTTACCTGCCACGAGCTCGCCCGTCTTGATGTCGATTCTTGTAACCTTGCCGTCGCCGTTTACAGCAGTAATGTTGAATACGCTGCCGTCTCTTTCGCTGTTGCAAACATCAAACCTAACAGCCTTTGAAGCCTTTGCGTCGGCACATTTCTCACCGATGTATTCGGCAATCGAGCTGAGGCTGTCGGCAACCTTGCCTGTAACCTCGTTGTATTTCTTACGAAGACAATCCTCGCAGATAACTTCGAGCTCGGACGCAACCTTTGCAGCCTCGTCATAGTCAACGCCCATACAAAGTGCGCCGTGATGAGCCATAAGAACAGCCTTTGAGTCCGTTCTCTTGATAGCCGCGATAACTCCCTCACGAAGCTTTCCTGTTCCGGGAAGTCCGTAAGATGCAAGCGGAACATCGTTTCCGACCACTTCTGCACTTTTCTTTGACACGCTGTTGATGTCAAATCCGAGAGCGCCTATAACAGAAGCTTCCTTCTGATGTGTGTGGACTACGAAATTAACCTCGGGGCGAAGCTTATAAGCCGCTGCGTGAATTCCTTTTTCAGACGAGGGCTTAACATCGCCGTCATAGGAGCAGTCTTCGATATTTACAAGCACGATTTCATCGGAAGTAAGGTTTTCGTATGCTCTGCCCGAGGGAGTTATAACAAACTGCGTATCCGATACGCGGCACGAAATATTACCCCAGGTACGGACTATAATGCCGTCGGCAAGGAGCTCTTTACCTGCTTTGATGACAAGTTCTTTTGCTTCTAAAATGTCCATTTGTCTCACCTCATAAAAGAGAAATACGGGACGGGCGGTACAGGCTGCCCGCCCCGTTGTTTAATCGTGTAAATGCCTGAATCAGTCTTCGGGCTTAACAGCTACATTTTCAAATACCTTGTCGAAGCAAGCAAGTGCCTGATCGATCATCTTAGGTGTATAAGCAGCTGAAGTGTAAAGACGCGAGCCTGCAAGCGTTACGAGGCCTTCTGCCATGTAAGCAGCGCCCATGTGCTGCATCTCTTTCTTACGAACGGATGTAGCGTTGAGTACGCCCGGGATTGTCCACGGCTTTGACCAGTTGATTGAATAGTGCATTGTGCCGACAGTCTCGAGGTGGCAGATAGAACCTTCGTTCCAGCATACGAACGGAAGACCGTGCTTCTTAACAAGCTCTTTAAGACCGTTTGTAAGTCTGTCGCCCATCTGACCTGCCTTCTGGCAAGCGTTTGTTCTGTCGATTTCTTCAAGAGTATAGTAACCTGCGCAGCATGAAAGCGGGTTAGCAGTCATCGTACCGCCTGTGAACGCCTTCTTAACCTTGATGCCGGAATCGTCAAGACCCGAACCGAGGTGCTTCATGTATTCCTTCTTACCGCCTACGCCGCCTGCGCCCGGATAGCCGCCTGCGATAACCTTACCGAAGATTGTAAGATCGGGAGATACGCCGAAGAAGCCCTGTGCACCTGCCATACCGATACGGAAGCCTGTAACGACCTCATCGAATACGAGGAGTGCGCCGTACTTACGGCAAAGTCTCTCAACGCCCTTGTTAAATTCATAATCAAGCGGAGTTGTGCCGCTCTCGGGACCTACGGGCTCAATGTAAACAGCTGCTGTGCCGCCGCGGAACTGGTTGAGCCAAAGCTTTCTTTCAAGGTCTTCAAGGTCGCCGGGGAAGAATTCCTGCATATGCTTGAAGATGAAAATCGGAACGCCGTTAGCCTGTGTGAACTTAGAACCGGGAACACGGATGCCGTAGCCCATCTGATCGGACCAGCCGTGATAAGCGCCGCCCATTTTAAGGATGTTCTTCTTACCTGTAGCAAGACGAGCGATACGAGCTGCCGTCATACAAGCCTCTGTACCTGAGCCCTGCATACGGAACATATCAACCGATTCAACAGAGTCAACGATTTTCTTAGCGAGCTTGTACTCAAACTCGTGGAAAAGACCTGTTGAGGGACCGCAAGTGTTAAGAAGGTCGATAACCTGGTCACGAACCGCCTTCGGGTTTGAGCCGAGAACTGTCGGGCCGCCTGCCTGAAGGAAGTCGAAATATTTATTGCCGTCAATGTCATAGAGATAAGCGCCGTCTGCCTTTGTGAAAACAAGCGGGAAGGGATAGTTGAAAGCAAGGTTGTGCTGAACTCCTCCGGGAATTACAGTCTTAGCTTCCTCGATCATCTCTTTCGACTTAGCACATTTCTTTTCGTAATACTCTTCTTCATAATGCTTGAGAGTATCAGGCTTGATTGTGTAAATCGGCTTCTTGATGAGTTCATCAAGCTCTCTGTTTATTGCTTTTGCGTCATGGTATTCTGCAATAGCGAATCTTGTGTCCATTGGTATTTCCTCCGTCTTCTTTTTTGTATCCACTTAAAAAGTGAATTACTATTCACCTAAATTATAGCACTTAAACACGAAATGTCAAATGCTTTTAATGATTTTTTTGTAAATTTTACGCCGGTTCATAGTTGAAAATTATCTAAACACGGTGTCTAATAGATAATTATTAACTACACCCGCATAAAAACACACAATATATATGTCACAAGCCTTCAAAACCGCAAGATATATTTGCGTGACAATTTTTTCGGTGAATATATGGGCAAAAACACAACAAACGCGAAAAAATCGGGCAAGGCGCAAGCCTTACCCGACACAATCCGTGTTATATGTCCTTTATTTCATTGAAGATACGGTTATTATCTCTCCGCTTGCGTCAACGGGAACGCTGAATGTTACGCTGTCGCCCACATTTAGGATTACAACCTTTTCCGCGTCCTTGACGCCGAGCTTGTAGAACGAGTCGTCTGTATTGAGCCTGATATAGAAATAAGTCTCGCCGCCTGTTACAACGGAACGGATTTCCGTTACCGTACCGCTGACATCTTTCGTCTCGGATTGAGCCTGCGTCCGGTCGCTGTCCCCGATTTCGTCAATGTTGATATCGAGGTTTATGCCGTTCTTTTTAAGACTGTCGGCATAATTCTCCGTACATTCCGTAAGCGTTGAGCCGATACCTACGACGGTGGACTGCTTGACATTTACCATCGCATACATTTTAACAAGCTCACTCGAATCTTTAAGAGCCATAAAGTATGTCGGCTCGCCGCTGATGTTGAGAAGCAACGGGAATGTAGCAGTGTATGAATACTGCTGAACGGCACCCTGAGCCGATGTTTGAGCCGTATTTTCAAGTGCGCCGGAAATGGAATAATACTTTGCTTCCTTGGTGCGCTGATTGATAAGAATGAAGCCTATAATCGACTGGTCGGAGCTTATCGAGGTAACTCCGGTGTACATATACACATCGTCATTGAGCGCAAGATAGTTGTAGCCCGAGCTTGTAACCTTAACGCCCTCCTGACCGATTATCGAGTTTATAAAGCCGTGTGAGAGCTTGCCGTAATAGTTATACTGCTCGTTGAGTATTGTTGCGGAGTAAACTCTGTCAATCCACTGCCATTCGGGGTCGGTAACAAATGAATCAGTGGGAAGCTTTGTCTCACCCGTTGTGCTTGTGGAGATTATTCGGCTGCTTCCGTCAATGGAGTTTACAATAACGGCTCCGATAACATCGGTACCTCCGAAAAGACCGATAGTCTTGTCAAGTATAGGAACTATCCAGTACGGATTGCCCTGCTCGTCAATTTCAAAGCTCGGGTCGCCGAACATATAGGTCGGGTACTCAAAACGAAGGTGTCTTAAAAGGTATCTGTTAAAATGCTCCGCAGGCGAATACTTCATTCCGTTTTCAAGGCGGACGATCTCGCTCTTCTGCGTTGTCATATCAACAATTATATATGCGGGAAGACCCTCTCTCGTATTCTTTATCCATTTGAAAATATCTCCGTAGTCGAGCGAGGTAACCCTGACGGGCGTACCCTTGTAGTTTATCTGAGTCGAATATGCCGAAACGACAAACTGCGAAACCATATCGGAAAGGTCGCCGAGCGTTCTTACCGCAAGATTGTTTGCCGAGGTTGCGTCAAGCGTCGGAACTGCAGAAAAGTCAATCTCGGCAACATCTTCGGCAAAATCGCCCTCTTCAACGGTCAGAAGGCTTGAATAAGAGCTTGCTCTGAACAACTGTGCTCCGACAACGAAGCCGATAAGGCATACAACCGCCAAAATTCCGATGATAATTCCGGGAATTCTCGAGCGTTTTCTGACATAAGGCTGATATTCGGGATGGATTGCAACCTTGCACGACAAAACGGTAAGACCGAGATATATAAGGCAGACAAACGCAATATACATATACAGCTCTATAGCCTTGAAGTTAAGCGCGGGAATCATAAAGTAATAAGCAATTGCCGCAAAAACAGCCGTAAGAATTATATTTATAATAATCTTTTTCTTTGCGTTTTTCGGCGGAATATAGACATCCGAAACCGGCTTGTCCGAGGAACCGTCTCCTCCGCCGTGTGTAAAATCAACATTTATGGGATCCATAATCTAAGCTCCTTTTCGGTAATTGAATTTAAGTATATATCATTATCGGATATTTTGCAACTTTATATTACAATTCCGCCGTTGACGGATATGACCTGCCCGGTAATATATCCTGCCCCGTCGGAGCACAGAAACGAAACGGTATTTGCCACATCCTCTGCCGTTCCGAGTCTTGCAAGAGGAATTTCCTCTTTAAGTGCCTGCTTATCCTCTTCGGAAAACGCCGACATCATATCTGTTTCAACTACCCCCGGAGATACTGCGTTAACGCATATTCCCGACAGTCCGACCTCCTTTGCGAGCGCCTTTGTCATTCCTATCATGCCGGCCTTAGCGGCTGAATAATGCACCTCGCATGAACCGCCCGTTTCACCCCACATTGAGGTTATATTTATTATCCTGCCCGACTTTGCGCTTATCATAGACGGCAGAACCGCTCTCGAAAAATAAAACGCCCCCGAGAGGTCAACGCCCATCATTTTGTTCCAGTCTTCGTCGGTAATGTCGGTAAAAAGCTTCTGCTGTGCTATACCGGCATTGTTTATAAGCACATCTGTTTTTTTCCTCTCTTTGATTATTTCGTTTACGGTATTGTTAACGCTTTTTGAATCGGAAACATCGCATTTATAAGCCTTTACATTTGGATAAAGCTCACTTTCAAGATCTTTCGCAAGACCTTCCGAGAAATTGTAAACCGCCGCAACAAAAAAGCCGTCGGCAACAAGCTTTTTGGTTATTGCCCTGCCTATTCCCCTTGAAGCGCCTGTAACTATCGCTGTTTTTTGCATTTTCATCACCTTTTTTATTGTAGCATATTAACGCCTCAAACTACAATCTTTTTATTTCGATTTATCTTTATTGCTTTTTGATAAATTTTTAACAATTTTTACTCCGATGCAAGCTTTATTTATTGACTTCAAGGGCAGTTTTTGATATTATTATATCAAATATTTCATACTATTATATAGGAGGAATCATTTTGACAGATTCAAGAACAATGGCGTACATAAATATGTATGCGGTACTCGGAACACTCGAAAATCTTTGCGAGCTTGACGGCAAAGCAAGGGAGCTCATTTCCGGAATGAAAAAGCCCGTTTCAATCGGCTTTACCGTTACGGACGGACCGAGCGCAACGATAACCTTTTCTTCAAAGGGCTGTCGTATGGAGGATGGCTTAAAGGAATGCGATATTAAAATTCCATTCTCCTCCTGTGAAAAATTCAACGGAATGATCGACGGAACGGTTACGCCCGTACCCGTTAAGGGATTTACCAAAATAAGCTTCCTTTTGAAGACCTTTGTGGCGCTTACAGACAGGCTTGCCGAGCTTATGCGTCCGACAGATGATATGCTCAAGGACAGAGAAACCTTTATTCTCTCAACTCAGCTCACATTTTACACCATTTGCGTTGCAATGGCACAGATAGCCAATCAGGACCCCATAGGTCAGGCAAGCGCCTCCTATATGGTTGACGGCGACATTTTAATCGGTATCAAAAACGGTCCTATGGGAACAATCCGTGTTAAGGACCATCATCTTGTCGCAATCAAAAAGGCTCCCGAAAGTCCGAGAGCCGTTATGACCTTTGCGGATTATGACCTTGCAAGCGACCTTTTCAACGGCAGGGTTAATGCTCTTGAAGAGCTCGGCAGAGGCACCGTTGAAATCAAGGGAATGGCTTCAATGGTTGACAATATGAACAGACTTCTTGACAGAGTCGCTTTGTACTTAGCATAAGGAGGAAAAACAGATGAGTAAATTTCCTGAATACAAACATGATAAGGGCCGCGAGTACTTTGACAGAGCGCTCAAGGTAATTCCGGCAGGCATATACGGACATCTCGGACCGTCGGAGGGACTTTGGATTCCGATAAACAAATGGCCCTTCTTCTCTGAAAAGGCGCAGGGCTCATATTTCTGGGATGTTGACGGCAACAAATATATCGACTATATGTGCGCTTACGGTCCCAATGTTCTCGGCTATAACGACCCGGATGTTGACGCAGCAGCTATGGAGCAGCTCAAAAAGGGCAACTGTACAACCTCTCCCGGCAAGGTAATGGTTGAATGTGCCGAGAACCTTGTTGATACCGTAGCTTCCGCCGACTGGGCTTTCTTCTGCAAGAACGGCTCTGACACCACCACGCTTGCGGTTATGAGCGCAAGAGCGCATACGCATAAGAAAAAGATGATTTTCCTCAAGGGCTATTATCACGGCGACTTCCAGTGGGCGCAGAAAATCGACTATCCCGGTATTCTACCCGAAGAAGTTGCAAACAATGTTGTCGTTCCGTGGTTTGACATAAAGGCTCTTGACGAGGTATGGGACAGATACGACGGCGATGTTGCGGGTCTTATCGCTCAGCCTTACGACCACGGCAACTTCAAGGATAACGAAGTGGCTACAAAGGAATATTGGGCTTCCGTCCGCAAATGGTGCGACGACCACGGCGTAGTTCTCATTTTCGACGATGTACGCACGGGCTTCCGTCTTGACCTTGCGGGAAGCGACCACTACTACGGCATTAAGGCAGACCTCATCTGCTTCTGCAAGGCACTTGCAAACGGCTACAATATGTCGGCTCTCTGCGGCGGCGAGCATATGAAAGCTACCGTTTCAGGCATGACCTACACGGGCTCCTATTGGATGAGCTCCGTTCCGTTTGCAGCTTCGATAGCCTGCATCAACAAGATGAAGAGGCTTGACACCCCCACCCTGTTCCGTAAGCTCGGCACACAGGTTACGGAGGGCTTCAAGGCGGCAGCGGCAAACAACGGCTTTGACCTTGTCGTTTCGGGCGAACCGGCATTGTTCTATCTGCGAATAGCAAACGATGACAGCCTTATGCTTCATCAGGAATGGATTGCGGAATGTGTATCGAGAGGTCTTTTCCTCGCTTCGCACCACAACCATTTCATAAACGCTTCTCTTACCGAGGACGACATCAAGGTTTCCGTGGACATTGCGGAGGACGCGTTCAACGCAGTACGCAAAAATCACCCCGAGCTGTTTTAATTTAGGATTTTGACGGGCGGAACTTGCCGTCCGTAATATAAAAAGGAGGCAATTCTATGGCTAATTTACCCAAGCAGGAATGGTTGGCACTCGAAAATAAAGCTTATGACCTTCGTAAGCTCTGCTTGCAAACAACAATGTGGGCAGGCAGCGGACATATCGGCGGCGGCTTGAGTGTAATGGATCTTCTTACCGTTCTTTATCACAAATATCTCAACATCAGGGTTGACGACCCGCAGTGGGAGGACAGAGACCGCTTTATCCTCAGTAAGGGACACGCAGGCATAGCTTATGCTCCCGTACTTTGCGACAAGGGCTTCAACGACCCCGAGCAGCTTAAAACATTTAACCTTTCGGGCTCAAAGATGGGAATCCACCTTGACTCAAACAAGGTTGCGGGCGTTGACGCTTCGACCGGCTCGCTCGGTCACGGCGTTTCCATTGCGGCAGGCACGGCTCTTGCGGCAAGACTTATGAACAAGGATTACCTTACATATGTTGTAACGGGCGACGGCGAGCTCGGCGAAGGCTCAAACTGGGAAGGCTTTATGACCATCAACCACTATCAGCTTTCAAACTGCATCGTATTTATCGACCGTAACCACTGTATGATTGACGGCCCGACAGAGGAGGTTATGAAGCTTGAACCCCTCGCAGACAAAATGAGAGCATTCGGCTTCAATACGCTTTGCGTTGACGGCAACAATATCGGCGAGCTTTGCGACGCTATCGACGAAGCTGTTGCAAGAAGCAAGGAAAAATGCGCTCCGACCTGTGTTCTTATGGACACGCAGAAGGGCGCAGGCATCAAGTCAATCGCAGGCGACTATCACTGCCACTATATGGCTATTGACGACGACACCTTTGCAAAATACAGCAAGGACCTTGAAGAGGATTACCGTCAGAGAGTTGCAAGAGCGGAAAAGGAGGGCAAATAATTATGGCAGGCGGATTTGTATATAACGCAATCGACCAGACGGAAGTTGCAACAGCCGAAATCTACGGCAAGGCAATTTCGGATATAATGCAGAAGGACCCCAAGGTTTGTGCAATCACAGCCGACCTTGCAAAGTCTACAAAGTTGGGCGATGTTCTTAAAACTTGCCCCGAAAGAGTTATCAATGTAGGTATTGCGGAGCAGGATATGTTCGGCATAGGCGCAGGTATGGCAAGAGCAGGTATGATTCCTTTCATTTCGGGCTTCTCGGTATTCACATCAATGCGTGCCTGCGACCAGCTCCACACCGATATCTGCTACCAGAATGTAAACGCTAAAATTATTGCCACGCATGCAGGTACTTCGTTCGGTCAGGCGGGCTCGACCCACCATGCAATCGTTGACCTTGCAATAACAAGGGCAATGCCCAACCTTACGGTTATCGTTCCCGCAGACGGACTTGAAACCGCAAATGCAGTAAACGCGGCTTATGAGAACTACGGACCCTATTATATCCGTATCAACCGCGGCTTTGACCGTGTTCTCTATGACAATATGGACTACGGCTTCGAGGTAGGAAAAGCTGTTGAAATCCATCCCGGAACCGACATCACGGTTATCGCTTGCGGCTCATGCGTATTCCAGGCAAAGCAGGCTGCTGAATTCCTTGAAAACGCAGACGGCTTAAAGGTCCGTGTACTCAATATGCACACAATCAAGCCGATTGACAGAGACGCTGTTATCAAGGCGGTTACGGACACAAGAAGAATCATAACCGTTGAGGACCATTCGGTTATCGGCGGTCTCGGCTCGGCTGTTGCCGAGGTTATGGCTGAAGCAGGCAAGGGCTGTGCGTTCAAGAGACTCGGTCATCAGGACAAATTTGCTCCCATCGGTCTTCATGAGGACATTATGTCCGAGGTCGGCATTGACGCAAACGGTATAATCGCCGCTGTGCGTGAGGTTATGAAAGCCGACTTCGAAGAGGACGACAACTGGGACGACGATGTATAATAAATACATTGAGATTGATTATATATCGGAAAGTGAGTTGATTAAATGCATACTAAAGAAGAGCTTTATGCCAATAAAATATTTTTCAATGCCGCATTGCCTCTTATCAAGGTAATTGCGCAGGATGTTCCGTCGCTTAAAAAGCAGTACGAAAAGGTGCACGCCGTTATTCAGGTAAGTGCGCTCGACCCGGACGCAGAGGGCGGAAAAATCGGAATGCATTATGTTATAAACGGACCCGACGATTGGCTTATTCATCTTAACAAGGTTGACCCCAAGCCGCATATCGAGCTTGAATTCAAGTCCGTTGAAGCGATGAACGCATTCTTTAAGGGCAAAATTTCGCCCGCAACTCTCCCGAAGATGAGAGGAATTGCAAAGCACTTCGGAGCTTTCAAGGCATTCTTGATGACGCTTCTTAAAATGTCGAGCGTGCTTTCGGCAACCACTCCTCCCGAAAAGGAAGAGGACAAACAGCTTATGGTTAAATGTATGTTCTATCTCCTTTCGAGCGGTATAAGCCAGCTTAATAAGATGGGACACGAGGAAATACACAACTGGACGCTCAAATCCCCCGACCGTGTTTACGCACTTGCGGTTGACGGTCATCCTGAGGTTTCGGCGTTTATCAGAATTAAAGCCGGTAAATCAAGAGCAGGCAGAGGCGAATACAAACGGGCAATGCCGTTCTTCACACTTCGCTTTGACACACTTGATTCGGCTCTCGGAACGCTCCTCGGAACAGACGATATGCTTACCGCTGTCAAGCAGGGACATATCATTATGGACGGTGCGCCCGAGTTCGGCGGTCAGTTCGGCGGCTTTATGCTCGCTGTCGGCGACTTGGCTAAATAAAGCTGAATTTCATTGCTTACAAAAAGAACCTATCCGTAAGGGTAGGTTCTTTTCTGATTTTGTTTTGAGGCTTATGTGCCGTTTTGTTGGCTGTCGACCGTAGGTGCAGCCCTTGCGGGCGAGATAAGAGTGAAGAGGTATGGGTGCTTCGCACGGGTTGAAATTTATATCATATCGTAGGGACAGCCCTTGCGGCTGTCCGCAGTGGGATTTATAACAAATTAGGACAGGGCGAGCCCTGTCCCTACGGCAATTCGATATTTATTAACGGCGGGAGCAAGCCCCCTACCGAGACAGCGACGCACGACCCGTATGGGCGACCTGCGGTCGCCTGTCAAATTTCTGCAAATATAAGTAGGCGAACAAAGTTCGCCCCTACGATATAATATAAAATATTTTTTGATTGTGGCTGTCAATTTTGTGCGGCACTTCAAGTCGTATTTGCAAACACAGGCTCCCTCTGACGAGGGAGCTGTCATTTTTCAATTTTGAAAAATGACTGAGGGAGAGATAACGAAAATTCGCTATAACTTGCGTCTCTCCTTTCGACACGCCTGCGGCGTGCCACCTATTGCCCTCTTGCGGTGCCCGATTTTGCTTATGCGGCTTGGAGCGCCGCACAAAATCGACCGCTGCGCCGACAGATGCTCCCTTTATCCGCCACAGGCGGCGGTCGCATATGTTGCCCGTCAGAGGGAGCCCGGTTTTATCAAATTTGAGAATTATAGCGAACCGTAGGGACAGCCCTTGCGGCTGTCCTATATATAATTTCTTACGGACAGGGGCGAGCCCTGTCCCTACGGCAATTCGATATTTATTAACGGCGGGAGCAAGCCCCCTACCGAGACAGCGACGCACGACCCGTATGGGCGACCTGCGGTCGCCTGTCAAATTTCTGCAAATATAAGTAGGCGAACAAAGTTCGCCCCTACGGTATGATATGGTTTTTAATTTGATTATAACATCTAATTTGTGCTGACTTTTTCGGCAGGAGCAATTACCTGCGATATAAATTCATTTCCCTGCATCATACTGCCCTGCCGACATAAACTCGGCTTTCCTGTTTTCAAGCTGCTCTATGCTGAATTTCTTGTTGCGGTTAAGGCGTTTTAGATTTTTAATCGCTGTAACAAGACAGATTATAAGAATTGCGGTAGTCGAAATGAATATCACCCGTGAAAACGCCATAAATATTCCTGTTATATACGCCGCCGCTTTTCTCGGATTTCCTGCGTCGCTCATAAGCATAAGGTCAAAAAATTCATTTGATATAATTCTGAAAACAACGGCAAGCACAATTGCAACGGCATAGACCGCAACCACTACTGCCAACGACTTTATAAGTTCCCGCTTCCTCTCGGAATAATTTTTTCCTATTTCATTGTACATGGATATATATTGTGAGCGTGTCATACGAACATCCTTGTTAAGAAAGTCCATATTCTCACCGTAAAGTTCTTTGAGATATGTACGGTCCATTTTCTCGCTCTCGGCAAAGGTGTCGATATTGTCAATACCGTAGCGTTCGGTTTCACTCGCCCGCGAGTTCACTCCGTTCTTTTCCTCAAAAGCTCCGCCGTTATTCTTTTCCGCCATAAGTACACCCCCTCAGGATTTTACATCGTACTGTCCCTCAGCCATACATTCCTTTTTTCGCTTTTCAAGCCTGTCCAAAGCCTGCGTTCTCGACAGCTGTCCGTCCCTTATGCGTTTGAGTAATGTAAGTAAAAAGAATATAAATACGGGCGCGGCAATTATAAGCACCCACCTGTGTAGTATTAAAAACGCCGAGGCAACAACCGCTTCGTCCGAGCCTCCGGTTTCTCCAAGTCTGCTTGAAATTATCAAAAATACTGCGGAAATAAGCAGTGTAATACTGAAAAGCAAGGTCAGAAACAAGAGACTTTTGAAGGTTCCTTCCATTTCTTTTTTATAGTTTTCCTGTATTTGGTTGTACTCGGCTATATACTGCGTTCTTGTCATACGGATTTCCTTGACAAGCATATCCATATCATCGCCGTACAGCGCAGAAAGATATTCGCGCTCTATCTTGTCGTTTTCGGCGAAGGTGTCAAGGTTGTTGCCGTAATATTTATCGCTCAATATGGATTTGCTTTCAGACATTATGTCGTTTTCCGTGTTTTCAGAGAGTATTTTATCGTCTTTTTCTTCCATATTATCCCCTCCGATTTCAATATACATTTAATTTTTCAAATTGTCAAGGTAAACCGTTAAAATATGCGTTGTGCATTTATAACAAAAAAGCACCGACTGATTTGTCGATGCTTTGAAAATATGCGTGTTATTTATATTTTATTTCTTAACCTTTGATTTTTCTCCTGCGTCAATGAGGAGATTTGCACCCGAAAGAATGACAAGTCCTATGAATATTACCAGCATTATTACCCACGCAGAGCTCAGATTAAATGTAGATACGCTTGCAACAAACGGCAAAAGCGTTTTCATAAGTGCGGACTCAAAGAAATTTCCGAGACTTACGGTGCCGTTTACAATCGGAGCGGAAACATAGCGGAATGAAATAAACATTGCTATGACAGATACCAGCCCTGCCGTTGATATACCGAAGTGAACTTTTCTGTTGTTTGTAACAACAGCCGACACAACAACCGCAAGCGCAAGCAAAATCGCAAGTGCGAAGAAAACAGTTGTTACGATAAGCGGGATTTTAATGTCCGAAATATCGTTTAACAATGATGTAAGGCTTGTTTTGTTTTCGCTTGACTCTTTAAGCAGCGGTAAAATTTCATCGACAAACATCTTAAATCCGAGGTAACCGTATGTAGAGCCGTCATCGTCCGTATCTCCTTGATACTCTGCCAAAAGCTTAAACAGCGGAGACTCGACAACATAGTAAATCAACTTTGAAAAGTACGCCGCTATCGGAACACATATTGCCGCCAGAGCCATAACGACCCTGTAACCGATATCATAGCCTGTGATTTTTTTCTTTTCTTTTTTTGCGCTCATAATACATTTCTCCTTTATTTGCCCCAAGAGGAATTGAGGGCAACGGTCAAGTTGAATATCATATTGTCCTTTTCGGACTTTTTATCTACGCAGAAATATCCCTTACGCATAAACTGGAACACATCTCCGGGCTTTGCGTCACGGAGTCCACCCTCGACAGCGCAGTCTTTAAGCACCACAAGCGAGTTCGGATTAAGATTTTGCTTGAAATCTCCGTTCGTTTCGTCCGAGGGATTGGGAACATTGAAAAGGCGGTCGTACATATTGACGGTAGCCTTAAAGCAGTCGTCGCAGCTGACCCAATGAATTGTGCCCTTGACCTTTCTGCCGTCGGGAGATTCGCCGCCCTTTGAAGCAGGGTCGTATGTGCAGTAAATTCTGACAGGCTTTCCGTCCTCATCGGTTTCAAAGCGTGTGCATTTTACAAAATATGCGCTCTTGAGCCTGACCTCGTTGCCGGGATAGAGGCGGAAATACTTCTTTACGGGCTCTGCCATAAAGTCGTCGCTCTCAATGTAAAGACGCTTTGAGAATTTAACCGTCCTCGTTCCCATTTCGGGGTGGTCGGGATGAACGGGAATTTCAATATCCTCCGTCTTACCGTCGGGATAGTTTTCAATAACAAGCTCTATAGGGTCAAGCACTGCCATAGCTCTCGGAGCGGTGGAGTTGAGTGCGTCACGCACGCAGGACTCCAAAAGTCCCATATCGACAACCGAATAAGCCTTTGAAACGCCTATCTTGTCACAGAAATCACGGATTGCCGCCGCAGGATAGCCTCTTCTTCTCATACCGCTGAGTGTTACCATTCTCGGGTCGTCCCAGCCGTCAACAATGCCCTCATTTACAAGTGCAAGACACTTTCTCTTACTTGTAAGGCAGTAATTGAGGTTAAGCCTTGCAAACTCAATCTGTCTCGGGGGCTGTTCTATATCGCACGCTTTAAGAACCCAGTCGTAAAGCGGTCTGTGGTTTTCAAATTCAAGCGAGCAAAGTGAATGAGTAACACCCTCTTTTGCGTCGGAGAGCGGATGTGCGAAATCGTACATCGGATAGACGCACCACTTATCGCCCGTCTGATGGTGAGAGATATGCGCTATTCTGTAAATAACAGGGTCTCTCATATTTATATTCGGCGAAGCCATATCAATCTTCGCTCTCAAAACTCTTTCGCCGTTCGGGAACTCGCCGTCGGTCATTCTCTTGAACAGGTCGAGGTTTTCCTCAACGCTTCTGTCCCTGTACGGGCTGTTTTTACCCGCCTCGGTAAGCGTTCCTCTGTATTCTCTTATTTCCTCCGCACTCAAATCATCGACATAGGCAAGACCCTTGTTGATGAGCCTTAAAGCACATTCGTAAATGAAATCAAAATAGCTCGAAGCAAAAAGGCACTTATTCCACTTGAAGCCGAGCCATTCAATATCTTCCTTTATGGCGTCGACATACTCCGTGTCCTCTTTCGACGGGTTTGTGTCGTCAAGACGGAGATTGCACACGCCTTTATACTTTTCGCTTGTGCCGAAATTTATGCAGATAGCCTTTGCGTGGCCGATATGCAAATATCCGTTGGGTTCGGGCGGAAAACGGGTCTGGACATGGTCATACACACCTTCTTTAAGGTCTTCGTCGATAAAATCGTGTATGAAATTTGAAACCTTGATTTCTTCTTCCATCATTTTTCCTCCTTGAACTCTTTTTCTGCTTTTTCAAGCCTTGCCGCAACCTCGTCCGTGCCGAGAACGGCGATTATAGAATGTAAATCCGGGGTGTTTGTTCTGCCGGTAAGAGCAATTCTTATCACGGTTGAAACATCTCCGACATGTCCCTTGAAATTATCGGGGTTCTGCTTATATTCCTTGACATTCGGTGTAAAGCCGAGCGGCTCGCACAACGCTTTAATCTTGTCGAACCATACCTGCTTGTCGTCCGAAACATCAAACACTTTTTTATATTCCGAAACTATCGCCGCAGCGTCTGCCGGCGCAATATTCTCCGGGAGGGTATAATTTTCTTTATAAAGCTCGTTGTAGAAATAGCTTACATAGTCACGAACCTCGGACCATTTTGCAATATCCTTCCTCGGCTTCGTGTTCTCGCGGTCAATGTTGAGAATTGCGACAGCCTTTTGTTTATCTTCGTCAAAAAGCCTGTAAAGCGTTTCGTCGTAAGTCTTTGCCCATTTGAACGCATAATCGAAAACCGTCTGCGCTTTCATTTTTGAAATTGCGTTTTTGCTGACATCGGCAAGCTTTACCAAATCGAAAAGGCAGCCGCTCGGGCTCATCTTTTTAAGATTGAACGGGAAGTTAAGAGCGTTTTCTGTGGGGTTGGCTCTTCTCCAATCCTCAAAGTTCGAGTTGAGAAGTCCCAAAAGATAATCTATAAGTCCCTCGCTCGGATAGCCCTGCTCAATGAAGTAGCTGACCGCCGCTTCGGGATCCTTACGCTTTGAAAACTTGCGTTTTGTACCGTCAACCTCGTCGATTTTCATAACCTGCGGAGTGTGCGCATACTTGGGGAGCTTGAAGCCGCACGCCTTGAAAAGCGCTATATGCTTCGGCGTTGAGGAAATCCACTCTTCGCCTCTGATAACATGAGTTGTCCTCATAAAATGGTCGTCGCAGACATGCGCAAAATGATATGTCGGAATACCGTCGCTCTTGAGGAGCACCTCGTCGATAACATTCTCGGGCATCTCAATCTTGCCCCTTACAATGTCGTCAAAGTAAACCCGCCTGTTTTCGTCCCCGTCGGAACGGAAACGGAGAACATACTTTTCGCCGTTTTTGATTTTCTGCTCAATCTGCTCATATGTAAGCTCACGGCATTTTGCCCATTTCCCGTAATATCCGGCAAACGGTGCGCCCTCTTTTTCCTGCTTTTCACGAAGGTCGTTGAGCTCCTCCGCCGTACAGAAACACGGATATGCCTTGCCCTCTTTTACAAGCTGTTTTGCCACGGTCTGATAAATTTCGACTCTTTTCGACTGTGTATAAGGACCGTATTCGCCCTTTTCCTCGTTCTTGCCGCAAACGCCCTCGTCAAATTCAAGACCGAACGAAGCAAAGCCGTCAAGTATCGCGTCAACGCCGTCGCCGACCTCACGCTTCTTGTCGGTGTCCTCAATTCTGAGCATTGAAACGCCGCCCGTCGCCTGCGCGGTAAGAATATCGGTAAGCGCGCCGAAAAGTCCGCCTATGTGCAAATAACCTGTGGGGCTCGGTGCAAACCTTGTAACCCTTGCGCCCTCTTTAAGATTTCTCTGCGGATATTTTTCCTCGTAATATTCGGGAGTTTTATCTATATGCGGAAAAAGCAACTCCGCAAGCTTCTCAAATTCAGTCAAATTGACACCCCATTAAACAATTTATAACTTAAAAAGGAGTCTTCCGTACAGAAGGCTCCGATTTTTCTCAGCCTGCGCCCATTTGAACCTTTTGGTCCTCATCGGGAAATTCCTTTCGCTGAATATCGGCTCCGAGGCTTCGGAACTTTTCAACGACATTTTCATATCCTCTTTCGATATGATGAATATCCTCGATTTCGGTAACGCCGGTCGCAACAAGACCCGCTATCATCATAGCTGCACCCGCTCTGAGGTCGTCGGCTTTGATAGGTGCGCCTTTAAGACCCTCAACGCCCTCGATAACCGCCGTTTTACCGTCAACATGTATCTGTGCGCCCATTCTTGAAAGCTGTTCGGCATATCTGAAACGGTTATCCCAAACGCTTTCCGATATAATGCTTGTGCCCTTCGCTATGCTCAAAAGCACCGCAAACTGGGGCTGCATATCCGTCGGGAAACCGGGATGAGGCATAGTTTTGATATTGCACTTGCCCGCCCTGCCCGTGGCGCTTACTCTTATAGAGTCGTCGTATTCTTCTACATTAATTCCGCATTCGACAAGCTTTGCAGTTATCGACTCAAGATGCTTCGGAATAACATTCTTAACAAGGACATCGCCCTTTGTTGCCGCTGCGGCGACCATATAAGTTCCCGCTTCTATCTGATCGGGAATAATTGAATATTCACAGCCGTGAAGATTTTCCACGCCGTGGATTTTAATGACATCCGTGCCTGCGCCCCTGACATCCGCGCCCATTGTATTAAGGAAGTTTGCAAGGTCAACAATATGCGGTTCCTTTGCCGCATTTTCGATTATCGTAAGTCCCCTTGCCCTGACTGCGGCGAGCATACAGTTTATTGTAGCCCCGACAGACACGACATCAAGATAAATCGAATTGCCCAAAAGCCTGTCAGCCCTTGCGTTCACCATAGCGTTTTCCTCCATGGTAACGGTTGCGCCGAGAGCCTCAAAGCCCTTGATATGCTGGTCTATGGGGCGTACGCCGAGATAGCAGCCTCCGGGCATGGCAACCTCTGCACGGTTGAACCTGCCAAGCAATGCTCCGATAAGATAATATGATGCCCTCAATTGCTTTGAGAGCTCGTGCTCAACGACATAAGAGTTGATAAACCTTGTGTCTATCTCAATCGTATTTTTGTTGATGTATTTGATTTTAGCGCCCATGATGTTCAAAATGTTAATCATGGCGGTAACATCGCTTATATTCGGTATATTTTCAATTCTGCAAACATCTTTAGCAAGAATGGTCGCAGGAAGAATTGCCACTACTGCATTTTTTGCACCGCTGACGGTAACTTCTCCCTTCAGCGGATGACCGCCGGTTATAACAAACTTATCCAAAGACGGTTCACTCCCTAATCTAAGATTTTTCACACTTCAATTATGTAAATGCTTTCGCAGATAAAATTCCACATTATCGTTGTTATTATACCACCAACAGCGGCAAATTAAAAGCCCTTTTTTATATTTTTTTAATGCATTCTGAAAAGAGCAAAAAAACAGAGCCGTAATGCGTGATTACAGCTCTGAAATTTATTGGTTTTAGGGCAATTATGCCTTGCCTGCACAGCCGAGAACGGTTTCAATCTTGTGAGTAACGACACCCTCAATAGCGTCTCTTGCGGGAGTGAGGTACTTTCTCGGGTCGAAATCAGCAGGATGCTCTGCAAAATGCTTACGCAGAGCAGCTGTCATTGCGATACGGATATCCGAGTCAACATTGATTTTACAAACAGCCATTGAAGAAGCCTTGCGAAGCATATCCTCGGGAATACCGATAGCGTCGGGCATTTCTCCGCCGTACTGATTGATTGTCTTGATATCGTCCTGGTTAACCGAGCTTGCGCCGTGAAGAACGATCGGGAAGCCGGGAAGTCTCTTTTCAACCTCTTCAAGGATATCGAAACGAAGCTGGGGCTTCTGACCGGGCTTGAACTTGTATGCGCCGTGAGAAGTACCGATAGCGATAGCAAGCGAGTCAACGCCTGTTCTTGTTACGAAGTCGAGAACCTGGTCGGGATTTGTATAGGATTCCTTACCCGATTCAACGACAACCTCGTCCTCAACGCCTGCGAGAGTTCCGAGCTCGCCCTCAACAACTACGCCGTGAGCGTGAGCATATTCAACTACCATCTTTGTGAGAGCAACATTTTCCTCATACGGAAGAGAGCTGCCGTCGATCATAACCGAAGTGAAGCCGCCGTCAATACAAGCCTTGCAGGTTTCAAAATCGGGACCGTGGTCGAGATGGAGAGCAATCGGAAGACCTGTCTCTTCAGCCGCAGCCTTAACCATAGCTACGAGATAGCCGTGAGAAGCGTACTTTCTTGCGCCCGAGGACACCTGAAGAATTACGGGAGCGTCAAGCTTCTTAGCCGCTCTTGTGATTCCCTGAATTATCTCCATATTGTTTACATTGAAAGCACCGATGGCGTAACCGCCCTCATATGCTTTCTTGAACATTTCTGTCGTTGTTACCAATGGCATATTTTTCCACTCCTTGTGTAAAATATATTGTTTGTTTTATTTGCGAGGCTATTATACCCCACCGCTGTAAATATGTCAAATGAAACAGGCAAAATTTAACATTATTTTCAAAATTTCGCGTTAACCGCAGTTTGCGTTTTCGAATAGGATATTTCGGGAGGGCTCAGTATGAATTGCTTTTTTGATTTTGATGTTCCGAAAAGACTGAAAAACGAACCCAACGGCATAACCGCCGCCGTTCTGATAAGCTCCGAAAGCTCATTCCTAAGGCACCGTCTTATCTCAAGCGTTGTCTCGCATGCCGAAAAGCAAGGTCTTTCCTGCCTTAAATTCCTGTCAAAATATGACTATGACAAGCTGTGCGCCGTATATATCAAAAGCCGAAAAACGCTTGTTGCCGACAAGGATATTATTCCCGATTTATCCGAATTTCCCGATGCCGCCACAATAAATGCCGATAAAATTTACTCTCCGTCGCCCGATTTTTCCGTAATTAAAAAGCTGAAAGAGCAACGCCGGCTTTACATATCCGACGCCGCAAAATGCGAAAACTCCGCCGCCGTAATTTCCCGTGAGACCGCAAAAATATTTTCACGGTTCACAAATAAGGCAAGGGTTCTCAACTATATTCTCCGCTTCATTCAGCGCAACGGCCTTCGGCAGTCTGCCGAAAAAGGGAACGAAAGCGTTATGACGCTCGGCAACATCACCTCGTGGGGCGTTCACACCTGTTTCGAATCCATAGCGGAAAAATGCTCCGATGTCTACACGGTATGCGACTGCGCAAAATATACCGCTTCGCTGTTGATAAACGGTTTTTCCTCCGCCTTTTGCCAATGTGGAAAGGACACGGAAAAATTTGTCTGTTCCCTGTGCCCCGAATTTTCGGAACATCTGTGTGTTCCGGAATTATCGCTTGCAGTAGTGTGCGAAAACGATTATCATCCGTACCGCTGCTCCGAGAGCGGAGAAATTTCCGTAAAGCGATTCCTGAATCGCCCCGTACCGCCGTATTTTCTTGAAGAGCTTCGCTGCAACGAGGAACTTAAAGACGAGCTTATAGATACAGCTGTATTCGCCCTTTACGATGCTATGGAAAAAGACAACGAGCTGTGCCGTTATTTACAGGCGTTTGAAAGTCCCGAAAAATATGAAATTTTGGAAAAAGAGGTTAAAAACTCCGTTTTTCGTGATTTGACAAAGCAGGTTAATTGATATACTATATTATATATGTGTGAAAAGGCGGAAAAGAAATGAGAATCATTGATATTTCAAACGATTTGCTTACGGCTGAGGTGTATGAGGGAGACCCTATTCCCGAGATGAAAAGAGTCAGGGAAATTTCTCCCGACTCCTATTATAATCTGAGCGTTCTTGACGCCTGTCTGCACAACGGAACTCATATTGACGCTCCGTTACACTTTGTGCCAGACGCAGACTCCGTAGACAAATTGCCTCTTGAAAAATTTATCGGACCGTGCAAGGTTATCGAGGTCTCCGAGGGGATAATAACAGGCAGGCTTGTCGAAGAATATTTTCCGAGGGATTGTAAGCGCGTGCTTATAAAATCAAAAGGCAGGGCTTTTATCCATTGCACGGGCGCCGAGGTTATGTCACACCTCGGTTATGAGCTTGTCGGAACGGACGGCGTAACCGTCGAAGCTCCCGACTCCGACGGAAGCACTCACAGGTCGCTCCTCAATGCGAACATTGCAATACTTGAAGGCTTGAACCTTGAAGATGCAAAAAGCGGCGAGTATTTTCTCATAGCTCCGCCGGTAAAAATCGGCGGCGCAGAGGCGTCGTTTACAAGAGCGGTCTTAATTTCCGATTATATTTTCTGGAGCAGTAAAAACCGAGGTGAAATATGAAAGAAGTCGTTATCATCGGCGCAGGTCCGGCAGGGCTTACCGCAGGGCTTGAGCTGTTGCGTAAAGCCCGTGGGGAATACAGCGTTACCGTGCTTGAGGGTAGCGACCGCATAGGCGGAATTTCCGCAACCGTAAACTGTTCGGGAAACCGTATGGACCTCGGCGGACACCGCTTCTTTTCAAAGGACGAAAATGTAAACAAGTGGTGGGCAAGCCTTATGGAAATGCAGGGCAAGCCGTCGTTTGACGACAGACTTCTGCACCGTGAAAAGACGCTTTCGCCAAACGGCCCCGATCCCGAGACCGAGGACAGGGTAATGCTCCTCCGTCAAAGAGTCTCACGGATATATTATCTCGGAAAATTCTTTGATTATCCCGTCTCGCTCAAAGCGCAGACGCTGATAAATCTCGGCTTTGCAAGAACAGTAAAGGCAGGATTCAGCTATATTAACTCCACAATTTTCAAAAAGGACGAAACCTCGCTTGAAAATTTCTATATAAACCGCTTCGGCAGAGAGCTCTATTCAATGTTTTTCGAGGGCTACACCGAAAAGCTCTGGGGTCGCCATCCATCGGAAATTTCCGCCGATTGGGGCTCGCAGAGGGTCAAGGGTATTTCGATAAGAGAGGTTGTTAAAAATGCTCTTTCAAAAGGCAAAAAGAGCGACGAAACCTCGTTGATTGAGGAGTTCAAGTACCCGAAATACGGTCCGGGTCAGCTTTGGGAAACCGCCGCAGAGGAAATAAAAAAGCTCGGCGGAAAAATCGTTCTCAACGCCGAGGTTAAAAGCATAAACGCAAAAGACGGCAAAATCGTCTCCGTTACGGCTAACGGAAAAGAATACGGCGGCGACATTTTCATCTCCTCAATGCCCGTTAAGGATTTGATAAACGGCTTTGACCCGTCGGTTGTGCCAAGCGGCGTAAAAACAGTTGCAAACGGCTTGCCTTACAGGGATTTCGTCACGGTAGGCTTGCTTGTTAACCGCCTTGCGATAAAGAATAAAACGGATATGAGAACCGTTTCCGATATAATCCCCGACTGCTGGATATATGTTCAGGACGACTCCGTAAAGCTCGGAAGAATACAGATTTTCAACAACTGGTCAAGCTATCTTGTAAAGGATGTCGAAAACACCGTGTGGCTTGGGCTCGAATACTTCTGCAACGAGGGTGACGAATTTTGGAATATGTCTGAAAGCGACTGCGTCGATTACGCCGTAAAGGAGCTTAAAAAAATCGGCGTAATATCGGACGGTACCGAAATTCTTTTCTCGCACAGAGAGCAGGTCAAAAAGGCATATCCCGCTTATTTTGACACCTATAACGAGCTGCCCGTTGTAATAGATTACCTCAACTCATACGAAAATCTTTACTGCGTGGGCAGAAACGGACAGCACCGCTACAACAATATGGACCACTCTATGATGACCGCCTTTGAGACGGTAAACAATATCCTCACCGGCAAAACAGACAAGTCCGATATATGGAATGTAAACACCGAAAAAGAATATCACGAAAAGAGGTAAAGCCGATGTCGGAGAAAAAAAGAAAAATTACTCAGTGCGAATGCTGCGCCTATTATGTATATGACGAGGAGTACGACTGCTACGAGTGCGAAATCGACCTCGACGAGGACGAAACCGCAAGATTTTTAAGCTATTCGGACTTTGAGTGTCCGTACTACAACCCGTACGACGAGTACAAAATCGTCCAAAAGCAGAACTGAATACAGCAAAGCCCTCCTTGGTCATTCAGCCAAGGAGGGTTGTTTTTTGAAATAAATATTGAAAGGATCCTCGTCTATTTCACTTCGTTTTCAACAGCAGTCAACTCGGTGCTTGTTTCCGTAGCAAGCTCTTGCGTCGTTTCCTTTGTCGAGGTTTCCGAAGAAATTATCTCCCGTGAAGTTTCTTCTGTCATTGTTTCGGTAACAGGCGGAACATATTTTACAATTACCAGCGCTTGCTTTCCGAGAGAAGCAAATCTGCTTTCGACAATGCTTTTTTCATATCTGTAATTTTTGTCGGTTTGAGGATCGTTAAAATAATAGCCGCCGTCATCATATCCCACAAGCAGCAAGCAATGATTCGGAGCTATCCAAGTAAAGGTTCCCTCCTTATCGAGAAAATACCATGTTTTTCCCGTCCTGGGTGCAGACATTCCCTGAGTCGCCCATATAATTACAGGATAATCATTATCAATATATTTTTTACACAGTTCACTCATTGAGCTACCCGTTACATTCAACACCTTATGCCTTGAGCGGTCTATAACCTCATTCAGACCTTTTTGAATGACAGGCGCATAGCATCCCCATCCGTTTTTTGCGTAAGGATTTCCCAGAAAGCATTCTCTCGGGTCATCGCCAAACATATTTCCGGTTGAATCATAAAACGGCTTTGTGCCTTTTGGCAAATGAGCATCAATATAATTTTCCGGCGAAATATTATATCCGGCATATCTCAAAGCCATAACCGCACTCACGCTTTCACAGCCTGTGGGATATTTTTCGTTTTGGTTGATATACGGTACATTTAACAGCTTCAAGCTGTTACTTGAATAATCAATCGACGGCTGCTCCGTTCTTTCGGTTATCGGCGCCTCATACTTTTCGACAGGAACGGTAGTTCCTACAGGCTTAACCTTAGGAGGATTTTTCTTAGTCGAAGGAACCGATGTTTCCGGTGCTTCGGTTTCAGAGACCGATTGAAGCTGTTCCGTAACAATCTGTGTCGTACTCTCTTCTGTTGATATATATGCTGTCGCTTCATATGGCGTACTTTTATGCAAATGATGTCTTATCAACACAAGAGAAATTGTCGATGCGACTATAACCGCACCGATTGTAATCATTATTAAGCATCGCTTTTTTTCACACTGTTTTATGTAATCCTTTATACTTTTCATACTATATATTATAGATATATTTTTCTTATATTACAATATGCTGACAGCATACAGCTTTGGCTAAGCCTTTCTGAAAATTTCACATAAAAACGACGGAAGCAAATTCTCCCGAATTCGGGCACCCTTTTGTCTGCTTATCATAATTTACGGTTGATATAAAATTGAAAACATAACACCATACCCCGTAAGGGCTGTCCCTACGGATACGCATAAAATGAAAATACACGCAAACTAAGCCTTCCTCTGACGGGCAACATATGCGACCGCCGCCTGTGGCGGATAAAGGGAGCATATGTCGGCGCAGCGGTCGATTTGCATTATATATCATATCGTAGGGACAGGGCTTGCCCCTGTCCGATTTGTTATATGTATCCCACTGCGGACAGCCGCAAGGGCTGTCCATACGGATACGCATAAAATGAAAATACACGCAGAACTAAGCCTTCCTCTGACGGGCAAGATATGCGACCGCCGCCGGTGGCGGATAAAGGGAGCATCTGTTGGCGTAGCGGTCGATTTTGTGCGGCGCTCCAAGCCGCATTAACAAAATCGGGTCACCGCAAGAGGGCAATAGGTGGCGCGCCGCAGGCGCGTCGGAAGGAGAGAGGCAATACATATCAAATTTTCGTTATCTCTCCCTCAGTCATTTTTTCTATGAAAAAATGACAGCTCCCTCGTCAGAGGGAGCCTTTGTTTGTGCGTAATTTTCAGTTTGTTATAAACAACTAATCAAAGAATATCATTATTCGACATATTCATAATAATCTGTGCCATTTCTGCTCTGTTGGCGTTGCCTGCGGGATTTAATTTGCCGTTGCCGCCGACAACATGGTTTTCTGCCGCCCAAGCGACTGCCGTTTTTGCCCAATCGCTGACTGCGTTACCGTCGGGGTACCTTGAACAAATCTCCTCGGGGGTATTTGAACTGCCGATGCCCATATCACAGTAGCCTGTGATGTAATTGAAGAAAATCACGCAAGCCTGCTCTCTTGTTATCGGGTCGCCTACGCCGAACTTGCCGTTTGCGTAGCCTGAAAGAATATTGTTAACCTTTGCCCATGCTACTGCCGCAGAATAATAATCATTTGTAGGTACATCATCAAAGTCGCCGTTCTGACCTTCATATGCCGAGAGGTCTGCGTTTGCAATTTTAGCAAGTACAACTACAAAATCCTGTCTCTGAATGTTGTCAGCAGGTCCGAAATAACCGTTGGCATAGCCATGGAAATATCCCTTATCTACATTGAATTTAACAGCGTTATAATACCAAGCCTCATTTGCGACATCAGGGAAGGTAATTTCAGGGATCTCAACGAATGCAAATTCGTTATTATTTGCATAATTTTCCGCTTCCGAACCGCTTACGCCGTAAACCGTGAAGCTGTCATCCTTAACATCCTCATCGTTGCTCTCGTCGTAATAGTAACCGAATGCATAATCTTCAATTGTCGTTACACTCTTGGGAATCGTTACGCTTTCAAGAGAAGTACAGCCGTAGAACGCACCCATGCCTATATATTCAACGCTGTTCGGTATGGTCACCTTGCTGATTGAAGAACACTCTGCAAACGCAAAATCTCCTATTGAATTCACACCGTTGCAAAGAGCAACCTCCGAAAGTGAGGTGCAGCCGTCAAACGCCCCCTCCTCAACAAGATATACGCTGCCGGGGATTGTAACGCTCTTGAGGGAAATACAATTGAGGAACGCCCATGCGCCTATATGACCGACGCCGTTTGAGATCGTCAGATTTTCAAGTGCTTCACAGCAGTTGAATGCCATCGAGTATATTTCATCAACGCTGCCGGGAACAGTCACACTTTTAAGCGACTGTGCAAGTGAAAACGCGCTGTTTCCTATTCTCTCAACGCTGTCGGGAATGGTTACGCTTTCAAGATACATATTATTCAAAAAAGCATAATCGCATATAAGGTCGGTGCCGTCGGGGATTGCATATTGCACAGCCTTTCTGCCCTGCGGATAAACAGCCAATGAGCTGCCGACAAACAGCACGCCGTCCTTTGAAGAATATACGCCGTTGCTTCCCTTGACGCTTATGCTTTCAAGCGAGGGGCACTGATAAAACGGAGTTTCGCCCATAGCCTCAACCGTTTCGGGAAGCGTTACGCTTGCAAGATTTTCACAGTAAGAAACTGCGCAGTCAGCGATATTAACCGTGCCGTCCTTGACCGTAAACTCCGTGCCGACATCTTTGCCGACAGTAAGCAAATATTTGCCTATGTACAAGCCGCCGTTTTCCCAATTATCGCTGTTGTTGTAATAAGCGGTATAGCCGATAACATCGCTGCCTACATATTCAATTTTGTTGCCGAATGTAACATTTTCAAGGCTGCGACAATAGAAAAACGCCGAATTGCCTATATGCTTTACGCTGTCGGGAAGCGTAATGCTTTCAAGCCCGTAGCAGAACTCAAAGGCTTCATTTTCTATAATCTCAACGCTGTTCGGAACGGTTACGGTAATAAGATTCTTGCAATACTTAAACGCAGTTTCGCCGATTGCCGTAACACTGTCGGGAACGGTATATGAGATAGCCTCTTTTCCCATGGGATAGGCTACGAGAACAGCCTTACCGTTGCTGAAAAGCACGCCGTTTTCCGAAGAATAAACGCCGTTGTCCTCATCCGCCTCAATGCTTTCAAGCGACGAACAGCCGTAGAACACATCTACTCCGATGCTTTCAACCGTATTGGGGATTTTTACGCTCACAAGCGAGGTGCAATCCCTGAAAGCGCCGTCATAAATTTCCCTTACGGTATATCCGTCAATTTCGGACGGAATATCAAGGTTTGCCGCCGAGCCGTTATATTTTGTAATTCCTATAATGTCCTCGTCGCAGAATTCATAATCAAAATCATTTGCGGATTCATCCTGTGCAAACGAGCTTACCGCCATAAGCGGCAGTGATGTTATTATCATTAAGAGTGATAATAACAATGAAAGAAATTTTTTTGACCTTTTCATTTATAAGCCTCCTGCTGTAAATTCAACTATATTATATTATGCAGCATTTTTACTGTCAACAAAAAAAGCATTCAGCCATATAACAATAAATGCCCCTTCCTATCGGTAATATCCGTCATACATTTGTCAGTAATATGAATTGCAGGTCAGAGAAATCTTTTGTTTGTGCGTGATTTTTAATTTGCATATCACCGTAGGGCAGGGGGATTGCTCCTGCCGTTGGATTGTTTTTCTTTTATCATAATTTACGGCTGATATGACATTGTTTTTCAACGCACAACTCGTAGGGGCGACCTGCGGTCGTCCGTCAATTTCAGAGCAAATTAAAAGTGGGCGAACACAGTTCGCCCCTACGCTATATGATATGTTTTTCAATTTGTGCGTTCAGCCTCCCTTGTGTAAAGGGAGGTGCCGAACGAATGTGAGGCGGAGGGATTGTAGTGCTGATTTTATATAATTTGTAAAAATCCCTCAGTCATTTTTTTGTTTCCAAAAAAATGGGGTATTTGTCAAAAAGTTGACAAAAACATTGAGGGAAATCATAAAGAAGCTTCA
>CAVAPB010000020.1:0-41477 GCA_963590415.1 Anaerovoracaceae bacterium | reverse complement strand
GCGTGATGGTGATTTCTGCCATCTCAAAATTATGCCAAAGGCAAATTTTGAGGGCAATATAAGTTAAATAGTGTGATTTTTCACACTATTTCTCCTTTATGCTTTTATTCCGCGGTTTACCGCCGAGAACAAAGCGCTGATTGATGCGGCGATAATATCGTCGTTTACGCCTGCGCCCCATACGAGCTTGCCGTTGTCAAGCGTAATGCCGACATAGGAAATCGCCTGTGAGGAAGAGCCCTTTGTCAAAGCGTGCTCCTCATAAGTAAGCTCCGAGAACGAAACGCCGAGGCTGTTCTTAATAGCGTTGCTTACCGCATCGAGGCGTCCGTTACCGTGAGCGACAACCTCTTTTACCTCGCCGTTCATTTCAACCGTGAGCATAACCTTTATCGTATCCGAACGGACAAAGTGGTAATCAACAAGCTTTATCGGATCGTTGATGTTTATATAATTGTCCGTAAATGCCTTGAGGACCTCATCGGGATGAAGCTCTGCGTGCGCATGGTCGGAAATGTTTTTGACGGTATAACCGACATCCTCACGCATTTTCTTGGGAAGGTCATAGCCGAACTGATGTTCAAGCAAATAGCCGATACCGCCCTTGCCCGACTGCGAATTTATGCGGATAACATCCGTTTCGTACTGTCTGCCGACATCGCCGGGGTCAATGGGAAGATAGGGAACCGTCCAGGTGTCGCACTTCTTCTCTTCACGGTACTGCATACCCTTTGCAATTGCGTCCTGATGCGAGCCCGAGAACGCCGCAAAGACAAGCTTGCCCGCATAGGGCTGTCTGTCATAAACGGTCATACCGGTGTTTCTCTCATAGACGGAAACAATGTTGGGCATATCCGAGAAGTCAAGTCCGGGATCAACGCCCTGTGCATACATATTCATTGCGAGCGTTACTATATCCACATTACCCGTGCGCTCGCCGTTACCGAAGAGAGTGCCCTCAATTCTGTCGGCACCCGCTAAAATTCCGAGCTCGGAATCCGCTACGGCACAGCCTCTGTCATTGTGAGGATGAAGTGAAACCACAACGGAGTCCCTGTATTTAAGGTTGTCGCACATATACTCGACCTGGTCCGCATAGACATGCGGCGAGGAGAGCTCAACCGTTACGGGAAGGTTTATGATAGCCTTTCTGTCGGGAGTGGGCTTCCATACATCAAGTACGGCGTTGCACACCTCAAGAGCGTACTCGGGCTCTGTTCCCGTAAAGGACTCGGGCGAATACTCATAACGGTAATTTATGCCCATTTCCTTTGCGATGTTCTCAAAGAGGATTGCGCCGTCAACGGCAATTTTCAAAATTTCCTCCTTGGACTTTCTGAAAACCTGCTCACGCTGAGCAAGAGAGGTTGAGTTGTAAAGATGAACTATTGCGTTTTTACAGCCCTTGAGCGCCTCAAAGGTCTTTCTGATGATGTGCTCACGGCTCTGTGTGAGAACCTGTACGGTTACATCGTCGGGAATCATATCCTTTTCGATAAGCGTGCGCAGGAATGTATATTCCGTCTCGCTTGCCGCAGGAAAGCCGACCTCAATCTCCTTAAAGCCGAGCTTTACCAAAAGCTGAAAGAAATCAAGCTTTTCTTCAAGACTCATGGGAACGATAAGCGACTGATTGCCGTCTCTCAAATCGACCGAGCACCAAATGGGCGGCTTTTCGATATATGTCTTGTCAAGCCATTTCCTCGTCGGATTTTTAACGGGGAAAAACTGCCTTGTGTATCTTGATGTGTTTACCATTATCTGCTCCTTATATCTGCGCTATAACCTCGACTTCCACCAATGCGCCCTTGGGTAAGCCCTTTACCTCAACGCAGCTGCGTGCGGGTGCGGAGGTGATGTATTCGCCGTAAACCTCGTTGAACGGAACGAAATCGTTAATATCCGCAAGGAAGCAGGTGGTCTTTATTACCTTGTCGAACGATGTGCCCGCCTCTTCGAGAACAGCCTGAAGGTTCTTCATAACTCTTTCGGTCTGAGACTTAATCTCGTCGCCTACGATAACGCCTTTTTCGGGGTCGAGTGCTATCTGTCCCGAGGTATATACCATGCCGTTTACGGAAATTGCCTGTGAATAGGGTCCTATTGCCTTGGGTGCTTTATTTGTTGAAATCTTTTCCATAGTTAAAATCTCCTTTAATCAAAAAAGTTTAAGCCCTGCGTCTTCAAGTGCTCTTTTAATGGTGTCGATATGCTCGAAGTTCCTTGTTTCAAGCGTAACGGTAAGATAACAGCCGTTTACATCCGAGCCCTCGGGTGCGTGCTCGTGATATACTGCTGTGACATTACCGCCGCACTCCGAAATAATCTGCGAAACCTTGAGAAGCTGACCGGGCTTGTCAACAAGCTCGATATTGAACTGACAGCTTCTGCCCGACATCAAAAGACCTCTTGCGATAACCCTTGAAAGGATTGTAACATCGATATTACCGCCCGAAACAACGCAAACAGCCTTTTTGCCCTTCAAGTCAATCTTGTCGAACATCGCCGCCGCAACGGGAACTGCGCCCGCACCCTCGGCAACAAGCTTGTGCTGTTCCATCAAAGCGAGGATAGCCGCCGAAATTTCATCGTCGGTAACGGTTACTATCTCGTCAACATACTTCGAGCAAATGTCGTATGTAAGGTCGCCCGGCTCTTTGACAGCGATACCGTCGGCAATGGTCTTTACACTCGGGAGAGTTTCAATCTTGCCGTCCGCAAGCGAATTTTTCATTGACGGAGCGCCCGCAGCCTGTACGCCGTAAACCTTTACATTGGGATTGAGCTGCTTTATTGCGAAAGCAACGCCGGAAATAAGTCCGCCGCCGCCTACGGGAACGATGACAGCGTCAAGGTCGGGTATCTGCTCGTAAAGCTCGAGAGCGATTGTGCCCTGACCGGATATTACATCGGGGTCGTTAAACGGATGAATGAATGTATAGCCGTTTTCGTCTCTCAATTCAAGAGCCTTTTTATATGCGTCGTCATAAACGCCGTTTACAAGGCAAATTTCCGCGCCGTAGCTCTTTGTAGCCTCGATTTTAGAAATCGGAGCGCCGTCGGGAAGGCAGATTGTAGCCTTAATTCCGTTTTTTTGCGCCGCAAGGGCAACGCCCTGCGCATGGTTACCTGCCGAGCAGGCAATAACGCCCTTCGCCTTTTCCTCTGCGGTAAGCTGAGACATCTTGTAATATGCGCCTCTTACCTTAAACGAACCCGTTACCTGCAAATTTTCCGTTTTGAGATAAAGCTCTGTGCCGGGTTTAAGCTTGGGAGCATAAATAACATCTGTTTTTCTGACAACATTTTTAAGCACATAGCTTGCTTTGTAGATGTTGTCAAGAGTCAATTTACTGTTCACTGTGTTACTCCTTTATATCAAACTGTTAATAAACTGTTCTGCCGCACGGGGTGAGCGTGAGCCCTTTGAAAGAGCAAACGCCTCGGCTTTGAGGTCGAGCTCGTCCGACGGTATATTCAAATCGGCTCTTTGAGCCAACTGATGTACGATTTCAAGATACAAAGCCTTGTTGGGCTTTGAGAAATACACGACAAGACCGAAACGGTCGGAAAGCGACATAAGCTCCTGCATGGTGTCGGCACGGTGAACATCGTCCGTTCCCTGCCTCTCGGCAAAGCTCTCTTTTACGATATGGCGTCGGTTGCTTGTCGCAACGATAACCGCATTGCTTGCCTTGCCCGAAGCCGAACCCTCAAGCACCGCCTTGAGCATACTGAAGCAGTCGTCGTTTTTGTTAAATGAAAGGTCGTCGATGAAAATAATGAATTTGAGGGGGTTGCCCTCAATTCTCGACATTATATACGGTAAATCGAAAAGTTGATCCTTGCGAAGCTCGATAAGACGGACTCCGTTATTGAAAAAGTGGTTGGCACAAGCCTTTACCGTGGAGGACTTGCCCGTTCCCGCATCGCCGCACAAAAGCGTGTTGAGTGCGGGTCTGCCCTGTGTGAGAGCCTCGATATTGTCATAAACCTGACGCCTTTCCGCCTCATAGCCGACAAAATCGTCAAGCGATATATCGTCCGAAAAATCTATCGGGCAAATCTCGCCGTCGGACACACGGAACATCTTAGATGTGGCAAAAATGCCGTAGCCGTATGAGGAAAGGTTGCACGCTCTCTCCGAATACATTTTTTCAAAGTCAATGTACGAGTTTTCAAACTGCGGAACATAGATATTTTCGGGGAAATCGCAGATTTCGGCGCTTTTGAGCCTTGTGAGTGAAGTCAGAACCGCAAGCTCTTTTTTGCAGTTCTCCTCGAGTGACGGTGGTATTTCCTTACCCTGCGACTTCAGCACGATATATCTGTTTTCACTCTCGCAAACAGATATTCTCAAAAATTCCGATAAGCTGTTGTTATACTCCGCAAGGCTTGCCACAAACTCGCCGTACAGAGCCGATTTCTCGCAAATATCGCCGTTGCAATTCAGAAACTTAAGCAAGGCCGCCGTAGGAGCCTTGCTCAAGATGTCTCTGAATACATTGAACGCCGATATGTTACAAATCAAATTTTTCTTTTGATTGGTGTCCATATCCGTATCCCTGAATTAGAATTTATTGATTATTGCTCCCTTGTCGGCAGAGCTTACCATCTGAGCATATCTTGCGATATAGCCTTTAAGATTTTCTTTTCTCTTAATCGGCATCGTTGCCTTACGCTCTTCGATTTCCTTTTCGTCAACCTTCAATTCGATTGAATACTCGGGAATGTTGATTGAAATGAGGTCTCCCTCCTTGACATAGGCGATAAGTCCGCCGCTGACAGCCTCGGGGGAAACATGACCTATCGAAGCGCCTCTTGTTGCGCCCGAGAAGCGTCCGTCGGTAATAAGGGCAACATCCTTATCAAGACCCATACCCGCTATTGCGGAGGTCGGCGAGAGCATTTCTCTCATTCCGGGGCCGCCTGCAGGACCTTCGTATCTGATAACAACAACATCGCCCTTGACTATCTTGCCTGCATAAATTGCGGCAATAGCCTCCTCCTCGCTCTCAAAGACCCTTGCAGGACCTTCGTGAACAAGCATTTCGGGAGCTACCGCGCTGCGCTTTACGACGCAGCCGTCGGGTGCGAGATTGCCTTTAAGCACTGCAATGCCGCCCGTCTTTGAATAGGGATTGTCCGCAGTACGGATAACCTCGGGGTTCCTGTTTACCGCAGAGGCGATATTCTCTTTCATCGTCTTGCCCGTGCAGGTCATAACCGATGTGTCGAGAGCGCCTATCTTATCAAGCTCTTTAAGTACCGCATAAACGCCGCCCGCCTCGTTAAGGTCCTCCATATATGTTGGACCTGCCGGTGCGAGATGACAAAGATTCGGCGTCTTTTCGCTTATCTCATTAGCCATATCAAGGCTGAACTCAATGCCGCATTCGTTTGCTATTGCGGGAAGATGAAGCATACTGTTTGTCGAACAGCCGAGAGCCATATCTGCGGTAATCGCATTGCGGATAGCCGCCTTTGTCATAATGTCTCTGGGCTTGATGTTCTGCTTTACAAGCTCCATTATCTGCATGCCCGCATGCTTTGCAAGCTCAATTCTCTTTGAGTAAACGGCAGGAATTGTGCCGTTTCCGCCGAGTCCCATACCGAGAACCTCGGTAAGGCAGTTCATTGAGTTTGCGGTGTACATACCCGAGCATGAACCGCATGTCGGGCAGGTGTTTTCCTCGCAAACGCAAAGCTGCTTTTCGTCAATCTTACCTGCGGAATAAGCGCCGACAGCCTCGAACATACTTGAAAGGCTTGTCTTTCTGCCGTCAACCCTGCCTGCGAGCATAGGACCGCCACTGACAAAGATTGTCGGGATATTGAGCCTTGCCGCCGCCATAAGGAGTCCGGGAACATTCTTGTCGCAGTTGGGAACCATAACAAGTCCGTCAAAGCCGTGAGCCATAACCATAGCCTCTGTCGAGTCTGCGATAAGGTCACGGGTTACAAGAGAGTATTTCATTCCCGTGTGACCCATTGCGATACCGTCGCAAACGGCAATTGCCGGAAACACTATAGGCGTGCCCCCTGCCATTGCGACCCCGAGCTTTACGGCATCGACAATTTTGTCGATGTTCATATGACCCGGAACTATTTCGTTGTAAGAGCTGACGATACCGATCATCGGGCGCTGCTGCTCCTCGTTCGTAAGACCGAGAGCATGATAAAGCGAACGGTGCGGAGCGTTCTGAAATCCGTTGACGATAGTATCTTTTATCATTGTATTACACTCTTTTCCTGTTAGTTGTTGATGAGCTTGTCCTCATCGCTCCAGCTGTAAAGCTTACGAACCTCTTCGCCAACCTTCTCCGAGGGATGCTCGGAAGCGAGCTTACGCATAGCGTTGAAGTGAACCTGTGCGCCGGCAGACGACATGTCGAGGAGGAATTCTTTTGCAAATGTACCGTCCTGAATGTCGGAAAGAATCTTTTTCATAGCCTTCTTGGTGTCCTCTGTAATGATCTTAGGACCTGTTACATAGTCGCCGTACTCGGCTGTGTTTGAAATTGAATATCTCATTCCCGAGAAGCCGCTCTGATAGATAAGGTCAACGATAAGCTTCATCTCGTGAATGCACTCGAAATAAGCGTTTCTGGGGTCATAGCCTGCTTCAACAAGTGTCTCAAAGCCTGCCTGCATAAGTGCGCAAACACCGCCGCAAAGTACAGCCTGCTCACCGAAGAGGTCTGTTTCCGTCTCTGTTCTGAAGGTTGTTTCAAGAACACCTGCACGAGCGCCGCCGATACCGAGAGCGTATGCAAGAGCGATTTCAAGAGCGTCGCCCGTTGCGTCCTGCTCAACAGCTACAAGGCAAGGAACGCCTTTGCCTGCCTGATATTCCGAACGAACCGTGTGACCGGGGCCCTTGGGAGCTATCATAATAACATTTACATTCTTCGGGGGCTTGATGCAGCCGAAGTGAATGTTGAAGCCGTGAGCGAAAGCAAGAGTCTTGCCCTCTGTAAGGTTGGGCTCGATGCTCTCTTTGTAAAGAGCAGCCTGCTTCTCATCGTTGATAAGAATCATAATGATGTCTGCGTTCTTTGCAGCCTCTGCCGATGTCATAACTTTAAGGCCCTGAGCTTCAGCCTTTGCCCAGCTCTTGCTGCCTTCGTAAAGTCCGACAATAACATCAACGCCCGAATCCTTGAGGTTCAAAGCGTGTGCATGTCCCTGTGAGCCGTAGCCGATGATAGCAACGGTCTTTCCGTTGAGTTTAGCAAGGTTACAGTCCTGCTGATAATAAATTTTCTGCATAGTTATTTCTCCTTTGCAATAATTATTTTTTTGTTTAATAGCGTAACCGCTAAAATGGGTTAGATTGAATTTGTGCCTCTTTCGATTGCGACAACGCCCGTGCGGCACATCTCAATTATGCCTATGCTTGCCATAATCTCGATAAAGGCGTTGATTTTTGCGGGGTCGCCCGTGACCTCAATGCTCATGGTGTTGAGCGTATAGTCAAGGATTTTTCCCTTATATACCTCAGCCGCCGCAAGGATTTCGCTTCTTGTTTCGGGGGTGCTCTTTACTTTGATAAGCATAAGCTCCCTTTCGAACGAAGCCTCCGGTGTGAGGAGCTTTACTTTCTTTATATTGTGAAGCTTACGAAGCTGATTGACAAGCTGCTCCCTTGCGTATTCGTCGCCGTGAAGCGTAATTGTGATACGGGAATAGTTCGGGTCGTCGGTTTCGCCGACAGTGAGTGAATCAATGTTGAATCCCTTACGCATAAACAAGCCGCAGACTCTTGTGAGAACGCCGTACTTGTTTTCAACGTACATTGCTATAACAAATCTGTCCATCATTAATCCTCCTCTACCTTGGTAATCATATCGTCAATCGAGCCTCCGGGCGGAAGCATCGGAAGAACAAACTCGTCCTCGTTTATGAGTGTGTCGATAAGATACGGTCCGTTGTGAGCCATACCCTTTTTGAACGCCTTTTCAAAATCTTCGATATTAGAAACCCGCTCTGCCTCCAAGCCGAAAGCCTCGGCAAGCTTAACAAAGTCAGTCTTTCTGTCAAGCGTGGTGTTTGAATAACGCTTACCGTAGAAAAGCGTCTGCCACTGGCGAACCATACCGAGAACGCCGTTATTAAGAAGGACTATTACAACGGGGGCGTTGTATGTAACGGCTGTGGCAAGCTCATTGAGGTTCATACCGAAGCTGCCGTCGCCCGTGATGAGAACCGTCTTGTCGCCCGTTGCAACCGTAGCGCCGATTGCCGCACCCAAGCCGTATCCCATTGTGCCGAGTCCGCCGCTCGAAGCGAAACGCCTCTTCTGCTCAAAGTCCGTATACTGTGCAGCCCACATCTGGTGCTGACCTACATCCGTTGCGATAATAGTCGATTTATCCTTAACCTTGTTTATAACATCAAAAATCTTCTTAGGCGTCATAGCGCCGTTTGAAGCATTTTCGGCATCTTCCGCAATGCGCTTTTCCTCAGCCTTGAGAGCCTCAACCTGTTGCTTCCATTCCTTGTGCTCTGCCTTGTCACAACGCTCCGCAATTCTTGAGAACGAGGATTTGATGTCGCCTACAAGACCGACATCAACCTTGATGTTCTTATTTATCTCCGAAAGGTCAACATCGAGCTGAACAAGCTTTGCGCCCGTAGCATATTTTTCGGTATTGCCCGTTGCCCTGTCGGAAAAACGGACGCCGACGCCGATTATCAAATCAGCCTCCTTGTTAGCCATTGACGAAGCGTAGTGTCCGTGCATACCCTCCATACCGAGAAAACGGTCGAAGGAGTTCGGCATAGCGGAAAGTCCCATAAAGGTGCAGCCGATATATGCGTCAATCTTCTCGGCAAAAGCCATAATTTCCTTGGTCATTCCGAGACCTGCCGCACCGCCGCCGATATATATATAAGGCTTTTTGCAGTTGTTGATAAGCTCAACCGCCTTATCGACCTCGCTGTCGTCCGCAATTTTGAGCGGAGCGAAATCAACAACGCCCTTTCTTTCAAACTCACACTGTGCCGTCTGAACATCCTTCGGGACATCGATAAGCACCGGTCCGGGTCTGCCCGACTTCGCAATTTGGAAAGCCTCGCGGATAGTGTCCGCAAGCTCGTGAATGTCGGTTACGAAATAATTATGCTTTGTGATGGGCAAGGTAATACCCATAATGTTGATTTCCTGGAAGCTGTCCTTGCCGATAAGCGAGGTGGGCACATTGCCCGTAATAGCCACCATAGGTATGGAGTCGAGCATTGCCGTAGCGATACCCGTGACAAGGTTCGTAGCGCCGGGGCCCGAGGTTGCGATTACAACTCCGACCTTACCCGTAACTCTCGAATAACCGTCTGCGGCGTGCGAAGCGCCCTGCTCGTGAGCGGTCAAGACATGATTGATACGGTCGCTTGCCTTGTAAAGCTCGTCATAAATGTTAAGAACCTGTCCGCCAGGGTAGCCGAAAACATCGGTAACACCCTGCTCAATCAATGTTTCGATTATAATCTGCGAGCCTGACATCATTTCAGTTTTGTTTCCCATAAATCCTCCCAATATAACAAAACGCCTCTTTAAGCCTTCGGCTTAAAGAGGCGAAGAACTCAAAAAAATTCTCCGTGGTACCACTCTTTTTCTTTTCCTAAAGAAAAGCACTCAACGAATTATCGTAAACTCTGTAACGGGAGCGCCCGATTGCAATTACCGACTTTTTCAAGCCCTTCACGGCAACAGTTCAGCGGCGAGTTCAACCGATTTCCTTATGCCTTGCACCGTCCGGCAACTCTCTTGAAGGAAATTTGAAGTCTAATACTCCGCATCATTACTTTTAATATATTTTAGTCATTTTTTCTCTTAATGTCAAACACTATTTTATATAATTGTCGTTTTTTATATAAAATAGTTGATTGACGGGTTATCGGAAGCCGTAAAATCGGCAATATAACTAATAATTATTTGCGTCACGCTCTAAATTACGCACCTGCGATGGAGACTGTCCGAAAATCTTCTTAAATTCGTTGGTAAAATGATATTGTGAGCTGAAGCACAGAAGCTCGGATATTCTGTTTATGGGCATTGAGGTCTGCACAAGCAGACGGTAACCCTCCTCCATCTTCTTTTTTAGGATATACCGTTTCGGAGAAATACCAAGCTCCGAAGAAAAAATCTGATGAAGCCTGCGTGAGGAAATTTTGAAAAAAGCCGACAGGTCATCAACTGTGAGCTTTGAAAACACCTTTTGAGCAATAAACGAACACATATCGTCAACCGGTCTGTTTGAACAGAAGCTTTCGTCTATGAACGACTCTGTTATTTCTTTTTGCGCCACGGAATAAAAGTACTCGCTAAACAGGATATTTATATAGTTATTATCCCGGCACTCCCTGCCGAAAAGTAACAGCCTGTCATAGCTTTTTTCCTCCGCCTCAGTAACGGGAGCGGCGCCCGTCTTATAAAGCGGCAAGTCGGGCAAAGCTCCGCAGGTAAAGTTTGTCCAGCGATAGCTCCAGATATGGCTTGTCGATTTGTACTTTTTAATATCGTGAAACTTTAACAGAATATATTCGTTTTCCCGTATGTCGTATTCGCCGCCGGAAGTGTATATCCTGCCGCTTCCGGCAGTACACCGCAAAAATGAAAAGGTATTCTTCGGATACATTCCTTTTTCCTTTTCATCTTGAATATGATAATACGACTCATCGGTCATAATCTTGTACGCGCTTACGACAACAGGGCAAAAAATCTCCGTCTTTTTCTGCTCTCCGAGAAAAAAATATTGATTATGATACATAAATTCACGCCTTACTTCCGATTTCTGTATCTAATATACCTCATTTAAGATTTTATTGCAACAGAATACATGATAAAATATATGCAATTAAAAAAAGTATTTATTCTCGATAAAAGCGCCTATATATGACGCTTTGGCTAAAAAAGGAAAGGGTTAAATTCTATGAAACGCTCAAAAAAACTGATTATTTCGCTTGTTTCGGCTCTTGCTGCGATTGCAGTTCCCGCAACATGCCTCGGAATTCATTTCTGCTATAACGGCAATTTGGATTTCGTTCAATCAAATGAAACCGTTAACACAAACGGTCAGCCGCTCAAGGTCGCAATAATAAGCGACTTACAGCTCCCCGACTCAAAGGATAAGACCACGCACCAATATGACTCCTTTGAAAAAACTCTTACGATGCTCAAGGGGAGAAATCCAGATGCATTGCTTATCGCAGGCGACTTTACCGACCTTGCGACAAAGGACGCATGGAACACCTACAAGGAAATCTATGACAGGGTTATGGGCGACGACGCACCGATACTTATGACGATTATGGGCAACCACGACTATTGGCTTCCCTATTTTGTCGATTGCGGCGAGGTCGGCACGCCCGCAAGTCTCCAAAAGAGATACACAAGCTATACGGGTCAGCCCGTATATGCAAATCACGAAATAAACGGCTACCACTTCATCTGCTGGAGCTCCTCAAACGGCACATACGACACCTCGTACAAAAATCTCGATCAGGTTCGTACGGAAATCGAAAACGCCATTGCCGAGGACCCGACAAAGCCTGTTTTCGTTATCACTCATCTCAACCCCTCAGACACCTCTTACGGCTCGGACGATTGGGGCAACGACGATATAAACGAGCTGCTCAAGAACTATCCGCAGGTGGTTTCAATCTCCGCTCACTCGCACTATTCGCTTATTGACGAGAGAGCCATATGGCAGGATACATACACGGCGTTTACAACGCAGAGCCTTGACTATATCGAGCTTGAGCCCGGGAAATTCAACGGTTCAATCCCGAAGGACGCATACGGCAACAATATTGCCGAAAACATTCCGGGCTGCCTGTTTATGTCCGTTGAGGACGAAAAAATAACGGTTGAAAGGCTTGAAGCGAACACGGGTAAGGCTCTTAAAGACCCGTGGGTTATCGAAGCTCCGTTCACCTCTCCCGACAAATACACGACCGAAAACAGAAAAGCCGCAAACACGGCTCCCACGCTTGACGAAAACCTTACGGCTCAGATTTCTCAGATTACCGACATTGACGGAAAGACCCGTTCCGCAATTTCCTTTAAGGCGGGTACGGACGACGATTTCGTCCACTCGTACCGTTTGAGATTTTTGGACGAAAACAAAGCGCCGATTTCCTTTGCGCAGACAGATTACAGCGGAAATGTTATGCACTACAACGACGACGGCGATAAAATTTCCGTAGACAGCAAGGATTACGAAAGCGGCAAGGAAAAGCAAATCGACTCCGTTCTTTATTTCAGCGACTTCGTTCTCGGTCTTGACAATATGGCTGAAAACGCTCTTCTTCGTCTCCCCGACAATATGCCCGAAAACACAAAATATGTTGAAATCACGGCTATTGACTCTTGGGGTGCGGAAAGCAACAGCGTTGTCTGTGCAATCGGAGAATAAGCCATGAAAAGATTTTTCGGCGTATTTATTATGATTTTATGTCTTACGGCGGTTGCCGCAGGTCTTTCGTCCTGTTCTAAAAAGCAGGATGAAAGCTGGAAAACAAACAAAAATTACGACCTGTCCGTTCCCGAAGTCGGCAAAGACGGCTGGTATCTCGTTTTCGAGGACGATTTTGACGGCACCGCTCTCAACGAAAACATTAAATTCGGCGACAGCTACACGGGAAACCGTGAAATATGGACCACCTCTCCCCACGCAATCCGTTGGAAAAGCAACGACGAAGCAAAGCCCGGTCAGGCTTGCTATTGGTGCCCGACAATGGTTGAAGTGAGAGACTCAAAGCTTATTGTCCACTCCCGATACGAAGAAAACCACACCTGTGACGGCAACTGTCCCGAACAGGGCAGATTTACGGGCGGAATAGAGACGAGAAAAATCGTCGGCGACAACAATAACAACAAGGGCACAAACGACGAAATGCTTTTCTCGCAGGCATTCGGCTACTTTGAATGTAAGGTCAAATTCCCGAATTCAAAGGGCTTGTGGTCTGCGTTCTGGCTCCAGTCGTCAAATATGCGTAAAGTCGGAAACAAGGGCGAGGACGGCACGGAAATAGATGTCTACGAAAGTGCGTTTATAAACTCCCCGACCTCAAAAATGGGTCACGCCCTTTTGTGGGACGGCTACGGCAAAAACGCAGACAGCTCTCCGTACATAACGGACCTTGAACAGGACCTCTATGACGGCTTCCACACCTTTGCGCTCAAATGGACTCCCGAATACTATGTATTTTACATTGACGGCGTTCCCACCTGGGCTACCAAGGACGGCGATGTCTCCAAGGTCAAAGAGTTTTTACGCCTTACGGTTGAAATTGACGCAGGCGACGGATGGGGTCCTCACGGACAGGAGATAGGTCAGTTTGACGACTCCTCCCCTGCCGACGACTTCGAGGTCGAATATGTAAAGGTGTATCAGAACAGCGGCTTCGAGAGCTCTGTCAGAGCCGACGAGGAATTTACGGGAAAAGCCGACTCCGCAAACTGATATTAAAAGGTAAAATTGATAATCCGCAGAAAGTATGATAGAATACTCTCTGCGGATTTTTTATGACAGGTGATTATGTGTACCGTGATTTGACAAAGGGAAGTATATCAAAGGGACTTATAGCCTTTGCCGTGCCGATGATAGCGGGCAATATACTTCAGCAGTTTTACAATATAGCAGACACGCTGATAGTCGGACGGGCGCTCGGCACGGGCGCTCTCGCTTCGGTGGGAAGCGCCTATACCCTGATGACATTTCTGACTTCGGTTTTCCTCGGGCTTTCAATGGGCGCAGGCGCTCTGTTTTCAATTTACTGCGGCAAGAACGACACCGAAAGATTGAAAAAGTCGGTTGCGTTGTCATTTGTTATGATTATGACGGTTACGGTTATGATAAACGCCCTTGTCTATGCATTTATAAACCCGATTTTACGGTTTTTGCAAATCCCCGACGAGTTGTATTTCTCAATGCGTGAATATCTTATAATAATCTTTTTGGGGCTTATCGCAACCTCGCTTTACAACTTCTTTGCCTGTCTTTTAAGGGCTGTGGGCAATTCCGTTACCCCTCTGCGCTTTCTCGGCGTGAGCACGGTTATGAACATAGTGCTTGACATAGTGCTTGTCATATACCTTGATTTCGGCATTGCGGGAGCTGCGGCGGCAACCGTTTTTTCGCAGTATGTCTCGGGACTCGGAATAATGATATATTTTCTTAAAAAATGCAGCAGGTTCAGACCGCAAAAGCGGCATTTCAAATTTGACAGGGCTGTGTTTGCGGAAATATGCGACCTCTCGGCGCTTACCTGTGCACAGCAGTCGGCAATGAACTTCGGAATACTGCTTATTCAAAGGCTTGTTGACAGCTTCGGTGCGATAACGATGGCGGCTTTTGCGGCGGCGGTCAAGATAGACACGCTCGCATATCTGCCCGTGCAGGATTTCGGCAACGCCTTTTCAACCTTTGCGGCGCAAAACTACGGAGCGCAAAATTCCGAACGGCTCAAAAAGGGATTTCGCACCGCAACGGTGCTCTCTGCGGCATTTTCGGCGGTTATGTCGGCTGCGGTATGCATTTTCGCAAAGCCGCTTATGAGCCTGTTTATAAGCTCGGAGGAAACCGAGGTAATAGCCTGCGGTGTGCGCTATCTTCGAATTGAAGGTGCGTTTTATGTCGGAATAGGCTGTCTGTTCCTGCTCTACGGCTTTTACCGTGCGCTTAAGCGACCGTCAATGTCGCTTATTCTCACGGTAATTTCACTCGGTCTGCGTGTTGTTCTTGCGTATATCCTCGCCCCCGTCATAGGTGAAACGGGCATATGGCTTGCCATTCCGATAGGCTGGTTTGTTGCAGACCTTGTCGGGTACGGTTATTATTTTTTGAAAAAGAAAAAAATGTTAAATTAAAGAAATAACCTCTGTCGGCAACAGAGGTTAACTTTTTATCCGAATACCCGTTTTTTTATCTGTTTCTTCTGTACCCTGCTTCATCGACATATTCGGGGTGGTCGTTTATGTATTTGTCCCGACTGCCGCAAATTGTATAATCGCATTTTGTGCCGTTTGAACAGGTCATTTTTCTTACAAGGCGTGCGCCGATACATTCCATTGCGGCAAAATCGACATTGCAGAGCGCAGGCATAACCTCCGAAAGATTGTGCTGCTTTGCAAACTGTGCGACGGGACATTCCGTAAACTCATAATATATGGGCTTATTCTTATCAAACGGAGCAACGCTCATCTTGTAGTCGTTCCACTTGTCGCACTGCTTTTTTGCGTTGCAAAAGGACAGATACATAAGCCTTTTGAAAAGAGGTTTGTTGCAATCGACGAATTTAAGCTTCTTAAAGGTCGGCAAAATCAAATTGCCCTCCATCTCCTCAATCTCGTCAAGGCTTGTTTTGTCCTTGCAGACCGTATAGTATGACATCAGCGCAATACAGTCGTATGTACCCGCTTTTCCGTTATGAAAATTTTTGCCTGCGCCGAGGTCGGTTCGCCAGTCGGAAAGATAATCGACAAATTGCAGCTGTACCTTTTCCCATACGCCTTCACACTCGTTTTCGGGATAGTGCAGGGCGATTTTTAAGAGTATCTGTCGCTTGCACTCTTGTGTATAAATCGAGTGGCAGCTGCGGTCAATTTTAAGCTCGCTGTCTTGCATTGCTTTTCACCTCTTAATACATTCAACATAGGTCAACGGGAACGAAGCCTTGAGCGCCTCGTATTTTCGCACCGTCCAGCCGTTGTTTTCCAAAAAATCAAGATATTGCCTGCAAGACCATTTACTATGGAGCGGGAAACCGACCGTTTTCATAAAAAACGCCTTCATTTTTCCCTTTACGGAGTTTTCCGCATGGGTAAAGGTCGGTGCGATAAGCACGCCGTCGGACTTTAGCACACGCCAGATTTCGGCAAGAGCCTTTTCGGGATACGGAACTATGTGCAGGGCATTTGATACGATAACTGCGTCAAATGTGCCGTCGGCATACGGCAGAGAAAACATATCACACACCGAAAAAGCGATATTCTTGCCTGAAAAATTCTTTTTCGCCTGCTCAATCATCTCCTCGGACATATCCGTCGCAACAAAGGAGCGGGCAAAATCAGCAGTGTTTTTTGCAACCGCTCCCGTTCCTGTTGCGAGCTCCAGAACATCCTTCTCCTTGATTGAAGGGCGGATAAGAGCGTACATTTTTTCATACGCCGCAAAATCCTTACGCATAAAGCCGTCATACAGGAACGCCGTCCTGTCCCAAAAGCTCTTTTTCACGGTTCCGTTCGCCTCTCTTTCGGTTAGCAAACGCTAACTTAAATGTTTTTGAAAAGCCGTCTTTCGACAGCTCTCCGTTTATCAAATTCATTTTAACACATAAAACAGAAAAATACAATATGCCTATCTGTTGAGCCACGCAAATCTTTTCAAATCTTTTTGCAGTGCTTCAACGGTCTGATAGCGTTTGGGGATATTTATCTCCGTGCATTTCTGCACCACCCTGCCGAGGTGCCCTTTCGGGATTCTCACGGACGGATGCTCACCTATCAAAAGCTCGTTGAGCATAATGCCGAGAGCATATATATCGGTTGCGGGAAGCGATTGAAAAATCCCGTATTGCTCGGGCGCGGCATAGCCCACCGTGCCGAGGTGCTGCGTGTCGTTATCCTTTTCCTCAGACATGAGCCTTGACGACTGCAAATCAATAAGCACCGCATTATCATTTCTGTCTATCATAACATTCAGCGGTTTTATGTCCCTGTGGATTATCTTCTGCGAATGAAGATATTTCAGCGCCTCGCACACATCAAGGCAATATTTAACAGCCGCTTTACTTGAAATCACCTCGTTTGAAATGATTTGCGCCAAGGTTTTGCCGTCAATGAATTCCTCGAGCACAAGCATTTCATTCTCACCGTGGCATATATCGTAAATCATAGGAAGATTGGGCGTTTTCTTGCCTAACAATCTTTTGAAAACCCCGTCGTTATGCTCAGGCATTTCAATGAGCAAAAGCATACTACCGCTGTCGGAATGTCTGTATGCCGTTACCGTATTCCGGTTTGTTTTGCGCAAAACGCTTACCTTTTCGTATCGGCTGTCAAGCGTTTTATTTATATAATCCTCTTTAATGCTCATTTCAGTGTTTCCAATTTATTTTCAACAAGCAAATCGTCAAGCTGCCAAACCGAAAATTTATTGTTTACGGCATATATCATTGCGCTGTCACGCTTATCCTTTGCGTAAAGAGGCGCCCAATTATATAATTTCATCAGTTTCTGACATTCCTCAAGTCCGAGCTTCATCGCAAGAACAAGTCGGACTATCTTATCCCTTGACGGGCACTTTTTACCTCTTAATATATCGTAAAAATATGTATAGCCTATGTCCGATTTATTGATTATATCCGATTTTGAAAGCTCGCTTTTTTTGATAAGCCCGAGCCAACTGTCGCTCAAATTCTTTTTTACAAAGGAATTTCCCGCCTTATTTACAAATTCGGAGAATTCCGTTTCCTTATCCGAGAGTTGATTCAAAAGCTCTTGTGTAGTATCATTTTTTTCTTTCGAAATTTCCATTATACACTTCCCCTTAATAATAGCTTACTGTTATCCCTTTGAAATCCGAGCTGCCGCTTATTTTTCTTGAGTCGTCGCAATCCTTTAGATAGACGACGGATATTCCCGTACCCTGCCGCCAATTTGAAGATACTCTTGCACCCTCCGGGAAATAAACGGTTTTTATATAGGGATTCGAGCAGAATGAATTCTCGTCAAATTTAAGCTTGGTTCCCGATGGAAATGTATAACTCTCCTGTGTTTTTCCCGCAGGGTATATCAAGCAGCACATACGCTCGTTATTATACCCGTACGAATCGGAAACGCTTATTTTATTCATATAAAGCACGCCGTCGACGCAGAAATATTTTTTACTCTCGTTTTGCGGCGATACGCTTATGCTGTTAAGCTTTGTGCACTTATTAAAGTTATACTCTGAGCATTCGAAATCCGTTCCGTATTTACTTCCTCCGGTAAAGCTAACTATATACGGATTGTTCTGTATTGCCTCGGGAGCCAAGCCTATGCAGTCATCAGGCAAGGTAAACGAAGAAGCGTTCTTACCGCACGGATAGAACATCATATATACTCTGCTGCCGCACAGCGCATAGACGGCACCGTCCTGCGAATAGCAATATCCGTTGCTTACCGTTTTGCTTTGAAAATTAACGCTTTTAAGCGACGGGCAACTGCTGAAAATGTGCGAGAAATAAGCGGAGCCGATTATTTTTGTGTATGTTTCCGTTTTACTCGGGAATACAATTTCCGTTAAATTGGGCAGGTTATTGAACTTTGCGTTCGGTGTACCCGAATCCTCCTGCAAAGTAAGAGCCGTCTGCGAGTCCTCAAAGACAATCTTCTTTATGCCCGCGTTGTCCGAAAAAGCGTTATCGCCTATATATCCGACATCGTTTCCGTCATGCTGTGCGGGAACCGTTACAGTAGAAGCGTTACCAATATATTTAACAAGTCTTGCCTTTCCTTTGTAAACATCCCATTGGAAATCGCTGTCCTTTGTCAAGGAATTATCTTCGGCATTTATTTCCGACGGAGATGTATCATCCTTACTGCTGTCTGCTGCGGTTCTGCCTTTCATATCGGCGGAAGTGCTTCCTGTCGGTTGCGAGCTGCCGTCTTCCGAGGAAACGGTCTTGTCCTGCTCTGATTTAATATCTGATTTATTTTCCGTCTTATTTTCGATTGTATCAATTATTTTTGCGAAAAAGCCCTTTTCTTCAGACTGTACGGCAATCGTAACCGTTTCATAAACCTCCTCGCCGTTTTCATCCGTAACAGGCTCTCCCGCTTCGTCTGTAACGGGAACAAGCGTGGTTTCAACCGCTGCGTACGCATTGATTTGAGGCTTGTCGGAAAATGCGACAGCGACCGCAAAAATTACAAGCGTAGCAACAACGGCACCGGCACGGGTAACAAACACATTGTATTTACCGCCTTTTGAGTTTTTCATTTTTGCTTTTAATCGCTTTGCCGTTTTTTCTTTATATGTCGGGGTTACGGGAGTCTCACGCACATTATTGCCGACAAAAGAAAAGCATTTCAGGCAAAATGAGCTCTCCTCAGGTAACTCTGCGCCGCACTTAGGGCACTGCTTTAACATATTCCCACCCCCCAAAATATTATTATAATTTTACATTAAATCACGAAAATAGTCAATATATCTTATTACTGTTGTGAAAATATATGTTATACTTCTTTTCCGTTGACAAAAGCCCTGCCGATGCGTGTTTTGCACCGGTAGGGCTGTGTTTTTGTTGTATAATCTGCAACGCCTTATAATTATTTTGCCTGCTCGTCAACAAACGGGATAAGATGATTGTCCAGCAGATCCTTTGCCATATTCCTTTTTTCCTCGCTCCATCTGTCTGATTTCAGCATTGACATTATGCTTCTGAACCAAGCAAGAGGATAAAGCCACTTTAAGCTTTCGTCCTTTTTAGCAGCCTCATCAAACGGCTCGCCGAAATATTTCAGCATAAACTTGTTGAAGATTTCCGTTACCTGCTCACTTGACATTTTATAGAATGAATTGAACTCGCCGGGTGCGGTATTAGCGTATTCCATTGAGAAAACAATTCGCGAAATATCAAACAAAGGCGTTCCGTGACCGAGCTCGCCCATATCGATAAGCAGACATTCGTTGTTTTCAACCATTATGTTGTTGAGGTTCAAATCGCCGTGGATACAGTTGTTACCGTTCGGAACCATGTCCAAAAATTTACAGAGGTATTCTCTTTCACGGTCGGAAATTGTTGTAAGATTATCTATGTCGGCATAATTGGAGATTTTGAAATCGCGAATTTCGGGATCATCGGTTACGATTGAGCCGACCTTTTTGCAGGTATCGACATACATATCGACATATTTGTCAACATTAGCGTAATCCTCTCTGACAAGCTCACCGAGAGTTTTAGACTTTATAAGCTCATACATAACGCCCGTTCTGCCGTCGCACTCGACAATATCATACGAAATAGCGGTCGGAACGCCCATAACAAACGCCTTTTTTGCAAAAGCCTTTTCCGCTTCGATTTCCGCATTTCCGACTTGCGGATAATACAGCTTAACAATAGTTTCATCGTCCAAGCGGTAGCATTCGCCGCAGGCACCTGCTCCGATAATATCACAGCCATCAACGCTTATCTGACGCATACTGCCCTCGATATCCATTATCTCGGAAAATCCCGTAACATCAAATACGCTTTTGACATCGTTGTTAACCCCGATTACCTTGAACGGCTTTCCGGCACATCTCTTTTTTGCGCCGAGAATTACACGAAGTCCTGCCGATGAAATAAACTCAAGCTCGCTTGCGTCAATGATAATTCCCGCAGTATCGCCGGGCTTGTCGGCAATGGCTTCTTCAAAGCTGCCTGCGTTTGCCGATGTAATGCTGCCGGATACATACACATAGGTAAGATTGTCTCTGATTTCAATTTTTGTGCTCATAAAAATATCTCCTGTTTTCAAAAAATTTCTGTTACAAGTTGTTTAAGCTCCTGATACATCGGCAAATCCTCCAATGATTTCAATGCGTCGACAAGCTCCGTATAAAGCCATTTTTGCTTATCCTTGCCGCATCTGAATATTGACCAGACGGCGTCGCCGTTTTTTTCGATTGAGCTTTTTATATCCTTTGCGTTGGAAAGCTTATCTGCGCAAACGAGCATTTTGACATCACGGTTATCGGTGGCTCTCAAAAATTCAATCGTCGCCTTTTTCCGTTCGTCCCATGACAATTTTTTGTCCTCGGTATCGCTCAAAACCAAATTTGCAATGTTCTCGCCGAATTCCTCGCGAAGCTCATCGTACGACACGGTCGTATCCTCGATGGTGTCATGCAGCAGTCCGGCGCTGATAAGGTCGTCGTTCGCACCGTTTTCGGCAAGCTCTATGGCAACCGAAACGGGATGATATATATACGGCTTATCATCCTTCCTTTTTTGGTTCTTATGCGCCTCTATCGCATAAACCAGAGCCTTATTATACAAAGTATCAACTCCGTTCTACTTCAAATCAACAGTGATTTTCAGGTTGTTTTCATTGTTCTCATATTTATAATCGATAGATGTAGACATCTTTTTCACCATAAATATGCCGAGTCCGCCGATTACCCGTTCCTCTGCGGAAAGCTCCATATCGGGCTCCTCGGTCTTTGTCGGGTCGTATGGCTTTCCGTTATCGGAAAATGTCAGCATAAGCTGTTCATTCTGAAGAGAATAGCTTACTCTGAGCTTTGTCGCGCTGCTGTAGTTGACTATGTTTGAATAAATCTCGTCAATTATAACGCTGACCTTGTTGAGGACGCTTTTTGAGACATTGATTTCCTCGAGAATTTTATAGATATATTCGTTAACCCGTCTGAGCGAATCCAAATCCGGATAAACGGTTATACTGTTCGGACTTTTCATATAATTAAGTCTGAACGACAGCATTGTCAGGTCGTCGCTCTGTTCCGCGTCCTTTGCAAACAAGCCGACATCCTTTTCAATCTGCTTGCATATAACCGCAGGCGACTCCCCGTTAAGATTTTGCATGCTTTTAAGCAAGCGGTTCTCTCCGAAGAGCTTACCGTTGACATCGTTAGCCTCCGTAACTCCGTCGGTGTACAAATATATTTCGTCTCCCGGATTGAGCCACAGCTCATTCTTCTGATAAACGGTGGAATCCATTCCGGCAAGTATGAAATTCGGCTTTGTTTTCATATATTCAAATTTGCCGTTTTTCCTGCACACAAGCGGAGGATTATGACCTGCGTTTGCGAAAGCCAAATGTCCCGTTTCAAGGTTGAGAACGCCCATCCACGCAGTAACGAACATACCTGCATCGTTGCTTCTGCAAAGCTTTGCGTTCGTTTCGTTAAACACGATGTCAACGGGCTTTCCGCTTTCCGCAAGGCTCTTGATAAGCGTTTTGCTTGCCATCATAAACATTGCCGCCGGAATACCCTTACCCGATACATCCGCAATTAAGAACGCAAAATGCTTGGTATCGGTAAAATAGAAATCATAGAAGTCGCCGCCGACCTCCTTTGCGGTATTCATAAGAGCATACACATCAAAATCGTCACGCTTCGGGAACGGCGGGAAAATAAACGGAACGGCTGATTTCTGAATCTGCCTTGAGAGCTTAAGTTCCTGCTCAATACGGTTTTCCGCGTCGGAGATATAATCCTTGAGCGTGTCCACCGTCGAGTTTATGTCATCGGAAAGATTGGAAAATTCATAGCTGCTTCTCACATCGAGCTTTGTATCCAGATTGCCCTGAACGATTTTGTTGAGTCCCTCATTTATGTTCTCGATTTTTTCTATGAATTTTATTCTTATAATCTGATAAACAAGGCAGAAAACCGTGATGTATATCAGGCTCTCCATAAACAGTATCATATAAAGCGTAACATTTCTCGAAAGGTCAGCCTCGTCGGACGGCATATACGCAAAAACGGTATAATCTCCGACATAATGGTATTCGCAGTACATCTTTTCGCCGTTGAAGGTCGTTTGATACATCTTGTTTTCATCAAAGTCATTATTGCGAAGGATGTTCACGCATTCATCATAATTTTCTATTTCATCGTTGTTGCTTGCAAAGACAAATTCTCCGTTGCCGTTGCAAACAATTACTCCGCCGGATTGACCGATTCTCCAATGACTGAGCCTGTCGGTTATGCCCTGATTTTCAATTTCCTTTACAGCATCGGACAGATTACTCGACAAAAGCGATTGAGCTTCGGTTTTGGTAATTGTCGTGTTAATTACATAAGTTATATAACCCGTAATAATAAACAGTATTAAAACGCAAACAAACAGTGCGTCAAGAAAGCTGCTTACAATTTTTCTCGGCTTTTCAAACTTGAAGCTGATTTTTCCCGTTAAAGCTATCGCAAGTCCCGTTGCAATTGAGGTGCAGAGAACCATCGGCACCGTACATCTTTGAACAAACGCAAATGCGGCGCTTATATTCTTCATATTTGTCAGCAGAACAAGAAGCATATGAAGAATTTCCGTACCGTAGGCTATCGAAATCGCAAATCCGGCGGACGGTCTTTTGTTATTGAACATAATTTTACGGAGATTTGCAGCTGTAAAGCCGGCAATAACCGTCGCAAGCGAGCAGGCAAGCCTTGTAACCTCTCCGCCGCCCCAATATACACTGAACCATCTTTCGACGCCGCCGATAAGACCTGCGATTATGCCTGCGGGTCCGCCGAAAGCGAATCCGGCAACAAGCGGAGCCGCATCACGAACATTTATTACCGCGCCGCCGATGTCAACACCGAATTCCGTACAGCATACGGCATACAAGCCGAACACAATACCGATTATAATCTGTTTTGCCGAATACGGCATACTTTTAATTTTACTGCTTTTCCCCAGCAATAAAAACAATGCGGTCAATATTGCCGGAAAAACCGTGGCTATTGTCAAATTCAGCACGGTAGATCATCTCCTTCATTCAAAAAATTCAGACAACGCTTCTTATAATCCGGTGCTTCGTCATACACCGCATGACCGAAGCTTTTATCATAAATATATTTCTTGCAGCCGAGCGCACGGGCAATTTCGTTAGATGCCTGTGCCGTTGCGACGCGGTCGCCCTCGCTGCCGATGACAAAGGTCGGGCACTTCACAAGGGAAAGCTCGCCGCTGCAATCATATTCTCTGCACGCCCGAGCCAGAATCAGAAATCTGCGATACTCACCGTCCGTAATTCCAAGTTCGGACGAGATAAGCGTTTTGCCGTAAGTACTCAATGTGTTTTCCGAATAGACCTTTTCGACAAAGCTTGAAACAAGCTCATATTCCATTCTTTTCTCCGCAAGGTCAATCCATTCGTCAAGAACCTCGGCAAAGATTTCGTTAGACCTTGCAAGAGTTGAAGCAAGAATCATTTTGTTCACGACATCGGGATGGTCAATCGCAAGATACAACGCAATCATACCGCCCTGCGAGGCTCCGAATATATCTGCGCTTTCTATCCCCAGCTCCTTCATTTTCCGAGCGGTGTCATCAGCCATATTTTTTATTGTATAACCGTCGTCTATGTTTTTTGCCCTGTCAAAGACATACACGGTATATTTATCGGAAAAGCAGCCGTAGGCTTTCTCAACGGCGTCCGCATACCGCATAATGCTGTGTATTGACAGCCCGGGAAGAATTACGAAGCTCTCTTTTCCGTTGCCGAATTTGATATAATCCATTCTTTAATCCCTAATCAAATAAATTGTCAAACCCTTGTTCAATCAAGGGAAATCCGTCATTTGGTAGTATAGCATATGTATAAAAGGATTTCAACTTGTATAATTGAAATTTTCTTTGCTTATTTAAGAAAAAATTGTTGTATCTGTTGCGCTGCGGTGCTAAAATAATTAGAAAAGTATTGCAAGGAGGATTTTTATGAATAAAAAGAAAAGTATTTTTATTCAATTATGCTGCATAATTATGCTTGCGGCATTATTCCTGAACATACCCTGTTTTGCTGAGGAAGCAACAGCCTCGACAGAAACGGTTACCTCATCCGAAGCGGAAGAGGAGGTCTGGGCTGCTCTTGCCGGAAAAACAGCAGGCGTAATGACAGGAACACCTCAGGATAAAATAATTTGGTCAAAGGTACCCGACGCGAATATTCAGTACTTTAACAGTATCACCGATGTTGCGTTGGCATTGGAAACAAAAAAGGTCGATTTTGCGGCTCTTCCCACAGTCAGCTATTACACCCTTGTTCAACAATACAAGGGCTTCGGATATCTTGACGCCGCTTTTGCCGTTTACGATATCGGTACGGTCTTTGCAAAGTCCGGAAAAAACGACTCCGTCCGTGAAGAGCTTAACGAATATATCGCCAAGCTCAAGGCTTCGGGAGAGCTTCAAGAAAAGCAGGATTATTGGCTCACGCCCAAGGATTGGGAGCCTGTTGACATCCCGACGAGCGGAGAAAAAGGCGTGCTGACATTGGGCACTACCTCCACATTAAAGCCGTTTTCGTTTAAGCTTAACGGCAGCCCCGTAGGATATGAAATTGATATAATAGCAGGATTTTGTAAGGAATACGGCTACGGTCTTAAAATTGAGGATGTCGATTTCGCCGGAATTTTAAGCGGAATTGCAAGCGGGCAGTACGACCTTGCCGCATGCCAGATTTCGTGGACTCCCGAGCGCGGAGCAAGCGTAGACTTCTCGGATTTTTACTACACGCAAAAATTCGTTCCCATTGTCAATGCAGACGACTTCACGCTTTCCTCTCTTGTTACTGCCGATGACTCCTCTTCACAGGACGAAAGCGGCTCGCAAAGCGGAATAGTAAGAAGCGTTCAGCGTACCCTTGTTGACGAGGACAGGTGGAAATCCGTTCTCGACGGCTTGGCTGTAACGCTTATCATCACCGTTTTCGGATTTATGCTTGCGAACATTTTCGGCGCGGCATTTTGCGCTATGTCAATGTCGAAATCCAAATTCCTAAACGGTGTTTCCGAGGTTTATTCAAAATTGATGCAGGGTCTTCCCGTAGTTGTTATTCTGATGATTTTGTATTATGTAATTTTCGGAAAGACCAAGGTTTCCAATGTACTTGTCGCGATACTCGGCTTCGGCTTGATATTCGGGGCATATATGGCGCAGCTGTTCAAGGGCGGTATTCAGAGCATTGACAAGGGTCAATGGGAAGCCGCTTTGACAACCGGATTAACCAAAAAGCAAACATTTTTCGGAATTATTCTTCCGCAGGCAATACGCACCATGCTGCCGGGATATTTCAGCAATTTAATCAGCCTGATGAAGGGAACGGCAGTTGTGGGATATATAGCCATCAACGACCTGACGAAGGTCGGAGACATCATACGAAGCAATACATACGAGGCGATTGTTCCGCTTTTAACCATAGCTGTCATTTATTTTGCAATCGCTTGTATTTTACTTTCCGTTATGAATACAATCCGCAAAAAGCTTATGCCTAAGCGCAGACCCGTAATGACGGGAACGGAAAATCAGCAGGGAGGTGCCGAGAAATGATTACCATTGAGCATTTGAGAAAAGAATACGAAAACGCCACGCCGCTCAAGGATGTCAGCGTAACCGTCAACAAGGGCGAGGTTATATCAATCATCGGACCTTCGGGAACCGGCAAATCAACCTTTTTGCGCTGTATTAACCGCTTGGAAGAGCCCACCTCGGGCACCGTTCTGATTGACGGCGAGGACATAGGCTCCAAGGACTGTCAGCTGAACAAATTAAGGCAAAAGATGGGAATGGTGTTCCAAAGCTTCAACCTTTACAATCATATGAATGTGGTTGAAAACATTATGTATGCGCCGATGAAGGTTTTGGGTCTGTCAAAGCAGGAAGCGTATGAACGGGCAATGAAGCTTTTAAGGACGATGGGCTTGGCTGAAAAAGAGCTGAACTACCCCGATGAGCTTTCCGGCGGACAGAAGCAGCGTGTAGCCATAGCAAGAACCTTGGCTATGGACCCCGAAATCATACTTTTCGACGAGCCTACCTCGGCGCTCGACCCCACAATGGTTGCTGAGGTGCTTTCGGTAATAAAAAGGCTTGCGCAGGAAGGTATGACAATGCTGATTGTTACCCACGAAATGTGGCTTGCAAAAACCGTTTCTACAAGAATTTTTTATATGGATCAGGGTACAATTTACGAGGACGGAACTCCGGAGCAGATATTCAACAACCCTCAAAAGGAGCTTACACGCCGTTTTATAAACGGACTTGACGGCATTCATAAGACCTTTGTACGCAACAAGTTCGATTATCTCGGTATGATAAGTGAAATCAACGCCTTCGCATTGAAAAAGTTGCTTACTCCGAAGCTTGTTCTTCATATCGAGTCGATAATGGAGGAAATTTATACTCAGGCTATTTATCCTGTTATCGACGACGATACCGAATTGGATTTCCGCTTGGAATATTCGGAAAAGAAGGGCATCTGCGAAATACATTTCCGTTGGAAGGCGCCTCAGGTAAATCCTCTTTTGACCATGGATGAAATTTCCATGAAATTGGCTGAGCACGCCTCAAAAGCCCTCACCTATCAATACAGTGAGGACGGGTACAACGAAATTACGGCTGTTTTGGAAAAATAACCGCTGCCGATAATTATTGACACTTTCACGGGGTTTGTCCCATATCGGGGCAAACCTCTTTTTTTATTGCGTTTATGCGTGCCGATATGTTACAATTAAAATATATTGATAACAGCAGGTGAATAGTGTGAAAAATCACACTATCCAACTTATATTGCCCTCAAAATTTGCCTTCGGCAAAATTTTGAGATGGCAGAAATCACCATCCACGCCTGTTCAGGCAACGCAGGTTAATACGGTGATTTTTAATAAACTATTTGTTGCCTGAAAGGCTATGGTGATTAATATGAAAACAATTTTCAAAAACTGTACTTTACTTGACGGAACAAAGGATATGGTTGCACGGGAAAATGTCGATGTTGCAATCGAGAACGATAAAATTACCGCAATCGGAAAAATCGAGCCGAGCGGCACGGACAAGGTGATTGATTTGAGCGGAAAATATCTTATGCCGGGTCTTATCAACCTCCATGTTCATCTCCCCGCAGGCGGAAAGCCGCAGAAAAAGCCGCTTAAAGCGGACTTCCTTTCAAAGCTTGCGCTCTCCTCGGCGGCTATGAGGAAATTTACACTCAATTTGTGTCACGGCTACGCAATGCAGGGTCTTATGTCGGGCGTTACGACAATAAGAACGGTCGGCGGACTTGATGACATCGACTCAAAGCTCCGCGACAAAATTAACGCAGGTCAGCTTGACGGCCCCCGTATTCTCGCCTCAAACTTTGCGATAGGCGTACCGAACGGTCATATGGTCGGCTCCGTCGCAAGGGCGGCAAACACCGTACAGGACGCAGTAAAAATGGTTGACGAGCTTATAGACAAAAAGTCGGACCTTGTAAAGCTTATGATTACGGGCGGCGTTATGGACGCCAAGGTTAAGGGCGAGCCCGGAGTGCTTATGATGCAGGCGGATATGATTAAGGCGTGCTGCGACAGGGCGCACGAGCACGGCTTAAAGGTTGCCGCTCATGTTCAGAGCCCCGAGGGCGTAAGAACGGCTGTAAGCAACGGCGTTGACTCTATAGAACACGGCTCAACACTTACGCAGGCTGAAATCGACGCCTTCAAGGCGCACGACGCAGTTTTGGTGTGCACGCTTTCCCCCGCCCTGCCAATGGCTAAATTCGAGCGTGAAACACTCGGAATCACCGAGGTCGTTCAGTACAACTCAAATGTTGTTTTCAACAATATGATAAAGGGCGCAAAAACAGCTCTCGATAACGGAATAAAGGTCGGTCTCGGCACCGATACGGGCTGTCCTTACACCACGCACTACAATATGTGGAGAGAGCTCCATTACTTTGAAAAGAATGTCGGCGTAAGCCCCGAATTTGCGCTTTATACCGCAACGCTCAGAAATGCCGAAATTCTCGGGCTCTCGGATGTTACGGGAAGCATTGAAGAGGGCAAATGTGCCGATATACTCATTTCAAGCACAAATCCGCTTGACGATTTCAGAGCACTTTCACAGCCCTATGCCGTTGTCGCAAGAGGCAAGGTGTTCTTAAATCCGCAAATTAAGAAATATCCGAAATGCGACGAGGAATTGGATAAGCACTACAATTGATAATTACATAAAAGCTTCAAAAACAGTCTCCGTCGGAGGCTGTTTTTTTGTAAATTCAATTCAGTTTAATTTCAGTTTATAAATTTCCTTTACAATGCTTTATATACAATGTAATATAAATAATCGGGTGATAAAAATGACTGTAAAAAAGCGTCTTGCCGTTTCCAACATTATAATGATTGTAATTCCCGTGGTAATAACACTGCTTGTCGGCTGTGTTTGCCTCGGAGGCATATATCTTACGCTCCACGCCTCAAACGGCTTCGGATTTGAAAGCAGCGGCGATTTTTACACAACAAGCGTTGCGGTCTCCGACAAGCTTTATGAAATATTCGAGCACGGAAGCTCCGACGCTCAGGCGCGTCTGAAGGCAATAGGAAATATCATTGACAAGAACACCACCTATGTGCAGGTGTATGAAAACGGCAACGATTTTTACACCGTCGGAAACGAAACAATAGCCGACCGCTCGCTTATGGAGTCGGTAAAGTCGATAGGCTCCACCGCCTTTGTTTCAAGCGAGAACACACAGGTCTACTATTACACCGAGAACTCAAACGGCAACAACTACGAAATTTATATGTTCTCAAGCAACAATCACAAGGACAACAACAGCTTCAGGATTGTGCTTGTGATTTCAGCCGTGGCTATATGTGCGGCGATAGTGCTTTCGATAATATTCACAAACCGTTTTCTGACCGCCTTTGTGTTCAAAAAGATTGAACAGCCGTTGGATATTCTCTCAAACGGCGTAAAGGAAATCGGCAACGGCAATCTCTCTTACAGGCTTGAATATTCGCAAAACGATGAATTTCTCCCCGTCTGCACAGCCTTCAACGATATGGCGGTAAGGCTTAAAAAGTCCGTTGAGCTTGCAGAGAAAAACGAGGAAAACAGAAAAGAGCTTCTGCTTGACATTTCACATGACCTGCGCAGTCCGCTGACATCAATTCAGGCGTATGTCGAGGGGCTTTCGGACGGCGTTGCCGATACACCCGAAATGCAGAAAAAATATCTCGAAACAATTAAACGCAAAACCTGCGATATTGAAAAAATGGTTTCCTCCCTGTTCGCTTACTCAAAACTTGATATGGAGGAAATGACTGTAAACTGCGTCAAAACTCCCCTGTCCGACGCAATAGAAGAAATTGTCGGCGGCGTTCGGGACGAATATGCCGAAAAGGGACTTGACATAACGGTTGTGCCGAACAATAAAATCAATGTCCTTGCGGACGATGAGCTGCTTTTGAGAATTGTTTCAAATGTTCTCGACAACAGCCTTAAATACAAAAACAAGGAAACGGGAAATGTTATTGTCTCCGTTTGCTGTGAGGACGGCTTTGCCAAAATCGAGCTCGCAGACGACGGACCCGGTGTTGACGAAAAGAACCTTGACAAGCTGTTTGAGGTCTTTTACAGAACCGACAAGGCACGCTCCGACACGGGTAACGGCAACGGAATAGGTCTTGCTTTCGTCAAAAAGGCGGTTATGTCAATGGGCGGCAGCGTCAACGCAAAAAGAAGCGCCGAGGGCGGACTTTCGATTATTATTTATTTGAGGTGCTGTGATGAATAAGATACTTATAATTGAGGACGACAACGATATAGCCGAGGTTGAGCGGGATTATTTACAGATAAACGGCTTTGAAGCGGATATTACCCCAAGCGGCATAACGGGTATAGATATGGTCAAGGCAACCGAATACAGCTTGATTTTGCTGGATTTAATGCTTCCCGGGCTCGACGGCTTTACCGTATGCAAAAAGCTGCGTGAAATTACCGATGTTCCCATTATAATGGTAACGGCAAGAAAAGAGGACATTGACAAGATAAGAGGGCTCGGTCTCGGTGCGGACGACTATGTTGAGAAGCCGTTTTCCCCAAATGTGCTCGTTGCAAGGGTAAAGGCGAACATCGCACAATATGAACGCCTCAAAGCGACAGACGGCAAAAAAGAAAGCGTTATCGATGTGGGCGACTATAAAATCAACACCTCAACTCACAGAGTTTACAAACGGGGAACCGAAGTGGAATTAAAAAACAAGGAGTACGAGCTGTTCCTGTTCCTTGTTATGAGCGCCGACATAGTTTTCGATAAGGAAACGCTTTATGAAAGAATATGGGGCTTTGACTCCCTCGGCGATACCGCTACGGTAGCGGTTCACATAAACAGGCTTCGCGAAAAGCTGGAGGACGACCCGTCAAAACCCCGTCACATTACCACCGTGTGGGGCGTCGGATACAGGTTCAAGGCATAATATCGGTTGTTTAAGTTTAGTTTAACTTTGCTTTAATTTCTGTTAAGCTCCCGTGATTATTATTTTATCAAGATAATCAAAGGAGCTGAAACGATATGCAGGTTACAAACACGGAACATTTCGGAATTGCAAGAAAAATCGTATCGAATATGACCTCGGAAAGCTGGGAAACCATTCCCCACGCCTGTGTGACATACGACGCAGATGTGACAACGCTTTTTGCGGCGCTTAAAGAAATAAACAACGGTAAATCCGCAGAAGAAAAGATAACCGTCAACACGGCAATGCTGAGAATAATCGTCGAAGGACTCAAGGCTTGCCCTAAAATGAACGGTCACATAGAGTTTAACCGCAAACTTGTCAGAGGCACGGTAAAAACGCTTGAAAACATTGACATTTCAATGCCCGTCGTTCTGAAATCGGGTGAGATGATGACGATAAATATGCACTCTATGGAGTCAAAGTCAATGTCGCAGATGCGTGACGCCATTGCCGACTCATTAAAGAGAGCCAACAACTCGGATATGAACGAGGTTATGTTTGAGGTATCGATGGACAACACGGTTCAGGGCTTGAAAAAGGGCAAAATAATGCAGACCGTGTACCGTCTTATCGGCTCCAAGACAGGCAAATATAAGGTCAAAACGCTTTCGGGCGACGCAAAGCGCAAATATTACTCAATTCCCAAAGACAAGCGACTTACAAAGCACGATATTGAGCAGGGAACAATAACCGTTTCAAATCTCGGCTCAATTTACCGTAACTGGCACGGCGAATGTACAATTCTTGAAATCATTCCGCCGCAGCTCGTGGCAATCGGTATAGGTGCGGCTCAGAGGAAGCCCGTGTGCACCTCTGACGGAGAAATCGCCTCTGCACTTGTCCTTCCGCTTACGGTGGCTTTCGACCACAGAGCGCTTGATATGGGAGACCTCGTACCTTTCTTCAACAGGCTTGATGAGATTTTCCGAAATGCCGACAAGATAAAGGAGTGGGTATGATGCTTCGCACTGCGATAAACGGCTTCTTTATGGCGCTTGCCGACAGCGTCCCCGGTGTTTCGGGCGGAACGATAGCCTTGATAATGGGCTTTTACGACAAGTTCATAGGCTCGATAAACAAGGTTATTTACGGCGATTTAAGCGAAAAAAAAGACGGAATTATATACCTTTTGAAATTATTTGTCGGTTGGGCAATCGGTATGGCGGCTGCGGTGCTTGTGCTGACAGCGTTCTTTGAAAAGAACATCTACGCCGTATCCTCGCTGTTTTTGGGATTTATCTTCCCCTCGATTTTCATAATCGCCAAAGAGGAATATCCCGTAATAAAGAACAGGTACAAATATATACCTTTGGTTCTTATAGGTGTGGCAATAGTTGTTGCATTGACATTTTTCAATATGAAATCAAGCACTCTTTCAGTAGATATGCAGGTGTTTGACATAAAAACCGCAGCTTATCTTTTCGTTGCGGGAGCGGTTGCGATAACGGCAATGTTCCTGCCCGGCATCTCGGGCTCGACGGTGCTTCTGATATTCGGAGTATATCTCCCCGTAATTGATGCGGTAAAAGAAATACTTCATCTGAATTTCAAGGTTATTCCCATGGTGGCGGTATTCGGGCTCGGCATAATTTTCGGCGCGCTCATATCGGTAAAGAGCATACAAAAGAGCCTTGAAAAATTCAGAGGTCAGACGGTAATGCTGATTATAGGTATGCTCCTCGGCTCGCTGTATGCGATTGTCGCAGGACCCGTAACGGTATCAAGGTCGAACGAGATATTAAACCCCCACAATTTCAGCATTGTGTTCTTTATTATCGGTATTGCGCTGATTGCCTTGCTGGAATTTGCAAAATACCGTTTTGAAAAAGCTAAGCAAGATCCCATCTCCCAATAAAACCCCTCAAAACAGGAACGGAGCAGTTGTTGAAACTGCTCTGTTTCTGTTTTATATTACCCCGTCATCTTTGTTTTGGGCAGAAGAATACGGTCTGTTTTTCCCTCGGGAATTTTTGTGTCGCAGAAAAGCGTTGCCTCTCTGACGGTGTTTTTGCCGAATTTCTCATTTATCGATATTACCGTCTTTTCAATCTTTTCACGGCGGATATGCTTTTCAATGTCAAAGAACATATCAAGCTGAACCGCGACATCATATCTGCAAAGGTCAATAGCCCTGACGCTTACGGCTCTTACGGGTAATTTGCGGTCGTATCGCTCACAAAAAAGCGAAAATGCAAGGTCTGCTATTTCTCTTGCGTTCTGCGTTATGAAGTCCGTCTTTTTCTGAAACTGCACGGTTTTCAGGGCGTTGTTTTTGACGGAAATCTGCACGGCGCCCGCCGAAAGCCCGTGCCGCCGCAGTTCATATGAAACCTCGTGAGAAAGGCTTAAAATCACCCTGTACACCTCTTCGTTTTCAGCAATGTCCGAAACAAGGGTAATTCCCCTGCCGACGCTTTTTACCTCGGGTCGACTGAAGAAATCCGAAACCTCGGAGTGCTCGTAACCGTTGGCGCACTGCCAGAGAGTTTCGCCGCTTTTTCCGAAAATGGATACAAGCGTATCGACCGATGTATTTGCAATGTCGCCTATAGTATAAATTCCGTATTTTTGAAGCGTTTTGTATGTACTTCTGCCGACCCACAGCATATCGCAGGCAGGCAAGCCCCAAGCTCTTTGCCTGAAGTTTCCCTTCCTTATCACAGTAATTCCGTCGGGCTTTTTTATATCGCTCCCGAGCTTTGCAAAGGTCTTGTTAAACGACACACCGACGGAAAGGGTTATCCCCAGTTCTTTTTTGACCCGCTCCTTTATGCGGTAGGCAATCTCCCTATCGGAGCCGAAAAGCTTGTCGCTTGCGGTGACATCAAGCCAACATTCGTCTATGCCGAACGGCTCAATCATATCCGTATAATCGTAATAAATCCGCCTTGCCGCTTTACCGTATCTTACATACTCGTCAAAATGAGGCTCAAGGACTATCAGCTCACGGCATTTGTTTTTTGCCTGCCAGACAACATCGCCCGTTTTTACGCCGAAGCGCTTGGCGCACTCGCTTTTTGCAAGCACTATGCCGTGTCTGTCCTCCGACCTGCCGCACACCGCAACGGGCTTCCCCTTTAATTCGGGATTGAGAACCGTCTCCACCGAAGCGTAGAAATTATTCAAATCGCAATGTAAAATCGACCTTTCCGTAAAACCGTCCCCTTTTATAATCTCAGTGAGCATATTTTAACAGTACATTTGTTCGATGTCAAGACATAAAATACGGCAATGTACATTTATCGGTACACTGCCTGTATTTTTGTGCTTTTTACAGCGATTATTTTATTGTTCCGTCGGAATTGAACAGCGGAAGGGGCTCAAGGAAGATAATGTCATCTCTGTCCGCGGCGTCTCCCTCTGCAAGAATTGCCATTTTGCCGACAATGTTTCCGCCCGCCTGCTCAACAAGGTTTTCGACCGCAGAAATCGAGCCGCCGGTTGAAATAACATCGTCAAGGATAAGTATTCTCTTACCCTTCATCTTAGCGGCGTCCGCTCCGTCCATATAGAGCTTCTGCTCACCCTCGGTTGTTATCGATTTGTCAACGGTCTCAAAAACGCCGTTCATATAAGCCTTTTTCTTTTTGCGGACAAGGAAGTATTCGTTTCTTCCCGACTGTCTTGCCATTTCGTGAATAAGCGGAATCGCCTTTGCCTCGGGCGCGACCATATAATCGAACTCGGGAGCCCTTTTAAGCAGCTCGCTCGCACATGCGCAGGTAAGCTCTACATCGCCGAAAATTACAAATGCCGCAATCGTAAGATTATCGCTGATTTTGCACAGGGGTAAATCTCTTTTTACTCCTGCAACGGTAATCGGATAAACCATATTATCACTCTTTCATTATAGAATATACAGAAATTAACCGCCGAGATATGCTTTTTTGACTTCCTCACTCTGAAGAAGCTCCTCGCCCGTACCCGAAAGCACTATTTTACCGTTTTCAAGGACATACGCCCTGTCGGATATTGCAAGCGATTTACCTGCGTTCTGCTCAACGAGAAGAACGGTTGTACCTTCCTTGTTAAGGTCCTTTATAATACCGAACACCTCGTCTACGAGCAACGGAGAAAGACCCATTGACGGCTCATCAAGCATAAGAAGCTTAGGACGGGTCATAAGCGCTCTGCCCATTGCGAGCATCTGCTGTTCGCCGCCGGAAAGAGTTCCCGCTATCTGCTTTTTGCGCTCCTCAAGCCTCGGAAAACGCTCATATATTTTACCTATATCTTCTTTTATTGCCTTTTTATCCTTTTTAATGTATGCGCCCATAAGAAGGTTCTGGTAAACCGAAAGCTCCTGAAAAATTCGTCTGCCCTCGGGAACCTGCGACATACCGAGCGATACTATCTTATGACACGGCATACGGGTTATTTCCTTGCCCTCAAAAGTAACCGTTCCCGCCTTTGACGGAATAAGACCGATAACGGACTGCATTGTGGTGGTCTTGCCTGCGCCGTTTGCGCCGATAAGGGTAACTATCTCGCCCTCGTTTACCTCAAAGTCGATTCCTTTAAGAGCCTGAATTACGCCATAATACACTTCAAGACCTTTTACTTCAAGCAATGCCATAATTTAACCTCCTATATACGCCTTGATAACTTCGGGGTCGCTCAACGCCGCTTTGGTCTCGCCCTGAGCAAGCACCGTACCGAAGTTAAGAACGGTTATTTCGTCGCAAAGACCCGAAACGAATTTCATATCGTGCTCGATAAGAAGTATCGTAAGGTCAAATTCATCGCGGATATATTTTACAATATCAACAAGCTCCTTAGTCTCGTTCGGGTTCATACCTGCGGCAGGCTCATCAAGAAGCAAAAGCTTCGGATTTGTAGCCAAGGCTCTTGCGATTTCAAGCTTCCTCTGCTTACCGTAAGGCAGGTTGCAGGAGAGGTTGTTTCTCTCCTCAAGGAGTCCGAACATCTTGAGTATCTCCTTTGCCCTCTCCCTCATTCTGACCTCAGAGTCAAAATGACCGGGCAGACGGAGCATACTTACAAACGGATTGCACTTGAATTCCGGCTGATTGTGAAGTCCGACCATTACATTGCGGACAACGCTCATATTGTTGAAAAGTCTGATATTCTGAAAGGTTCTTGCGATACCCTTGCGGTTTATCTGCTCCTGTGTCTTGCCCTTGAGTTCTTCTCCGTCAAGGAAGAAGGTACCCGTCGTCGGCTGATAAACGCCCGTGAGCATATTGAACACGGTTGTCTTACCTGCTCCGTTGGGTCCTACAAGACCGTAAAGCTGCTGCTTTTTGATTTCAATATCAAGTCCCTGAACAGCTTTAAGTCCTCCGAAGGAAATGCCGAGATTTTCGGTTTTAAGCATAATATCTGACATATTATTTATCCTCCTTCGTCGGTTTGTCGGAATCTCGGAGCTCTCCGTCCTGCGTTTTGACATCAACGGAAAGAAGCTCGTCCATATTGATTTTTGATTCTATTCTGTTCCATGCGACATCATCATCGACAACTGTTGACTCCTTCTTCTTGAAGAGCTTTGCCGAAAACGCCTTGAAATTGAATTTATCCTTAATAGGCTTGAGTGCGGGTGCATTGTTGAAGATAATAACAACGATAAGGATAAGAGCATAAACAAGAAGTCTTACCGCCGCAAGATCGCCCGACAGGTTATTCTGAAGCAGGAAATTGATATAGGTGATGAGCGTAGCCGCAATAATCGAGCCGCTTATAGAACCGATACCGCCGATAACCACCATAACAAGAATTTCGATTGAATAGTTGTAATCGAAAGCCGAATAGAGAATGGGCGTGTAGTAATGTCCGTAGATAACGCCTGCAACGCCGGCGAAGAATGCGGAAATCACGAATACAAAAAGCTTATAGAATGTAACATTTATACCCATAGCCTTTGCCGCAATCTCATTATCACGGATAGCGGTAATCGCTCTGCCGTGCTTTGAACGGATAAGATTCTGAATAAGGAAAAGGACTATAAGAACAAGTATAAACGCAGCTATATAAAGCGTCGAGGACTGAATTTTGATTGTGTCGGTTTTAAGTCCCATTGCGCCGCCGAATACACTGAGGTTTTTGAAAATGTTTCGTACAATTTCGCCGAAGGCAAGCGTTACAATTGCAAGGTAGTCGCCTTTAAGCCTCAAGGCGGGCAAGCCGATTATAAATCCGAAAACCGCAGCCAAAAGTCCGCCGACAACAAGCGAAATAAGGAAACACACAAATGTGTTTTCAATATAGCTGTGTATAAAAATCGAGAAATACGAGCCGAGGTATGCGCCTACGCACATAAATCCTGCGTGTCCGAGTGAAAGCTCGCCGAGGAAACCAACTACAAGGTTAAGCGAAACGGCAAGAATAATGCTGTATGCTATTTTCGGAAGAAGGTTTACAGCCGAACGGCTCAAAGCTCCGGTCGAGCTTAAAACAAGCATAAGCACAAGGAACACAACAACTCCGATATAATTGAAGCAGTATTTAAGCTTGAAGGTTTTCTTTACATTTGCGGCAAATCCCATATTATACCTTCTCCCTTCTGCGTTTACCGAGCAAGCCGACAGGCTTGACAAGCAAAATCACGATAAGCAGACAGAACTCAATAGCCGTTGTATAAGCCTCAACGGTCGGATTGTTCTTGCATATCTGTTCAATCATTCCGAGCAGAATACCGCCGAGCATTGCGCCGGGAATTGAGCCGATACCGCCGATAACCGCTGCGGTAAAGGCTTTAATGCCGGGCATTGCACCCAAGGTCGGTGTAACCGACGGAATACGGATAACATAGAAAAGGCTTGCGAAAGCAGCCAATGCCGAACCGATTGCAAAGGTCAGCATAATTATCTTGTCAACATTAACGCCCATAAGACGAGCCGCACCGCTGTCCTCAGAGACTGCGATCATTGCTCTGCCCGTTCTTGTCTTTTTAATAAAGAGTGTAAGCCCTATCATAATAATTGCGCCGACAACGAGTGTCAAAATTGTTCCGACGCTGATTTCGGAACCGAGAATATGCACGGTGCTGAAATTTGCAACAGTAAATGTTATTGAGGTTGAACCGAAAATCAACTGTGCAACGCCTTGAAGAAGATTGCTGACGCCGATAGCGGTAATCAAAACCGCAAGAGGCGAAGCTCCTCTGAGGGGCTTATATGCAAATTTCTCAATAACAATGCCGGTCAATGTGCATACGACAATTGCAACCGCTATCGCAATAAAAGGGTTTGTATTGAGCGCCATTGTTGAATAGATAGCATAAGCGCCGACCATTATGACGTCGCCGTGTGCAAAGTTCAACATTTTGGCAATGCCGTAAACCATAGTATATCCGAGCGCAATAAGTGCGTAAACCGCACCCAGACTGAGCCCGTCCAACAATATACTCATATAATTCACATAGCCTTTCCGCTACAAGGTATATCACTTGCCCGAGTGTAGCCGTCAAGGGCATGATGCTTGCGGTAAATCCGCAGATAAGCCGCTTTCGGCGGCTGTCCTGAAAATTGCCGAAGTCGGAGAAGATATAATAATCCTCTCCGACTTATCTCAAAATAGTCTTTGCTGTTCAGTCAAGAAACAATTATTTCTCTACGGTAACAATTGTAGGAGTCTTGTTGGGAGCACCGTCTGCACTCCATGTCATTGTGCCTGTTGTACCTGTGAACTCCATACCGCCGGTAAGGACAGCGGCAACCTTATCGCAAAGCTCCGAAGCCGAAATGTTTGCATCGGTGATGTTTGCCTTGAGCATTGCGTTATAGATTACATATACAGCGTCGTAAGCGTCAGCCGCAAACTGATCGGGAGTTGTGCTATATTTAGCCTTGTATGCCGCAACGAACTTGGAAATGGTTTCATCAGTGCTGTTTACATCAAAGGGAGTGATATACTTAATCTCGTTTGTTACGGTTGAATCAACCTGTCCTGCTACACCGTCAAGACCGTCACAACCAAAGATAAGAGCGTTTACACCCTTAGCGGAACAAGCGCGTGCAACAAGACCTGCCTCTGTATAATAGAAGGGAGTGAATATTACATCGCAATCCTTGAGTGCCTCAACCTGAGTTGAGAAGTCCTTGTTGTTTTCCTTATCAAATGTCTTTGTTGTAAAGGAAACGCCGAGCTTCTCCATCTCAGCCTTGAACGCATCGTAAATACCCGATGAATATGTGTCGGATGTATCATAAATGCAACCGATGTTCTTCATCTTGTAGTCATTTACAAGTGTATCCGCTGCAAGCACGCCCTGGTCGGGGTCACCGAAGCAAACACGGAAAGCGTTCTTTCTGCCTTCAATAACGGAAGCTGCGGAAGCCGAAGGAGTGATGAAGAACAAATTGTCCTCAACAGCCTTTGCTGCGAAAGCTTCACAGGAGCCTGTCGTTGTGGCGCCGATTGAAATCTGCATTCCTGCGTCCATAAGCTGGTCATAAGCAGTAGCTGTTTCGGCAGCTGTTGCCTTATCGTCCTTCATAATGAATTCAAGCTGAATTCCGTTCATACCGCCTGCCGCGTTGATCTCATCAATAGCAAGCTGAGCGCCCTGCTGTACCGAGATGCCGTATGAAGATGCGTCTCCGGTAAGAGGACCTGTTCCGCCGACAACGATTTTATCGCTTGTCTTTCCGGAATTGTCTGTGTTGCCGCCGCAAGCCGCAAAACAGGTAACGACTATTGCGAGTGCCAATACTACGCCGATTACTTTTTTGAAGTTTTTCATTTGTATCAACCTCTTTTTCCTGATAAAAATTTATTTTTCAGCATAACACTGCAAAATACGCTTAATCGGTGAGGAACATCAATATTCCTCTTATTCTTTAATAATAATAAATTATAAAAACTAACGAGCCGTTTGTCAAACTTTTTTTAGCGTTTTTTCACAATTTGTTCATATTGTCAAATTCAGCGACAAATGCAGTCCTAAAATTGGGCATTGTTTTCTTGTTTTTCGACCTTTTTATTTGATAAAATATTAGCAGAATGCTCTCAGAAAAGGTCGAATTATATGAAGAAAACACTCAAAGCCGCGTTTCCGCTTACATTGCCGATACTTACAGGATATATTTTTCTCGGCTTCGCATACGGTATTTTGATGACGGAAAGCGGATTCGGAGCGCTTTTTACAATATCAACAAGCCTGCTCATTTTTACGGGTTCACTGCAATTTGTCGGCGTATCGCTGTTCGCTTCGCCGTTCAATCCGCTCAATGTGCTTCTGATGTCGATTATGATTGACGCGAGGCATATTTTCTACGGCATAGCTATGATTGACAAATTAAAGGATGTTAAAAAGGAAAAGCCCGGTATAATTTATATGCTGAGTGACGAAACATTTTCGGTGCTCTGCAATCAAAATCCGCCGGACGGCGTAAAAAAGGGACCGTTTATGCTCAGTATTGCTCTGCTCGACTACCTTTATTGGGCGCTCGGAACGACCTTGGGTGCGGTTTTCGGTGGATTTATCACCTTCAACACAGAGGGTATCGATTTTTCGCTTACGGCACTGTTCGTTGTTATTTTCGTCAACCAGTGGAAAGAAAGTAAAGACCGTATTCCGGCGATTATCGGACTTGCCTGCTCGGCATTGAGCCTTATTGTGTTCGGCGCAGACAGCTTCATTGTCCCGTCAATGATTATGATTGTCATATCTCTGCTCGTCTACCGCAAGCCTTTTGAGAGGAGGCTCGGTGCAAATGACTGAAGCGCAGATATTCATTACATTTATAATAATGACGGCTATAACCGTCCTTTCACGATTTTTGCCGTTTCTCTTTTTCAAAAGCGATAAGCCCACGCCGAAAATTATAGAATATTTCGGTAAGACTCTCCCCTGCGCCTCGGTTGCGTTGCTTGTAATTTACTGTCTTAAAGGCATGTCATTCCCGCTGCTGTCGGGCTTTTTGCCGCTGCTTATCGCAATCGCCGTTACCGCCGCACTCCACGCATGGAAAGGCAAAACCCTTTTGAGTATCGCAACGGGTACAGTGCTTTATATGATTTTGGTGCAATTTGTGTTTGCGTGAAGAAAAAAGCGATTTAAGCCTTGACAAATCGGCTCAACGCATATATAATATTCAAGCATTCGAAAATTGCGCTGATAGCTCAGCTGGATAGAGCATCTGCCTTCTAAGCAGAGGGTCGGGGGTTCGAGTCCCTCTCAGCGCGCCAATGCTGTATGGTGGGTATAGCGTAGTTGGTTAACGCGTCAGTTTGTGGCACTGAAGACCGTCGGTTCGAATCCGACTATCCACCCCACTGATAAAGCTCCGCCTGTCAAAAGATTTGGCGGAGTTTTCACTATCAACGATTATTCAAATATCAAATAAATATTGGGGTGTCGTCAAGCGGTAAGACACAGCACTTTGACTGCTGCATTCGTAGGTTCGAATCCTGCCACCCCAGCCAAAATCAGCAGATACATTTTTGTATCTGCTGATTTTTTGTTCGATTTGCGGTAGGATTCGAACCGTTTGTCCGTCTTTTGCGAAGCAAAAGGGA
>CAVAPB010000019.1:0-43759 GCA_963590415.1 Anaerovoracaceae bacterium | reverse complement strand
CGGCGGGAGCAAGCCCCCGCCCTACACAGTTTGCTATAATTTTTAATCCGTGCGAAGCACCCGCAATTTTTCATTCTTCATTATTTACTCGCCCATAAGGGCGCTGTTAACGGCAGGAGCAAATTCTCCCGAATTCAGGCACCCTTTTGTCTGCTTACGCAGACATTTCCCCTATCATGGGAATAACCCCTGCCCTACGGTGATACACAAACTGCAATGTTTGCATAACTAAGCCTCCCTTTACAAGGGAGCCTGAACGCACAAATTGAAAAACAAATCATATCGTAGGGGCGAACTGTGTTCGCCCGCTTTTAATTTGCACTGAATTTGACGGGCGACCGCAGGTCGCCCCTACGGGTTGTGCGTTGATTATAATTTCATATTAACCGTAAATTACAATAAAAAAACAACAAACCAACGGCGGGAGCAAGCCCCCGCCCTACACAGTTTGCTATAATTTTTAATCCGTGCGAAGCACCCGCAATTTTTCATTCTTCATTATTTACTCGCCCATAAGGGCGCTGTTAACGGCAGGAGCAAATTCTCCCGAATTCAGGCACCCTTTTGTCTGCTTACGCAGACATTTCCCCTATCATGGGAATAACCCCTGCCCTACGGTGATACACAAACTGCAATGTTTGCATAACTAAGCCTCCCTTTACAAGGGAGCCTGAACGCACAAATTGAAAAACAAATCATATCGTAGGGGCGAACTGTGTTCGCCCGCTTTTAATTTGCACTGAATTTGACGGGCGACCGCAGGTCGCCCCTACGGGTTGTGCGTTGATTATAATTTCATATTAACCGTAAATTACAATAAAAAAACAACAAACCAACGGCGGGAGCAAGCCCCCGCCCTACACGGCGTTTTCGGACAGGGGCGAGCCCTGTCCCTACGGGTTGGGAATTTCACATACAAAAAAGCAGGGTAATTGCTTACCCTGCTTCCTGTTTTATAAATCTTGCGCTTTCAGACGATCAGATTATACGTCAATCCAACCTGAATCTCCGCCGTCAACAGGACCTGTGCCTATTGAAAGGGTGATTATGTCTTCTACTTCATATACTGAAACGTCGAAATCCGGCGCGCTGTAAATTTGTTTCATCAAATTTTTCTCCTCTCAAATTTATTGTAATTATATCTTACGACCGTTTCAGAAATTAGCCTGCATACGGATAAGCTGCAAGATATGCGCTTACAATACTGTCATAGTTTGATGAGAGAGCAGCTGTTCCAGCAGTCTCGTAGAAGATTGTCTGAGCGGCACCGTCAGCGTCAACATACTGAACGAAGCCCATGTATGTGATGTCGGTTGTAAATGTTGAATGGTCAAGAAGTACAACTGCACCGAATGTAGCGTCAGCGTCGTCGCCTGCCTTGCAAATGTAGTCGGTTGTAGCTGCTGCGTAGTTGTCGTCAGTCTTAGTGCCTGCAACAACAGCCTTAGCAGTGTCAGCGTCGAAACCGTCAGTGCCTCTGTATGCTACCATACCTACAGCTGTGATGTAGCTTGTTGTAGCACCTTCAACACCTGTGTTTGCAAAATATGCATCCCAGTCAGCGTCTGTAATTGTAGAAATTACTCTGAAGCTGAACTCGTCGGCAACTGTTGTTGCGCTTGTGGGAGTCATCTTAACCTGGCTCTTAGCCTTTGTTACTGCAGGACCTGCAGCACCAACTGTAGCTGTTGCTACAGCCTCAGATACATCATAAGTTGTTGTTGCCGGTGATACGTTTGTTGTCGCACCATCAAGGAATGCCTTAAACGCTGTCTGAGCGGGGTTAGAACTGATTGTACCCGATGTAATTGCAACGCTAACCGGAGTACCGTCAGCGACATCATCTCTTACTTTAAGTTGGAAACTAAAGAAAGGTGCTGTATCAGCATTTACATCATCACCAGGCAAACCAGCAGTGTTTAATCCAGCATTATCATGTGAACCAGACGTATTACGAGTGAAAACGACTTTCAAATACTGATCATAAGCTGCATTCTCTTCTTCAGTATTTGCATTTGAAATACGAGTAACAATTGTCGCTTTCTGCCATGCCCAGTTAAGACCTGCAACATCATTATAGAATGAATTGTAAGTATCGTTAGCAGTCGCTGTAGCCTTTACAGTAGCCGCTGCGTTTGTTGTTGTATCAAACACGGCAGAATTTACGCCAAATGCCATTGAACCAGTATGAATCTGTGTGTTTGAATCAACATTAAGATACACATTTACGGTTACAGTATCTCCAGCACTGTAATATTCCTTATCCAATTCAACTTTATATGCGATCCTTTTACCGTCGGCAAGTGAATAATCACTGTCAAAACCAGCTGCAGAAACAGGCAGAACAACTACGCTAAAGCAAAGAGCAAGTGCAAGAAGTACCGCACTAATCTTTTTAACCATAGAAAATTCTCCTTAACTAAAATATTTATTCGTTAGATAAGCTCGTAAGTATTAGCATTTACCATTGCAGCAATCTCTTGCTGTGATGCCAAACCTGTATACTCACTTTCATAATATGTCATTGCAAATCCATCAGCAGCTGCTGCCCAACCATCGCCGTCAATATCGCCAGCCATAAGTTGTTCCAACGTGCTAATACCTTCATAGTTAGCTTCATAGTAAGAAACGATAAAGTCGTCAGAACTTCCGACATTACCATCCTCATCAACATCACCAAAGTAAATGAAGATATAGGTCTCAAGGACTGTTTCACCATCAGCATCAAGAACTTCAATAACAGTACCAGTTGTCTCAACACCAGAGTCAGGCGTTGTTATACGAAGATAATCGTCGCCAAGCGAGGTTGTCAAATAATCTGCAAGCGCACCCTCTGGAGTAAGATCATCATTCCAACCTAATGTATCAATTCCATAAATAGAAGCCGTGTATTCATCAGCTTTATTTACTGTATCAATATAAGGGGTTGAAGGAGCTGAATCTTTAATTACCAATTTATTCGGTTCCGCTGCTCCAGCATAAGCAACAGTTGTGCCTACTCTGTTAAGAGTCTGGCCGATTTCTGTAAGCTCGTCAGTCATGGGGTTTGAGCCGTCGAACGAACCACAGTAGAATTTACCGCTGATGTTTGACGCAGTTTTCTGGTCGTCAGCGATTGCAATTGTGCTTGAGCCTGTTGTGCCGATTGCTTTCAGCTTAAAGGTAAGCACAGTAAGATTTGCTCCGTTAAGGTTGGGAGCAGTAACCGTTCCGCTTGTCGTGGGAGTGAGAGCAACAGTAAGCTTACCCGAGTCTGATTTGACTACGGATTTTGTTACACCTGCACCGTAAATGTCCGAAACTGTTGCTGAATCAGCCACATACTCGAACAATGATGCGTCGTACTCAATCGGGAGCGACATGGGTCCGGCATAGAAGTCTTCCGTAGCGTTTGCCGTAACGGTAATTGTAATTACATCGCCGTTTGCAACCTCGGCAGCCGAGGAAGTAACGGTGAATGTAGCCGTAGGAGTTGTAACAGCGGCAAAAACGCCGACAGTCAGCATACTCAAAGCCATAACAACTGCCAAAGCAAGGCTAAGGATTTTCTTTGACTTAACCATTTTTAGCCTCCTTATTCTATTTTCCCAATAAATATACACTTAATCCGCAAAAATGTCAATAGTAATTTTTGTTATCTGCACATTTTCCCGCGGATAATTTCAAACAGCTATCACTCTGCAGAAAACAACCGACCGACAGTGGTGTTGCCGTTCGGCAACCGTTGGAAATTATATGCGTCAAGGATTAAATGTATGTTTTGTCATTTTCCGAGGATGCCGAGCCTTTCGACCCGACATCCCCGTTTTCATCAGATAATCGAACGGGTCAATTATTTAGTCTGAGAAATTGCGTTTGTGTAGCCAACCGCAGCGTTCATAATGGGAGTCAAGTCAGCAACTGTGATTTCGCCGCTGTCGTCCGCGTCAGCCGCCGTAGCATATACGCCGCTGAGTGCAGCAAGGTTGTTTACGCTCTTGTCAACTGCGAATGCGTCGAATGCGTCAACTGCGCCGTCGCCGTTTACATCGCCGTAGATAACTACATAGTAAGTTGTAAGAACGCCGATACCGTCGATTGAAACATCAACCTTAGCACCTGTACCGTAGCCGTTTGACTTAGATGCCGTAACTGCAAGCTTAGCTGCTGTGTTAGAAGCCTTAACGTTTGCAAGGATAGCGTCAGCTGTTGTAACAGTACCCGGTGTGATACCCTGAATGTATCTTACATCCTGTGTAACCTGGTTAACAACGCCTGTGTCGTTCTTATCAAGCGTTACGCTCGATACGAAGTTGTTGAGTGCTGCCTGGAGCTTGTCGCAAGCTGCGTCAACCTTTGCCTTTTCCTTGTTTGTATTAAGTCTGTCATACGCTGTGAATGTAAGTGCCGAGTTGCTGTAAAGGATGCCGCTGTAATCAACGCTGTCAACTGTTACATCGTACTCAACACCGAGAGCCTTGACAAGCTGTTTCCAAGCCTCTGTAGCGTCAACGCCGCTCTTAACTGTGAAGTAAGAGTCGAAGTACTTAACGATTGTGTTAGCCTGTTCGATAAGGCCTGTAAGCTCTGATTCGAGATATCCGTTATCCTTCATTGAAGCATAAGCCGGGATAAGGTCGTTCTGTGCCTTCATAAGCGCATACTTAGCGTCGAATACCTCTGACTGGAGAGCACTGCCGTTAGCAAGAACTTGCTGAGCCGAAGCAAGAGCGTCCGCATAAGCTGCCCAAGAATCCTTGCTGTATTCGCTCTCTACATAGTTCTGAGCCTGTGCAGCCGAAATTTCGGAAGCGAGGAACTGCTTGTTAACAGAGCTTCTCGGGTTAGCGTCCATGAAGTTGTAGTAATACTGAAGTCTTGAAATAGCGTCCGCCATCTGAAGGTCTGAATATGTCGGATCTGTCCAGTTCGCAATTGCGTCGCTCCAGGTCTTCATAGCCTCCTCGGACGGAGTTGAAACCGTAGCACCGATACCTGTTCCTACATTGCCGCTGTTAGCAGCTTCGATAGCCTCGATAACTGCCTGTGAAAGGTTTTCGCCGCTGATGTAGTTCTCGGGCTGTGCGGGCTTCTGGTAAGCATTGATTATCTTACGAGCATTAGTTCTCTGCTTCTCATACTGGAAGTACTCGTAAAGCTCGTGATCCTCAAAGTCGATGTCCTTGGTCTTGTCTGTTTCCAAAGAATCAAGCTTAGCCTGAATCGCACTTGCGTCTGATGTTTCAACAATAGGAGTGAACTTCGAAAGAGCTTCATAAGCTGCGTCAAGACGCTCAATTGCCGGCTCCATGTTCGGGTCAACATCTTCGAAATATGATGTTGTCTTGGGAGCATTTGCATAATAAACAGCATTCTTAAGTGCATTCTCATACTCTGTGAACGCTGCCTGTGCATCTTCGCCGTAATCAGAAGCCAAAAGGTTCTTAGCGGTGTAGCTTTCTATTACATCGTTTATACCGTAGTCTGTATAGTAATAGAACTGAATCTTCCATGTACCTGAGTTCTTATACTTAACGGCAACCTGACCTGATTCATAAAGGCCGTATTCGAAATCATAGCTCTTTGTGATACCGGATTTTTCTCTCCAAAGCTTACCTGCAACAGCGCCTTCAGCTAATCCGCTCTGTGATGCTTTTGCCGGCCAACCTGCTGCTTCTCTGTCGCTTCCGTAAATCTCAAACGCCTCGGAGAAGTTATCGGAAGCTGCAGTATCCTGTACCATTCCGGAATAGCTTGCAGACGAAATGCCTTTATACAATGTACCTGATGCAGTATAATTTGTAACCGTTGTGAAAATGTCGGTTGTGAATATATACTTGTTATATGCGTCTCTTGCCCAAAGGTTTGATACCTTTGCTGATGCCTCCTGCTCGCCTTCCTGGTCCCATGTGCTTGTTGTACGAGCATAAACTGCTTTCTTCTGCTCGCCGCCGAGCGCCTGGCCATCCTTACCGATGTAGGAGTAAGTGATGATGAACTTAAGAGTCTCATCATTTCCGGGAACGGTAACCGAAATGTCAGCTGTAGCACCGGGTTCAACGGTTGCCGGGAAACCGGACGCTGTTGCGCCGTCTTCACATTCTACATTTGAAACCTGGATTGTATAGCTCTTATCTTCAACATCTGAATTTCTGTGCTTCTCAAGCATACCTGCCGAGTTGTTTGTGAATTTCAGAGTGATTGTAGCATCCTTATGAAGATAAGTGTCATTGCTGCTCGTTGTGAAATAAATCGAAGGTTCGGAGTATTCCTGAGCACCCGTCTTCCAGCCGACAAACATACCTACTATCGGCATTACCGGAACAAGAAGTCCGTTGTTGCCTGCTGTGTAAAGCTTGCCGACAAGGTTTACAACAAGGTTCTTGATGTTGTTCTGGTTAAGGATTGTATCAAGAGTTGTGTATGTGCTGTCGGAAAGCAAAGTGTAGCTGCCCATTACCTTGTAGGTTACATCGTTGAGGAGACCTCTTACAACTGTAACAACCTGAGTAAGGACATTTGCATTTCTGAGAATTCCGCTCGGAATATCAAATGCGCTTGCAACCAACGGGAGATCAAGAGTATTGATGCCCTTTACAAGCTTGCCTCTGAGTACATTCTCAAGCCATGTGCCGCTTGCTGATGTAGCGCCGCTGTCGCTGAGAACCTCATCAAGAGGAAGAAGATCAAGGAAGATCTTGTTGAGCTTAGCCCACGGATCCTGATATGTTGAGAGGTTAACGGTTGAACCGCAGTCGATAAGCTTTTCAAAGCCCCAAGCCCACTCTTCCGAAGAAGTAAGAGCCCAGTCGATGATCCAGTCAATCTTATACTGCCATGTCGGAACGCCGTCGATATAGGTTGAATTTGCGGTGTAGGTGAACGAAGCAGCGTTATTTGACGGAACTGCGCCGAGGTTATACATTACAGCGTAGTAGCCTGTTGTCTTGTCCTCACCGAGGTCTGTGATGTTACGAAGATAGTACATACCGAGGTCAATACCCATTGTGATAACGGTATCAAGCCAGTAGTCTGAATCGTAAGAAGTACCGGTAAGGATTGTCTTTGTGTTGTAGTCTGCATAGATAAGTGCGTCAAAGTTGTATGCGGGCATAAGCTGTGTGCAAAGCTCACGAACTACAACTGCGCCGAGAGCAAGAACAGAAACATCGTTCGTGCTGTCCGTGCCGACTGTCTCGCAAAGCTTAGCCTCTGACGGGAACTGTACCTGAGGCATAATCATCTTGACTGCCGCAGCAACAAGACCCAAAATTGCCTGCTTCTTAGTGCCGTTCATCATCATATTGTAATACGGTGAAAGCTTAGCGTCGTTGTAATACTCGTCGAAGATTTCCTCGGGAGCGATATTGAAGATGTATCTTGCAGCGGCAAGAACATTGTCGATTACCTTGTCGAGGCCGCCGTTCTGCCAGTTGATGCCTTCCTTAAGGTTGTATGTAACGCCCTTAACGGTGAAGTTGTCAACGAGAGCAGTATCGATTACCTTGTAAACGAAAGCGTTGAGAGCGTCAAGAACGCTGTCATAGCCTGCTGCAGAGTTGCCAATTGTTGTTCCGTCTGTTGTCGGAATAAATTCGTTAACGAAATCGTCGGTGATGTTCCAATCCCAGTCGAACATATAGTAATATGTGCTGATGTTTGCGGGGATTGTACCCTTGAAGTATGTATCCTCGAAACGGTAATAAGGAACGCCGTCAATTACTTTATAATCGGAATATTCCCAAAGATAGAATTCCTGGTCCTTTGTGAAGAAGCTGTCGGGATCGCCTGTTGCGGAAGCCGCAGCTGTAACTTCATCAGCGGTCATTTCTTCAAATGTAACATCGAATGCACCTGCAAGGAGCTTCTTAACAGAACCGTTAAGAACTGTGGGTGCCATTTCTGCAAATACATAAGGAATGAACTTGTAGAGAAGTGTAAGAACGCTGTCGTCGCCGTTGAGCGAGAAGCTCAATTCGCCGTTGTTGATAGCGTCTCTGACTGACGGAAGCCAATATCCCTTGTCGCCCGCGGTGTACCACTTGAGCGAAGCGTCGCCGGTATAGTTTTCGGGAGCCTTGAAGATGTATGTGCTTCCGCCCTCTTCTTCAAGAGTCTTGGTATAAGTAACAGTCTCTGTCCAGGTTCCTGTTTTGTCGCTTGTTCCCATAAGGGGAGCAAAGTTGTAGTCATACTGAGTGATCTTTGAGCCGTCACCGCTGATAACAAAGTATCTTGATGTCTGCTCAGCAGCGGTCGGGAGAGCTGTTGTGTAGCCGAGGTCGTTGCCCGAAGCGTCAACTCTGTATGATGTCCAGTTCATCGGCTTTGTGAAGATTGTCTGAACAAAGCTGTCAAGAACCGAAAGGATTCCGCCGTCGCCCGATGTGTTTGTGTAGGTTCCCAACTCGGAAGCTGTTGTATCGGGTCTTGCCATAAGCGGGAAGACTGCGCTCTTAACTGCCTGGGGAATGTTTTTGATAAGATTGTTGATATCCGAAAGGTCAAGGCCTTTAATAAAGTTGCCGATAAATCCAAGCTGAATACCCTGTGAGAATACTTCTTCAACTGCCGCTGTGTTAGCCGAGAGCAATCTGAGAAGCTGATAAACGATTTCAAGCTGTGCAGTTCCTTCACGAGACATATTTTTACTCCAACAGTTTTTATCAACCGTTACCGTCTCAACAATGCCAAGGTCAAACAATCCTGCAGCAATGGTGTACCAACCGTTTGCCTTTGCATCATAGACAGAGTCGACCGTAGCACAAAGTGCCGATACAGATGTAGCGTCAATGTTAATATTGATGCTCAAAATCTTGATCGGGTCCATCTTGATGTTCGCTTTTGCAAGGATGTTGTCAAGCGTGTCAAAAAGAATTGACATTCTCTCTTCGGTTGAAAGCCTTGTTACCTGACCGTAGCTGTCGTAAGCGGCAAGCGCTTCAAGATCGGCAACAGTTTTGTAGCTTGCCTTTGCGGCAAATGACGCAACCGAAAGAGATGAGAAAATCATAAGAATTGCCAAGATAATACTCAACAATTTTGTTGACTTTTTCATTTGTTTACCTCCTAATTATTTTAACATTAAGATTTAATGTCCGCACCCCGTTTAACGAATGCCGACGGGGGTGCCGCATCGGCTGTTTGCGACTGCAGTTTGTTTCTTGCCTCTGACCGCCCCGATAGGGAGGAGTCCGCAAACGCTGTCTTGCTTAACTCGGTAGGGCTCCCACCATTCCCACTTGTTAAAGTCGGTGGGAGACGATGATACACACCCGAGTATATTACCAAAGGATGTGTATCATAACAGGCTTGTGTGCCTGCCGAAGATAGCAAGGGCATAACGACCGTGTCCGAAAATTCAGACACTTCGCCCCATTACACCATTCCTATGGTTACTCAAATTATAGAATTTTATCAAAAAAAAGTCAATAAATTATTCACGATTTAGTAGCGTTTTTCCGATTTGAACAAATAAATTTGTTGTTTTTGGGCAAAATAATCAAATGAATTTGGCAATTTTCCCACAAAATTATGAACAAAATGTTAACATTTGAGTTTTCGCCGTTTTTTGAACGAAGTTTTCGTCAAGCAGCAGATTTATTGCACATTTTGCCTGCATTTGTTGATTATTTTTGCAGCCACAATATATGGTAGTACGCCAAAAATGCCGCCCGAAATGTAGATACGGCAAAGAAGCCGCCCGAAGCATTGATGCCTCGGAACGGCTATCTGAATTTGCGGTATTATATTGTCTTAACGGTCGAAGTAGCCCTCGTCAATCATTCCCAAAAGAATTTCAGCGATTTTCGGGTCAAACTGCTTGCCCGTTTCCCGTTCAAACTCGTCCCTGATTTTTTTACGGTCGAATGTCGGACGGTACACCCTCTCGGAAGCCATTGCGTCATAAGCGTCGGCGGCTCCGATTATTCTGCCCTCAAGACTTATATCGTTCCCCGAAATGCCTCTCGGATAGCCCGAGCCGTCATAGCGCTCGTGGTGATCCCTCGCTCCGGCGGCGATGTTTTCAACCGTTGTAAGGCTTGAAAGTATATCCGCACCGACACAGGTGTGAATTTTTACCGTTTCGTACTCGTCCTCCGTCAGCTTATCGGGCTTGTTAAGAATTGAGTCGGGAATCGCAATCTTGCCTATATCGTGCAAAAGCCCCGCATAGTAGATGTTGTCAAGCTGTCGCCTCGGCACACCGTAACGCCGTGCAATTTCCCTTGAATACTCGGCAACCGCCTCGGAATGTCCCCGTGTATAGGCGTCCTTGGCGTCGATAACCTTTGCAAAGGTGAGCATAGTCTGGTCGATTATCGCTTTAAGGTGCTTCGTTTTATTGTTCTCATGCCGAAGCAATATAAAATACACAATCGGCAAAATCAGTATAAGCACAATAAGCGCCACCGTCAGCTTTACATAATCCGCCTGTGCCGTTGACATTTCGGACATTGCCAACACAGTTGCAGAACCCGCTCCTAAAAGCGACATTTCGACACCCCCTTTTAACGAAGCATATATTCAAGTTAATTTTACACATTTTCGTGAGTGTTTTCAACGGCAAAAATGCCAAAATAAACCGTACGCTGTTAGCGAACATCAACAAAAAAACGGCTGTCGCACAGAGCAACAGCCGTAATTTATTAAATCGGGGATATTTTACTGACCGAGACCGCCTATAATATCGCCGCCGATGTCTCCGCCGATGTCTCCGAGACTATCGCCGTTTTCAATCTTATCTGCGATGTCATAAAAGAAATCCTTTGCTGTGTTGCCGACGCCTTCGATTGTATCGCCAGCACCTGAGAAGTCCATATCGCCGAGTCCGCCGATAAGACCTGTGATTGTATCAAGAATTCCGCCGTCAGACGAGCTGTCGGAAGATGCCTTTGTGGTTGTTTCGGCAGCCTTTGTGGTTGTTTCGGCAGCCTTTGTTGTAGCTTCCGTTGTGGTTTCGGTCTTCTGGGTTGTAGACTCAACCTTAACAACCTGAGTTACCACCTGCGGAGTTTCTTCAACCTGCTTGATTTTGTGGCCGTCCTTTGCGCCTACCGCATATACGGCAGCCGTAATTGCAAGCGCACATGCAACCGCGCCTACTCTTGCCCAGCCTTTTCTCTTTTTAAGCTTCTTTTCAGCCAACTCTTCGGGAGTCAACTGTGCTTTGTTTTTCTTTGCCATTTAAGTTTCCTCCTTAGAATCAATATACAAAGTTGGAGTATTTAGCGTTAGCGTTAAGGTTACCTGTACCTGTAATCGAAACGATTGCCTTGAGCTGAATTTCAGCGTCAGCCGCATACGAATATTCAAGGCTCTGAAGCTTACCGTCTGTGATAACAGCCTTAACCTTGATGTTCTTATAGTTTGCGGTTACGGAGTTTACGGTTACAACAGATACATAGCTCTTAATTTCTGCGTCGACCTCGCTCTGGATAACGATATCGTTTGTAAATCTCGAAAGAGCATTGTTGCCGTTTCTGTCGGGATTGGTCGAATCCGGAATTGTGAACTCGTATGTATCGCCGTTTACGGTAAGGTTCTGAATATCGCCAGCCTGAAGGTTTGTAGCCTTAAGGGTGTAACTTGAACCGTGATAAAGCTTCTCCGTTGTACCGTCGTCCTTCTGAACATCAATTGTGTCAAGAGTCTGACCCTTGGGGCAGGTCTGCTTCTGATCGCCTCTGCCGAGGAAGCCGCCGACAACCGAGTTAAGGTCTGCGTTTGAGTCAACGCCCTGAATAATCTTATTAAGTGTGCTTGTAGCGGAACCTACATCGATGTTTTCAACCGTGCAGTGTCTTTCCCAATCGTAGCCTGCTTTTGCGTCAACAGCAGCCTTTGTTGCGCTGTTGATAAGCGATGCTACTGAAGCCGCGTCGGTTGAGCCTGCGGTTGCAGAGCCCGAATCGCTCGAAGCCGCTGCGTCGCTGCTTGACGAGCTGCTGCTTGACGAGCTGCTTGACGAGCCGTCATCCCACGAGCTTGAGCTTGACGCATTAGCTGCGCCGCCGTTTGCGCTGTTTGTTACGGAAACATCCTCGCTTGCCGAAGCATCAAGACCCTTTGAGCGTGCAATTCCGAACACACCCGCAACAAGTACGAATGAAAGAAATATAGCCCAGAAACGGGTCCAACCGTTTGATCTGCGAATCTTTCTGTCAGCAATCTCCTCAGGAGTTAACTGAACTTTCTCTTTCTTTGCCATTTTAAGCTACCTCCCAAGAATTAGTATACAAAGTTAGAATATTTAGCGTTTGCGTTAAGGTTACCTGTACCTGTAATCGAAACGATTGCCTTGAGCTGAATTTCAGCGTCAGCCGCATACGAATATTCAAGGCTCTGAAGCTTACCGTCTGTGATAACAGCCTTAACCTTGATGTTCTTATAGTTTGCGGTTACGGAGTTTACGGTTACAACAGATACATAGCTCTTAATTTCTGCGTCGACCTCGCTCTGGATAACGATATCGTTTGTAAATCTCGAAAGAGCATTGTTGCCGTTTCTGTCGGGATTGGTCGAATCCGGAATTGTGAACTCGTATGTATCGCCGTTTACGGTAAGGTTCTGAATATCGCCAGCCTGAAGGTTTGTAGCCTTAAGGGTGTAACTTGAACCGTGATAAAGCTTCTCCGTTGTACCGTCGTCCTTCTGAACATCAATTGTGTCAAGAGTCTGACCCTTGGGGCAGGTCTGCTTCTGATCGCCTCTGCCGAGGAAGCCGCCGACAACCGAGTTAAGGTCTGCGCTGGAGTCAACGCCCTGAATAATCTTATTAAGTGTGCTTGTAGCAGAACCTACATCGATGTTTTCAACCGTGCAGTGTCTTTCCCAGTCGTAGCCTGCTTTTGCATCAACAGCAGCCTTTGTTGCGCTGTTGATAAGCTTTGCTACTTCGCCCGCCTCCGAAGAAGACGATGACGAACTGTCGCTGCTTGAATTTGAATCCGATGACGCAGAGCTGTCAGATGAGCTCGATGAGTTGCTTGATGATGAGCTGCTTGATGATGAGCTGCTGCCGCCCGAAGTGTTTGAGCTGCCTTGTGTAACAATCTTCTGCTCAATCGTAGTACCCTGTCCGAATGCTATGTAAACAATTGAATAAACAAGCACGATAGACATCAATATCGCAAGCGATTTTACGAAGGTCTCGCCGAAGATTTTATTCTTCTCTGCCTTCCTTGCGTTTTTAGCTTCCAACTCCTCGGGAGTCAGAACAGGTTTGTTTTTTGCCATTTGAAAAATATCCCCTTTCAAATTCTTCTTGGCGTATAATTGTGCATTATCAATCAATACATATAAAATTTACAATAAATTTCGCCGCTTGTCAATCAATTCTTTAGTTTTTATGTAAATTTTCAGTTTTTTCCTGCCTTTTTTATTCATTTGGCACTAATTTCAGTGCAATAACCGTAACATCGTCAATCGGTTTTTTGCCTCTTTCACGCTTGGCTGTTTCTGTGATTTTTTCCGAAAGCTCGTCAACGGAAAGGTCGTTTGTTCCCGAAAGTATCGTTTTTGCAGTATTGAGCGAGTACTCAAACGCTCCGTCGCTTGCCATAACCGCCGTATCGCCCCTGCGAAGCTTGAATTCGGTCGACACGAAATCGGCCTCCTCAAGAATGCCCAACGGCATAGAGGCACGGTTGACGGCCGTTACGTTTTCTCTTTTCTTTACAAGCGTTGCCGCCGCACCCGCCTTGCAAAGCCTTGCGTTGCCCGTGTAGAGGTCTATTGACAGGACATCAAGCGTTGCGAGCGACTCCTCGGTCGATTTGAGCATAAGTGCGGAATTCACAAGCCGAAATGCCGCCGGAAGCGAAAAGCCCGAGCGTATGAGCTTCGCCGTCATTGAGCTCGCAAGCGACGAATCGACCGCCGCCCTCATTCCCGTTCCCATTCCGTCGCTCAAAACGACATTAAAATTACCCTTGCCGTCATAGAAGCTTTCAAAGCTGTCGCCGCAATATTTATCCTTGTCGGCAACGCTCCTTGACGCCGCAACATCTACTCGGAAAACGGTCTTTTCGCAAAAGCACACGCACGCCTCGTCCCCCGAAGAAGTAACGGACGGCCTGTCCAGTTTAACAGAGCACACTCCCTCCAACGCCTTGCGCAGCTCATATTCGTTTATTTTTCCGCTCTTTTTACGGAATGTAAACTCAATTTTCAGCTTCCCGTTTTCGGAATTTTTGCACACAAGAGTTTCGGGAAAAACATCAAAAGAGGATATAAGCAAATCCTCAACATTTTTGGAAATGTCGTCAGCAAAATCGATTTCCTTTGTAAATTCCTCGGATATTTCCGTGAGAATATCGCACATACCTCCGAACTGGCGGGAGGATATGCTTCTCATTTTTTCAATTTTCTCCCGAGCCGCCCTTGACGATACATAGCCTATGTAAATTTTATTAAAGCTGTCCGTTATCTCGTCCGATTTAACGCAGCAGCCTTTCAAAAACGGCGGCAGGGTGTTTGAATTGACAACCCCGTTATTTTTAAGCGTTTCGCTCATCGTATCAAACGCCTTTTTGCAGTCGGCAAAGTTTTTATTCCAGCAAAACGAACTGAGCCGACAGTCGGCACATACCCCTGCCCTGACCCTCGAATATACATCAAGCTCAGTTTCGGGCTCACGGCTTTTGAGTATCTCCGAGGCGGCGTTGACCGCTCCCGAAACCTCTTCGACCGCCGACGAAGCATTTTTAAGCCTTTCAAGCAGAGCAAGGCGCTGCGAATTCACATTCACGGGTTCACGGCGCTCATAAAATCCGCCCGTCAGTGAGCGAAGGGCCTTTTCGGGTATGCACAGAAACACGATGCAAGCCACCGCCGTTTCAATAAGAAGATACATTTTTTCGACAGAGCCGTTTTCAAACAGAAAAGCCGCCGAAAAAGCAATAAAGCCGGACGCCGTACTCACAGCTCTGTTGAAATGCGAAAACATTCCGCTCACAAGCCCCGTTACCGCATAAGCAACACCCGAAGCCCCCACGCCGCTATTAAGCGACATTGCAAGCCCAAGCGCAACGCCGAAGCCTGCGCCGCCCGCTTCTTTATAGATATAAGAGGCAAGTATCAGTGCAAACACACCTATTATTCTTGCAGGCGAGACGGAAAACAGGGTTATTCCCGACAGCGAAAGCAAAATGACGGACAAAAACGCACCGACAAATATAATATCCCGTGCAGTAAATCCGCCCTGTTTTTGATATGCCCCAACTGCGTCAAACGCCGTCGAAAAGACGAACGACAACGCAAATCCGAGCACCGCCTCGCAAAGAAAAATCATAAACGATCTTACAGAAATTTCCGAGGCAAATAGCACCGCCATACTTGTCAGAAACAGCGACATAAAAGCGATACAGGACGGCAGAAGTCTGAACTTTTTGATTTTTTCAAGCTCGTCGGTAAGCTTTATAAGTATTACCGAACAGATTATCGCCGCTATATATCGCAATGCCGACAGGTTGTCCTGCGTTAAAATATAGCCCGCCGCTGCACCGAGCCCCGCCGAAACCGTATATTTGCCCGAAACCGCAGTCACATAGCCCACGGCAAACGGAGAAAATGTGTCAAGCTCGTTTATCGAACCGCAGAGCAGTCCGAGCAGGAAACAAAACAGCTGTTTTATCGCCTGTCTTGATATTTTTTCAATTTTTTCGGCGCTCGCATCGGAATATATGCGACTTATCTCCTGTATGGTTTTCAAAAAAATCACCGTACCTTAAACATAATTTTTCAAAAAAATTATATCCTCGGTACGGCGAAAACCGTGTCGTCTTATGCTGTTGTTTTTACACGCTCACGGGCGTTTTCAGACGAAATTTCCGATTACTGCTCGACATCAAACGGCTCGTCGGGAATTATGAGAGCGCAGATGATATAAAAGAGAATTCCCGGGAAGCCTGCCGAAAACAGCGAGAGAAGTGCGTAAACAAGTCTTACAACTGTCGAGTCAACGCCAATATACTCCGCAAAGCCGCCGAGTACGCCTGCCAACATTCTGTCGCGATTGCTTTTATAAAGTTTTTTCTTCATTTTTAATATCTCCTTTGTTTTTAATAATCTGTATCAAATTCTATTTTTCCGGACTCTACGCTTAAATCGGCTTCAAGCATATTGTCCGCCGTGCCCGATGAAATTATTTTGCCCGTACGCCCCAAGGTATTTGTTATAACCCCGTTTTCATCAAGAAGCGTTGCGTTGAGCAACGCCGTACTGCCGTCAAGCTCGCAGCTTTGTGCGCTGTAAGATAAGCTATAGCCGTTCGCAACGGGAAGTTTGCAATCTATTTCGCCTGTTGTGATACGGACGGTCAGCGAGCTGTGCGCCGTAAATCCGTTTTCGATGTCCGCCTTACCCGATTTAATATTGACGCTGCATTTGTCGATATCGGCCCTTTCCAAATCGGCATTACCCGTACCGATATCCACGGTGAGACTGTCAAGGGTAATTCCGCCGTCAGCTTTAAATTCACCCGACGAAGCGTAAAATTCAACATTTCTCACATTTTCGGGAATATAAACAACAGCCTTGGTTTTATATAAATAAGACTGCTCACGCGCCTTAATAAACAGTTTGTATTCCCTGCTGTCATCACTGAAGTCTTTAAGCACAATCGGCTCCGTAGCTTCGTCATCTCCGTTCCTTGAGTATGTCATAATCTTGGCGGAGAGCTTACCGTCTGAAGACGGCATCATAATCACCTCAACCGAATCCGAGCCGATAACAATGCTGTCAGCGGTGTATTCCTCCGATTTGACAGTTGTCTTATTGCTCAGATACCAGTCATCATCGTCTATATCGTCAATCTCATCATAAGAATATTTCGCTTCTATTCCGTCGCCTATCGCTTCAATTTTATCCTCAAGCTTTTCTAAAGCGCCGTCAAAATTTCCGTCTGCCGCATACTGCACGAACTCCGTTCCGAGCGCCGCAAAAAAACAGAGAGACGATATTGCGGAAATAACAAGAATAATCGCTGTTACAATTATAAATTTTTTCATGTTACACCCTCCTTATAAGCCCGCCTTGCGGAAGCTGAGCTTGAGCAGATATGTCATAATCGCAAACATAAGAAGCCCCATGCATACAAACATTACGCTCAGTGAAGTGAGAAAACCTATCATTGCCCCGGAGGGTACTGCGGCTACCGCAAAAATTGCGACAAGCACAAGCATTATCGGCGAAAGTATAAGCATTACTGATGTCGGGTACACTCCGAGTGCGCACAGTACAAAAAACGCAAAAGCCAATGTCCACAGGGTTTTGTTCCTTCTGTCGAAATTCGGCTTCTGATATGTCTGTGGAGCTTTGACGGACGGTATTTTTTCCGTTTCGTGCCGTTCGCCTGCGTAGACCGCCGATGAAGTCTGCTGCGAATTTACATACTGCATAGCACAGCTGTACGGAGTTCCGAGTTCCTCGCAAATCTGTTCTTCGCTTTTTCCGAGCTCGATTCCGGCTGAAAAATGCTCCTCGAAGTCCTGTATTATCTCATCACGCTCCGCAGGCGAAAAGCCCGAGAGATGATTGTATAATTCCTGTAAAAATTCAACCTTGGTCATTACCGTCGCCTCCTAACAAATTTGAAACGCAAAGCGTAAATTCATTCCATTCTTTTTCAAGCGCCGCCTGCGTGTCCCTGCCCTTTTGGGTAAGTCTGTAATACTTTCTTGCAGGCCCCGTGGGCGACTCCTTGAGATACACTTCAAAATATCCTTCGTTGCGAAGGCGTTTCAACAAGGGATAAATCGTTCCCTCGGACACATCTATCTGCTTTCCGACGGCGTCCGCAAGCTCATAACCGTATTTGTCGCCCTGCCGCAGTTGTGACAAAACACAGAGCTCAAGCACGCCTTTTTTGAACTGCGTATTCATTGCGTCTCTCCTTTCACGATATTATTTTATTACGAATACAATATATCACACGCTATCTTGTAATGCAATATACTGTGTAATATTTAACACATTATTAACAAATAGAAAAATTTCCATAAAAAGGGCGAATCTGTCAAGATTCGCCCCTCAAAATCTATTATTTCTCTTCAAAGAACGCCTTGAACGCTCTGTAAGCCATATAGACATCAAGCTTTGCAACAACCTCAAACGGTGCGTGCATTGAAAGAACCGGTACGCCGAGGTCAACGACATCAATATCAAGCGCCGCAAGATACATAGCGACCGTTCCGCCGCCGCCTGCGTCAACCTTGCCGAGCTCGCCCGACTGCCATACGATGTTTTCGCCGTCAAGCATACTTCTTATCTTGCCCATATACTCTGCCGAAGCGTCGCTTGTGCCTGCCTTGCCTCTTGAGCCCGTATACTTTGTGATAACAACGCCCTTGTTCACATAGGAAGCGTTTCTCTTTTCCGAAACATCGGCAAAGGTCGGGTCAAACGCCGCATTGACATCGGCGGAAAGGCACTGTGTGTTTGAAAGTACCGTATGATAGTTTACGCCCTGCATATTTGCAAGGTCTGCAACAAAATACTTGAAGTATGAGGAGTTAAGACCCGTGTTGCCCTCCGAGCCTATCTCTTCCTTGTCGGTAAGAACCGTAACAGCCGTGTAATCGGGATTTTCGATATTGAAAATTGCCTCTGCCGCAGGGTAAGCGCAGACTCTGTCGTCATGCCCGTAAGAGCCTATCATACTGCGGTCAAAGCCTATATCCGTAGCCTTGAAAGCGGGAACGGCTTCAAGCTCCGCCGAAAGGAAATCGCTCTCCGTAATTCCGTACTTCTCAAACAGGATATTCATAACATTGAGCTTTACCTTTTCGCTTGCTTCGTCATCCTTAAACGGTCGTGAACCGATAACGATGTTGAGCTCCTCGCCCCTTATTCCGTCGGCAAGCGTGCGTTTCATCTGCTCTGCCGCAAGGTGGGGAAGAAGGTCAGTTACGACAAATTTCGGGTCGCCGTCATCCTCGCCGACATTGACCTGAGCCTTTGTGCCGTCCTTTTTGACAACCACGCCGTGAAGCGAAAGCGGAATTGCCGTCCACTGATATTTCTTTATTCCGCCGTAATAATGCGTCTTGAAATAAGCTATATCCGAGTCCTCATAGAGCGGATTTTGCTTCATATCAAGCCTCGGCGAGTCAATGTGTGCCGCCGAAAGACGGATGCCCTCTTTAAGGCTCTTTTTGCCGATAACGGCAAGAATTACCGATTTACCTCTGTTGTTATAGTAAACCTTGTCGCCCGCCTGATACTTTTTGTCTCTGTCAAACTCGACATAGCCGTTCTTTTTTGCCTTATCGAGAACATATATAACAGCCTCTCTCTCGGTCTTTGCCTTGTTGAGGAAGTTTTTATATTCTTCACAGAACTCGTCCGCCTTGTCGGTTTCCGACTGCGAAATAACCTCCGAAGCATGCTTCGGAACATAGAAAAGCTTTTCTTTAAGCTCTTCCGCCTTTGATTTTTCCTTGCTCATTTTCATTGCTCCTCTTTATACAGATTGCCGTAAACATTTACGGCTTTTGTTACCTTGCTTACATAGTGCGCAGTTGCCCTTGACGGGATTTTGTCAAGCGTTACGCCGTCGCTTGAATACTCCGAATTTTTAAGCCAGCCGTCAACTCTGTTTATTCCCGCATGATATGCCGCTACGGCGGTTTCCGTGTCTCCGAATTTTTCAAGCAGTATAGAATAGAAAAACGCACAGTATTTTACGGAAATCTCCGGATTTGCCAAATCCGATTCGGTATATTTTTCGCCTGTTTTCGTCTGAAGCCATGCGAGGGTGTCGGGCATTATCTGAGTAAGACCTATTGCGCCCACCTCTGATTTTGCCTTTTCGTCAAAACCGCTTTCGACCTTTATTGTGGCATAAAGCAAATTCACAGGCACCGAATACTCTTCGGCGTATTTCTCTATATATTCTGTGTATTTTTGCGGGTATCTATGCTTATAACCGACCCTCAGCAAAATTACGGTCACAGCGGAAACAACAGCGGCAAACGCAAGAACCAGGGCGATTATTTTCAATAACGCTGTCTTTTTTTGTTTAGTCATCGTTGATAATTTCCTTTATCTGCTCCGAAAGTCCGTAAGGCGGATAGTTTTTTACAACCCTGTCGGCGTTTGCAAGGAAAAAGTCCTCGCTCTTTTGCGCCGATATTCGCTGCCTTGCGCTCTCAAGAGATATTTTATCCCGTTTAATTATTCTGTCAAGGCGTATTTCCTCGGGCGCGACAACGCAGATGTTCGTATCGCAGATTTTTGAAAGTCCGCTCTCAAAAAGTCCTATGGCGTCAACGGTTACGCCCGGAATATCCTCTTTTTCCTTTTTTGAAATTATACCCTTGATATATTCGACAACGGCGGGGTGAGTTATTGCGCTCAATCTTTCGGTATTTTGCTTTGACGAAAACGCCCTTTTTGCAAGCAGCTTTCTGTCAACAGTACCGTCCGACAGCACAATATCCGCACCGTATTCCCGTGAAAGAGCGACGATAACGCCTTTATCGGCGTTTATCACATCCTTTGCGACACGGTCGGCGTCGATATGGTAATATCCCGATTTTTCAAGAGCCTTTGCAACGGTCGATTTACCTGCGCCCGTCTGACCCGTAAGTCCGATAATCTTCATATCACGGTTCCTTTATCTTAAAACCCGCCGAACGGATAAGCCTGTTATATACCGCAAGACCCACTCCGCTTATTTCGGGGCATCTTGCGTAAACGGTCTTTGCGCCACTTTCGTCGAGCTCACGCAATGCGTCAAAAAGCCTGTTCGCCTCCGAAAGCCCGTCGCCCGCTTTACCGTATGTAACGGAATTTTCAAAATATTTTTCCTCGCCCTCAAAGCAGAGCGCAAAGCAATCCTTGTCCTTGACAAAATCAACGAATTTTTCAAGACTGCCCTTAACTATTGTTATGTCTGCTCTCGGCGCATAATGCTTGTATTTCATACCCGGAGACGCCGCCTGTTCGCCGTCGGCAAGCCTGTTGAGAACCGCCGAAGCAATGTCGATTTCTCCTATAAGAGCCTCGATTTGCTCAACGGTAACGCCGCCCGGTCTTAAAAGCGTGGGCTTTTCCGTCGCAAATGTGATGACGGTCGATTCCACGCCGATTTCACAGCTTCCGCCGTCGATTATAAGCGGAACCCTGCCGTCCATATCGTCAAGAACATATTTTGCGTTAGTCGGGCTCGGGCTTCCCGAAAGATTTGCGCTCGGAGCAGCAAGCGGCAAAGCGCAAGCCTTGATTATCTTCCTCGCATACTCCGATTTCGGCATACGCACCGCAACCGTTTCAAGCCCTCCCGAGGTAACGCTCGGAATTAAATCGCTTTTTTTCATAATCATTGTAAGCGGTCCGGGCCAGAACTTTTGAGCCATCATTTTTACCTTTTCGGGCACTTCCTTTACGAGCGGCTCAAGCTCGGAAATGTCGGAGATGTGCACTATAAGAGGATTGTCCGACGGTCTGCCCTTTGCGACATATATTTTTTTGACCGCTTCGCCGTCAAGCGCATTTGCCGCAAGTCCGTAAACGGTTTCGGTCGGAATACCCACAACCTCGCCCGCCTTGATAAGCCTTGCCGCCTCGCTCAAAGCCTCTTTTTTGTCTGTTCTGATGTCAATTACCCGAGTAGTCATCAAATTATTCCTCTGCCTTTAATTTTTCAGCCGTATCGGCCGTGATAAGAGCGTCGATTATCTCGTCAAGGTCGCCGTTCATTATCTGCTCGATTTTATAGAGGGTAAGTCCTATTCTGTGGTCGGACACCCTGCCCTGCGGGAAGTTATATGTCCTTATTCTCTCGCTTCTGTCGCCCGTGCCTACCTGCGCCTTTCTTGCGCCCGCAATTTCAGCGTCGTGCTTCGCCTGCTCGATTTCAAGCAGTCTTGAACGCAGAACCTTTAACGCCTTGTCCTTGTTTTTGTACTGGCTTCGCTCGTCCTGACATTCGACCACCATTCCCGTCGGAATATGCGTTACACGGATTGCTGACGAGGTTTTGTTTACCTTCTGACCGCCCGCTCCCGAGGAACGGAACACGTCTATCTGCAAGTCCGCCGGGTCAAGCTCAATGTCCACATCCTCCGCCTCGGGCAAAACCGCAACCGTAGCGGTGGAGGTCTGTATCCTGCCCTGACTTTCGGTCTCGGGGACACGCTGAACACGGTGCACTCCGCTCTCAAACTTAAAGCGTGAATATGCGCCCTCGCCCTCGACGCTGAAAACAATTTCCTTATATCCGCCGAGCTCCGTCGGGTTTTCGGACAAAATTTCGACCTTAAAGCCCTTCGACTGGGCGTACATTGAATACATTCTGAAAAGCTCGCCCGCAAAAAGCGCCGCCTCTTCTCCGCCTGCGCCGCCTCTTATCTCGACAATGACATTCCTGTCGTCGTTGGGGTCTTTCGGCAAAAGCAGAACCTTAAGCTCCTCCGAGCAACGCTCGACATCGGTCTTTGCCTGCTCGTATTCCTCCTGAACAAGCTCTCTGAAATCCTTGTCAAGTCCGCCTGCGTCAAGCAGCTGTTTAGACTCCTCAAGCGTGTTTTCGTATTTTTTATATTCCCTGAACTTTTCGACAACGGGCGTCAAATTCTTCTGCTCCTTCATAAGCTTCGCATATTCCTGCTGATTGCTTATTATATCGGGCGAGCAGAGAAGCTCGTTTATCTTTTCGTATCTTTCCTCTATACCGTTAAGCTTATCTGTCATCCGTTGCTTCCTCACGAATAATTTTCTTTATATTTTTTTCTATTTTTACACGGGGAACCATTACTTCCCGTCCGCATTTTTTACAGCGCAATCTGAAATCGATACCCGAGCGCAGAACCTCAAACCTGTTCTCGCCGCAAGGGTGCGCCTTTTTCATTACAAGCTCGTCGCCTACACGCACGTCCATAATATACCTCCCGAGCATTTTTATATATTGTATCACACTATCGAAAAAAATTAAACACCGCAATTCTCAATTCATCTCTTCGGGCATATAAATTTATGAGTAAATTGCAAAAATATCAGAAACCTGAAAGGCACGGTAATCATTATGGAAAAATATTTACCCGAAGGAACCGTTTTCAATTTACGAGAAACGGAGAAAATACTTACAAACGAAAATTTGCTTAAAGAGGCTTGCGAAAAACGGCGTTATCTTGAAGCGCGTGCGCTTATGTGCGACAGTGCGCACAATCTGCACTTCAAATTCGGAAAAATAAGCGGCTTTATGCCCCACGACGAATGTGCCGAAGGCATAAAGGACGGCAGCGTAAAGGATATCGCAATAATCTCAAGGGTAAACAAGCCTACGGGCTTTTACATAACCGAAACGGATGAGTCGGGTGAAAAGCCCGTTGCGATTTTAAGCAGAACCGAAGCGCAAAAGGACTGCCGCCTGAATTATGTGTCAAAGCTTGTTCCGGGAGACATAATAGACGCAAGGATTACGCACATAGAACCGTTCGGAGTCTTCTGCGACATAGGCAGGGGCATAACCGCCCTCCTGCCCATAAACTCCGTCTCGGTTTCAAGAATACCGAATCCGAACGCAAGATTTTATATCGACCAAAATATCAAGGCTGTAGTTCGCAATATTGACGAAAACGGCAGAATAACATTATCCCACAGGGAGCTGCTCGGAACATGGGAGGAAAATGTCGCAAGCTTCAATTCGGGCGAAACGGTTACAGGTATTGTCCGTTCGGTAGAGCCGTACGGTATTTTTGTCGAGCTGGCGCCCAATCTTGCCGGACTTGCCGAATATGTCGAGGGCGTTGAGCCGGGACAAAGCGCAAGTGTGTTTATAAAAAGCGTAAATTCCGAAAAAATGAAAATAAAGCTCATAATTGTCAGCACCGACTACGCCCGCTGTGAAAACAGAAAATACAAATATTTTATAAACTCAAGACATATTGATTACTGGAGGTATTCGCCGTATAAATGTACAAAAACCGTTGAAACCGTCTTTTAATTTTGTGCAAAATATAAAAATATTGCGCTCGACACAACAATATGATACAATAACTTTGTATTTACATACGAGGAGGAAGTATAATGTCAAAAAAAATCTCAAAAAAAGTTTTTAGCGTTATTTTGTCCTTGGTTATTGTCTTTTGTTGCATGTCGCCGTCCCTTGCGGCAGGCAAGTCATGCAGCTGCGGTAAAAGTCCCCTGCTTGTAATTTCGGGATTTTCACAGTATCAGCTCATTGACACTTCAACAGGCAAAGGCGTCTGGGCTCCAGACGCGGACTCGATAGCAAAAGCGGTTGAAAAAGCTCTTCCGAGCCTTACAACCCTTCTTTCTTCGAGCAGGACACAGGCTGACTATGACAAATTCTGCGACGAATTTCTTCCGATAGCAAACGAATTGCTCGGACCTATCGCCTGCACTCCCGACGGCGAGCCGAAAAACACCGATGTTACTGTCATCGATCAGTTTACCGGTCCCGTTTCCGACTATGACTATGCCCATGTCAAAGAGGTTTTCAATAACGATATAGTTGATATTGCCTGCGATGCAGTGGGCAAGGATCATGTTTGGGTTTACGGGCTGGACTGGCGTATTGACCCGCTTATTCTTGCCGATGAAATTCACGACTATGTCGAAAACATCAAAAAGACCTCGGGACACGATAAAATTTCTATTTCCGGCATCAGTATGGGTGGCGCCGTTATGGCGTCATACCTCGCAAAATACGGTTATGAGGATTTGAGCAACATCACAATGCTCTCTTCGGCTTACACCGGACTTGAAATGGTCGGCAAGCTCTTTACGGGTGAGATTGAGGTTGACCCCGACGGGCTTTACAACATAATCACGGAATCAATCGGCGATGATAAAATCAGTGCCGTTCTCTCAAAGACGGGAATCGTTGAAAAAATACTTCCTATTCTCAACGATCTTCTCAAATATGACGGTGACAGAGTTTATTCCGAATGTCTTATTCCGCTTTTCGGCTATAACACGGGCTTTTGGGCATTTGTCCCCGATTCGTGCTACACCTCGGCAAAGAGATTTATGTTTGACCGTATGAACGAGGGTACGCCCGAGCAGAGAGAAATCTTCAAAAACAGAATTGACGATTATCATTACAATGTTCAGTCAAAAATCGGTTCGATTCTTAAACAGGCAAAGGCAGACGGTATTTGCGTTTCGATAGTTTCCCATTACAATATGCAGACATCTCCCGTAACCACCGCCTCATACCTTATGAGCGATCAGGTTATCGAGACTTTACACACGAGCGGCTTTGCGACCGTTGCCGATTACGGAAAAACGCTTAACATAACCAAAAAAGCTCCATACGTTTCATACGATAAAATCATTGACGCAAGCACCGCTTATCTCCCCGACAACACTTGGTTTATAAAGGATATGAAGCATGTTGAATACAGCAACAACGGCGCAAACGACAACTGCGAATTCTTCAAATGGATACTTACCGCACCTGTCGGAACGGATGTTTATTCAAACGCAAAATTCCCGCAGTTTATGGTTTATGACAGAAACGCCCATATCCTTTCACCCCTTTCAGGCGCCGACGGAGATGTAAACACAGACGGTAGGATTTCACTTTTCGACGCAAAGCTTGTACTTCGTCATGTTGCGGAGCTTTCAAAGCTTGACGACAAACAGGCTTGGGCTGCCGATATGAACTGCGACGGCAGCGTTTCAATCATTGACGCAAAGAACATTCTGACCTATATTGCGGCGCACTGAATTGAATAAAGGCTTATAAACGACTTACCCCCGGGATTTGAATAAATCCCGGGGATTTTTATGCTGTGCTGACAGTTGATATGTAATGTCCTACCGCAGAATCCGTAGGGACGGGGTTCGCCCCTGTCCGTAAATCTGTAAAAGTTGTTAGCGACAGTGAAGGGTAGGGCGGGGGCAAGCCCCGCCCTACCCGATGCAGCATCGCAACCCGTAGGGGCGACCTGCGGTCGCCCGTCAAATTTCTGCTGACATTAAAAGCGAGCGAACACAGTTCGCCCTACGATATAATATATAATACAATTTGATTGTGCCGGTCGATTTTGTGCGGTGCCCCAAGCCACATTGCAATCACAGGCTCCCTCTGACGAGGGAGCTGTCATTTTTCTTCTGAAAAATGACTGAGGGAGAGATAACGAAAATTTGATATAACTTGCGTCTCTCCTTTCGTCACGCCTGCGGCGTGCCACCTTCCTCGTCAGAGGAAGGCTTAGTTTTGCGAGCATTTTAATTAAATTAACGGCGGGAGCAAGCCCCCGCCCTACGCTGTTCGTTATAATTTTTAATCCGTGCGAAGCACCCACAATTCTTCATTTTTCATTTTTCATTATTCACTCACCCGCAAGGGTGCTGCCCCCGCCCTACGCTGTTCGTTATAATTTTTAATCCGTGCGAAGCACCCACACCTATTCACTCTTCACTATTCACTCTTACCTTGCACGCAAGGGCTATCCCTACGGCAAATCAATCCAAAACGCTATATATCATTATCTCTTAAACAGCCTGTTGATATATCTGTAATAATCGGCGTCTACCATGCCCACTGTTTCTTCGGTTGTTCTGAACTGCCAATTACCGAACGCCCTGCCGGGGACATTCATTCTCGCATCCGAGCCGAAGCCGCAGAGGTCCTGAAACGATATTATCGAAATAAGCGACGGGCTTCTCCACACGGTTTCGATTACCGCACGGCAGGACGGGCTGTAATATCCGCCGTCGCCCCAATTATCGCCCTTGAAATTACAGTAATCAAGCGCAAACCTCCTCTGCTCGGGCGTTGCCTCCCAAAGCCAAGCCAAAAGGGTCGTATTGTCGTGAGTTCCGACATATGCGACGGAATTTTTGGGATAATTATGCGGCAAGTGCGTGCTATCGCAATTCGGGTCAAAGCCGAACTGTATTACGCGCATACCCGGGAACTGTGTGTCCTCAAGCAGCTTTACGACATCCTCGCCGAATGTTCCGAGGTCCTCGGCTATTATGGGCGGTTCGCCTATCTCCTGCTTTATTTTGTCAAACAGCTTCATGCCGGGACCCTTGAGCCACTCGCCCGTCTTTGCGGTTTCGGCATCGGCAGGCACCGCCCAATATGAGGCAAACGCCCTGAAATGGTCTATTCTGACGGTATCAAAGAGCTTAAACGAAGCCTTTATTCTGTCAACCCACCATTTGTAGCCGTCCTTTTCCATTGCGTCCCAATCGTAAAGCGGATTGCCCCAAAGCTGACCGTCCGCCGAAAAATAATCGGGCGGAACTCCCGCAACCTTTTTCTTTGAAAAATCGTTTTCGTCTATCTCAAAAAGGCGTCTGTTGCTCCACACATCGGCGCTGTCCATTGAAACATATATGGGCATATCGCCGAGGATTTTTACGCCCCTGTCGTTTGCGTAAAGCTTTATTTCACGCCACTGCGAAAAAGCAATATACTGCACAAACGCATAAAAAGCCGCCTCGTCTTTAAGCTCCTCGGCATTTTCAAGACAATTTTCATAATAGGCAAATTTCTTATCCCACTCATACCACGGCTTGTTTTTGAACTTCTCCTTTGCCGCCATAAAAAGGGAATAGCTCCTGCACCATTCGTTTTGTAAAACGAATTTTTCGATCTCTGCCTTGACCTCTTTTCCTGTATTTACGTATGCCTTTCTCAAAAGCTCAAGCCTTGAGGAATATGCAAATTCATAATCCGCAGTGTACGGTGAACCGTAATATACCGAGCGTTCCGTATCCTCAGCCGAGACAAGACCCGACCTTACAAGTCCGTCGGGAGATATAAACATATGAGAAATTGCAAAAACCGCATCGGAGGTATACGGCGAGCCGTAAAAATCGGGCGGATTCAGCGGCAAGACCTGCCAATACGAAAATCCCATATCCTTTATTTTATCTATAAAGCGTTTTGTCTCCTCTCCCATAACGCCGATACCGTACCTTGACGGTATGGACGACAGGTGCATAAGCACGCCCGAAGCTCTTGTGTTAAGCATACATTCACCTCAAAACAAATCTCTTCAATATGATACATTATATTACGCCGAAGCGCAAGAAAAAATACGGCTCCCGATCCAAGCGAACGGAAGCCGCAGATAAAATTACCTTACTTATTCTGTTTTACCGCTTTGCTTCTGACATAAACGATACAGCCTGTGAGAGCAGCCATAATTAAAGCCGCCACAAGCATAGCCGCAAAGGTATAATTTATAAATCCCGACGCAAAGCTGAAAAGCGAAGCATTTGCCACATTTATCTTACTGCCTATACGCATAATGAGCGCAACCGTGGGCGCAACGGCAAGCATAAGCGCAGAGCCCGTGCAGGCATAAATGTAATAGCGTGTAAAATTCTTTGTCTTTGCATACGAAAGCCTGATAACCACCGTCGCAAGAATTGCAAACACGGCAAGTCCGATTATCGCACGGTTAAAAACGGGCATATATCTTTTAAGCACATTTGAAGCCGAAGCGAAATATGATGTATTGAACATACCGACATAGGTAACATACAGCTCACCCATTTCCTTGCACATAACCTTGAGGTTTTCGGTAAGCGACTCATCCACCGTAAATCCCTTTTCACGGGCATAATCCGTAAGCTTTGTAAGTATCTGACTTTCAAGCTCGGAGGTGTCGATCGTACCCTCTGTGTTATGCTTATAGAAATATTCAAGACTTGTCTGTGTATCCTTTTCGATAAGCTCGGGGGTTATAACATCCTCAAACACTCCGTCAAAGAAGCTCTCGTCAACATTGCAGGCGCTTCCGTAGGATACAAACTGCTCCTTAAGCTCCGTTTGCATAAGGGAGGAATAGCCCGAAGTCTGCACTATCATTTTTGCATATCTTGCATTGAGAACAGTTGCACGAAGCGTTAAAAGCATGAGCAGGAGCGTAAGCGAAACGCAGAGAATGAATGAAACAAGTCCGCAAAGCACAGAGCGGATTTTTTTAGTCTTAACTGTCATATTCCGCCCTCCTATTCATACATATTAACCTGCGGACCCGAAACAAATTCGCAAAAGACGAAATATCTGTACGGGGTCGAAGCAAGGGTGTCAATCGGATAACAGGTGTAAAGGATAAGAACCTCTTTGTCGCCGTTAAGCTCATCGGCATACTTTGCGCGTTCGTTTTCCTTTATTACCTCCGAGCGGTAAACCTTATATACATATGAGCCGTAGTTGGTCTCAATGTGTACCAGGCTTCCCTCCTCGGCTTCGGGCAGGGTGTGGAAATATGTGTTGTTGTGCGCCGCTATCATAACGCCTTTGCCGCATCCGGGGATGTGACTGTAAAGAGACATACACGCACCTTTTTTCAAAAGAGCGGTATCGTCACCGTAAATCAGGTCGCAATTTATTTCTGTTCCCTCAACGGAGATATTTCCGAAAACATCTCCGTAATCCGGAAATTCAAAATCATCATAATTCAAAAAACCGCTGTGAACACCGGTCGAACCACTGAAAATGCTGTTCGTCCCTGTTTCGTCAATGGTTTTGGCGTTAGCGTTCGAGAACGCTAAGCCGTAAGCCGAAAGCAGGGGGTCGATAACCGGGGTAAGACATACGAAGAACAGCATATATCCGCATATTAAAAAAACTATCGGAAGAATTATAAAACACTTCCGATAGCCTTTCTTACTCCGATTTTTCTCGGAATTAGTCTTCATTTTCCTTGCGGAATTTCTTAGCTGCTACGCCTGCTGCTGCAAGAACTGCAAGAGCTGCTGCGCCGCAAACTGCTGCTGAAGAATAATCAGCGCCGGTCTTAACGATTGCCGGATGAAGCTTAGCAACAACGTTGCCCTGAGCGTCAGCAATGATAAGAAGACCGTGGTCAGCATCTGTAAGGCTACCCTGTGTCGAAACACTGTAACCAACTACGCCCAAAGCGCGGTTAGCGTAACCGATAAGAGTTGCTGCTGCACCCTTAGCTGTGATGTCTTCAAGTTTTGTGAGGTTGTTTGCCTTACAGTAAGCAAGAGCTTCATCAAGGATAGCCTTGATTTCGTTGTACTGGCTCTCTGTAACGTCAACCTTTGTGAATACATTCTCAAGTGCTGTGATGTATTCAGCGGGAACCGTAATTGTAGTGCCGTCAACTACATATGCTGTTTTAACATATGTGATGATCTTCTGCTCGTAGTCATTGATTCCGGAAGCCGCGAAGCAAGGAACCATGCTAACAGCGAGAAGGACAGCTACAACCATGAGGCATGCCAATTTTTTCATGTTAGGAACTCTCCTTAGAAAAATATTATTCAACATTGAGCAGTGATAGCTATGATACTCAACATTAAATTGCATATATTGTAGCACACAGTTTTTTATTTGTAAACCCATAATAATAAAATTTACAAATTAAAAACAATTGCCGCCCGTCGTAAAACAGGCGGCATATTTACTGAAAATTAAATATTAAAGTTCAGCGAAGTACTTGATTGTTCTTACCATCTGAGATGTGTATGAGTTTTCGTTGTCATACCAAGAAACAACCTGTACCTCATAGAGGTCGTCTGCAATGTGAGAAACCATTGTCTGAGTAGCATCGAAGAGTGAGCCGTATCTCATACCGATAACATCCGAAGAAACGATGGGCTCTTCGTTGTAACCGAAGGACTGAGAAGCAGCTGCCTTCATTGCTGCGTTGATGCCCTCTTTGGTAACATCTGCGCCCTTAACAACAGCTGTAAGGATTGTTGTTGAGCCTGTCGGAACCGGAACTCTCTGAGCAGAGCCGATAAGCTTGCCGTTAAGCTCGGGGATAACAAGACCGATTGCCTTAGCAGCGCCTGTTGAGTTGGGAACGATGTTAGCTGCGCCTGCGCGAGCTCTTCTCATATCGCCCTTTCTGTGAGGACCGTCAAGGATCATCTGATCGCCTGTGTAAGCGTGGATTGTTGACATAATGCCCGACTGAATGGGAGCATAGTCGTTAAGAGCCTTAGCCATGGGAGCAAGGCAGTTTGTTGTGCAGGATGCAGCAGAAATAATCTGATCGTCTGCAGTAAGAGTCTTTTCGTTTACCGAGTAAACGATTGTTTTAAGGTCATTGCCTGCGGGAGCCGAAATAACAACCTTCTTTGCGCCTGCGGTAACATGAGCCATAGCCTTGTCCTTTGAGCAGTAGAAGCCTGTGCACTCAAGAACAACATCAACGCCGATTTCGCCCCAGGGGAGTTCTGCAGCGTTAGCAACCGCATAAATTTTAAGGGTCTTTCCGTCAACTGTGATTGTGCCTGCTTCGTCGTCAGCGGAAACAGTGTGAAGGTTTTCGCCGATCTTTCCGCAGTAGCCGCCCTGAGCGGTATCATACTTGAGAAGGTTTGCGAGCATTGAGGGCTTTGTAAGATCGTTGATAGCAACTACTTCGTATCCCTCTGCGCCGAACATCTGTCTGAAAGCAAGACGTCCGATACGGCCAAAGCCGTTGATTGCAACTTTAACTGACATGGATATTACCTCCAAAATAGAATATAAATTTTATTGCGATATTATTTTATACCGAAAAGTGCAAATATGCAAGATATTTTATTATGAGCTGATATATTTTTGTCAAACTGACCAAAATATGCGTTCGCAGAGGCGAAAAGGATATACTATTCACAAAGGAGTTGTTGCTTAAAGTGGATTTTCCCCTTGAAATCGAACAAATAAATAGTCTCATTTCCCCCGGCGCCGACTTTCCGCTTATCCGTGAGAAGCTGCAAAGGCTGTTTGACGAAATTTTGCTTTCCGAATGTGAAAACAGAGAGGAAAAGCTGTCGGCGGCCTTTACCCTGCTTCGCAAAACGGACAATCTCGACTTCCCTAAAGCGCCCTGCAAATACAGAATAAACTTATCGACTCTCACGGCAAATCTTGTTTTCTGCTGCGATATTGTACTGTGCGAAAGCAAAAAAAGACTTATCTTTTTGTCGGACGAAAACGAAATATATATAAGCGCCGACCCAAAGATTGTTACCCGTGCGATACTCAACGCAATTTCCAATGCCGTCGGGTATTCGCACGGCGGCTTTATCTCCGTAAGTCTTTACAGCGTCGGGGGAAATGCGGCGCTGTCCTTTGAAAATTCGGGAGACTTTAACATTTCCGAATATTTACGCTCTCTTGACGGCATGGGCGGACTGAGCTTTATTTCAAAGACCGCAAGGCTTTATAACGGCTGTATGCTCATGTGCTCGGACAACGGCAAAACATCTTTACTTTTTTCATTTCCCGTAAGCGACGCTCCGAACACGCCGGAATACAGAACGCCCGAAACAGACGAGCTGCTTTTTGACAGACTCGGCGCTGTTTATGAGGCGCTGTACAGGTTGACAATTCCCGATATTTAATTCATAATGAATAAAAAGGTTTTCAGGAGGTAAAACTATGGCTTCCCCTTTGGATTTCTATTTGATAACGGATTTGCACCACTACGGCGAGGCGCTCGGCGTAAGCGGAAAAGCATATGAAAAAATCAATGCCCGCGAGCAGAAGTGTCTTGCGGAAACGGGCGCTATAATCGACGCATACTTTGACAAGCTGATTGCGGACGCGGGCACAAAAATAATTCTGATTGACGGCGACCTCACAAACGACGGCGCGATGGAAAGCCATCTCGACTTACTTCCGAGGCTCAAACGCCTTAAAGACGCCGGCAAGGATGTTTACCTTATAACCGCAACGCACGATTACTATGTTGAGGGCAACAACACGGGTATGGCGAAAAAATGCGTCGGCGACACGGTCGTGCCCGCTACATACACCTCCCGTGAAGAACTTTTTGATATGTACTTCGAGTACGGTCCCGACAAGGCTTTGAGCATTGATAGGGAAAGCCACTCCTACTGCGTAAAATTGCAGGACGGATACAGGCTGCTTTGCTTAAACGACGACGGCGACCGTGTTTTCTGCGGATACAGCGAGAACCAATTAAAATGGATAAAACAACAGATTGACGAGGCAAGGACGGCAGGAGACTATATTTTCGCAATGACGCATCACCCCACCCTGCCCCCGTCTGCGGTGTACCCGATGATTTCCTCCCGCGATATGCTCGGCGATTGGGACAGAATAACAACCTTCCTTGCCGACGAGGGTATTGAAATTATGTTTACGGGTCATACGCACATGCAAAACATTGCCAAAAAGGTTACGCAAAAAGGCAATGTGTATTATGATGTAAACACCTCGTCGATGGTAGGCTATCCGTCGTGCATAAGAAAGGTACATATCGACGACAAAACAATCGATATAAAAACGCAGACGATAGACGACTTCGACTGGGACAGGAACGGAATGTCGGTTGACGAATATCTTCAGCACCATTTTCTGTTTTTCTTAAACGACATACTCGATTCCGCGGCGGACGACATAGACCACCTTGCCGAGCTCGGTTCGGGCTTCAGTATGACAAAGGAGCAGGTATATAAATTAAAGGTTCCGCTTCGCATAATCGGAAAAGGTCTTAAAAAATGGACCTTCGGCAGTCTCGGCAAATTCTTCTGCGTATACAAAAAGATACCCGCAAGCGTCAAAAATGTGAAAATCCGTGATTTTCTGCTTGAGGTTTTACAAAATATTTACCGAGGAAACGAGCCGTATTCCCCCGACACACCGGAATATCAGGCGTTTTCCGCAATAATCGACAGCGTAGTCGGTAAGCTTTCTCATTTCAAAAAGTTCAAAAATCTTCACGAGAGCACCGATTTGATAAAGCAGGCTCTTTACAATCAAGAACCCGACGACTACGAGCTGACAATAGAACGAAAACATTAAACCGTAACTAAACCTTCTTTGCTTTCATATTATGTCCTATACGGGCATATATATGGACAAAGGAGGTTTTTCTATGGCAGAAAACAGCGGAATTACAAATCAGAGAGTTCCCCACAATATCATTATGGAGGACAGGCGTCATCTTACAGTGTCGGGAGTTTCGGATATAGACAGCTTCGATGAACAGTCGGTCGTGGTATATACCGAAATGGGCGAGCTTACGGTCAAGGGCTCGGATTTACATATAAACAGACTGAGCCTTGAAATGGGCGAGCTGCTTGTAGAGGGCGAAATTTACGCGCTCATTTACGCAGATAAAGAGGAAAAGCCGTCAGGCGGCGGATTTTTCTCAAAGGTATTCAGATAATGGAGTACATAGTCAGTCTGTCCTCGCAGACAAAAAATTTTCTTTTTTCGCTCGGCTTCGGAGCCCTGACAGGAGTGCTCTATGACATTCTGCGTGTTATCCGGATGAGCGTTTCCTCTTCAAAAAGTGCGCTTTATATAACGGATTTTATTTTCGTGTTCGTATCCTCGGTGGCGACCTTCCTTTTTTGTCTTACCGTAACGGATGGGCAGCTGCGGTTTTATGTGCTCTTCGGCGAGGCGCTCGGATTTCTGATATACTATTTTTCATTCGGAGTAATCGCGGTTAAGTTTTCGGCAAAAACAGTCGAAAAAATCAAGTCGTTTTTCAAAAAAATTTTTCGCTTCATTTCGGCTCCGTTTCGTAAAATTTTCGTCATCTTCTCAAAATTTGTTAAAAAATCGACTTCGAAAAGCCGAAAATCACTGAAAAAAGCGGCAAAAGAAGCAAAAACCCTCTTGCAAAACGGCAAGCCTTTGTTATATAATCTAAATGATAATATGCATAATTTATGCCGAAAATCGCAGCGGACGGAAGTGAAGAAAAACTATGAAAGCAAAAAAAACGAAAAAAGCTCCTAAAAAGCAAAAATTCAGTTTTATTCTTGCCGTATGTTTACTTCTCGTAGCAGGCTATTTTGTCATAAGCCTTATCAACACCCGTATGGAGATAAAGGAACGCAAAGACAAGGTTGACGAACTCAACGCTCAGTACGAGCAGCAGGTTGCGGAGAACGAGAATCTGCAGGACATTATCGACAACAGCGACAAGGACAGCTATATTGAGCGCGTTGCCCGTGAAAAGCTGGGCTATGTCAAGCCGGGCGAAAAGGTATATTATAATATAACGCCTAACAACTGAATTTGTTTTGGGGAGGAACAATCTTTTTTATGGTCGAAATCGGCGCAATACTTGAAGGAAAAGTTACAGGGCTCACTAATTTCGGAGCCTTTGTCAGCTTGCCTGACAACAAAACCGGTATGGTACATATTTCCGAGGTGTCATCATCCTATGTAAACGATATTCATGAGCACCTTAAAGAGGGGCAGCTTGTCAAGGTTAAGGTAATCGACATCACGCCCGAGGGCAAAATCAGCCTTTCCATAAAAAAGGCGGTTGACGCTGTGTCCGACAGCGCAGAGCGGCACGACAGACCGAAGCGAAACGGCAAGCCGAGAGGAAATTCATCGAATGTATGGAAAGGAACTCCCGAGCCGAAGAACGACGGTCCTATGTCTTTTGAGGATATGATGGCTAAATTCAAGCAGGTCAGCGACGAGAAAATGACAGACCTCAAAAGAGCCGGCGACGGTAAACGCAGCTCATATTCAAGAAGAAAATAACAGGTGCAGGCATTTTTGCCTGCATATTTTTTAGGTGAAGCAATGAGAGAAATAAATGTACAGACAGTAAAAGAAACCGTAAAGGAGCTTGTTATAAAGGCAAACAAAATTTTGCCCGACGACCTTTGCGAATGTATAAAATGCGGTGAAAAAGCCGAAACGGACGAGCTGCCGAAAAAGATTATGGGCGAGCTGCTCAACAATCTCGACGCGGCAAAAGAGCTTGATATACCCGTATGCCAAGACACGGGTATGGCGGTCATATTTATTGAGATAGGTCAGGATGTGCATTTTGTCGGCGGCGACCTTTACGAGAGCATAAACTCGGGCGTTGCGGACGGCTACACCGACGGGCTTTTAAGGAAATCCGTCGTGCGTGACCCGCTTGACCGTGTGAACACGCAGGACAACACGCCTGCGGTCATACATACAAGAATAGTTTCCGGCGAAAGCGTAAAAATCAAGGCTTGCCCCAAGGGCTTCGGCAGTGAAAATATGAGCAAGCTCAAGATGTTCACGCCGTCTGCGACAAAAGAAGATTTAATGAATTTCGTGCTTGACACGGTTAAAACGGCAGGCGGAAACCCCTGTCCGCCCATGGTTGTCGGCGTAGGCTTCGGCGGAGATTTCGAGCAGTGCGCCTACCTTGCGAAAGAGGCTCTCTGCCGTGAGGTCAGCGTCAGGAATTCAAATCCGACATACCGTGAAATGGAGGAAGAGCTACTCAAACGGATAAACGAAACGGATATTGGTCCGCAGGGCTTCGGCGGCAAAACCACCGCCCTTGCGGTAAACATTGAGGTTGCGCCGACGCACATAGCGGGTCTGCCTGCGGCAGTAAACATCGGCTGTCATGTCACAAGACATGCCGAGAAAACCATCTGACGGTAAAGCTTATGAAAATCAGTCTTATACAAATGAATATGACATACGAAAAGCCCGACGAAAATTTCAATCGGGCTGATTTTCTTATCCGCAAAGCGGCAAAGGACGGTTGCGACACAGCCGTTTTGCCCGAGATGTGGAACACGGGTTTTTTGCCGAAATCCGACTTCGAACCCCTTTGCGACAAGGACTGCGAACGGGTAAAGTCGCAAATCGGCTCTCTTGCAAAAGAGCTTAACATAAATATAGTTGCGGGCAGTGCGGCGAACATAAGAAACGGTAAACGCTACAACACCGCCTGTGTTTTTGACCGAAACGGAAAACCCGTCTGCGAATACGACAAAACAAATCTTTTTTATCCGATGGATGAGGACAAATATTTCACGCCCGGCAACAGACCGTGCACCTTTACGCTTGACGGAATAAAGAGCTCTGTCATAATCTGCTTTGACATCCGCTTTGACAACCCCGTAAAAGCCGCTTCGGAAAATTCGGACATTGTTTTCACGGTGTCGCAATGGCCCGATGTCCGCACCGATCAGCTTGAAGCGCTTGCAATGGCGCACGCAAAAAAATACGGAGTTTATTACGCTGTTTGCAATTCCTGCGGAACAGCGAACGAAACCGTGTACGGCGGCAAGTCGCTTTTCTGCGGCAGAGACGGCGAAGTAATTTTGCAAGCCGACAAATCGGAGGAAATTCTTTCTGCAAATATTTTATTTGATTGAAGTAAGCATAAATATATGGTACAATAACAAACGGGTTCTATATTATGAAGAAAAGGGGAACGGAAACCGCTTTGAAATATCGGCTTCCGTAAAATCACTATGACTCAAATTATCGAAACGGTGTACAGCTTCCTTTGGGGAGATTTGTTCACCATACGCTTTGCCGACACGGCGGTGGGCATACCTTTAATTGTCGTATTTCTTATTCCGGCAGGCATATTTTTTACTTTCCGGACAAGGTTTATGCAAATAAGAAAATTCCCGCAGATGATACGGGCTCTCGGCGACAAGAAAGAGGACAAAAGCAGTCTTTCGACCTTTCAGACGCTCATTGTCTCGACCGCAACCCGTGTAGGTATGGGAAACCTTGTCGGCGTAGTTGCGGCAATTTCCGTAGGCGGCGCAGGTGCGGTTTTCTGGATGTGGGTGTCGGCGTTTCTCGGCTCTTCGACGGCTTATGTTGAGGGTGCGCTCGCCCAGCTGCACAAAAAGAAAGACCCGCTTTACGGCGGTTACCACGGCGGACCGGCTTACTACATACACGATTTTGTCGAGGGAAAGAGGAAAAAGAAAATCAAGCGTTCCGTACTTGCGGTTCTGTTTGCGTTTTTCGGACTCATATGCTGGTGCGGAATAAGTCAGGTTGTCAGTAACTCGGTCTCCTCTTCGTTTGAAAATGCGTTTTCAATCCCTCCGCTTTATACTACGATTGCCATTGTTGCCATTGCGGCTGTAATCGTTTTGCGTAAGAATGCAACCGTAAAATTCCTTGACGCTATCGTTCCGGTAATGGCTGTGTTCTATTTTGCAATCACGCTGTTCATTATCGTCAAGAATATAACGCTTATGCCGTCGGTATTTTCAAGAATATTCCAAGAGGCGTTCGGCATAAGGCAGGTTGCCGGCGGAGGCTTCGGCGCAGTGCTTATGAACGGAATCAAGAGAGGTCTGTTCTCGAACGAGGCAGGCTCGGGCTCGGCTCCGTGTGCGGCTGCGGCGGCAGAGGGTAAAAGGCCCGAAACCGTAGGTATGGTACAGTCTCTCGGCGTTATGATAGACACCATGGTAATATGCACCTGCACGGCAATGATAATGCTGCTCGTTCCGCAGGAAATCACGGACGGCTTGCAGGGTATGCAGCTGCTCCAGACCGCAATGCAGTACCACTTGGGCTCTTTCGGCACAATATTTATTGCGGTAATACTCTTCCTGTTCAGCTTTTCGACCTTTATCGGCGTGCTGTTCTACGCCCGTTCAAATGTCGCATATATTTTCGGAAATAACTGGCTGAGCCAGACGGTTTATAAAATCATAGCTCTCATAATGCTCTTTATCGGCGGCTTGCAGGAATACACCGTCGTGTGGGACCTCGGCGATGTGGGAATAGGTCTTATGACAATTATAAACCTCATAATCCTCATCCCGATGTCAAAGGAAGCCATTGCTATCCTTGATAAGAAGAAAGAAAAATAGTTTTCGGAAAGCAAAATACTCAAGTACAGATCCACTGGGCAACATAAATATTGTTCCAAACAAGAAAAACCACCTACAGTAGTAGCAACTACCATAGGTGGTTTCATTCTTTACTCTATTTTTCTCCGCCGTCTTTAATTAAATCTATCCATTTTAGCAAAGTGGATTTTTTCAGAATCATTCGAGCTGACAATTTAACTTTATCGCCATTTTTATTAGGGAGCACATCCTCCATAACGAAATAACATTCTCCATCAATATCAACCAAATTTAATCTACAATGAGCAAAAGCATTTCTCAAATGATAAAAAACGCTCATAAATTGATTCCTTTGACCATTATAGAAACACACTCTTTCACGGGTAATATCTTTAGGGAATCCATCTAGTAAATCAGCCTTTTTTAAAGCAGTCTCCATATCCTCATATTTTTGTGCAGAATACAATAGATTATAATTGCTTGCTGATTCTTTCAACCGCTTTTTCAAACTGTATGGCTTTTTCCAAGGCGTTTTCCATCCATAATCAGATAAACTGATCTGTCTTGCAGATAAGCCGTTACAAGGTGAATGAAAAACAAAAAATACTACTATTTTAAACAAATCTTTATCATTGAATTTTTCTGGTGCAATCCAATTTAACCAATTCGGGTTTTTATCTACATAATAACCTTCATTCTTCATTTATCCTTATTATCCTTTCAAATTTGTGTAATTATACATTTTGCTATTAGGAACTATATCATATCTAGCAGTTCTTTCTCTAGTGCTGAGTCGATAACTCCTTTTTTGTATTGTATTCATAAAAAATGCAAATGATAAAGAGTTGAACCATGAGTAAGCTCCATACAACCAACTTACATTGGTTGTATGGAATAAAGTCATAAAAATTTTCATCCGCGTTTTTTACCTCACAACAGTCTTTTGAATGCTAATGGCAAACAAGCCAAACACATTCACGCTAAATCTATCCACAAAGCAGGGCGTACAGCACAGATACCCTCGTCGACACGATAGCCGCCATTGTGGATGTAGCCGTCAATGCGGACAAAGGCGGCAGCATTCTGACTACTGCCGTGCGACCGCAGCCACCAACAGCAGTTGCCGCTGTCGGGTTCAAAAGCACCATTCGCAACTGCATAATCCGTAGGCTCACACTGTCTTGCACCATTGGAATTGAAATATTTATTCGCCTCCGTGATACTAAGCAAAAACACCTGATCCTGCGTTGCATTGCCGGGATTTGCGCTGTATTTAGGATTCTCATCTGCCGACACTGTCACAGTAGGAATCATAATTTTTTCATCAGCAGAAAATGCTGTATTAACAAAATCGTTGTTTAGCCACTTGCGGAGTGTACAGGTTTCCCATGTAACATTTTCGTAGACGGTATTATACGGTTGGCAATCAAGAGCATATTTGCTTATCAATAGCGCCTTTCCGTCTTTCACTTCAAGAACGAGCCATTCAATATCTTCTTTACCATTAGAAGTGTCGTTATCCTGTTCGTATGCACCGAAAACCACATAGTCTCCAGCTTTTGCAGCTTTTATTTTTTCAATCTTGTACTTAACATAAATAGAGTTAGCTTTATCCGTACTATCCTTATATCCGTCCAACGCTCTCAAAGCCTCATACGCTTCAACAATATTTCCCGCATCCACCAATGCAATTGCATCGTTGTATTTTCCATTAGGGATAATAACAGCATTCACTACGATTATAAAAACGATAATGGCGCAAACGATAGGTGTTGTAATAATAGCTATCTTCTTGTTGCGCTTAACGATACGCTCTGCTTCCTTGCGGGCAATCTCCGCTTTGCGTTCTGTTTCTAAGCGTTCAGTTTCTTGCTTCGCTTTGATTTCTTCAATCTTCTTTTTGCAAGCATAAATCTTTTCGTCCGCATCCTTAAATCCGCCGATAGCCTCAAACTTCTCCGCAACCGCTTTATATGAATTTTCCGTATCGGCGTTATCCATTTCAATTATTGCATTGTTATAAATTTCTGTCAACCTTAAATTTTCTATATTTAATTTGTTTTGCTCGGCAATGTTTTTCAGTGTGCTCTGAAACTCCTTGCTTCCGAACCGCAAAGCTTTTTGATAGTTGCCGTTGTTTTCAAATGTCTCCTCACATTCCGCAAGCTGTTCCTGCTTTCTTACTCTTAATTCAGCCATCAGCTTGCCGAGATACGCCTGTGCGTTTTCCGGGTCCTGATCCAACACCTTTTCGCAGTATTCGTCAGCTTCTTCCCAATTTCCGTCCTCAAGGAACATAAACGCCCGTTTGAGCAACGGTGCGGTATTTGAATTTCCGCCGTTAATGACAACGGTTTCCTTAACCGCCGCTTTCGGCGAGCCGACCGAGATAATCTTCTTAATTCCCCTTATCAAGTCCTGCATAAAGCCGAGCTTTGACATATCCTGCGCCTGTAAGTGGGAAAACTCCTCGGGCAGGTCATACGGATCCATATCACGGTAAGCGGGTATGAGCATCTTTTTGCCGTTCGACTGCTTTACAAGCGCCAAATATCTGCTCCACTCGTTTTTAACCCATACTGCATTGAAATATTCCGGTTTTGTACCGAGCACAACCATAACCTTAGCCGAGTTCAACGCCGCAAATATGTACGGTTCATACGCCGAGCCCAATTTATCTTCAAGAGTAATGCGGCTGAAAAACACCTTAAAGCCCTCTTGCCTTAACTGATGATAAAGGTCGTTTGCAAGCACGCTGTCCTGTGTTCTTCTGCCGTTGCTGTCGGTTTCCTTGTAGCAAATGAAAACATCAAACGGCTCTTCCTTTTGAGAAATTGCAAGAATTCCCTTTTGAATTTCATTGATTGCCTTGGCTTCTTCCTCATAAACTTCACGCTGAGCGGCGTCCGCATAACGCAGAGCAGACTTGTAGTTATCGTCATCAAAAACCGATGTAAACTGAGCACGGTTGACCGTGGGTATGCGCTTGTGAGATGACGGGTCCTCTACATACTCGATACCGTAACGGCAGAGTACAAGCGACCAATACGCCTCGGCGTCTGTGTTGTCCTCATTGAGAATCTGCTCATATATTGCCATCGCCTTGTCAAAATCGTTGTTTCGGCGAAAATGGTTTGCCCTGTCATACAGATTAGCCTTTTTATCGTCGTCGAGACGGGGCAAGGTCTGCTTTGTTCCGCAATATTCGCACACGGCAACCGTTTCATTGCCGTTAATTTCCAGTGCGCCGCCGCACATTTTACATTTGAAAACTGACATATCTTTCCCTCTTATCCTTTAAGCGCCTTGCACTTATTATTTCTTGCCTTTACAAGCGCCGTTATTTCATTTGAAATGCTTTCTGCCGAATCGGCATTGTCCGAAGCGACGGCAGATGACAGCTCTGCCATTTTGTCCGCAATTTCGGCTTCCTCACGAGCCAGTGCGGCGTTTGACATCGGGTCGGAATAACGCAGCGCTTCATATACCTTTTTGCAAGCCGATTTAACGCTTTCGCTCTCGGCTGAATTCATAAGATTTTGCGCATCTACGGTTGTAAGCTTGATAAACTGCGTTTTTTCTTTAACCTTTTCGCCGACCTCATTGACAATTTCCGCCGCCGCATTCGCTTTCAAAACCGCAATGCCCGTAACAGCCAATACGGCATATTCGACAACTATCGTCGCAACAAACGGAATGTTCGGTATCGCAATGCATACCGCACCGATTACCATTGATAAAACCATACCCGTAAACGTGATTTTAATCACGGGTATGTTCAAAAACAGTTTGTCGAGCTTTTCTGGCTTTAGGGATATTTTCGCACAAACAAACTGGAATATCATGGCGATTACACTTGCGATATATGCCGTCCAAAAACCTGCGCTGTTCTTAAATCCGACGGCAAACGCCGCAACATTATAAAGCGCAAACAACAGCGCCCACGAAACCGCATAAAACTTAAAATTATTTTTCATTGCAAACACCCCTTAAAGAATACTTGAAAGCAGCTGTGCTTTCATATTGTTAAATTCTTCCTCGGTTATAATACCCGAGTCTTTCATAATGCCGAGCTTTTCAACCTTTGCCTTGAAAGCCGCCATATCATCTGTCGGCTGTGCGGGTTGTTCCGCCGCATTCATCGCCCCGTTTACGGCATTTCCGACAACCGAGCCGACCGCTCCGCCGACGCCTGCCATCGTACCCAAGCCTACGCCCATATTGGTAAACTGCCCGACTGCCTCGTTTTCGGCAACCCTTTCGGCAACATCAAAGCCACGCTCCTGAGCATAGGTATAGCCCTCCTGCATACGCTTTGTCGCCTGCGCCTGAGAATCAATAACGACTCTTTGCGCTTCGGTCTGTGCGTCAATAACCGCCGTTTGCTGACGAAGCTTAGCCTCGGCAATGTCGGCGTACTGTCTGAAATGAAGCTCCTTGAATTTTTCGTACTGTCTGTCGCCGTCGGGCTTGACTACCGTTGTTACGAAAAACCTTTCAAGGCTTACGCCGTAGTCGGCGAAATCGGGAATCAGGAGCTTATGTATGTTTTCCGAAAATGCGGTAAGGTTTTCGTCAATCTCAAAAATATTGATAGCGTTCGACTTCATAACCTGAGCAATATATGTTTTTACCCTTGTCATAAGGAACGAACGGAAAAAGCCGATAAGTTTTTGCTGTCCCAAATAATTTTCCGTGCCTACCAATTTAATGAGAAGCTTACGGCTGTCCTCGACCCTCAAGCTCATTTCTCCGCTTGCACCGATTTGAAGCGGGAAGCCGTATGTCGGGTCAATGTACTGAACCTTTGAGTCCGTGCCCCATTTAATCGACATTTGCTCGGTCTTGTTAATGAAATAGACCTCACAATGGAACGGAGTTTTGTCCCCCGTAGTGCGGTTGAGCACTTTGCCGAGTAACGGGATATTCTGGGTTTCAAGCGTATATCTTCCCGGTCCGAACAGGTCGAGCGCCTGACCGTTCATAAAGAATATCGCTTCCTGGCTCTCGTGAACAATCAACTGCGTAAGCGTGTTGAAGTCCTCACAAGGGTGCTTCCATATAAATGTGGAATTGTCACCCTCGTATTTGATGATGTCTGCTATTTTTGACATAGATATTCCCCCAAAATAAAAAATCCACAGGGCAGACTTACCCTGTGGTCAAATATAACAATTATTAAATTTTATGCAGAATGAATCAAGGCATAAATGCCCTTGCTTGCTTGCTTGCTTGCTTGCTTGCTTGCTTGCTTGCTTGCTTGCTTGCT
>CAVAPB010000018.1:0-45512 GCA_963590415.1 Anaerovoracaceae bacterium | reverse complement strand
CCAAGAGGGTAGCCTTGACAGCCAAATCATTTACGGCGTTATGTCGGAGGAAAAACCGAATCAAAAGGAACAAATCAAATTCAAGCGTGAGGATTTCAAAAAGTATTTTCCGTCAAATTATACCGATGAACAAATACGAAAAGATATATTAAAAGGCTTGGAACTTTTAAGAAAACAGAGAGAACGAAACCGAGACGCTCGCTGATTCGTACAGAAGTGTACGCAGAGCGACTGTCGCACAATGGAAAGAACTATGCCGACAGGATATAATTTGCTTGTCGGTGTAGGTCAATCCTGTGTAAAGCAAAGAAAGGAGATAAAAATGGTATCAGGACACCTACAAATTAAAAAAGGATATTATTATGTAGTAATAAGCTACAATGACAACACCGGGAAACGCCGTGTAAAATATTATTCTACCGGGCTACCCGAAAAAGGAAACAGACGAAAGGCAGAAGCCGAGCTTTCACGAATCAGAGGTGAGTTTGAATCGCCGGTATCAGATGAGCTTGCCGCAGAGATGCTGTTTGCGGACTACTTATTGCAATGGCTGGAGATTGTAAAGGTGCGTGTTAAGGCGACAACATTCGGTTCTTATGAACAGATGGTAAAATCGGCAATTGAGCCGTATTTTAGAAAGAAAGGCGTAACCCTGCAAGGCTTGGAGGCAAGGCACATTCAGCAATTCTATTGCGAAAAATTGAAAACCGTCAAAGCAAACTCGGTTATACATTATCACGCCGTCATTCATCAGGCGTTGAAATATGCACTGAAAACCGACCTTGTTACGCAGAATGTGGCAGAAAAAGTTGACAGACCGAAAAAGAACGACTATCAGCCTGTGTTCCTTGACGCAAACGAATTGCAACACGTATTTGAAGTAGTCAAAGGCACAAAACTGGAACTTCCCGTATTGGTTGCCGCTTTCTATGGACTTCGCCGAGGAGAGGTTGTGGGGCTGAAATGGGACGCTATCGACTTTGAACGGGGAACAATTACCATTAAGCATACGGTTACTTCGGTGCAGATAGACGGAAAAACAAAAATGTACGCACAGGACTCTGCAAAAACAAAATCCAGTATGCGTACACTTCCGTTGGTTGGCAGTTTTGCCGAATATTTCAAAGAGGTTAAAGCGGCACAAGAAGTCAATAAAAAGGTTTGCGGTAACTGTTACAACTACGAATATGACGGCTATGTTTTTGTTGATGAGCTGGGCAATCTGATGAAACCCGATTATTTAACAAGTCAGTTTCCGATATATATTCAAAAGCACGGTTGTAAGCGAATGCGTTTTCACGATTTAAGGCATAGTTGTGCAAGTTTGCTTCTTGCTAACGGAGTTCCACTCAAACAAATTCAGGAATGGCTGGGGCACAGCGATTTTTCCACTACCGCTAATATCTATGCCCATCTTGATTACTCGTCAAAGTTATCTTCGGCAAGTGCTATGGTGCACGGAATGGCGTTGCCCGAAACAGTAAATTTCGGTAACAAATGGCAAACAATAGAAAACGAGAAGTGATTAAAAAACTGTAAACAGTGAAGTTTATAAAACAAAAAGTCGTCGCAAGCGATATAAAGCTTGCGACGACGATGTGGCGGAGAGTTAGGGATTCGAACCCTAGAAGCCTTTCGACTTACAGCATTTCGAGTGCTGCACCTTCGACCACTCGGACAACTCTCCGTTTATGTGATTCCGTTCAATTCAAAAAACTTTTCGCAAGAACTGACGGAAAGAACAACAAAATATTTAGTTTTCGAACCTCCCCGAAACGCAGTGTTTACGGGGGAAGCAAGCGGAGCATACTGCCAAACCTTTCAGGAATTTCGAGTGCGCCCCGTTATGACCACTTCGATACGTCTCCATATATGTTAACTCGGAAAACCGAGATTAACGCAAGTATTCGGTTGTATTAGAATTCCTGTTAGAACTCACGGTGTGCCTGCGGCGGGCGAATGCCCGAAACCCGAACGGTTAAAGGCTTTTCGGAAGTTTTACTTCCGTTTGCCGAAGGAGATTTCGAGTGTCGCACCTTCGACCTCTCGGACAACTCTCCGTATATGTTTAGCCTGAATTTCCGCCGAAAGCTGAGGGCAGAACTACAGGACAGAACAACAAACTATTCACTTTTTTGAACTGGGACAAACCCGCATAAACACTGGGATTTGAGGTGAACGAAACTGACAGTCTACCCGACCATTTCGAGTTCGACCTGTTATGACCGCTTCAATACACTTCATTATTTACAACAGATAGTATTTTATCAAACGAAAAGCGATTTGTCAAATAATATTTGTAATATTCGATTGAATATGCTAAAATATTTTCCGAAAGAGGGTGGAGATGTGCCTTTGTGCAACGCTTGTCCGCGAAAATGCAATGTCGAAAGAAGCGTCGGGGAATTTTCGCACGGATTTTGCAAAATGCCGTATAATGCCGTGCTTGCGAGGGCGGCTCTTCATCTTTGGGAAGAGCCTGTTATAAGCGGAAAAAACGGCTCCGGTACAATATTCTTTTCGGGGTGCAATCTCCGTTGCGTGTTTTGCCAAAACTATGAAATAAGCCATGAAAACTTCGGAAAACAGGTTTCAAAGTCAGAATTTATTAACATAATTAAACGCCTTGAACAGCAGGGGGCACATACGATAAACCTTGTTAATCCGTCACATTTTGTTCCGTTTGTAAGAGATGCTTTGAGTGAATACAAGCCGTCCGTGCCCGTGGTTTACAACACGGGCGGTTATGACGATATTGACAGCATACGCTCTCTTGACGGTCTTATAGATGTTTATTTGCCGGATTTAAAGTATTTTGACGGCGAGGTGTCAAAGAAGTATTCGCATGCCGAAAACTACTTTGAAATTGCCTCAAAGGCTGTCCTTGAAATGCAAAGACAGGTCGGGAAAGCTTCAATAAATGACGGGATAATGAAAAGGGGACTGATAATCCGCCATCTTGTTTTGCCTAAAAATACCGACCAATCGATAAAAATACTGCGTTGGATAAAGGAAAATCTTCCGATTGATACATATATAAGCCTTATGAGTCAGTATGTTCCGTATGTGAAAACGGAGTTTAAGGAGCTTAACAGGCGCATAGTTACCGCCGAATATCAAAAGGTGCTCGCCGAATTTGAAAATTTAGGCTTTGTAAACGGCTTTATGCAGGAGCGTTCCTCGGCACAGACAGGCTTTATTCCGAAATTTGATTTAAGCGGCGTTTGACTTCTAAAAAAAATATGGTATACTTTTAGAAAAATGTGAGGATGATGAAAATGAGCAAAAAGAACGGCTTTGCAGCTGAATTCAGAGAGTTTGTTATGAGAGGAAATGTGCTTGACCTCGCTGTCGGCGTTATTATCGGCGGCGCGTTTCAGACGATTGTAAAATCCTTGGTGGACGATATACTTATGCCTGTTATCAGCCTTTTTACGGGCGGCATAGACTTCAATAACTGGTTTATCGCACTCGGCAAGGGTGATTTTGCTACTGCGGCTGATGCTGCTGCGGCAGGAGTTGCAACTCTTAATTACGGCACATTTATCGGCGCTGTTATCAATTTCCTTATAATGGCGTTTGTAATCTTTCTTCTCGTCAAGTCAATAAATAATATATCAAACAAAATAAAGAAGGATGAAGAGCCTGCGGAGGCTGCGCCGACAACCAAGGTTTGTCCTTATTGCAAGTCGGAAATTGATGTTTTCGCTACAAAATGTCCGCATTGTACTTCTGAATTAAAAGACGGTGAATAATATGAAAATAGGTTTTATAGGCGCAGGAAATATGGCATCTGCCATAGTCGGCGGCGCTGTGAAAAGCGGAAAGTTTGCGCCGGAGGATATTTTTGTTTATGACATTAACAGCGAAAAGGCAGATGCGCTGAAAAATGAATTGAAAATCAACGCCTGTGTGGATGTCAATTCGCTTATTTACAGCGTTGATACAGTTGTGCTTGCTGTCAAGCCTAATGTTTTTCCGACGCTTCTTCCGTCGATAAGCGGAAAGATTAACACCGCAAAGTCGCTTGTAATATCCATCGCCGCTGGAAAGTCCGTTGCTGAAATTAACGGCTTGCTCGGCACCGAGGTTCCCGTTGTTCGCATAATGCCGAATATCAACGCAACGGTTCTTGAAGCTATGTCGGCTTATTGCTGTAACGGCTTGGTAACAGACAACCAAAAGGCTTTGGTTGAAAAGCTTTGCTCTTCTTTCGGCAAGGTTGTTTCAATTGAGGAAGAAAAGTTTTCGGTATACAGTGCGATTGCTGGCTGTGCTCCCGCTTTCTCATATATGTTTATAGATTCTCTTGCCCGTGCGGGCGTTAAGAACGGACTTAACAAAGCACAAGCGCTTGAAATTGCAGCACAGACGGTTCTCGGAAGCGCAAAGAAAATTCTCGAAAGCGAAGATCATCCGTGGGAGCTTGTCGATAAGGTCTGCTCTCCGGGCGGCACAACAATTGAGGGCGTATGCGCATTGCAGGAAAACTGCTTTGAGGCGACGGTTGCAAGCGCTGTTGAGGCTTCATATCTTAAAGATAAATCATTATAATTCAGATTGTATAAAATCCTGTCGCAAGACGGGATTTTTTTGTTGTAAAATTCTATAAAAATTGCTATAATCAACTTGTAAGGGGGCTTTTTATGTACGGGCTTATCGAACACAAGGAAGTAATAAACGAATTGCTTGCACGCTACGGCGTTAAATTCGGTATATACAAAAACAATCAGTTCAACGAGCGGCTTTTCCCGTTTGACACAATTCCGAGAATCATACCGAAAAATGAGTTTGCTTTTCTTGAAAAAGGCCTCATACAAAGGGCAGAAGCTCTCAACTGCTTTTTAAGAGATATTTATTCGGAAAAATTCATTATAAGAGACGGCATAGTACCCGAGGAGTTCGTCTACACCTCGGTAGGCTTTTTGCCTGCGTGCGAGGGCATACGACCTCCAAAGGATATATTTAACCACATTTCGGGTATTGACCTTGTACAGGGCAAGGATATGAAGTGGTATGTGCTTGAGGATAATTTGCGTATTCCGTCCGGGGCGTCTTATCCGATGATTGCTCGTGAGCTTTGCCGCAGGGCGAGCCCCGATACCTTTCAGAGTAATTCCGTCTTTGACAACCGATCTTACGGCAAGCTGCTCAAAGAGGTGTTCGATTATGTTAACACAGACGGTATAAATGTAATTCTGACTCCCGGCAGATACAATTCTGCTTTCTTTGAACATTCATATCTTGCGGAGAAAACCGGTGCGGTATTTGCAATGCCGCAGGATTTATTTGTCGAGGGCAATTATCTTTATTACAGCGAATATTCGGGTGAGAGGAAAAAGGTCGGCACGCTTTACCGCAGAGTTTCGGACGAATATATTGACCCGATGACTTTTTATCCCGATTCGCTTCTCGGTGTCCCACATTTAACAGACGCATACAGAGCGGGAAATGTTGCTGTCGTAAACGCACCCGGTAACGGGGTTGCGGACGACAAGGGAATTTATTATTTCGTGCCTAAGATGATTGAATACTATCTTCACGAGGAACCGATTTTGTCAAATGCGGTGACATATCTGCCGTATTATGAAAAGGACAGAAAATATGTGCTTGAAAACCTCGAAAAACTCGTTATAAAGGATGTTTCGGAGTCGGGCGGATACGGAGTTGCTTTCGGCAACAATATGTCTGTGAGCGATTTAGAGAGGTTCAGAGAGCTTATTAAAACTCAGCCTCGCAGATTTATCGCTCAGGAGGTTATCGACTTCAAGGACTTGAAGGTTTTGTCGGACGACAACAGGCAGGTTGACAGAAAAGCGGATTTGCGTGCTTTTGTTTTGTACGGCGAGGAAATTAAGGTGTGGAGAAGCGGACTGACAAGGTTTTCGCAGTCGGCTGACTCATTGGTCGTCAATTCTTCACAGGGAGGAGGTTTCAAGGACACATGGGTATTATCTCGATAAAGTCAACGGACAATCTGTTCTGGCTCGGAAGATACATCGAAAGGGTATATACCACCCTGCGAATTTTTACCGAGTATTATGACAGAATGATTGACAAGGACGAAAAATACTACGAGGATTTTTGCTCAAAGCTCGGAATAGCGAATAAGTATTCGTATAAGCAGGAGTTTATCCGTAATTTCCTGTTTGACGAGAATGACCCGAATTCCGTTATGTATAATTTGCTTGCGGCTTATGACAACGCGGTAATTATGCGTAACGAATTGAGCAGTGAGACTATGTCATATGTTCAAATGGCGGTTGACGCGTTTGAAAAGGACAAGTACAGCAATGCTCCCATTTTGCAGCTTCAGCAGGTGTTTGATTATATTTTTGCCTTTTGGGGCTGTGCCGACGACTATGTCGAGTCGGAGACCTCGAGGAATATACTTAAATTCGGACGGAGCGTCGAAAGGCTTGATTTATATACGCGCTTTTCGTATCCTACCGAGCTTATCAAAAAAGAGTTCAGTATTTTGCTGAACAGACTTTATAAGGTTGGAATTGACTGTAATATTGAGGCTACCGACCGTCTTATTTCGATTATCCTTGAAAAGGACTCTTTGGAGGACGATAAGAACACCATTCTCAATGAGCTTTCAAGGCTTTTCACAACTACAACGGTATATTGAGGTGAAATATGAACGAGCTTGAATTTACCTATAAAATGGATATTGACTTTTCCTCTGATGTGTTCAAGCACTGTTATTCGTTACGCTGCGTTCCGTTTGACAACGAGTTTCAGAAAATCAAGAAAATTACTGTGGATATTACGCCGTCAAATAACCGAACCTATACGACCGACGGCTTCGGAAATACCGTTTTGACAGACAGAATTACCGTGCCGCACCGTCATTTCAGCGTATATGTTCACGGCACGGCGCAGACGGATATAACAAAAAAGCAGCCCGAGAAGCTCAACGGAATATATAAATACCCCTCCGAATATACCAAGGCAGGGGAGAGCATAACAAAATTTTTATCACAGCTTCCGCAGGATTTTGTCACAACTCCCGTTGACACCGCAGAACGGCTTATGAAAGAGATTCATAAGGTGTTCTGCTATAAAAGCGGTACGACAAGCGTAAGCACAACCGCTGACGAGGCATTGAAGCTCGGCTGCGGCGTGTGTCAGGATTATTCGCATATTTTTATTTCAGCGGCAAGAGCGCTCGGAATTCCGTCCCGATATGTTGCGGGCATACAAAAGGGAACAGGCGAGACCCATGCTTGGGCTGAGGTGTACGATAACGGAATATGGACAGGAATAGATGTTACAAACAACAGAATGATTGACGACACCTATTTGCAGTTGAGCCACGGCAGGGATTTTGCCGATTGCGGAATTAACCGAGGTCTGCTTATAGGAGGCGGAACCCAATTTCAAACAATATCGGCTGGAGTAAAGATTCTTTGACAATTTAATGAAATGAATAACAGAGGACCCGAGTTTGAACTCGGGTCCTCTGTATGTGTACTTCTGTCAGTTGTTTTTTAATAGCTCGACGAACTCGATGAGCTTGACGATTTGTTTGAAAGATAAGACTTGATAGTCTTTTCTACGGATTCAGCGCCCCAATTTATCAGCTTTTCATGCTTCGTAAGCTTGTATTCGTCGCTTGCCATAAGAGCGGTATCGTTTTCGGTAAACTTGTTTTCAGCGATTGCGGAACGGCAGTTAAGCTTCCATACCTCTTCATTGTCGTTGCCTACATAATACATAATGTGGTAACCGTATGTTGTTTCAATGATAGCTGTGTCACCGGGTTGCCTTGCCGGGTCGAATATCCAGTCGTTGAAGCCGTCAACCATATCTCCGGGTGCAACATTTTCATAAAGACCGCCATTTGTGTTGGAGCCTGTGTCGTCGCTTTTTTCGTTTGCAAGAGCTGCAAAATTATCCTCTGTCGGGTTTGCAAGAAAGCTGTTATAGATTTCCTCAGCCTCTGCGTAATATGACGCTTTTTCAGCTTCGGTAAGTTCTGTTGAACTTGAGCTGCTCGAACTGCTCGAACTTGAATCAAACTGAACAAGGATATGTCTTACATCAACAGCCTTGGCATTTTCACGATAGGGAAGTGTTACCATATAAATTACAACATAGCCGCCGTCTGTTTCAATTACAGCCTTATCTCCGACATGTCTGTCTGATGAATAAATCCAGTTTACGGTATTTTCGCCGTATGAGCTTTCCACAGTAGAAGCGTCTGTGTCAACAAGCTTAACGCTTGATTCGGTAGTTGAAGCTTTATAGGACGTTGCCACATTAAGAACGGAATCAGCAGTTGTGATTTTTGCAAGATAGCCGTCTGCCAAGGATTTAGCCTCGTTCATTGCTGCGGTTTCTGCAGCTGTTTTCTGCTCGTCCGTTGCGTCGTCTGCAAGTTCCTGTGTAACTGCCGTAACCTCAAAGAGGTTTACACTGAATTTAGTATAAGACTGAATGTTGGTTTCGTATTCGGTATTGATTTCTTCATCCGTAACAGCAGCGGATATTTCATCTTGACTTGCGCTTGCATAGTTTGTTGCAAGGTTTCTCTCTTCGTATACTTCACGGAGAAGCTTTTCGTTTACGCCCTTGCCGTAAATCTTAGTAAGATAACGGTTGAGAGAGTAGTCGTTGTTTGACGCATAAGTTTCAAGCTGCGTAACCTGCTCGTCAATTTCAGCATTCTGCTCGTCGGTAACGGTAATACCTTTTTCCTTTGCAAGCTCAGCGTATGTAACATACGACTGGAGATAGGTAAGAGCGGTTTCTCTTATGTAATCAGCCCAAGTGGGATTGTCATAGCCTTCAAGCGTTGAGGGATAGCTCTGATCCTCGGGAGCCTTTGTAATGTCAAAGCCGGTAAACTGGAGACCCATACCCGAACCGTAGTTCTCATATTGAGAGGCCTGACTGTAAATCTGATTATAAATGTCGAAATAATAGAAATTATATTTAGCCACGGAAACCTTCTCGTTTCCGACCTTTGCGGCTGTAAGAACCTTTTGCGGAACGCCAAAGAATGATAAAGTGCCGTAAATTACCGTAAGGCAAAGAGCGACAATAATCACTACTCCGCAGCATCTTCCGAGAACTCTGCCGAATTTAGCGAGTTGAGGACTCTTTGTTGCATTCTTCTTTGCAGCCTTTGCCATTCTCGCTTTACGATCTTCACGGTAAAGCTCTGCCTGGCTTTTTTCTGTCTGATTTTTGTCCATTTCAATTTCATCCTTTTTTTATGAAATTTCGGTCAAACCGAATATCCCTTATATTTTATACTATTTTTTCTTAACTGACAAGTAAAAAATGAAAATTTACACTTTTGTCATTAAATTATATGCTCTGTAGGTGCTAACGGCACATTTTATTATTGATTTCAGATGACAATCACCGATTTTCACATAAAAAACAGGGCTTTCTTTTGAAAGCCCCGATATAAACGGCAGTTATATTATTTCTGAAGATTTTTCTGCGACTCCTGCTTTAAGTAAGCGTTTATAAAGCCGTCAATGTCTCCGTCCATAACATTTGCTATATTACCCATTTCGTAGTTCGTTCTATGGTCCTTGACAAGCTGATAGGGCATAAATACATATGACCTTATCTGACTGCCCCATGCAATTTCCTTTTGGTCTCCCTTGATGTCGGAAATTTTGTCAAGGTGCTCGCGCTCTTTTATTTCAATGAGCTTTGATTTAAGCATTGTCATTGCAACCTCACGGTTTTGATGCTGGCTTCTCTCAACCTGACACGCAACGACAATACCTGTCGGGATATGCGTAAGACGAACCGCAGACGAGGTCTTGTTGACCTTCTGTCCGCCTGCGCCCGACGAACGGTAAACATCCATCTTTATATCCTCGGGAGCGATTTCAACCTCAATTGTGTCATCAATTTCAGGCATAACCTCAAGCGAAGCAAAGGAGGTGTGGCGTCTGCCCTCGGAGTCAAACGGGGAGACGCGGACAAGTCTGTGAATACCTGTTTCGCTTTTCATATAGCCGTAAGCGTTTTCTCCCTCGATAAGAATGCTTGCCGATTTAAGCCCTGCTTCGTCACCGTCAAGATAGTCAAGAGTGGTAACCTTGTAGCCGTGTCTTTCGCCCCAACGGCAGTACATACGGAAAAGCATCTGCGCCCAGTCTTGAGCCTCTGTTCCGCCAGCGCCTGCGTGGAAGGTAAGAATGGCATTTTTTGAGTCGTATTCGCCGCTTAAAAGGGTGGAGAGTGTCATGGTTTCAAGGTCGTTTTCAATCTTCTGAACGCTTTCTTCGCATTCTTCGACCAAGCTTTCGTCCTCTTCTTCATTTGCAAGCTCAATCATAACTAGAGCGTCATCATAATCCTGCTTTAATTTTTCGTATGCGTTTACCTTGTTCTTGAGTGCGCTTTGGCGCTTGAGAACAACCTGCGAGCTCTTAACATCATCCCAAAAGCCGTTTTCTGCTGTTTTTGCGTCAAGCTCTGCGATTTCCTTTTTCATTTTTTCAAGACCGAGTGCGTCCGCAAGGTCTTTGAGCGACGCCTCGTGTCCGAGAAGTCTTAATCTCAATTCTTCAAATTGAAGCATAAATATACCTTTTCCTTTTTAGTAAGTATTTAACTTTAGTATTATATAAAAAATTATCGGTTTATGCAACTGTTTTGTCAAAACAATTCATATCGTCTTATTATAATCCATATTTACAACAAAAGCAAATTTTGGTAAAATATATTAGAATTTTTACTTGACGGTGATGGGTATGACATATCAGATTTATACAAAAAAGGAGATAAAGGAACGCCCACAGAGAAAAAAGGTTGTTCTTGAAAGCTATATTGTCGGCAACAATGCCCCGACAGTGTTGATTTGCCCCGGAGGCGCATATAGGATTGTTTCCGACTTCAACGAGGGTAAGCCATACGCACAAAAGCTTAACGAGAGGGGATATAACGCCTTTGTTCTGTTTTACAGCGTCGGAAGCGGCAACGGGCGCTTTCCTTATCCGCTCAAAGATGTTGCGAGGGCAATGCAATTTATCAAATCTAAGGCACAAGAGCTTGAAATTGACGCCGACAGAATTGCCTTAATGGGAAGCTCGGCAGGCGGGCATCTGTGTTCGTTCTTTGCCACACAGTATGAGAGATTTGAGTGCGAATATGAAAATAAAGATTATTCGCTCAAGCCGAAAGCGCTTGTACTCGCTTATCCAGTTATCACAATGGGTGATTTAACGCATAAGATATCACGGCGTATTTTTCTCGGTATGCTGACGGGTAAAGCGGAACGCAATGCCGCCTCGGTTGATTTACATATCAATTCCGATTATCCGCCGACCTTTTGTTGGCACAACAGGGACGATATGTCGGTGCCTGTCGAAAACAGTGAGATGCTCGAAAAGGCTCTCAACGAGAATAAGGTCGAAAACGAATTTCTTTATTTTGACAACGGCGGACACGGTATAGGTCTTGCCGAGGGTAAGGACGCAGAGGGCTGGATTGATAAAGCAGTCGATTTCCTTGATAAAAACTTATAAAACAACGCCGATACAAGAGCTGTTCATTGTATCGGCGTTTATCTTTATTTTTTGTGGCTGAAAATCCAATCAACGGCACTCGGTAAAGCGTTGTTGCTCAACTCAAAGGTTTCGCTTTCGGGGTCGTGGCACAGCTCGAAGCATATGTCCTCATACCAGACGCTTACTTCAAGCCTTCCGTCCGAATTTGCAAGCCTGTATCTGAAATCTTTACCGTCGCTGCCAGTGAAAACATTTTTGTTTTCAAAAAAGGCGATTTCTGGAATATCGTGTCCGTTTATCATCATATAGTATTACCTCGTTTCCGGATTAGTATATCATTTAACGGAACAAAAAACAAGAGCGAAAAGTTAACGCTCAGCCAACCTTTCGCTCCTGATTTTATTGACTTATCAGTGGTTTACACCGTTGAAGCCGTTTTCCTGCTGGAATTTGTCAATCTTGTCGATAACTCCGAGAAGAACATCGAAGCCTGTCGATACGGTTTCGGGTTCAAAGCGCTCGGGCAAGTCTCTCCAAGTGTGATAATAATATGTAAGCATCGGGTTCTGAGCCGCAAATGTTACTGATTTTACGCCTGCTCGGGTCATAGGCGTTGAGTCGCAACCGCCTACGGGGTTGTGAATACAACCGTTTGTCTTTGATTCGATACCGAGCTCTGCAAATGTGTCCTTGAACATCTTTTCAAGATCTTTGTCGAAACGGCAGCCCTGCCAGTCATCCTTAATAACAACCTCAAAGTAATCCTTGTCGGCAACGGAGTCGATGTTAAGGTTCCAACAGTTTTCAAGCATACCGTCATACTTGTGCTCTGCGGCAAAGGCCATAGAACCGCGAAGACCGGCTTCCTCCGAACCGCAGTTGTAATCAATGATACGGCAGTTCTTGGGCATCTTTTCGGGGTGCTCCTTAAAATACTTTATAACAGCGTAGCTGAGACCGATACCTGTTGCATTGTCCATAGCGCCTCTTGAAGCGTTTTCTTCGTGAGGGTCACCCCACATAGCAACAAATGCGCTGCCGATTGCGGTGATAACAGGAAGGACGAGAAGAACAACGCCGGTAAATGTCTTAAACGATGTGCTTGTCAAAATGTTATATGACCACATATACATATTGTATGCCCAATCGGAAGTGAACGAATATCCGGACGCGTCAAGTCCGCAGGAAGTCGAGATTTTGTAAGCGCCGTAAATAACAGCCATTGCAACAGCAATGCCGACATTGAGGAATACACAGATTGCGCCGAAGCCTACCTTGCCGTAAACTGTAAGAAGTCCGAGAATGGGCTTGTTCCTGTGCTTATATGTGTTTTCCGAATGTCTCCATGTCCAGCTTGTGTCCGTGTGTCCGGAAAGAACTATTGTGTAATCGTAATTTCCGTCCTCGGGGAGAAGCTCACCGTATGAGTTCATTGATATCTTCTCGGGGAAGAACATATCAAACCATTTTTTATAGAAGAAGCAGCTGAAAACGAGCCAAAATACGAATATAAGACCCGCAATAGCCATTGCAAACCACAAATTCTCATTGTGAAGTGCGAAATATGTAAGAGCGCTCATGATAATGCCGAAGTATCCTGCGTATCCCAATCCGCCGATACCGGAACGGGGAGAAACGGCAAATTCTTCCTTGACGGGCTTAATGCCGATTTCTTCGAGCTTTCCGCACATATAGTCGTGAAATTTTCTTTCGCCCTCAGAGCCGGGAAGACGAGAACCGATTTTTTTGGCAGCATGCTCAACTATGTCGTATGCGACCTGACCATACTCCCTGTTTTCTTCTTTCATATATATTAACCTCCCAAAATAAAATACTGTATAAATATATTCTATTTTTTGGTAAAAATCAAGTGTTAATTAAATATTTTTGAGTATCTCCGACACAAAAAAACTGTTGTAAATACACAGCTTTTTGAATATGTTGACAACATTTGCAAAAAATCTAAAATTCTACTTGATTTTACCGCTAATATATATTATAATATTCGAGCGTTAAAAAAACATATGCTATCGAGATGTGGCTCAGTTTGGTAGAGCGCTGCGTTCGGGACGCAGAGGCCGCAGGTTCAAGTCCTGTCATCTCGACCATAAAAACAGCCCCCTGTTTCTGCAGGGGGCTGTTTTTATGGTTTAAGGTTCCGACAGGACTTGAACCTGCAATCGTCCATGTTTTGCGGAGCAAAACGGACATATAATTGAAGAAAAGACTGACAAGGCTTGCCTTGTCAGGTCCTGTCATCTCGACCTTGTCAAAACAGAATTTGTTATGTAAGCTGCTTTTTTTATTTATGTTAATAAAAATCATTCAGGACTTGAACCTGCAATCGTCCATGTTTTGCGGAGCAAAACTGACATATAATTGAAGAAAAGACTGACAAGGCTTGCCTTGTCAGGTCCTGTCATCTCGACCTTGTCAAAACAGAATTTGTTATGTAAGCTGCTTTTTTTATTTATGTTAATAAAAATCATTCAGGACTTGAACCTGCAATCGTCCATGTTTTGCGGAGCAAAACTGACATATAATTGAAGAAAAGACTGACAAGGCTTGCCTTGTCAGGTCCTGTCATCTCGACCAAAATTAAAAGACCGTCAACGACGGTCTCTTAATTTTCCTGTTATTGTACGCTCTGCGTTTGTCTGCGTCGTTCGGCAAGCTCAGTTTCGACAATTCTGCGCTTTTCGGGCGTGTAGTTGATGAACAGCAACGGGATAATGTACAAAAAGCTCGCAAGTGCGGGAGTGAGTATTACAAGAGGCCATATCCACTTGTCAAAAGCCGTTGTTTGTGTGCCGATAAACACCGTCGCTTCATCGGGCACCGCAACATATTTGAGCAGATGAAGAGCAAGCGTCGCAAGACCTGCCGTAATTCCCGAGGAAATCTTTGTAAACGAGGTCTGCATTGAAAATGTGATGCCCTCGGTGCGCTTTCCTGTTTTCCATTCCATATAGTCAATGCTGTCGCAGAAAATCGAGGTCTGTGCTATCGACTGTGCGCCCATCGGAATACAGCCGAGACCGATAAGTGCAAGCGATACCCAAAGATTCTTACCGTCATAGCCGACAAAGTATGCGATAATACGCACAACAACATTACATGCCTGCATAAATATCAGCGTGTTTACATATCCGTTAAACAGCTTTTTAAGCTTGTCTGCAAATACCATACCGATAAATCCGGGCAAGCCCGTTATCATGGCGAATATGGTGGTAAGACCCAGTGCGCCTATAAGTCCGCTACCGATAGGCGGTATTTCATACTTGAAGAAATATGTAACAAGGTTGCTTCCGAAGCCGAGTGCGCCGAGCAGATTTGCGAGCGTTACGAGCAGAAGCATCTTGTTTTTGAAGAGCAGTGAAAAGCTTTCCCACAGAGTTTCCTGCTGCTTTTCACGCACGACAAGAACCCTTTCCTGCGCCTGATACGCACGGCGGCTTATCATTGCTCCGCCGAGACCTAAGATAATTGCAAATACAAGCGTCATAAACGCCATGGAGTTGCCCGAGGACCTGACTGCCATTTCAAGAACCATCGGAACGCCCATGCTGAACGCACCGTAGAAGCACGAGCCGACAGTCCTTGCCCACTTTACAAAGTTGTCTCTTTCATCGGTGTCGGGAGAAACGCTTGAGGTTATGCCCCATATCGCAACATCCTGCATTGTGTATATAAGGTCCCAACATATATACATTATTACAAAGTAAGCGATGCGAAGCCACAAAAGGCTTTCCTTGGTTGAGAACACCACGAAGATAAGCACCGTGAAAATTCCCACGGGCAACGGTGTGTAGCGCAGGAACGGACGGAGCTTTTCGCCGTTTTTGAAGGTGTGCTTGTCAATCATTGAGCCGACAATAGGGTCGTTTATTCCGTCCCAGACCTTCATCACAATCAAGAGGACGGAAACGACAATAGCCGGGAACATTGCAATGTCCGTCATAAAGTATGTGAAGAAAGAGCCGCCTATGAGCGAATAGACGAGGTTCTGACCCGCAAGGCCGGTGTAGTAACTGACCTTTTCCTTTTTGCTGATGTACTTCATATTTAACCCCCTTGAAAAATACTCTGTAAGCACATTGTACCACATAATCAACAAAATTTTAATATTTTTATTTTCGAGATTGATATTGATTTAACAAAAATCCTATTATATAATATAGATTGGTGATTTTTAATGGGGAAGACAACTATTTTGGCGGTTGCAGGAAAGGGCGGAGTCGGAAAAACTTCGATTTCAGCGACTATTGTCAGATGCCTTGTCGAAAGGTATCCCGACAAGCGCATACTTGCAATCGACGCAGACCCTGCCGTAGGGCTTGCCACGGCGTTGGGAATTGACGTCGGAATTACGATAGACGACATAAGAAAGGAAATTGTAAATTCCGTTGACGCAGGCGACACGAGGACTGCTATTGAGCTTTTGGGCGAGGCAAAGTACAGAATATTCGACGCCTTGGTTGAAACCGACGGCTTTTCGTTCATAGCAATCGGCAGACCCGAAAGCGCAGGCTGTTACTGTAAGATAAATTCTTATCTTAAAGAGGTTATTTCTCTTGTCTCAAACGAGTTTGACTATGTAGTTATTGACGGCGAGGCGGGCGTTGAGCAGATTAACCGCAGGGTTATGGAAAAGGTAACGCATCTTCTTTTGATTACCGACCCGAGCAAAAAGGGCTGTCAGGTAATAAACACAATTAAAAGCGTTGCCGATTCGCTTGTTATGTATGAAAAAACGGGAGCGATTGTCAACCGTATTACCGATGAGTCGCTTCTTAAATATATCGATACGAACGGTATTGAGGTTTTGAGCTTTATCGGAGACGACAAAAACCTTGCCGAGTTCGATATAAAAGGGGAGAATGTTTTCAATCTTCCCGAAAATTCAAATGTAGTTACCGGCGTTAAAAGAGCGCTTGAGAAACTGGAGGTATTAGGGTGAAGGACTTAAAGCATTTAATTTACTTTGAGAACCTGTTGCAGGAAGCTAAAAACGAGCTTGTTGACGAGGCTATCAAAGACGGTAACAGGGCGGTTGCATACACCTGTTATCACATTCCCGAGGTTTTGCTCAATGTGGGCAACTGCTTTTCGGTGCGTCTGAGAGCGCCGAGAACCGGCTCATTGGACATTGCCACATATTATATGAGCTCGTATCTTTGCGGGTATTCAAAGGCTCTTTTGGAGAGGGGTATTGAGGGAGGATATAACTTTCTGTCGGCTCTCATAGGCTCCGAATCGTGTTCTGAAATGAACAGAACATACGAGCACTTTGAGCTTCTCAACCTTGTTGCCAACGACAAGTTCTTTGTTTCGATTTCGGACATTCCGTTCAAGATTGAACCGCATACGGTAAAGCATTATGTCAACCAAATGCAGACAAAGGTGCTTGACAGGCTTCATGAGGTATATGATGTCGATATAAGCGAGGAGTCACTGAGAAAGGCTGTTGCCGAGCACAATGAGGTTTGCCGCCTTATTACGGAAATCGGCGAATACAGGAAAGAGGAAAACCCGAGAATTACGGGATATGAATTCCATGTTATAAACCTTGTTACATATTGCTGTCCCAAGTATCTTATAATCGACAAGCTGCGTGAGACCGCAGAGGAATTAAAGACAAGAGTTCCCGACGAAAAGAAAAATTACAGGGCAAAGGTAGTTGTGGTAGGCTCCGAAATGGACGACCCCGATTTTACAAAGCTTATCGAGGAGTCGGGCGCACTCGTCGTTGCGGACAGATATTGTTTCGGTTCGCTCCCGGGCCGTGAGGAAATTATGCTCACGGACGACCACAATGTGCTTGAACAAATAGTTCTTCACTATATGCGTACCTGTCAGTGCCCGAGATATATGAGTCAGGACAAGGTAAGGGGCAGAAAAGAATATGTCAGAGACCTTGTAAACAATTATCATGCCGACGGCGTTATTTACGAGCAGATAAAGTTCTGTGAGTATTGGGGATATGAGAGAGCGCTTGCCTCTCACATAATGACAAACGAGTTCGGTATTCCGTCGGTTACGGTTGACCGTCAGTACACCGCAAGCGCTTCGGGTCAGTTGAGAACAAGAGTTCAGGCTTTTGTGGAAAGCCTTGAAATTAAGAAGATACAGAAAGACAAGGGGGCGAAATAATGGGATTTTGGGTAAATGAGCCGAAAAATCTCGGCAAGCTTCACAAGGATAAAACGGGCATACTCAAGCACCGCGAGTGGAGAGGCCTGCGTGATACAATGTATGATTATTACCGTTGGCTTATCACTTGGAAAAGCATAATCGTTATGGCTCTCAAGGCTCCCGTGTCTACGGTAAAGGGTATATGGAACTATCGCTGGATGGCTTCGTACCTTTCCGCTCCCGCCTGGGTTGACAGGCATACCGAGGGCTTGAGAGGCACGCATTTGCGTATTGCTCATCTCCATTTCTACGGTATGGTTAAGCCCGTAACGGATATGATTCGTTATTCGCTCACAAACGACAAGCATTTTCACAAGCACTCAAAGATGAGCGATAAGACAATACTTGTCGATGAGATTTTCTCTTCGGAGTTTACGGCAGGATTTCCGGGAATTCACGACATTCATGTTTCGACGCTCCCGATTTTCCTTACATCAATGGTTGATCAGCAGATAACTCCGCATTACCTTGACATTACGGAAAGCTACGGCGTTCCCGCGGATGTTTGTCCCTTGCCGTCGGCAGAGGCGGGAGTTGCGATTAACGACGACTATCCAATGCTCGGCAAATGTGCTCTGACCTGCAATATGCCGTGCGACGGTTCGGTAATCAATTCGAGCTTTATCGACAGAAGATTTAATGTTCCGACTCATCCGATAAATGTACCGCTCCGCTACAACGGCGAGGATGTTCAGCAGTATGCGGTTGACGAGGTTAAGTCGGCTATCAAGTTCGTTGAGGAGCAGATGGGCGTCAAGTTCGACTGGGACGCTTTCTTTACCGCAATGAACAGATATAACAAGCAGCTTGAATACGAAATGATGAAATGGGATATAAACAAGACCGATTATCCGCAGATGACGGGCGCTACATTCTGGCTTTACAGGCTGTTCTATTTCCACATTTCGGGCGGTATGAACTCACTTTATACCAAGATTGACAAAAAGGTCAACAAGCTTATGATGAAGGGCTACGAGAAGCACGAAATGGTTTCAAAGGCAATGCGCCACAGAGCTATCGTCTGGTCGTGTCCCGCAAACTATTATACGAGCCTTGCCAACTGGCTTGAAAACTGCTGGGGCGTAAATGTCGTAATGGATATGGAAACTATGATTTCTTATATTATGTACGATACCTCGGACAAGGAAAAAGCGCTTCAGACTTACGCAAAAACACTTCAGCGCACCACAATGAGAAAGCATACCAAGGGTGGCTATCAGAATGTTGTCGATGAGCTTTGGAGAATTGTCGACGAGTTCAATGCCGATATGGTTATTATGTATGACCAGATTTCCTGTAAGGGTATGGACGGACTTGTCGGTATTTTCGACGATCAGGCAAGGGAGAGGAACATCAGCTTTATTTGGGTTCCGCAGGACCTTATGGACCCGAGAACAATCTCAAGAAGAGATATGCGTGAGAACATAAACAAGTATATGACAACGGTTTTGGGCGAGGAGCCCGTTGACCCGACTCTTGTCGATTTCGACGATACTATGTCTTGGTAAAGGAGTAAATGAATATGAAATATTTCGGCGGATGCGATGTAGGAAGTACCTACGCAAAATGTGTAATTCTTGATGAAAACGGCAAAATGGTTGCGGATGCAACCGTAAGAAGCAAAATCAATCCCGTGCAGAGTGCGGAGCTTGCACTCGGCGAGGCTATCTCAAAGGTTGACGGCTTAAATTCGGCAGACGAGTTGGCTTACCTTATCGGTACCGGCTACGGCAGAAACAAGGTTCCGTTTGCCGATGAAAACATATCGGAGATAAGCTGCCATGCAATGGGCGTACATGTTACAAACCCTGATGTAAAGGCGATTATCGACATCGGCGGTCAGGATGTCAAGGGTATTGCAATCGATAAGGACGGCACTGTTAAAAACTTTGCCATGAACGATAAATGCGCCGCAGGTACGGGCAGATTTTTCGAGGCTATGGCAAATGCCTTTGAAATGAGCCTCCCCGATTTCTGTAAGCTTTCGCTTGAAGCGAAGAACACCATCCCGATTACCGCTCAGTGCACCGTTTTTGCGGAGAGTGAGGTTATTTCGCTTGTCGGCGAGGGTAAACCCATGGACGAGATTGCGGCAGGTATTCAGCTTGCGGTTGCAAAGCGTTGCTTTGTAATGGCTAAAAAGGCGGGCGCTACAGACTCAATTACCCTTACGGGCGGCTGCGCTAAAAACGAGGGACTTAAAAGAGCGATTGAAAAGGTACTCAAAATCAAGGTAGTTGACCTTTCAATCGACCCGCAGCTTATGGGTGCTCTCGGTGCTGCCGAGTATGCAAGACAGAAAGGATTGGCAAAGAATGATTAAAGCATTGATAATTATTGCGATTGTCCTTGTCTGCCTGTTTGTTCTTACATTTACGGTTTATTTCTTTAACCTTGATATGAAGCTTGTTCGCGTCATTTACGACAAGCTTGACAAGCACTATGACAATCTTGAAAAGGACAAGAAGCTTTAATGAAATTATATGACGGTTATATTGCCCGTATAAAGGAGCTGTGCGGCGGCTTTTCGGACGCAAAAACGCCTTACGGAAAGCCGAAGCTTAAATGCGCAGACAAAAACGATGTTCTTTTTCTTAAAGACGCGGCGTATGAGCTCGGCGGCTCTCAGCAAAAGTGCGTAAGCACGCTTGCGGTTACGGACGGTATGAAATTTGACAATGTTACCCGACTTATCGGCAGGGATATTACGGAAATTTCTTCCGACTGTCCGTTTGCGAAAATCGTACTGCTCGAAATCGGGAATATTGACGACGACAATGCTTTTGACGCCATAAAAAGCCTTGAGCACCTGCGTTACCGTGTGTGTCCCGAGGGCTTCATGGCAAGGGCGTCGGCGCTGAATATGCGTGAGCAGATAAGGGTTTCAAAAAAAGCCGTTAAGAAAAAATTAACCTTTGCGGATTACGGAAACGCCCTTATTGCGGAATATCTTAAAATGCCCAATGTCAAAAGCGTTGAAATAATTGTTATAACCGACCCGTCGTTTGACTACGGCGCTCTCGGCGAGGTTGCGGAGAAAATCAAGGAGACCACCTCCGCATTAAACCATATTTTTGACAACATTCTCTTTGACTGTAAAAATTGCAATCTTAAAGAGATTTGCGATAAGGTCGAGGGAATGAAAGAACTGCATATGAAACAAGCGGCAAAATAGTAGAAGAATCCGTAGGAAACTACGGATTTTTTTGCATTCGTCGGCAAAATATGCTATACTGTTATCCGAAATCGGAAAGGATGATAAAAATGTCAAAATGGGACAGAGATTATCTTGATCTTTGCAGAAAAATACTTTCGCAGGGGACAGAGGTTGAGAACAGAACCGGCACTAATTCCGTTAAGGTTCCGTCTCATCATTTCAGCTTTGATTTATCTGAGGAATTTCCCGTGCTTACCACAAAACAGCTTTTTATCAGACAGGCAGTGCTTGAAATGCTCTGGATTTATCAGGCGCAGTCAAACAATGTGCGTTGGCTTCGGGAACGCAAGGTAAACATATGGAATGAATGGGAAATCGACGAAAACGGTTTTTGGAACGCTGTGCAGCTGCTTCCAGATAAGGACGGCAAGCTCGTTAAAACCGAGGTTCACAAAAACTTCGGCAAGGAATATGCTCACACCATCGGCACGGCATACGGCTATATAGTCAACAAATTTCAAATGACCCAAACCCTTATTGACAAGATAAAAAATCATCCGGAGGACAGGCGGATGATAATGACTCTCTGGCAAAACGATTATCTTGATACGGCAGTTCTTCCGTCCTGCGTATGGTCGAGCGAATGGGATGTTACAAACGGCAGATTAAACGCCTGGGTGCATCAGCGTTCGTGCGATGTTCCGCTCGGGCTTCCTTTCAATGTCACGCAGTACGCCACGCTTTTGTGTATGCTCGCACAGGTTTGCGGCTTGAAGCCCGGCACACTTGACTGGAGCATCAAAGACGCCCATATTTATGTCAATCAGATTGACGGCATTAAGGAGCAGATACGCCGACAGGATGAAAACGGCGACCTGCCCGCACCCAAGCTTTGGCTTAATCCCGAGGTTGACGATTTCTTCAAATTCGATAACTCGGCAGAATGCAAAGATGTAAAACTCATTGATTATCAGCATATGGGAAAAATATCCTTCCCCATTTCGCAGTAAAGAGGTATGTATGGCAATTTCGATTATAGCCGCAATAGGTAAAAATAACGAGCTCGGCAAAAATAATGAGCTTATCTGGCATTTCAAAGAGGATATGAAGTTTTTCCGTGAGACCACGACGGGTAACACCGTGCTTATGGGCAGAAAAACCTTTGAGTCGTTGCCGCACGCTCTTCCCAACAGGAGGAATGTTGTCATATCGTCCGATAAAAGCTACACAGCCGAGGGTGCCGAGGTCTTTCACGGCGTTGACGAGGCTTTGAAAGCGACCGAAAGCGACAATGTTTTTGTCATCGGCGGCGGTATGATATATAAGGAGCTTTTACCGCTTTGCGATAAACTTTATCTTACCGAGATTGACTCGGAATGTTATGATGCCGATGTTTATTTTCCGCAATTTGATAAAAGCGGATATTCAGCCGAAAAGCTAACTGATTTTACGGTTGACGGAGTACATTTTTCGCATATTGTTTACAGTAAATGATACAATAAAATAAAAAGGAGACAGTGATTATGGAAATTGTTAAAGTAGATGTCAATAACTTCGCTTCCGAAGTTACAAAGAGCGATATGCCCGTGCTTTTGGATATTTATGCCGATTGGTGCGGACCGTGCAAAATGCTCGCGCCTGAGCTTGAAGCGTTTGTGAGTGAGACAGACGATGTCAAGGTGTGCAAGCTCAATGCCGACGAGAGCGGCGACCTTGCCACGATTTACGGCGTAATGTCGATTCCTACGCTTTTGCTTTTCAAGGACGGCAAGGAAATCGCCCGTCATGTAGGCGGTTGCGAAAAGCAGGATATAGCTGATTTCTGCAACGAAAATCTTTAATGTTACACAGAAGTGCAACGGCAGAGCTTCCGCATGAAGGTTTTGCCGTTGTTTTTATTGGCTGTTATAAAAGAGATTTTTATGAATTTTCCAAAAAAGCATTGTGTTATGAAACACATGTGATATAATAATATATATAATAAATCGGCGTTGAGCCGAAAATATTTTAATCATCGCACCTCGGTTTGACAATGTATCAATATGCCGACTGCAAAGGGAGATGAAGCCGTGGCGCAACGGATTTTTGAAGCCGGAGAAGAAAAAATTGCCGATGTACTCGGCTTTGTGGAAGGGGAGCTTGAAAAGGCTTGCTGCCCGCTAAAGATAATTAACTCCGTTTGTGTAGCAATGGAAGAAGTTTTTGTCAATATCGCACATTACGCTTATCCCGAGGGAGGCGGAACCGTAAAGATATCTGTCGACATAAACGAATCCGCACGAACGGCGATTTTTACCGTTATTGACAGCGGAATTGCATTTGACCCGTTAAAAAAGAGTGATCCCGACATAACTCTTCCTGCCGAGCAAAGGAAAATCGGAGGTCTCGGAATATTTATTGTGAAAAAGACAATGGATTCACTCGGTTACACCCGTGAAAACGGTGAAAATATACTGACCATGACAAAAAACTTTGAAAGTTGAGGATAATTATGACAATAACCACTGAACAGACAAACGAAAAGATGACAATGCACATTTCGGGAAAGCTTGATATTATAACGGCCCCCGATTTGGAAAAGGCGATTAATGAGCTTCCGGAAGAGATAACGGAGCTTGTGCTTGATATGACCGAGTTGGGATACATTTCTTCTGCCGGACTTCGCGTGCTTCTCGGAGCACACAAAAAATTTGAAAACAAAGGTTCAATGAAGCTTATCGGCGTTTGCGACGAGGTAATGGAAATTTTTGAAATGACAGGCTTTGCCAACATTTTGGTTATTGAATGATAACATTTCAATTTTTATAAGGTTGGGGTGCGAACAATATGTTCAAAAACAAAGGGTTCAAATTCATCTGTCTGCTTCTTGCTTTTACGGTGATTTTACTCAGTGCGGTTGCCTGCGGTAAAGATACGGTTGATAAGAACGACGGGCAGGAGAAAACAATTTTGACAGCTACCGTGTCCAAGGATCCGAAATTCGATTCGGCGGTTCTCAGTCTGACGGCAGATGATTTCACTAATGCGGGCTTCTCTTTCGGCGACAGCTTCAATGTGGAATTTGATAACGGATGTACGCTTACGGATGTGCCGTATTATAACGGATATTATGTTAAAACAGGCGATCCTGTAATTGTTGCTTATCCGAAAAACGAATATGTTCTCATTGCCAAAAACAACCGTGATTTTTGGACTCCCGAAAATCTTACCGACGGATGCACGGTTAAAATAACTCTTAATACCGCAAAGAAATATATTGCAACCTTTGAGGCGCTCGGACAAAGCTATTCAACGGACAGAAGTACATATGATTCCGATGAGGCTTTTGCAAATTTCAGAGCTCTTTCAGGCGGAAATATGAAGGATAACTTCATTTACAGAGGCGCTTCTCCCGTAGATAACAGCAGAAACCGTGCGGCGGTTACCGACTCCATTCTCAAGAAAACGGGAATTGTGTGTATAATTGACTTGGCGGATTCTCAAACTGATATGAACGAATATTTTGAAGCGGAGAATTTTAATTCCGAATATTCAAAAGCGCTTTATGAGAAAGGAAATACGGTTTTGCTTTCTATGAGCGCAAATTACGATTCCGAAGCATACAAGGCGAGCGTTGCGCAGGGTATGAGACATCTTTTACAGTATGGCGGTCCTGCATACATTCATTGTATGGAGGGAAAAGACAGAACCGGATTTGTATGTATGCTTCTTGAAGCTCTTGTCGGTGCCGATTACGATGAAATGTGCGCCGATTATATGAAAACATACGAGAATTATTACGGTATTACCAAGACAGAAACACCCGAGCGATACGATGCCGTTGTTTCACTGTATTTTGATTCATTTGCAGAATACCTTTTAGGTACAAGTGATGCGTATGCACTGAAGTCTGCCGATTACACACAGGCGGCAAAAAGTTATTTGCTTGATTGCGGTATGTCCGAATCCGAAATGCAACAGTTAATAACGCTTTTATCAAAATAATAAAATTCAATGATAGTTTTGTTCAGCTCTCCTTAAATCGGAGGGCTGATTTTTTTGAATATCTATAATTTACAAAAGCATTGAAGAAAAATTTTTATTATGATATAATAATATAAAATCGCTTAGGGAGCTTAGGATGGAAATTATTATCAACATATATATGCTTGTATGTGCTTGCATCGGATTTATCTACGGCCTGACGGCTTTATACCGAAAAAAGCAGCCGTTATACTTCAAACTGATGGTTTTTCCGATTGCCTGTCAGCTTTTTTCCAGAGCGTTTTATACTATAACGCTTTTATGTTACGGGGAACTGCCGAACACATTTAATATCGGACTTTTAGGTCTTGCAACTTTCTTTTTGTTTTTGTATCTTCCGAATGTCGGCACGATGGATAATCTTGTAGATGAAGAAAAGAAAAGATTTGCAAAATACAGCATAATCCCGTTGGTTATTCCGATAACGGAGGTTATAATTTCCGTAATGTCCCTGTATTTTGATTATGTGTCGTTTTCGGTCCGTATTTCCTTTGTTGTTTTGTCGCTGTTTTCCGGTCTTGCAGGGTATTTCAATTTGAAACATATGATAATCCCCGATGTTGAGGACGGAATAGTAAAATCGTTAAGAAAATTTAATTTTGTCTGCATTTTATTTGAAATAACGGCTCTTTCCGAGGTTGGACTGTATTGCTTTGATTTTCAGAAACCGATTGTTTTCGTTGAAATTTTGCTTGGCATTTTCTTTATAGGATTTTTGCCGTTTCTTAACAAGGAGACGAAAAAATGGATTCAATGAGTTATATTCTTTTTATTTGCATTGCCGTTCCTTTGGCTATGATGCTGGTTCCTATCGAAAAAAAGTCAAGAAAAATTGTCGTGGCGCTTTTAATGGGAATGTTTTGCTGTTTGTTTGTCAGTGAAGTTAACGGCTTGCTTTTACGGTTGACTAAAAGTACAACGCTTTATTTTACAACTAATGTTACGCCTTTTACCGAGGAATTGGTAAAGGTGCTTCCCGTAATATATTATGCTTCTGTTTTTTCGGATGACAGAAAATCCGTTACAACTGTTGCGTTCGCGACCGGTGTAGGCTTTGCGATGCTTGAAAATATAATAATATTAACACAGCATATAGCAACGGTTAATCTTATGTTCGCTATAATCAGAGGCTTCAGTACAGGCTTAATGCACAGTATAAGCACAATGTTGATTGCAAATTATATCCCGTATATTCATAAAAAGAAAAAGCTCTATTTGTGCGGAACACTTTGTAACTTTAATTTGGCAGTTGTGTTTCATTCCGTGTTTAATCTGCTTGTAGAAGCTGATTCGGTAATTGCTAACCGCTTAGGATACATTTTACCGATTTCGATTTATTTGATTATAAATATCTTTGTATATAAAAAGGTTGTTAAGGATTCAAACAGAAAGCTATTCCGTCGCAAGCAGGAGAAAGCAGATATATAAAATTTAAGCTGTAAAAACACTGCAACGCACTTAAAAACGATATATTTTAACACGAAAAAACAACCCACACAGATAATGCAGGTGCATATCTGTGTGGGTTAATGCATTGTTGTGTAAGTCAGGCATTGTTTATACCTGTATAGATTTATTGATGATATAGATACTTTTGCGGATTGCTTTTTGCGTTGTTATATAAGGCTTCTGAAACGATCGCACCGTATTGGTCGTATAAACTTATGCTGTAAGCATCAGGTAAGGCCCCGTCAGCAATTATCTGTGAAGCCGGTACGCTGCATTTAATCTTGGCATCCGAGTCAAAATAAACAGAAGATACATAATCTCTGTTTGTGTTTACCGCAGCCGAGTTAAGAGTTATTTTCTCAATGTTAACACACAGCTTTTCACCGCTCATATTCAGCTTACAGTTAACTTCGGTAATAATTCCCGGAACCCAAACGGAAAAGTGAGTTTTATAACCGTTATCATCATACGCCTCAAAATAATTAAGGTAGCTTTGATTTAAGTTTCGCTTTAAGTCCGAGTTGTATGACATATCAAGCTTATAGGTGTTGCTGTTACCGTATCCGTTTTTGTCAATATACTTCATTTCAATATAAAAGCATTCTACCTCATCATAATCGGCGTTTGTAAGGTCAATTGGATTTTCCACATCAAAATAAAATGTGTATTCATACATACTTTCTTCATCGTGATGAGAGTAATACTGATTTATATCACCGTCAGATGCTTCAACGCAATTTTTAAGAACCGATGTGTCAATAACCGCATTATACTGATCTTTGAACTGACCTGCAAGGCTTTCGGAATTTTCCGTACCTTTTATAACTGCGTGCATTTCCTTTTCAGAAATTCCGAAGTCGCTATGCTCTTCAAAATATGGGGAATTTGCCTCGTTTATCGTAGATTTTTCCATTGAACAATAAACCGTTGCTGTTGAATCGTTATAAGCAGAGGAAACATAATCCGTATTACTGTTAATTCTGATACCGTTGCAATAAACGCTTTCAACCGTAAAGGAAAGCCTTTCTCCGCCGTCCATATTAAGCTTTATATATATTCTGTTAAGCTTGCCGTTGAGCGTAATCTCGTAGCTCGTGCTGTAGGAGTTGTCGTTACTCCGTATAAAATGCTCGTTGAGAAAATCAGAATTTTTATTACTGTTTCCGCTCCACGACATATCAAAGGTCTCCTTTGACTCGTCCTGATAACCGTTCATTCCGTTGTAATAATAATCGAAAAACAGCACATTTACGGCATCCCTGTCCATGTCTGAGGAATTACAAGGATTGGTAACATTTATGTTTATCGTATAAACATATTTGCTTGCGGCATCCGAATTGTTGACAGCAAAAGAGGGGAGGGCGGTTGACAACGATATAAACATACAGATTAAACATAAAAGAGTAACCGGCTTTTTTAATCTTCCCATGTCTTACGCTCCCTTCATATAAACATCGTATGATACGAATTCGTTATTAACGGTGCTCATATCGACCTGACAGCCTTCCTTGACAGCGTTTTCTGTTCTGCTGGCATACAGATATACTCTGTTATCGGAAATATGATTTCCGCTGTCATCAGTAGCTATAGCGCCTTCGTTAAGATTAACGCGGTTTCCGTTAATATCATAGATATGCTCCCATGTATTGGAGTCGTTGTTAATCATTCCGTAATCCTTGCACGCTAAGCCCAGCTTTGATATGGGGTAGGCGGTATCCTTGGTCGATTGTATTGAATAATACAGATAAATCTGCTTTCCGCCCGTACCTGAATTCAAAGATACTGCCTTCGTTCCGTCAGAATCCGATGCGGAGGTATATTCGTCAACCGCACTTTTATATTTTACACCATCCTTATAAATAACGCTTTGGTGCGGCTCGCCGACAGTAAGCAAAATATCTCTGACGGCATTTTTTGCAACGCCTTTTCTGACTTCCGAGGGAAGCAGCGTGTATCTTGAATATCCGATATATATATATTCGCCGCCTGTATTTTGGTTTATATCCATATCGACGCATATATTACAGCCGAGGCTTAGAAGATTGCATTGCGCCTCTTGCTTTGTCTTGCCGTGTCCGACATAAATCGTTCCCATCATCGTGGCTGTATCGGCATATTTCATATGGATAAAGTTTGATTCGTTCACATCACCGTAAAGAGTGGCTTTTGAAGCCTCGCGTGTTACTGTCGTTCCGTTTTTAAGTTCAGAGACATCAACGGAATTTGTTGTCATTACAGTTGCGCAGTCTGATTCATATACATCTGAACTTACGCTTACGGAGGTGATCGGCATACCCGGGGTGGAGCCGTAAGCCGTCGTGTAATACAGATAGTACGAGCCCTTTGGATCGGGTATCATATCTCCTGCCTTTGTGTAGGTAATTCCTCTTACCTGTATTGTAGGAGAAACATCTGTACGGTCGGTAACATATCTGATGATACCGGTGATTGCTTCTGATGATGAATTCGTTCTCGACACGCCGATATAAGATACCGAACTTGCTACGGCAGACGGATCTGAATAGAACGATTGCGAACTATCTACTGCCAAATTTGCCTGTATTATCTCATCGGTGCACTGCATTAAAAGACTTTGAATACAATATTCGCTGCAACTTTTTTTGATAAGCTCTTTAGTGGCGGCGTCGTAGCTTGACAGGTTATCGCCGGCTGCTTTTTCCAGTGTATAGGTGGAAACATAAATGGATGAAATATATTTTTTCTCAACAGAAGCTTTTGTCTTTATGCAGATATATACAGGCGTAATACTTTTCCCGCTTGAAACATATTTTGAATTTGCGGTTGCATAACCGAGGTTATGCGCTTCTGTTCTGTTAGGAGTCTTAAAGTCCTGCACGCTCTCAAATCCGTCGGGAACCGTGCTGTTTGACGAAACAAGTATATCTGCGACGGTAAGGGGAGTACCGCCCTCAACGGGACCAAGAACATAAAGCCCTTTTCCTCTGACATTACAGCTTGCCCAATCAACAGTTTCATAATCTTCGGGTAAAAGCTCCGATGTAGGGGTTTGCTGCTCCAATCCGGTTAAAGTACCGCTGCAGCTTGCGAACTGATATGAATGAGAGTCATAAATACCGCGCATATAATACTCTGCCGCACTGCCACCGCCTACAAGATACGGAAGCTCAAACATAACATCGCAAACTGCATAAGCGCCCGAGGTAAGGGTCCCGAGGTTAGCAGGAACGGTATAATTGCCCGGAGCTGAGGTATACGACCTTAACCCGTAAATTGCCCTGTATGGGTTATGCGTTGTGGTGTAACAGATATATGTTTCTATATTTCCTGCCCAACGTTCCTCTGACACCATGCCATGGGCTTCTGTGGGAAGCTGCCATTTGGCGGCATGCGTAAGGCTTAAATCAAATTTACTCAGTTTTAACGCTTCTATATAATCATCTGCGCTGTTATCCAATTTGCCGCTTGCGTTACCTGCCACAAGAACAAATCCGGAAATGTATTCTTCTCCGTCGGTATATGAAACGGATGGCTTGAAGTAAAGATAAAGTCCCGTATCATTCCAGTGTTCGTATGTTTGAGATCTGTGTGTTCTTGAAACGGTATTATCTGTCTCACTTCCGACATTGAAGTTAAATGCGTTTCCGCCGCAAAACATATTTACAGGCTCATATCCCTCCGGTATATCGTTAAGCGAGTATTTAACAAGCAAGTCTGCAAGAATAGGCGTTCCGGCAGATTTATACGATGTGTAATAAAGCGTATCTCCCGTCGGGGTTGTTCCGCAGGAGGTGTACGAGGCGTTGCCGAAATAATAAGCGGCGGTCGAATTTCTTGCTGATATTCTTATATCGGTAACTGCATCGTTGGCGTTCGTTGTGGTTGTATAACCGAGATATGTATACTTTTTCAACGAAGCCGTAACCGGAGTGAGGTTTATATCAAGAACATTGTAGCCCGATTTTGTTAACGCCGCCTTCGCCGCTGTCTCGCTGCTTTCAACCGAAAGAGAAAGCTTGGAAATGTACTGTGTGCCGTCGGGAAGTTCTGTCTGCTCACCCTCGTTTATAGTACTTGTTGTATTTTTTAAGAACATATATACCGAGGCTGAATCAGACTTGGAATTTGCATTTAAGTTTGCCGCAGAAACCTCTCCGAAGCATTTAACGGGCTGATATCCCTGCGGTGTTTTATTGTTGTCGTACTCAACGGTAATAAGGTCATCAATTTGCTCGGAACAGATGGGAGTGCCGACATAACTGCTCTTTGTGGTGTATAGCGCATTCCATCTTCTCGCATTGTCTCCGTTTATATTTGCAGGACTGCCGTTTAATTTTACGGCATCATATCTTACATATCTGTTTTGAGCCAAATCAAACATAACAGACGGAATTTCGGTAAAATCCTCTGCGTCGTCATCTGTAAATAAATCCCAAAGGTATTTAACAAATAAGGCAATGAGGATAACAATCATAGCCACAAGAGCCACATAGTTCAAAATGATGAATGCACAACCGAGGATACCGAATATCGTGCTGAAAACACCCATACCGATTCCCGCACAGCAGATTGCCCACATACTCATAGTGCCTGTGAATACAGCAGTGAACATAATAGCTTTGATTGCCGTAGTTACTAAAACCGTAACTCCCCAACCTATTCCGATTACGAGAGAGGCAATTTCTATTTTTGAAAGGGTTCCGGATAAGAAATTATCTATATCGTCGGGGGTGGTAAGCGTATTGTAAATCTGACCTGCCGAGTTTGCTCTGTAAGCGTCCGTTGTAACGGCAACCTTCTGGTTGTAAACGGTTTGATCCGTTCCGACCCATATTGATATGCTGTCAGATTTAAGAACTTGATTTATTTCTTCTTTTATAACGCTGATTTGTTTATCGCTCTCCTCAAGTATTCCCGAGTCGTTAACAAGATAAACGGCAGATGAGGCGACACCGCACAGACGCATTGTTGCAAGCTGACCGTTTGTCAGACTGTCGACAAGGGGATAAATCTTTCTCAAATTTACAGCCTCGTCATAGGTTGAATTACCGAGTGAAACTATATAATCGCCGAGCTTTGTTGTTTCATCGTAATCGTATTGGTTCAACACTGCATAAGCATAAAGATAAAATGAGTCGCCGTCCTCGGATTTTATCTCGCCGCCGGTAGTCATTGCTTCAACGGTTTCTTCAGGAATTTCGGTTGAAACGGACTTAGGCGTCTTTGATGAGCTCACTTTTTCAGTACTCTCTTCAGAGCGCTGAATGGCAGCGTTGTAACCTTCGGAAAATGTCTGAAGACTGCTTACAAGCTCGTTTGCAAGAACCTTGTATTTAATGTCGAGCATTCTGCCGTTATCCTCGTCTTTTAACTCATCCTTAACAGTCGAAGAGGCAATTCTTGACGCCCAGTTGTCATCACCGTAATCAGCTACACCTGCGACAAGTGCATTGCAAAACGCAGAAATGACTGTTGTGCTTGAGCGTGAAATCAGCTTTTTTACGAAATCGACGGTGCAATCATCACTAACCAAATACTCTCCGAGCTTTATGTTGTTGAGCTCATCTATATGATAACAGTTAAGAATATTGTATGCGACAATCGCCGCCGGGCTGTTTTTACTGTAGTTTTCAGAAAATTCTTCAATTGCATAGTACAATTCGGTAGGAAGATTTCCGAGCTTTTCAACAGCTCTTTCAGCAACATCGCCGTAAGTGTAATCCTGATAACCGCCGTTCATTTGAAGCATTGATATGCCTGTTATGCCCTCATCGGCATTTTCGGTTGTCTTATAGCCTACAACATATATTCCGTTGTCCTTTATATCTCCGCTTGCGGAGTGGTTTATATTCTTTTTAACAGCAATATAACCGGCTGCCTCACAGCTTTGCACAGCACTGTCGAGGCTGTCGCCGCTGAATACCTGTACATCTGAAATGTACTTTGAGCCGTAAGAAGCCACTACTCCGAAAACAGAGCCGTAGCTTGTTATAATCAAAGCAATAATAAGAAAAACAGAAAGGGAAGCAAGTAAAAATTTGATTATGGATTTTCTGTTATCGGTCATTTTTGTTTGCTCCTTTCTTTTTTCTTCTGACTGATGCTGTAACGGTTGCCGAAATAAGAATAATCAGTAACGCTATGCATATATACAGTACATTTCCTTTACCGAAAGCTGAGGCGATTGCCCGTATATTGTCGCTGCTGACAGAGGACGAATTTATTTTTCCTGCCGTGAAGCCCTCATCAAAATGGATATAATTGGTGTATTGATATTTATCAATTCCCTTGATTGCAAGCTGCGAGCCTGTTTCATTTGAACAAAGCCATACCGAAGAACCCTCGTAAAGTCCTCCGCAGTATAAATATGCGGTTGAGGCTGTTCCGTCCTGCAGGCAAACATCGCTTGCTTTTCCGTTGACGGTGTTGTCTTTTATTATAAGCTTGCCTGAAGCATTTATATCATACATACTGTCAACATATATTCCGCCGCCGTATTTTGAGGCGGTGTTATATTGAACACAGCCGCCGATAAAAAACACCTTGTCGGCATTGATGAACACCGCACCGCCATCTGATGCGGCGTGATTATAGTACATCTGACAGTCATAGAAATATGTTCCGTTGTTTGAATCACAATAAACTGCTCCGCCGTCGTCATCGCTTGATGTGTTTTGCGAAAGCAGACAGTTTCTGAATTCTGTATTTACGCTTCCGTCCGCATATACAGCGCCGCCCTCCTCAACAGAGGAATTTGAATAAAATCGGGAGGAGTTTATGTAAACGCTTCCGTCGTTTGCATAGATAGCGCCGCCGTTGTCTTCTGCATAGTTGCCCTCAAAAACGGCGTTGTTTATTTTGATGGTTGCCGCATTGCTGTAAATAGCGCCTCCACAGCACTCTCCGGACGAATCGTAGGTACGGTTACCATAGAATGAGCCGCCGTCTATATTGAGCCGTGCGCCCGAGCCGGTGATGCTGATTGCTCCGCCGTCGTCCGTTGAAACGCAGTTTAGAACAGTGCCGCCGTAAAGGTTGAGAGTGGCATTGTCTGCAATAACTATTCCGCCGCCTCGTTCGGTATTTGAGCCGTTTTTAATTGCGCCGCCCCTAAATAAATCGGAAACGGTGTATTCACCGCTCCGTGAGTCGGTAATCGTTACTGTTGAATTAACATATATGACTGCGCCTCCTGAAATCGGCTTGAAAAGGTTTCTGTCAATAGAATAACCGTTAAGGTCGATTGTCAGATTGTTGCCGCCTGAATATGACAGCGCACCGTTATTAAATCCGGAGCCGCTGCCGAGAGAGCCTGTGCTGTCAGCCTGCCAGTCCTTATTAAGCACTAATGTTACTTCGCCGCTGTTACCTAAATCAACAGCCTTGCTCCATGCTTCCGAAAATGAGGAGTAGGAGACAGAGGTGCCGTTTGAATTTACGGTAGCACATGGCTCCTCGGCATAAGAAACAATGCCGAGGGTCATTAACAGTGCAAGCACGGTTATAAAACTTGAGATTTTCTTGACTTTCATTAAACTCATTCCCGTTGTTTAATAATAGGAGTGTCAGGCGTTCCTTTTCTTTTTAACACTTTTGCTTATAAAGTATGATATAACTGCAATTACAGCCAATGCGCCGCCGCCGATTAAAGCATAGGTGCCGTTTGAAAAAATGCTGCCCGAAAAAGCTGTTTTATCTGTATCAAAAAACATATAAATGCCGTTTTTTCCGTCCGAATAGGTATATCCGAGCTTTTCGTTGGTCAGATTTTGCGCAACATTTTCACCGAACATTGAAAGTGCTGTGCAGTTGTCATCCGGGAGATTACTGTTTTCATATCGAACAAGAAGCTTTGTTGTGATCGGATTTCCTGCCGCCTTATCCTTTGTAGTATAAAGTGCAACCCACTGTCTGCCGACATCGCCGTTGAGGTCACCGAAATCTCCGAGAAGTTTTGTACTATCTGTTACCATATTCTGTTCCTGCCTGTTACATTTAACCGCAGTGTAATAGGTAAAGGTTTTTTCGTCATTCTCGTTGACATCCTGATTTACCATATGCATAGGTATCGGCGTAAATTCAGCATTGTAGTATGCTTTCATATCGTTGTAAGTGCTCCAAATCGCAACACCGAAAAGTATGATGGAAATACAAGTCATTGCTATACCGGAATAATAAAACACCTTTTCCCATGTTTGAGATCGACCGACGCCTGCCAAAGCTTCGTCAACCGCGTCTACGGAGTCACTGTATTTCTGGTTATAGTAATTATATGCTTCATCATCAATGGCTTGCGTGGTCTTTTTTCCGAAATATGAAATGTTGCCTTTGGCCGTGTCATAATCCAAAAGGAACTGTTCCGCAACAGATTTCATATGCGAGCTTAACACCCACGAAGCAACTGTTGCTGCAAAAGAAACCGCAAACACAGAATAAAGGACTATTGAAGTGAGGGAAATACTGCCGAATACGCCGGAAACAGCGTCATTACCGCTTGAAGCCTGAAACCTTAAAGCTTCATTTGTCAAGGCAACCTCGTTTCCGAAAATGGTTCTGTCAACACCGTCGTAAACGGATACTTTCAATTTTTCCTTCGATGATATATCCGTTTGCTCCATAGCATCTTTATATGCTTCGTCGCCGTTTATGCCGAGAGAAACTATCTGATACATCGGCAAGAAGTCGAGGCAGGCTCTTTGACCTTTTGTTAATACAGAAACGAGTGGATAGAGCAAATATCTGTCAGTATTATTAAGGTCGTATTCATTGTTTGTGATTAAATCATAAAGTGAAATGTCGTCATTTACCAGTGTGTTGAGAAGAACATATTGCGTTCCTGCGGCAAGCCAGTTTGTTACATCAAAATCCTCATGCTCAGCCGCGTAGGCATCTATCTCTTTCTGTGAGCTGTCGAGGGAAAGGTCTTCTTTCAAGTAATTATTAAGATAGTTTTTATAATCTTCAAACTTTGAATAAATTGCCTTAGCATCCTCGTCGTATTCAGCGGCAAGCTCTTTAACGGCTTGGTCGACAGAGAGATTTTTCTCATCCATAAGAGCTTCAACCATCTCATCATATGTTTTTGCGCTGCTGTATCTGTCCATCCAAAGCGTATTTGTATCATCGCAAGCAAGGGCGATTATCTGCTCAATGCTGAGCACTGCACCGGAGCTGCCCTGCATAAGAATTGTAGTCATATCGGCAATTTTACTTTTCTCTTCATCACTTAAGGCATTATATTCCTCATCGGAATATTCTTCTTTTACTCTGTTAAGGAGAAGATCGCCCATATACTGCTGTGTATCATCGTCATAAAGAAGGTTAAGCATATCGTGTGCGGCTTTTGCACGCTCCTGACCGTTATTGTAATTGTTTCTGTATTCGTTTACAGAAATAACGAAGTCAGAAATAAATGCCTGAATGTTCGACTTCTGCTCGTCAAGAAGCATCTGATAATCCTGAACGCTGTAGCCGCCCTTCATATTCATAAGACGCATATCCGTTATGGCTTCTTCGGGATCGGTGGTAGTTTTATATCCGAGATAAACGGCTCTCTTTGTAGAGAATATATCATCGGCGCCCTCGTTGAGGTTGTAATCAAGAACCTCATATCCGTTATTTGTAAGCCAATTTTTCGCCTCATCCTCCGTGTTGCCGTAGCTTAAATATACTTCCTTGACATAAGTCTTGTCTCTGGAAGAAGCGGCAAATGCGTTGGTGCATGTAAGAATGCATGTGGTTAAAATAAGAAATATGCTTATAATTGCATTTATTATTTTTCTTGGCATATTTTATTCCGCCTTTACTTGTTTTTTCTTCTTCGCATTTTTGCTTGCAAAGTATGCGATTACAGCTATTGCCGCAACAGCACAGCCCCCGATAAGCGCATAGGTGCCGTTTGTGAAAATACTGCCGACATAAGCGTTAGAGTCGGTATTGAAGAACAGATAAATACCGTTTTTACCGTCGGAGTATGTATAACCCATTTTCTTGTTTGTGAGGTTCTGTGCAACACTTTCGCAGAAGATTGAAAGAGCTGTACAACTGTCGTTGGGAATGTCGCTGTTTCCGTACTGAACAAGGAAATCTGTGGTAACAGGATTGCCGGCAGCCTTATCCTTTGTGGTGTAAAGAGCAACCCACTGTCTGCCGACATCGCCGTTGAGGTCGCCGAAATCGTCAAGTAACTTTGTGCTGTCGGTTACCATGTTCTGTTCCTGTCTGTTACATTTAACCGCCGTGTAGTAGGTAAAGGTCTTTTCGTTATTTGCGGCAACTCCTTCGTTTACCATATGCATAGGTATGGGAGTAAATTCAGCGTTGTAATATTCTTTTAATTCATTATATGTATTCCAAGCCGCAACGCCCATAATTACAAGGGTAATAACGGTCATAGTAATTCCGACATATTTGAATACGGTTCCCCATGTTCTCGATGTACCGACCTTTGTAGTTGAGCTTTGGAAGGATTCAGCCAATTCTGCGTCTCTTGTGATTTCGCCGGCTTCAGTAAATTCGCCGAATTCATCTAAATCAAACCGTTCGATAGTTGCGACCATTTGACTTCCTGCATTACCCACATTATTTGCAACCTGGGCAACTCCGGCAGAATTGCTAACGGTTGCAGCTATTTCCGGAACGGATCTAAAACCGAGATACAATGTTGCAGCGCTTGCGATAAGCGAAACGAAAAATGAGCCCAAAAGAACATAGGTTGAGGTGGAAAGATAATCGCTCATTCCTTTAACGGCACTTTTATCTGTTGAATTCTGAAGCTTGTAAGCCTCGCCGGTAAGCGCCACGCCGTTTTCAAATATTGTGCGGTCGACGCCGTCATAAATTGAAATTTTGCCGCTCTGTTTGTCAAATATCTTTTGGAAATATTGTATGGCTTCCTTGAAAGATGTGTCGTCATTTATACCGAGAGAAACTATCTGATACATCGGCAGGAAGTCGAGGCATGCTCTCTGACCCTTTGTCAATACAGAAGCAAGGGGATAGAGCAGATATCTGTCGGCATTTTCAATATCGTATTCGTCGCTTGTAATTAAATCGTAAAGCGAAATGTCATCGTTTTGCAGAGCTTTCAATGTTATGTACTGTGTGCCGGCTGTTGTCCAGTTCAAAAGGTTGAAGCTTTCGTTTGCTTTTTCGTAAGCGTCGATTTCTTCCGGAGTGCTCTCAAGGCTTATCGGAGATTCTGTATATACCTTGAGATATTCCTTGTAATCGGCAAATTTGGAGGCGATAGCCTTTGCGTCTGCGTCATATTCGGCGGCAAGCTCCTTGACTGCTTGATCAATCGTAAGATTTTCATTTTCCATAAGGTCTTCGATCATTTCATCATAGGTTTTTGCCTGAACGTATCTTGCTGACCAAAGTGTGTCGTTGCTGTCTGTGGCAAGTGATATAAGTTGCTCCAAAGCGAGAACCGATGTGGAGTTTGATTGCATAAGTATGGTGGTAAAATCGGCAATTTTTGCCTGCTCCTCTGATGAAAGAGCGTTGAATTCTTCGTCGGTATATTCCTCCTTGACTCTGTTGAGGAATAAATCTCCGAGAGGCTGCTTTGTATCGTCGTCATACATCATATTGAGCATATCATGAGCGGCTGCCGCTCGCTCCTGACCGTTATTATAATTTGTTCTGTATTCGTTTACCGCAACGATAAAATTATCAATAAATACCCTTATGTTTGCTTTTTGTTCGTCAAGGAGCATCTGATAATCTTCAAAGCTGTAGTCTCCCTGCATATTCATAAGGCGCATATCAGTAATAGCCTCGTCGGCATTCAATGTAGTTTTATAACCGAGATAAACTGCTCTTTTGGTTGAAATAATATCATCAGCGCCCTCATTAAGGTTGTTGTCGATGATTTTATATCCGTTGTCCTTTAGCCAAGCTTTTGCTCCGTCTTCCGTGTCTCCGTAACTGATTATCATTTCTTTTACATAGGCTTTGCCGGTAAGGGTTGCAGCCGACGCTGTTATCGGCTGAAAAGCAAAGATTACGCAAAGGACAAGAGAAATGATTACTTTAATTATTTTTTTCATTTTTTTCTTCCTTTCTTCTTTTTATATAAATGCCTGCTGCGATTACAGTAAGAATTACAATAATCAATAAGCAGATAATTGCTTTAGTGCTTCCGTCAGTGATTACGGACGCGGTTGAGTTGACCTCGCTGTTATCGGTTACTTCCGTTTGCTCAACAGTTTTATCAATATCGTAAAATTCATCCGTTACAGCCTCCGATGCGGTTGTAGTTACAACGGTTGCCGGTTCGGTATAATTTGACTCTACACTTCCGAGATAAACCGCATAAACACCTGAATTTCCTGTAAGAACGCAACTGCAAACTTCCTTACTGCTTGACAGTGCTTTATACGAGTCTGAGGTTTTTGAAACCGATTTATCGGAGGCGATATATACGCCTGCCCATTTCCCGAGTTCAAAGTCTTTACCGAACAGCTTATAATCGGAAATATCTAAAAGGTACGAGCCCGATTGCGGTGATTTTGAATATTTCAAGTCAGAGCCGTTTATGTCGATATGAGATATTGCATTGTTTTTATCGCTTGTTCTTCGGTAAGCTATATAAGAAACGGTATCACTGTTGTTGCCCGACATATCATAATCAAGGTAGAAATCACAGCCCTTTGATGCCGCTGTGTTTATTGCCTCGGATTTTGTGGTTCCCGTAACGATATATGCATCGGAAATATACTGCCGTACAGCTTCACTTCTGTACATAATAAGATAAAGCTGGTTGTCGGAAATTCCGCTGTCAAAATTCGCAAGCGTTCCGTCGTTCATACGAACAGGGGAAGAGCCGTCATTTTTCAATGAGATAACCTCATCCTTATCGGAAAAGCCTGAAACCGTATCAAGGGATGTGATTTTACATCCTGCGGAACTGTCTTTTGTGCTGTACAGATAAATCGGAGTTCCGCTTGTACCTTCATTGAGATTGATATCAGAAACTAATGTGTACGACGCCGAGCCGTATGTAATTGTATCGCTTTTTTGCGTTGATGCGATAAAATCCGTAATTGCGTCCGGTCCCGTTTTATAGCCTAAAACAACTGTGGAAGAGTCATCGGAAACGAGATTCATACTTTGAAACAGCACGGAATACCCGTTGCTTTCCAAGGCTTCTCTTGCGTTTTCTCCTACGGCAACCGTAACCTCGGAAATATAGCCTTTGGCAGCACAGGTTTTGACGCTTAGACTAATAACCGCAAGAAAAAGCGACAGAGTAAAACAGCTTAGTTTTAAGGCGCGCTTATAAAAACTTTTTACCCCTTTTCGCATTGCTCATCACCTTTCAAAATTGTACTTGTTATCCACTTTTATTTTATTACATTTTAATATGACGTGTCAATGCTTTTCACGCTTTATTTCACTGTGAGTTTTGCTCTTTTTTCTGCCGTGTTTTTAATAATTTTTGTATAATTTTTTGAAGCGGGCAAGGGTGTTGCGGCTGACGGTTAAACAACCGAAAGAACGCCGTGCAGATTATTAACACAGCTAATACTCTGCACGGCATTTTTATAACGGCATTACGCCGTAATATACGAAGTATAGATAGAAAATCAATGCAATTTGAAGAACTATTATAAAGGGAATTCCCAACATAAATTTTTTATGCTTTGTTTTGTGGCGTATTTTTTTCATTGTTATGTACATTGCAAGCGATCCGCCGAGCAAGGAGAGAAGCATCAGCGTCGATTCCCGTATTCTTCTTTTACCGATTTTTGCCGCCTTTTTATCGTAAACGGTCACAATTACGGAAATGAGCGAAATTGCCGCAAAGTATGTTATATAATAAATCATTTCATCACCGAATATATTATAGTGTTCCGAATATTTAGTGTCAAGAAGGTGATGAAATGCGAAAATGTATCATTATTTTGGTAGCGTTTGTTTTTTTGCTGACATCTTGTACAAGCACAGAAAACGCACAGCCGAAAGTTGAAAAAACTCCGCAATCGGTAACTGAGGGAATTAACGCCGTGTGGATAAATTATAACGAGCTTGCTATGAAGTCGGAGACCGATAAAAGTGAAGCCGCTTTCAGAAAAAAGGCTGAGGAGATAATGAAAAACTGCTCAGAGTTCGGCTTTGACAGAGTTATTGTTCAGGTTCGTCCGTTTTGCGACTCCTTTTACAAGTCGGATTTGTTTCCCGCAAGCGAATACCTCAGCGGTAGTCAGGGCGTTTACATAGGCTATGATGCATTGCGGATATTGTGCGAATACGCACGCAAATACTCTCTTAAAATCGACGCCTGGCTCAATCCCTACAGGGTGTCATATAAATCCGATATATGCGCTTTGTGCGAGGATAATATCGCAAGGAAATGGTATTGCTCAGAGGATAACAACAGAAATGTAATTGTGCTTGCGAACGGAATATATTTTAACCCTGCAAAAGACGCAGTGCATAAGCTGATTGTTGACGGCGTGCGTGAAATCTTAAACAACTATGATGTTGATGGGGTGCATATTGACGACTATTTTTACCCGACAACAGACGCAAGCTTTGACGAAGCTGAGTATTCCGCCTATACTTCATCCGGCGGCAAAATGTCCTTGGACGAGTGGCGGCGTGAAAATGTTAATTCATTGGTAAGCGATATACATACCGCCGTAAAGGCAAAGAATGAAAATCTGATTTTCAGTATAAGCCCGTCGGGAGATATAGAAAAGAATGTTACGGATTACTATGCGGATATTCCGGAATGGTGCGAAACGGGAGGATATGCTGATTGGATAATACCGCAGCTTTATTACGGCTTTAACAACGAAAATAAGCCGTTTGAAGAGATTTGCTTAAAGTGGCTGTCTCTTGAAAGAAGCGAAACTGTAAAATTGAGCTTCGGTCTTGCCGTTTATAAATACGGCAGGGAAGATAAATATGCAGGCAGCGGAATAACGGAATGGCAGGAAAATACGGACATTATTTCACGCCAGATTTCATACTTCAAAGCTCAAAATATCAATGTGGGGTTTGTTTTGTATTCTTACTCATATATTTTTTCGGAAAATTTTGTAAAAAGTTATGGTATGGAGTTGCAAACAATAAAAAATATGATACAATAGCAACTGAATAAATTATCTTGGAGCGCGGAAATGAAAAATCAGGTAATTAAATTTATTCAGATTGCAGTTTTAACTGTTGTAACGACAGTCATTTGCTTAGTCGGTATCGGTTACTTAAAAGACGCCGAAATTAAGTCAACGGTTGACAAATCGGAAAATATTGCACAGGCTGTTGAGGAGGTAGCGGCGCAGGAAGCTACGCTTGTTATTATCTCTCCGACTGATTTTGTAATTACCGTAAACGAGCCTAAAGCAACTTTTACAGGCGTTTGCAGACCTGACTTGCCGCTTTCCGTTAACGGCATAACCGTTGAAAAGGCGGAGGATGGTAGCTTTTCATATTCACTCGCGCTTAATACAGGAGAAAATGTTATAACGGTTACCAATGGAATTGAAACTTATGAATACAAGATAACATACAAATTCACAATTATAAATTCCGTTTCTCCGAAGGACAAGGTGTCTGTTGACGGAGGGATGGAAATAACACTCAGTGTTGAGGCTCTTAAAAATGCCGATGTATTTGCGACAATAGGTAAGGATAAAATTTCGATGAATGTTGTGGCATCGGGAGATGTGTTCGATACATATCAGGCTGTCTTTACAGCTCCTGCGGCGGCAACAAAGTCAGTGAAGCTCGGCAAAATAACCTTTTATGCAACGCTTGACGGAATACAGGACAGTATGACGGGCGGTACCGTTACGGTTAAGCCCGTATCCTCAGCTAATGTTAATATTGAAACAGGCAAGGGCAGCGTTATAGCACCCGACATTGGAGCAAACGGCGTGGTTAATGTACTCTCTCCTTATGAGGATCATCAAAAAGGCAGTGCAATGATGTGCGTTGTTACAGCTGATTATGCGGAGACTGTTCCCGGCAGCACTGCCGATGACAAGTCCGATCCGGAGTATACGCCTTACTTAAAAGGCACTGTTGATTACATAAAGAGCGAGGCTGTTTACGATAACAAGGAATATTATATTTTGCTTTCCGGAACGAAAATTGAAAAGACGGATGTAACCTCATTCAGCGGATATGTCATGCCAACAAACACCGCATCGGCTTCCTCCGGCGAGCAGAGCACGGCAGTAATTACAATGAATTGGAAAGCTCCGTTTTGCTCCGTCCTTCGAAATCAGTCGTATTATACAGGATATTCAGGCAGAAAATTCAATGTTTCTTCGTTCACATCAAAATATATTGATTTTGTTTTCAAATATACAAACGCCGCAGAGGGCAATGTTAAATTTTCGAACAGTTCCGTTGTAAGCTCGGCAGAGTGGGTGGATGTCGGAAACAACGGCACGGCAACCTTCAGAGTTTATCTTAAAAATCCCGGTAAGTTTTACGGCTATAAGGCTTATTATTCCTCCGACAACCGTCTTGTGTTAAAGTTTAACGAAAAGCCTCCCGTAAACGGAGCAACGGTAGTGCTTGATCCGGGACACGGCGGCAACGACTGTGGTGCAATTGCCGTTAACGGTACATATGAGTCGCGTCTTAACCTGTCGCTTGCCCTTAAAGTCAAGTCTGACCTTGAAAGCAGGGGATTCACGGTTAAAATTCTTCGTAACGGAGATACAGCGAAATCTCTTGACGAACGGCGCGCGCTTGCAAGAAGTCAAGGGGGAGATATTTTTGTTTCACTGCACCACAATTCGTCGACAAGCTCATCATTAAGCGGCACAGAGGTTTATTATTACAGAGCTTACTCAAAGGCACTTGCTTCAAGCATACATGCAAGGCTTGCAAACGAATGGAGAAGCGTTTATTCAAACAATCCCGATATGTATAACAAGGTCGTTGCGGCGGACGGCGGTGTAAGATATTATCCGTTCAGGGTTACAAGAATTGAGGAATGTCCGGCGGTTCTCGTGGAATGCGGCTATCTTTCAAATCCGACCGAGAGCGCATATGCTTGCGACGACGGTATAAACACCCGTATGGCAGGGGCGATAGCACAGGGTATAGCGGATTATTTTGCCAATGCATAATGTGCTGCTAAATGTTGAAAAAGTAAGGCAAATATGATATTATGTAAAAAATGCGAAAGGATGTTTTGATGAAAGCGAAAAGAATTTTAACAAACTTTGTTATAACAGCAGTGCTTGTGATACTGTTTGCAATTTCCGCGTCCGCAAAGACCACGGGTGTTACAAGCGGACAGGTTAATGTCCGTTCGGGTCCGGGTACAAAATCGTATGATGTTATTTATCGTGATTTGCCTGCGGGTGTAACGGTGAATATCCTTGCAACCGAAAATTGTAACGACGGTTCAACTTCAAAGCCGTGGTACAAGGTTACTTTTACATACAACGGACAGAATTATGAAGGCTATATCAGCTCGGGATATGTTTCCAATGTTACATATTCCGATGACGATGATACATACACCACCGAAGTTCCCGCTGAATACGCTTCATACATATCTGCACTCAAGGCAAAGCATCCGAATTGGACTTTCAAATTCTATAACACGGGTCTTGAGTGGAGCGATGTTGTTGCAGGGGAGACAACGCCCGGTAAAAATGCGATTTCGGGTACAAAGCCTATTTCTTACCGCTCGACATCTTATAACTTCTCAAACACAGCAAGCTCCCAGGAGGGTTATGTATCGGGAAATTATATAGTGATTAACGGCTCAACCGCTACGGTTAAAACCTCAGGCAGCAATTTGAATATGCGTTCGGGAACAGGTACGAATTACAGCTTGATTTGTACAATACCCAACGGCAGCTCTCTTGAGGTTTTGGAGAATTCGGGAAACGGTTGGTATAAGGTAAGATACACTAACGGAAGTTATACTTTTACTCCGATTGAGGGCTCAAGCTGGTATCAGGCGCACGGACAGGTTGTGCAGTATTATCTTGACCCGAGGAATTTCCTTGACGATCAGTCAGTATTTATGTTTGAAAATTTGAGCTTTAACGCATCTGTGCATACGGTGGCAGGCGTTCAGAATATTCTTTCAAATGCCGCATGGGCAAGCGGTACGCTTCAGACTACGGACGGAAGAACAATTTCCTACGCAGAAGCTTTCTATGAGGCAGGTCAGAAATACGGTGTATCGCCGTATCATCTTGCGTCAAGAGCTGTTCAGGAGGTTGGCACAAGCGGCTCAAATGCGGCTTGGGGAAACAATTCAACTTATCAGGGAATTTATAATTTTTACAGCATAGGTGCCAATACCGGCATGATGGACGGATTAAAGTGGGCAAGTGAGAGCGGCAGCTACGGCAGACCGTGGAACACTGCCTATAAATCAATTGTCGGCGGTGCGGAATTTATCGCAAAAGGTTATATAAGCGTGGGTCAGTCAAGCCTCTACTTACAGAAATTTGACTTAATTCCGACAGGCGGACTTTACAATCACCAGTATATGTCAAATATTTCTGCTCCGGCGAGCGAAAGCATAGGAGTTTATAACGGATATAAGAATGTCGGAGGCTTAGAGACAGGCTTTGAGTTTGTAATTCCCGTTTTCAAAAATATGCCGATTCTTGCTTGTAAATTACCTGTATCCTCTGATTCTCCGAATATGGCAAAAGACACCGATGTCGCATATATTTTCCCCGATGTTGCAAGCGGAGAATGGTATTATAATGCAGTTAAATTCAATGTCGAAAAAGGCTATTTTAAGGGCTATGCCAACGGTTATTTCGGACCTGCCGACAACATTCAGAGACAGGATTTCGTGGTTGTACTTGCTAAAATTGCAAACGCAGACCTTTCGGCATATAAGGGTCAGAACGGCGACTTTGCTGATGTACCGATGAATGATTATTATTCCGCTGCGATAGCTTGGGCAAAGGATAACAAAATCCTTTCGGGCTATGCAGACGGTCGCTTCGGCGTAGGCGATCCGATAACAAGAGAACAGGCTTGCGTGATTTTCTATAATTACTGCCACGGTTCCGTTTCGGGCGATGTCAACACAGTGCTTGCAGACTATCCCGACGGCAGTGCAGTCAGCGATTGGGCAAGAACCGCAGTTGCATGGGCGGCAGAAAACCATGTTGTCGGCGGCAACGGCAAATTAAACCCCGCAGGCAATGCCAACAGAGCCGAAATGGCACAGATTATTATGAATATGTCGAATAATGATATTCTTTGATTAGTTG
>CAVAPB010000017.1:0-49578 GCA_963590415.1 Anaerovoracaceae bacterium | reverse complement strand
CAGGCGAGCCGAGCGTGATTTTTGCGGAAAAGGAGGAGTTGCATAGTGAGTGAGAAATAGCCAAAGGCTGTTGCGAACGATACGAAGCAAACGACGACGCCGTGCGAAGCACCCGCAATTTTTCATTCTTCATTCTTCATTTTTCATTCGCCCGCAAGGGCGCCGCCCCTGTCCTACGGATACGCATAAATTTTCACGCCCCGAATGGTTTTGTTCGGGGCGTGGTTTGTTATTATTGTTGTTTTATGCTCTTTTTGCCATTTCGTTATCGTGGGCAAGAGCCTTCTGACGAGCCTCTTCAAGCATCATCGACTTGACCTTCATAAGCCTTGTCGTGGAGCTTCTCTCATTCTCGTCAAGCTTCATTGTAATGTATTTTATCGTGTCCTCATATCTCGGAATCATAACATGCTCCAGGGCGTTTACCCTGCGGCGTGTTTTTTCGATTTCGGCAGACATCAGCTGACACGACTTTTCGACCTCGGCAAGCCTCAGCATAAGCGGCATAATGTCGGAAAGCGACTTTACAGCCTCGTCAAGGTCGGTTGATGTGAACGCAAAGCCGTAAGAGTATATATCCGACTCGTCCGCCGTTTTGAATTTTGCGTCAAACACGGGAAGCTTTACGCTCATTACATTTTTTTCGTCAACATCAAGGGACATCTCCTGCATGGGCATCATAAGCGCAACATCCAACGCCGAGTCGCTCATTACCGAGCGTGCAACGGACATATGGGCGTTTGCCTGCTTTATTCCGTCCTCAACCTGCCGCCTCAACTCTTTGTTCTCACGCACAAGCTCAAGAAAACGGCGCATAAGCTCGTCTCTTTTGTCTTTGAGAAGTTTATGACCCCTCCGTGCCGTAACAAGCTTACGCTTGAGATTGGTAAGCTCCATACGGGTGGGGTTTACATTCATTACTGCCATAATATCAGTTCCTCGGATTTCCGTTACTTCTTATCGTAGTATTCATCAAGGAGCTCGTCGCTGACACGCTTCAACTCGCTTCTCGGGAATATTCTCAAAAGGCGCCAACCTATATCAAGAGTTTCCTCAATGGTTCTGTCCGTGTCGAAGCTCTGGTTTACATATTCCTTTTCAAACTCGTCGGCAAATTTTGCGTAGAGCTTATCCATATCCGTCAAAGCCGCTTCGCCGAGGACTACCATCAGCTCTTTTGCGTCCTTACCTCTTGCGTAAGCCGAGAAAAGCTGGTTCATTGTGTTTGAATGGTCCTTTCTCGTCTTACCCTCGCCGATACCCTTGTCTTTAAGTCTCGAAAGAGACGGAAGAACATCGATAGGCGGCATAATTCCGCGGCGGTAAAGGTCACGCGAGAGGATAATCTGACCCTCTGTGATATATCCCGTAAGGTCGGGAATGGGGTGGGTCTTGTCGTCCTCGGGCATTGAAAGGATGGGTATCATGGTGATGCTGCCCTCTTTGCCCTTTTGCCTACCCGCACGCTCATAAATAGATGCAAGGTCGGTGTACATATATCCGGGATAGCCTCGTCTGCCGGGGACTTCCTTTCTTGCGGCGGAAACCTCACGCAATGCGTCCGCATAGTTAGTGATATCCGTCATAATAACAAGGACATGCATACCCTTGTCAAAAGCAAGATATTCCGCAGCGGTAAGCGTCATTCTCGGCGTTGCTATTCTTTCGATTGCGGGGTCGTTTGCAAGGTTTGAGAACATAACCGTTCTGTCGATAGCACCCGTCTCCTTAAAGGAACGGATAAAGAAGTTCGACTCCTCGAATGTGATACCCATTGCCGCAAAGACAACGGCGAATTTTTCGTCTTTACCTCTTACCTTTGCCTGCCTTGCAATCTGTGCCGCAAGCTGTGCGTGGGGAAGACCGGAAGCCGAGAAAATCGGAAGCTTCTGTCCTCTTACAAGCGTGTTAAGTCCGTCGATAGCCGAAACGCCCGTCTGTATAAACTCCTGCGGATATGCTCTTGCCGCAGGGTTCATGGGAAGTCCGTTTACATTCATTCTCTTTTCGGGAATTATTTCGGGACCGCCGTCGATAGGTCTGCCCAAGCCGTCAAATACTCTGCCGAGCATATCTTCGGACACGCCGAGCTCCATCATTCTTCCCAAAAATCTAACCTTACTGTTTGAAAGGTTGATACCCGTCGAGGGTTCAAACAGCTGAACAAGTGCGTCCGTGCCGTTTATTTCAAGCACCTTACAGCGCCTTGTTTCGCCGTTTGCAAGCTCGATTTCGCCGAGCTCGTCGTATTTGACATTTTCAACCTCACGGACGAGCATAAGAGGACCTGTTACTTCTTCTACTGTTCTGTATTCCTTGGGCATCAGAATTCCTCCTTTGCATTGACAACCTCGGCGATTTCCTTGGCAAGGCGCTCAAGTATTTCCTTATATTCGCCGTCGGTGTTTTCTTCTTTAACATACTTAAATCTGCCGATTGCCTCTCTTACGGGGATTGCGACAAGCTTTTCAATGTCTGCGCCCTTTTCGAGAGCTTCGTTGGATTCGTCAAAATATGAGAGTACAAGGCTCATCATATAATACTGCTTTTTAAGCGAAGAATAGGTGTCAACCTCGTGGAACGCAAGCTGATGCAGAAAGTCCTCACGGATACTTCTTGCCGCTTCCATTTTAAGTCTGTCCGCGGGCGAAAGTGCGTCCATACCGACAAGCTTAACTATCTCGTCAAGCGAAGCTTCGTCGGAAAGTATGCCCATCATTCTCGTTCTCATCTTCATCCAATCGGGGTTGACGGTTTTGTTAAACCACGCTCCGAGGTCGTCCGCATAAAGCGAATATGAGGTAAGCCAGTTGATAGCGGGGAAGTGTCTCTTGTAAGCAAGCGACGAATCAAGTCCCCAGAACACCTTGACAATTCGCAGTGTAGCCTGTGAAACGGGCTCCGAGATGTCTCCGCCGGGAGGCGATACAGCGCCGATTACCGACAGTGCGCCCTCCTGCTCCTTAGAGCCGAGAACCTCTACCCTGCCCGCACGCTCATAGAACTGTGCAAGCCTTGAACCGAGGTATGCGGGATAGCCCTCTTCGCCGGGCATTTCCTCAAGTCGTCCCGACATCTCACGGAGAGCCTCCGCCCAACGGGAGGTCGAGTCAGCCATAAGCGCTACCGAATATCCCATATCTCTGAAATATTCCGCTATTGTGATACCTGTGTAAATCGAAGCCTCACGGGCTGCAACGGGCATATCCGAGGTGTTTGCGATAAGCACCGTTCTCTCCATAAGAGATTTGCCCGTATGGGGGTCGATAAGCTCGGGGAATTCGTTAAGAACATCCGTCATTTCGTTGCCGCGCTCGCCGCAGCCGATATATACGACTATATCCGCCTCTGCCCACTTTGCAAGCTGATGCTGTGTGACGGTTTTGCCGCTTCCGAACGGTCCGGGAATAGCCGCAACGCCGCCCTTTGCTATCGGGAAGAGCGTGTCGATAACTCTCTGACCCGTGATAAGCGGCATATCGGGCGGAAGCTTTTTCTTGTAGGGTCTGCCACGCCTTACGGGCCACTTCTGCATAAGCTTCAACGGAACGCTCGTGCCGTTTTCCGTCTCGACCGCGCCGATTTTTTCTTCAACCGTGTAGTCGCCCTCTTTAATCGACTTTATTTTACCCTTAACGCCGAACGGAACCATTATTTTGTGCCTTACGATGTCGGTCTCCTGAACATAGCCAACTTCGTCGCCTGCCGTTACCTCGTCGCCTGCGGAAACGGTCGGATAAAAATGCCATTTGATGTCTCTCGGAAGCGACGGAACCTCGATACCTCTTGTGAGGTTATTGCCCGTCAGCTCCATTATCTTTTCAAGCGGTCTTTGAATACCGTCGAATATACCTTTAATAAGTCCCGGTCCCAGCTCAACGCTCAAGGGCTCATTGGTGGACTCAACGGGTTCGCCCGTTCCGAGACCCGCCGTGTCCTCATATACCTGAATGGAAGCCTTATCGCCGTGCATCTCAATGATTTCGCCTATAAGTCTGTGTTCGCTAACGCGGACAACATCGAACATATTGGCGTCTCTCATATTCTCGGCAACGACAAGCGGACCCGATACTTTTAAGATTGTACCTTTACTCATTTATTTTTTACCACCCTTCAAGGTTTGGTTTACTTTACAATGTCAGAGCCTACCGCTCTTTCGACAAACTGACTTACCTGCTTCATTCCTACGCCCGTGTTTCCGTAAACGCCGGGTATGGGAATAATTGCCGGCAAGGGTCCGTCCTTATATCTTTCGATTTCCGCACCCATCTGCGAATAAACCGCTTCGGTTATAAATATGACCGCATAGCCGCCGTCAGCAAGGCGTCGGAGAGTCTTTACCGTCGCAAGCGTATCATCGTCGGTCGGGAAAATGTCAATACCGATGCTCGCAAAGCCGTAGATACTGTCCCTATCGCCCATTGCGGCAATTTTATACATACAGCTCACGCATCCTTTCCCTTATAACCTCGCTTGAAGCCTCGCTCAATTTTGCCGAAAGGATAATCCTCAGGCATTTTATTTCAATTTCGTTTGCAACATAATAAGCCGCAAGCGGGATTATGCCGAACACGGTCATCTTCGCCTGCTTCACGATTCTGATAAGTCTGTCGTCGCAGAGCTTTTCAAATGCCGAGGTTCCGTTTTCAAGCGCCTTTGCATACTCCGAAAAGCCGACGGAAACCAGATATTCGGAAAATTCGCTCTCCGAGCCCGTTGCAGCCGCAACAAGTCCGTCCTTTGGAAGCAGCGGACTTCCGCAAATCGCATTTTTGGCAAAGCCTTCGTTTTTCTTTGTCCCGACACAGCGGTATGCCGTTTTCAAATCACATGCCGCACACATTTCGTAAGCGTATTTTTTCAGCGTTTCGTCCGTCTCCTTTTCGGCGTAGGAAAGTATCGCTTTGAGCGTGCCGACATCGATAATTATGTCGCAGTACTGACCGTTAACCGTTTTTGTAACGGTGTCGAAAGCCTTTTCGGCGGTCTCTCTCATAATTTCGGGCAAATCGGCAAAGCGCCTGTTTTTAACGCTTTCAAGCATTTTTTCGGAGTCATAAACGCACGGAGAAACAAAATATTTCCTTGCGTCATCGTTTATAACCTCTGACTTTATGATTGCTTTCAAATTCTGGAAATCGTTTTTGATTATCAGCATATCAAGGCTTTCCGCCTCGGGAGCACTTTTTTTCACTCTGTCCCAGACCTGTGTAAGCCTGTCGTCAAGCATCTTGGAAAAATCATTGCCGTCCGGCTTTTCATAACCCTTTTCCGTCAAAAACGAAATTGCCTTTTTATAATCGGGAGCGTTGATTAACTGTTCCAAATCGGACTCTTTAAGAAGCGACTCCTCGCCGGCGCGCAGCGCAGACACCGCAAAAAGATAGTCCTGTGTTTTCATAACGCTTCCCTCCTTTATCAGTTGAATAACATTTCATTGAGAGTGTCTCTCAATTCATCCTTTTTCGCCGAAGCTATGGCGTCAAAGGAACAGTTTATGTCTATATCTCCATAGACAAGGATAAATCCGCTGTCAATATCGGCGCTCTTTCCGAGGGATATTTTATATCCCCTTTTAAGCGCATTGTTTATACTGTCGATAAAATTCGACGGTATTTTCTCCGTATCCTCTTTTGAAAGGCGCAATACGCCCTCGCCCTTTCTGACATTTTTAAGAATAAGTCCTTTAAGAATTTCAAAATACTCCTTTTTCGGCAAAGCCTTGATAACCTCAAGCGCCCTGTCAAGGGTCGAGCTTATGATTTCAAGCTTACCCTCAAGAACCATTCTGTTCTTTGTCATTGAAACGGCGGCTTCGATTGCGGCGTCAGAGTCGGCAACCCTTTTGTCAACCGAAGCTTTGGCGTTTTCTACATCCTTTTGAACCTTGACGGTGGCGGCGTTGACAATCTCCTGCGCCTGCCTGTCCGCCTGTTCGGTTATTTCACGGCAGCGGTCGTTTGAATCCTGTTCTATTGCAGAAAGTATCTTTTCAAGACCTGTCATAGAAATAACTCCTTAGAAGTTTAATCTTAAAACGAAGAGAATGGAAATAAGAAGGGCAAGCACGGCATAAGTCTCAACCATTGCGGCAAGAACCATTGCCTTACTCTGCTCCGCGGGCTTCTTGGCAACTACCGAAACGCCGGCAGCCGCTACCCTCGCCTGTCTGAGTGCCGAAAAATATCCGACAAAAGCCATCGGCAGGCAAGCTGCGAGAACCTGAAGTCCCTGTGCGGGAGTAAGGTCTACGGGAGTACCGCTCAAAAGCTTGATTTTAATCATTACCATAATTGCGGTAATGAAGCCGTAAAGGCCCTGCGTACCGGGAAGAATCTGAAGAATAAGAACCTTTGTGAATTTTGACGGATCCTCGGAAATAAGACCTGCGGCAGCCTCGCCTACCATTCCTACGCCCTTTGCCGAGCCAATACCGCTCATAAGTGCCGCAAGTGCCGCACCGACAATAGCAAATACCAAACCTAAATTAGCCATTATAATTTTCCTCCTTGAGTTTGAATGTTGTTGAATTTACTTTAAGAGGGTTAAAGGCTCTTCCGCCGCCCTCGTAAAACCTTGAGAAGAACTCGACATACTGCAAGCGGTTCGTATGAACATACGCACCGATTATATTTATGCCGAAGTTGATTGCGTGTCCGACAACGAACACGATTATAAACAATACGGTTTTTACAGCCATATTTTCGGGAAGCGTACCCATAAGGTTTACAACGCTTCCGATGATTCCGGTTACAAGCCCGAGCGCCAACAGTCTCGAATATGAAAGCACATCGCTCAAATAACCCGATATTGTGTTATAGAGCGCATAAAGACCCGAGCCAAGCTTTCCGAATATGCCCTTTGACGCGCGTCCTGCCGTAAGAACAATAAGCGCAACGCCGACAACAGCACAATACTTACCGACCGTTTTGACCGTGTCGGGTATGTCGATTATCATACCCGCGCATATCGGAGCCGCTCCGCCGACCGCAAGGTAGACCGAAAGCACATCGCATATTGCTCCGAGCTTGTCGCCCTGACGCCATTCGAGATACCCCTTTACGCCAAGTCCGACAAACAGATGAACTATGCCGAACAGGAAACACCAGAGCATTGTAAGCATGAGGTCGTCTCCCTGCGGATTGAGCCATACATACAGCCGCATTTCGGGAAGCCCGAGATAGTTTGTCCTGATAATATTTATTAAATCTCCGAAGAAGCTGCCGAACATAATTCCCCAGAACATTGTTGATATTCCGCAGAAGAAATACATCAGCACCGTTTTTCTCTTGTTGCCCTCGGGCTTGCATTTAATCAAAATAAACGCCGTGGCAATTACCATCAAAAGTCCGTAGCCTGCGTCGGAGAACATCATTCCGAAGAACAAATAATAGAAAAACGACATTATCGCGTTCGGGTCAATATCGTTCTTTCCCGGCAGGGAGTACATCTCGGTAATCCCCTCAACGCCCGAAGCAAACGCATTGTTTTCAAGCAAGACGGGCGTATCCTCGTCCTCCTCGGGCTCCGAAAGCGTTATGGCGACGGTAAATTTGTTTTCAAGCTGTTCGACCGTCTTTTTCGCATATTTTTCGGGGATATATCCCGAGAGATAAAGGACATTATCCGAGAGCGAAACCTTTTTGAACTGCTCATACTTGTCAACCCTCATTGTGAAATAATCAATAAGGAAGCTGATATTTTCATGTTCGGATGCCATATCGGCTATCTCAGTCTGCGTTTTGGAAATCTGCTCGTCCAAATCGTTGATACGGGCGTTGTTTTCCCTGATATTCTCCCCCGGAGTCTTGTCCGAAAGCTCCGTAGGCTTAACAAAGCCCATAGAGCGTAACGCCTCGTTTACCGTGTCGGCGTCCTTTTTAAGGCACATAACCGCCGCGCACGACTGCATTTCGGAAGTATAAACAACCTCCGTTTCAATAGCCTCTGTCTGCGGAATACGCTCTGCCAGCGCCGCTTTAAGCGTTGCATCGGTCTGACTGTCGGGGAATGTTCCTATAAGCACAGTAACATATTTCGTGGGCGTAAACCTCGTCGGTATGTCAAGGTCTTTCCACACCTCAAGTGCCTCGTTTGAAGTCCTGCACCGTATCTGTTCGGCTTTTGCATCGTCAACAAACCTTTGCATTTTCAGGATTTCATAGCACTTGTTCATTGTCTTATCGGCTTCTTCCGACATTTCAAGAAACCTTGACAGTGTCATTTCCTTGGGAGGCTTGAACGAATCGACAATCGATTTCTTTTCCGGTGCATAACGGGAAAGCGTTTCCTTGGCTTCCTTTGCCGTCTGCGTAAACTTTTCAAGCTGGGATATATTGTAGTCCGTGTCGGGGTTCAACATTCCGTCGGGAACCTCGTGGCTTGTAAGCTCCACAATGCCCTTACGCTGTAAAAAGTCTATAACTCTCTTACTTTCGCTCATCATTGCAACAAGCTCGATTTTTTCCATTTTAAGTTTTGCCGTATGTCATCACCTCGTTTCTTGTGTAATGTGATACCGTAAATTCATCGGCTCAGTCAACAATTATGCTCCTGACCGTACCTACCGTCTCGGAAAATTTTGCGTTCGCCTTACCTCTGAGGACATCGACCAAAGCGCGAGCGTCCTTTTCCGCTTCGGCAACAGCCTTTTGACGGCGCTCCTCGGAAAGCCTAAGCTGTTCGCTCTCATACTCTTCAATTTCCTTGAGAGCGTCAAGCTCAATCTGCTTTGCTTTCTGCTTCGCTTCATCAATGATTTTCACCGCCTGCTCGTTTGCCGCCTGCTCGTTGGCTGCTGTCTCATGTTCCTTTGACAGTACCTCGTCAAGCATTTTCGCTGCCATCGGCTTCACCTCTTTTTCCCTTTAGTGATATATTATATTTATAGTATAACATAACCGAAATAATATTAACACATTTTTTCCGACAGTTTATTAAGCATTTATGAATTCGAGTGATTATTTTATAGAAAGATGTTGAATAATATACAATTTTATAGTATAATTGCTTATATGTTAATCGGCTTCAAATAATATCAGGGAGTGTTATCAATGGAAACTCAAAAAATCGACGGCAGAGTCAGACGCACCAAAAAGCTTTTGCGCGAAGGACTTACAAAGCTTATGAAGGAAAAAAGCATCAAAAAGATTTCCGTTCGTGAGCTGTCGGACCTCGTGGAAATAAACAGAGGCACATTTTATCTCCATTACAAGGATATTTTCGACCTTGTCGAGCAAATTGAAAATGAGCTTTTTGAAGAGTTTGAAAACATTATAAACCAATATTCGTCGGCGCCCCGAAATTCAAACCCGTATCCGATTTTTGTCGACTGCTGTAGGTTCCTTGAAAACAACAAGGACATCTGCTCGGCTCTTCTCGGAAGCAACGGAGATATAGATTTCACAATGAGACTGAAAAAGTTTATGTCGGAGCGCTGCCTTGAGGAATTCACACGCTATAACAAAACAGCCGCTTTCAAAGACGAATACAACTACATATATTCATATTTTGAAGCAGGTGCAGTCGGTATTGTGAGATATTGGCTTGCCGACACATCAAGCAACAGAAAAACGCCCGAGGATGTCGCGCTTATGCTTGACCTTTTGTTCACAAAGGGCTTTTCGGGATTTGAGAAATAATTATTTTACAGTGGTATTATGACAGAACTTCTTATTAAATTATTTGTCAAAGACGGCAAAAACATCAAAGACCCGAAGGTGAGAAGCGCATACGGAAAATTAAGCGGTGCGGTCGGAATTGCGGTAAACCTTATTCTGAGCGTCGCAAAATTTCTTGTGGGTCTTCTCACGGGCAGTATTACCGTCACCGCGGACGCCGTAAACAACCTATCCGATGCAGGCTCCTCAATAATCACTCTTTTCGGCTTTAAGCTTTCGGAAAAGCCTGCTGACAAGGAGCACCCTTACGGTCACGGCAGAATTGAATACATATCGGCGCTTACGGTTTCGATTTTCGTCATAATTATGGGCGTTGAGCTCTTAAAAAGCTCGGTTGAAAAAATAAAGACACCCGCGGATGTAGAGTTCAGCCTTACCGCCGTTGCGGTACTTGTGTTTTCAATCCTCGGCAAGCTTTGGCTTGCATTCTTCAATTGGAAGCTCGGCAAAAAAATCAACTCGACCGCAACAAAGGCAGTTGTAACGGACAGTCTTTCCGATACGGCTTCAACCTTTGTCGCCCTCATTTCGCTTATAGTTTCGCACAAAACGGGCTTTAACGGTGACGGCTACTTCGGCGCTGCGGTATCGCTTTTGATACTTTGGTCGGGAATTTCGCTTGTTAAGGAAACGCTCGCACCGCTTCTCGGACAGCCGCCCGAAAAGGAATTTTACGAGCAGATAAAAAAAGAGATTATGTCTTATGACGGCATTGTCGGCGTACACGACCTTATCATCCACGACTACGGTCCGTCAAGACTTTTCGCCTCCGCACATGCAGAAGTGCCGTCGGATGTCGATATAATGCAAAGCCACGACACCATTGATTTAATCGAGCACGAAATTAAGAAAAAATACGGTATGCTCATTTCAATCCATCTTGACCCGATAGTTGTAAACGACGAGAGAATTAACGAGCTGCACGAGCTTACCGCAAAAGCCGTCAGGGAGGTAAATTCCGAATTTTCCATTCACGACTTCCGTGTCGTCGAAGGCACGACCCACACAAATTTAATTTTCGATGTTGTCGTTACCTATGACGAAAAGCGTTCTCCGTCGGAAATAGCAAGCCTGATAAGCGAAAAATTAAGCAAAATAGACGAAAGATTTTTCTGCGTTATCACTGTCGATTATTCATTTGACTGAAATTAAAAAAATACTAAAAAACCCTTTTATATTTTGTCGAAATATAGTAAAATATATTCGTTAAAAATTGCCGCATTGCAGGAGGAAAATAAAATGCCCGATTACACAGAAGAATTTACCACCATTCCCTACGGTCCTTTAGGCATTATCGCTTTGCCGGGATGTGAGGAGCTTGCAGAAAAAATTGACCGTTACATTGTCAAGTGGCGTGCGCAGAAGCAGTCCGAGCACAAGCACAGTATCGCATTCGCAGGCTATGAAAAGGACACCTACCTTATTAACGCTTCATTCCCCCGTTTCGGAACAGGCGAAGGCAAGGGTACGCTCTTTGAGTCTGTCAGAGGCTACGATATTTTCATCGTTGCCGATATGTTCAATTACGGTCTTACCTATAAAATCTACGGTCAGGATGTACCTATGAGTCCCGACGAGCATTATGCAAACCTTAAAAGGGCAATTTCCGCTATCGGCGGCAAGGCTCACAGAATTACCGTTATTATGCCCATGCTTTATGAGGGAAGACAGCACAAGCGTTCGACAAGAGAGTCTCTTGACTGCGCCCTTGCGCTTCAGGAGCTTTGCAACACAATGGGCGTTGACAACATCATCACATTTGACGCTCACGACCCGAGAGTTCAGAACGCAATTCCGCTTAAAGGCTTTGAAAATGTTCAGCCTGTTTACCAGATGATTAAATCGCTTGTAAATCATGTTGACGACCTTCAGCTTGACAACGACCATATGATGGTTATCTCTCCCGATGAGGGCGGTATGGGCAGATGTATTTATTATTCAACCGTACTCGGCCTTGACCTCGGTATGTTCTACAAGCGCAGAGATTACTCAAAAATCGTAAACGGCAGAAACCCGATAGTTGCTCATGAATTTCTCGGTGCAAATGTCGAGGGTAAGGATGTTATGATTGTTGACGATATGATTTCCTCGGGCGAGTCAATGCTTGAGGTTGCAACAAAGCTTAAAGAGCTCGGCGCAAAGAGGATTTTCATTTTCTCGGCATTCGGTCTTTTCTGCGAGGGACTCGACAGATTTGACGAATTTTATGAAAAGGGTCTTATTGACAAGGTGTTCACGACAAACCTTGTTTACAGAACTCCCGAGCTGTTAAAGCGCGAGTGGTTCTGTGAGGTTGATATGTCAAAGTATGTCGCTTACATCATCGACACCCTCAATCACGATATGTCAATCAGCAGCCTTCTTGACCCGGCTGACAGAATTTACGCATTCCTTGAAAAAAGAGGAATAAAGAAATAATCAGGCAATACAAAAACGCCGATATGCTCGTTTGAACATATCGGCGTTTTCTTTTTATAATCAACTAAAAAATTCCGTAAGTGATAAGCGACATAATAACTCCGGCAATCAAAACGCCGAGCGAGATTATCGGCAAAGCACGCTTGAAATCAATTCCCAAAAGCGCGGCCATAAGTGCTCCCGTCCAACCTCCCGTTCCCGGAAGAGGTATTGCGACAAATATAAGCAAGCCCCACGACTTATACCTTAAAATCTTATCCTTGTTTTTTTCGGTTTTTGCTTCAAGCCTGTTAATTATCTTTTCAAAGAACGGATATTTCCTTAAAAAGTCAAAAATCTTTTTAATGAAAAGAAGAATAAACGGAATCGGAACCATATTTCCGATATAACATATTGTGAATGCCTTCAGGAAGCTTACCCCGAGCAGTCTTGCGGCAATCATACCGCCTCGAAGTTCAAGAATAGGCAACAGCGAGATTACAAAAATCGTAAGCTCCGGCGGGATTTTATCCTGAAACAGGTCGACGAAAAACTGTGCGAGTGTTTCTGCCATAAAAAATCTCCTTATATTTTATTTTTATCAATGTACGACTTTGCAAGCGTCAGTATATCCTTATCATTCGGATAATTCAGCGTTGAAAGCGCATTGTCATACCCGAGCCAGATATAGTCCTCAATCTCCTCGGGCTGAATAACCGTCTGTATGTCCTTGGTCGTTGCAAGGAAGATAAGAACCGATTTTTCGATCTTACCTCTTATCGTATATTCGGATTTATGCTTGAAGCCGGGAAAAATACTTATGTGTATTCCGGTCTCTTCAAGCACCTCCCGCTTTGCGGTGTCCTCATCGGTCTCACCGTTCTCGACATGCCCCTTAGGGAATCCCCAATGACAGCTTCGCTTATTTTTTATAAGTAAAAATCTGCGTTCGCCGTTTATGAATCTGAAAACAACCGCTCCGCAGGAACGCTCATATAAGCATTCTATTGTGTATTCGCCGTCCTTATACATAAACGAAACGGCTTGCTTTATATCGTTAACGATATACTTCTTACTTTTCGGCGACACGACAACATAAACGCCCTGTCTTCCAGGCAATTTAATTACGGCAACAACTCTGCCCTCAAAATTACGGACAGGGTGCGTTACGCCCATTATATAAGCGCCCTTAACAGGCGACCTCGGGTCAAGCCCGCTCTCCACACTTCCGTAATTGAGCCTGTAAACAGTACCGGTTTTATCGTCGTGAGATCCCATGGGTATTTCCACCCTCACTCTGACATATTTACCCAGCATACAATGCTCCTTAGAAAAATCTAAAAGTAATTATACATTGTTTTGGGCTTATGTTCAAGATATTTTTGATATTGTGTCGTACCTTTATAAAAATTAACAACTTTTTTGGTAAAATATATTGAGAAAAGGCGCTAAATAAGTTAAAATGTGTAATTGACAAAATATTTACGGGAGATGTGAAAATGGATCCTAAGGATTTTAAGTTTGACGACAACGCTTTTGACGATGTTATGAGCTTCTCCAAAGAGGACAAAAAAGATATAAAAAGCAATACCTTTGAGGACGAATTTGAAGATATTTTCAGCGGAAACGACAATAACAGCGATACGGTTTACAGAGATTTTACCGACGAGTATTTTTCTGATGAGCCGTCCGTTTCTCAGTCCTCCGCGGCAAGACGCCCGACGGCACCGGTTGAAAAAAAGCCGTACAGCTACAACTATTCGAAGGCTTCTCAGGAAAAGGCAAGGCGTGTTTCTCAGCAGAGAATACACGATGATGTAATAGAGGAGGATATCTCCTCGGGCAAGCAGCCCCGTGAAAAAAGGACGAAAAACGGCGGCAAGAAGAAAAAGATATCAGGCGGCAAAATCGCCCTTATCATTATTCTCGTTTTGCTTATTGCGTTCGGCGGAATTGCGGGTGCAGGCTACGGTTACGCAAAATCGCTTACCGAAAAGGTAAACTATTCTCCGCTTAAAGAAAACGAATATATATCCTCCTCGGAATTGAAGCACGATGACGCGGTACGCAATATTCTTCTTATCGGCGTTGACGCAAGAGAGGGCGAGGATGCGGAAAAGACCCGTTCGGACACTATGATGCTCCTTTCCATAGACACGAACAACAAGCAGCTGAAGCTCACTTCATTCCTGCGTGACACATACATTGAAATTCCGGGCTACAAGTGGAGAAAACTCAATGCCGCACAGAGCAGAGGCGGCACGCAGCTGCTTGTGGACACAATTGAATACAACTATAAAATCGATATTGACAACTATATGCTTGTCAACTTTGATATGTTCACCACCATCATTGATTCGCTCGGCGGAATAGATGTTGAGATTACGGAAAAAGAAGCAAAATACATAAACAGCAAGGACCATATGACAAGCACCGAGGCAAGCGCATTTCCCGAGGAAATTCAGAGCGGTTCGTCCGTTCATCTTACCGGCGCGCAGGCACTCTGGTATTCAAGAATCCGTTACCTTGACAGCGACTTTATGAGAACCCAGAGGCAGAGGAAGGTAATAACCTCCATAGTTAACAAAGCGAAGTCAAATCCGACGGATGTTATCGGTATGCTTGACGACATTATGCCGATGATTAAAACCGACCTTTCCTCCGATGAGCTTATGAGCCTCGGAATGAGCGCTCCGAAATACATTTCCTACACTATCGCGCAGCAACAGATTCCCGCAGACAAAACATATAAGAGCGAAAAGAAGAACGGTGAGTCCGTTCTTTCCATAGACCTTGATGAGAACCGTGAAATTCTTTCAAATTTCATCTATAACAAGGCTGAAGTGACAACGGAAACGACAACCGCCGAGAGTAAGTAAAAAGCATTGAAAATCACTGATTTGTATGTTACAATAATATTTACAGTCAGTATTCAGGGGTATTTTATATGAAAAAGGCAAAACTGTCCGTTGTAAACGAGTTCAAGGTCGGCAAAATCGACCCGAGAATATACGGCTCGTTCATAGAGCATCTCGGCAGAGCGGTTTACGGCGGTATCTATGAGCCGGGGCATCCCACGGCGGATGAGGACGGCTTCCGAAAAGATGTTATCGACGAGGTGCGCATACTTAATGTTCCGATTGTCCGCTATCCCGGCGGAAACTTTGTTTCCGGATACAACTGGGAGGACGGAGTAGGTCCCGTTGAGCAGAGACCGAAACGCCTTGAGCTTGCATGGGGTGTTACCGAGCCCAACAGCTTCGGCACCAACGAATTTATGAAATGGTGTAAGAAAGCCGACACAAGCTGTATGATGGCGGTAAATCTCGGTCTGCGAGGACCTGAGGAAGCAAGAAATCTTGTTGAATACTGCAACCACGAAAGCGGTTCATATTACAGCGATTTGAGAATCAAGCACGGCGTTAAAGAGCCGCACAACATAAAGCTCTGGTGTCTCGGAAACGAGATGGACGGCGACTGGCAGATAGGTCACAAGACCGCATACGAATACGGCAGAACCGCCTGTGAAGCCGCAAAGGTAATGAAATGGGTTGACCCCGATATTGAGCTCGTTTTGAGCGGAAGCTCGAACCTCGGTATGAAAACCTTCGGTGATTGGGAGCTTCAGACGCTTGACCTCGCATATGACAAGGTCGACTATGTTTCGCTCCACCAATATTACGACAATAAATCGGGCGACACCGACAGCTTCCTTGCCAAGAGCATGGCAATGGATGAGTTTATCAAAACGGTTATTTGCATCTGCGACACCGTCAAGGGCAAAAAGCACTCAAAGAAGCAGATAAACCTCTCGTTTGACGAGTGGAATGTATGGTATCACTCAAATAACGATTATATCGAGAGATGGTCTATGGCGCCTCATCAGCTTGAGGACTATTACAATTTTGAGGACGCACTTCTTGTCGGACTTATGCTTATGACTCTCTTGAAGCACGCAGACAGGGTCAAAATCGCCTGTCTTGCACAGCTTGTAAATGTCATCGCTCCGATTATGACCGAAAACAACGGCGGAATTTTTGAGCAGACTATCTTCTATCCCTTTATGCATATGTCAAATTATGCAAGAGGTTCGGTTCTTCTTTCAAATGTCACCTGCGACAGGCACGACTCGAAAGAGTTTACCGATGTACCCGATATGGACTGTATCGCCACCGTAAACGACGATGAAACCGAGCTTACCGTATTTGCGGTAAACAGATGTCAAAAAGAGGACTACACCCTCACGGTCAATATGCTTGATATGGACGGCTTTGAGGCTGTCGAGCACATTGAAATGGCAGGCTTCGGCGCACTTGACGGAAACAATTTCGTCTCCGCTCCCGTAAAGCCATCGTCTGCCCCCGTTCCCGAAACGGACGGGAAAAAATGCGATGTTCACATCAAGCCGTTCTCTTGGAACGTTATCAGATTCAAGAAAAAATAATTATACAAATATATTAAAAGGATGGATTCTATATGGCAAAATGTCCGAACTGCGGAAAGAAGCTGAGATGGTACGATTTCCGTGCGGAATGTAAAAGCTGCGGAGCAAATATTCCCAACTACAACTGGGAAGCAAGGCTTGAGGATGACGCCGACAACGCCGAGCACTCTTTTGCAAAGCTTCACTACAAGCTCAATAATTTCAAAAGCGCAACCGTCGGCAACCCGTTCAGAATTATAAGGCTTGTCGTTACGCTTCTCCCGTTGGTGGGTCTCGTTGTTCCGCTTATAAAAGTAAACCTCTCGCTTCCCTTCTATGATGAAGGCGCCTCGGTTTCTTTCCTTACGCTTATTCTCAATTACATAACGAAGCTTGATTTTATGGGTGGCTTCAAGCTTATGAGCGCAACGGCGCTCGGTCCGACCTTCAAGTTCTTAATGCTCGCAATTATTGCGGCTTTCGCCGCGGTTGTCGCAGGCGTTCTCAACTTCTTTGTTGTGCTCATCGCCGCAATTTCGCTCAAAGCAGGCTTCAATGTTTTCCTCAATATCGTTGCAACCGCAGGTTGGGTCGCTTCCGGCGTACTTCTCTCAATGGCGGTTACAAACGCAACATCAAACGGTATCGAGATTTTCTCGGGAAGCGTGCTTTGGTGGGGATATGCAATCGGCATTGCGCTGTTCCTTGCAAATGCGGTAATAAGCATTGTCGCAAGCAAGAGCTTCAAAAAGCAGCTTAAAGAACAGCCCACAATGGACGAATATATAGAAAACGAATTAAAAGAGCTTCGCACGGAAGCCTAAAGTTTAACATATAAGTCAGGGGGATTTAATATGAAAAAAAGCATCAAAGTTATTATGGCGACTACTCTCTCATTCGCACTTGCCTTTGCAAGCGCTTTGCCGTCATTTGCGGCAGGCACGGCAAAGCACAATCCGCTTCCGCTCCCCGCAATTCTTGTGCTTGCAATCTGTATAGCAGGCTGGATTGCCGCAGGCCTTTATCAGACCAAAAAGGCGAACGATGAAGCAGACGAATCCTTGTTCGAGATGATGAAAACAAATCCCGAGCACGCAAAAACGCTCATCAAAAAGCCTGATCCGGAAGAGAAATCAGCTTTTGAAAAATTCTTTGAATAACAACCGAATACCAAAAAGAACGGCAGTTTTACCAACTTGCCGTTCTTTTTTATTATCAATCATTCGTAAAAATCAACCGCGCCCCTGTTCTCGGTTACCTCTTTAATGAACGCCGCAACCTTTTGGTGCTCGGGATGAACCTTGTACGCCTGTAAATCCGCTTCGTTTTCGGTTTCGACAATCAACAATGCGTCGAAATTCCTGTCGCACTCCACAGCGTTTTTGATAAATGTGATTTTTTTAAGCGTCGGAACAATCTCGGGCAAAGCCTCCAAGCCGCTCTTGGCAATCTCGACATTCTCCTCCTTGGTGTTACCGCAGCCGTCGGTAAACTTCCACATTACAATGTGTTTTAACATAAAATCTCTCCTTATTTTAACGCTGTTCCCCGATTATTATTCCGAGGTGAGCTTTTCTTACAATCTCAGTTAACACATACGATACGGCAAAAGCCGCTGCCGCTATCGAGAAGCACAGCAAATATGCGTTCGTCTGTATATTTCCCAAATAATAGAACATTACATAAATTATCATCGGATGGAACAGATAAATTCCGAAGCTGTTACGCTTTAATGACGCAAACACTTTGTTATTGCATACCGTATCGGGAATAATATCGCTGAGCCCGAAGACAATCAAAATCATCGAATAAGCCTTAACGACTTCAATATTCTTATAATATGAAAGCGCAAAGCCTACCGCAAGGAGCAACAGCATGAGCGGATTTTTGCAAATTGCGGTTATCTCCTCTTTGTACTTATTCATAATATACCCCGCCGCAAAATAATGTGCGTATTTCATGGCACTGCTTATGCTGAACATCAGCGGAAACCTATTTGATACAAACGATAAAGCGATTAAAATCGCCAAGGTTAAAAAGCAGTTTGCTTTTTTCGGAAGCTTGTTTATCAGCGCACAAAAAGCAAATATAATAAACAGCGAAAGCACATACCAAAGATGCCTGTTGTTCTGCGCCAAAATAATACCGTTAAGGCAATACGATAAAAATCCGCCTTGAACAAAACCGAATTTCCACATAACGGGAGCGACATATAGAAGTCCGAACACAATATACGGTATCAACAGCCTTTTCGCCTTATTTGTTAAGAATTTAAGCGTGTTTTTGTACTTGCCCAAATCAATTACGCACATTGAATAAACGGCGCCGGACACACATATAAACAGAGGCATATGAAAAGAATATATGAAATCCGTAAGTCTTGCAAGCCATAAGCTGCCGACCGCCGGAGTGACAACGCCGTTTCCGGTGTACATTCTTGAAGCGTGAGCTATAACGACAAGGAATGTTGCAAAGACCTTAATCATATCATACCTTTTACCGATATTGTTTCTCAACAGACCTTACACCGCCTCTTAAAGATTTTTCCAATCGATTTTTTCGTTCTTATAAAAATATTCTCTGTCGTGCTCGCCGATTTCACGGGCAACACGGCAGGGCGAGCCGTATGCAACGCAGTTTGCGGGAATATCCTTTGTCACAACGCTGCCCGCACCGATAACGGTATTTTCGCCTATCGAAACGCCGGGCACAATTACCGAGCCTGCGCCTATCCACACATTCTTCCCGATATGAACATCCTTGTTGTACTGCAAGCCTCTTTCCCGAAGCTCGGGGATAATAGGATGGTTAGCGGTCGCAACAGTAACATTCGGACCGAACATAACCTTGTCACCGACATAGATATTGCCGTCGTCAACCATGGTAAGATTGAAATTAGCGTACACATGATTTCCGAAATGCACATGCTTTCCACCCCAATTCGCACGGAACGGCGGTTCGATATAGCAGCCCTCGCCGACGCTTCCGAGCATTTCCTTCAGAAGCCCCGCACGCTTTTCAGGCTCTGTCGGCGCAGTGAGGTTGTACCTGTACATTGCGTCAAGATATTTCACCTGCTCGGACATTATCTCATTCGCCGTAGCAGCGTAAATCAACCCTTTTTCCATTCTCTCTTTTTCGGACATAATATTCTCCTTTATCATTTTACCCTTTCCAAAACCGCTACCATTTCCACATGCAATGTATGCGGGAACATATCGACGGGCTGAATTTTGCGGACCTTATACCCGTTTTTGACAAGGAACAGCATATCTCTTTTCTGCGTTTCGGGGTTACAGGAAATATATACCACCCTTTTCGGCGCAAGTGTGACCACGCTTGACAAAAACGCCCTGTCCGAGCCGCTCCTCGGCGGGTCCATAATGACAACATCCGCCGTCTCGCCCGCTTTTGCCGCCTCGACCATAAATTTGCCTGCGTCGGCATTGAAAAACTTTATATTTTTGACCTTGTTGAGCCTTGCGTTTTCACGGGCGTCCTTTACCGCATCCGAATTCAGCTCAACGCCGATAACCTGCTTTGCCACGCCTGAAGCAAAAATTCCTATCGTTCCCGTTCCGCAATATGCGTCGATAACCGTCTCTTCCCCCGAAAGCTCGGCGAACTCAATCGCCTTGTTGTACAAAACTTCCGTCTGCACGGGATTTATCTGATAAAACGCCTTGGGCGATATTCTGAAGGTGTATTTGCCGAGCTGTTCTTCGATTTTTCCGTCGCCGAACAAAACTTCCTCACGCTCGCCGAGCACAAGACTTGTCTTTTTCGGATTGTAATTCCAAATGACCGTCGTAATCTCGGGGTGCCTTGACAAAAGCGCATTTACGAATGACCGCTTTTTCGGAAATTCGGGCGTTCCCGTTACAAGCACGACCATTACCTGACCGCTTTTGAAGCCCCGTTTTACAAGCACATGCCGTAAAAATCCCTGCCGTGTGTCCTCGTTGTATGCTTTGAGCTTAAAGCTTTTGAGCAGCTTCCGCACCGTGCCGATTATCTCGTCCGCCTTTTCGTCCTCGAGCATACACTTTTCGACCGCAACGACCTTGTGGCTTGACGACTGATAAACGCCCGAGATTATATTTCCCCTGCGGTCGGTTGAAAACGCCGCCTGCACCTTGTTACGGTAATTATAGGGCTTGTCCATACCGATAATTTCGTCAACATGGCAAAACGAGCCGAGCAGCTTTATAACCCTTGCCTGCTTAAAGCTCAACTGCTCGCCGTACGGCATATTTTGCAGCTGACAGCCGCCGCACTTTTTGTAAAGCGGACAGGCGTTTGTGTTTTTCGGCATGGTCTCACCCCAATTCAAAGATAATTTTAACATATTACGCCCGATAAGGCAAACAAAAAGGGCTGTAAAATTTACAGCCCTTAAAAGTCAATTCCACAAGCCCGTGTACCAGTTTAATATCTGATTTCCGAACATCAGCGCAACGAAAATTCCCACCGCGAGGTGCGGACCGAACGGAACCTCTTTTTTCATATTCTCTTTTTTGAGCGTATTTGAAAAAATCAGATAAAGCGTGCCGACGAACCCTGAAACGAGGAGAGCGAGCAGCACATTTTTCCAACCGAGCGCAAAGCCTGCCGCCGCCATAAGCTTTATGTCGCCGCCGCCCATTGAATCTGGCTTTATGTAGGAAACAAGCAGGAACAGACCGCTCACAAGGAAAAATCCGACAATCCTGCCGATAAGCTCGTTCTTGTCAAAGCCGTTTTCGATAAGCGAGTCAATGTAAATGACAATTCCGCCCAAAAGTATCGTTATCCACATTGAGTCGGGTATGAACATATGCTTCCAATCGATACAGAACACAACGACAAGTGCGGCGCAAATTATAAAATAGCCTAAAAGCCTTAATTTGAACTCGCAGCCGCAGCCGAACACAAACGACATAACGAACAAAATGCCCGTAATGCTTTCGACTATCGGATAAATCGGGGAGATTTTCGCCTTGCAGTAGCGGCATTTTCCGCCGAGGAACAGCCAGCTGAAGAGCGGAAACAAATCGTACCATTTAAGCGGATGCTTGCAGGTGGTGCATATTGACGAGCCTTTTTTGAAGTCCATACCGAGCGGAATGCGGTAAATCAAGACATTCAAAAAGCTGCCTATGCATATGCCGACCAAAAAAATGCACACCGAAAAGTATATTTTCATTGCCGTTAAAAACATTTCATAATCCATAATCAGTCATCCTTTTCGGTTTTTTCGGAAGTCTTATTTGCTTCCTCCTCGGCAATCAACTCAGCCTTCATTTTGCGAACCTTTGACAGAAGCATTACAAGCGCAAGAGCCAAAAGCGAAGCAACGGAAACGAAAATTCCCTCTTTGAGTCCCTGCGGGAAATATTTCATTTCAACCGTGTGCTCGCCCGCCGAAACGGAGAACAATGTCATATGGTTCTCATTTTCAATAAGCTCCGTCTCTTCTCCGTCAACCGTAACGGTCCAACCCTCGTCAAGCGGTATTGAAACGAACATCGTACCGTCTTGTGCGGCATTGACAGTTCCGCATATATAGTCATCGTCAAATTCCGTTATGTTGAGAACGCCGTTGTTGCGGACAGCTTTAACTCCCTGCTCGTAAGCCTCATCGTTAACGCCTGCTATTTCAAGGTATAATGCGTCGTCAAAGGAGTTGGTATTATCACTGTAGCTTTCCAATGCCTTGTCGCCGTTTGACGACGAAAATTCGACGGTAATCTCAACGCCCTGTTCGCATACGCCCAAATCAATAAGCTGTTTTTCATTAAACACAAATTCCTTGCTTGATTTTGCCGTAGTGATTTTAACCGTATCCAAGTTGCCGCTTTGAGCAAGTAAAAATACATTTTGTGTTTTATCCGGAACAAATGTAAATGCCAAAGAGTAATTGTTCTCGGTGATTTTATATCTGTAATAACCGTTTAAGGAATTAAGCATATTATGTATGTCGGTTTCACTAAAATGACCGTGTCCGTCGTCCTCGTGTTCATCGTGTTCATCTGAAGCATTTACATTCTCTATAAAATTACAACCTTTGAAATCAATGCTGTTTATCTCATAATAATCAAACACATTTTCTGCGCCGGTAACTTCTTTCCAAAGCGACGCCTGCGTTACAAATGAATTTGAATTGTACTCTTCCCAATCGGCAATCGAGGCGTCGGTCATAAAGCCCAAGCCAAGCGTATCCTTTGGCTTGTAAACACCGAGCCCGTCAGCTTCGCCGATTTTCTCATAATATTTACTTCCTGACAAAGCGCCTGCATTGTCTATAATATAGTTTACATCAAGCAGAGAATTATAAACGGGGGTTTGCATAGAGTAGCCGTATGAGTTTCCCATATTGCCTGCGTTGCCGAGGCTGAACTGAAGCGCCGCCCAATAAGCGTCCGTCATTGAAGAAAAAATGGAAATACCGTTAAACCCGTAAACAGAACCGTTATTTACTTGGTATTTGTCGTTCTCACTGTATGTAGTACCTGCGTAATGCGAAAATTCAAGGCGATAAAATCCTTCCCGGTTTATTATTTCTTCAGCTTTGCCGACAGTTTCAAGATATGGCATATATTTGTTCATATCGCTGCTGTTAAACGCATACTGTCCGCAAAGTGCAAGCTGAACAACACACAAAAGCAGTGCAACAGCCTTGAAAAGCTTTTCCTTTTTTGCAAACCTGACAAGCATTACCGCAATGAAAATAACCGCAGTAGAAATACCGCCTACGATAATCGGCATTTTGAACTCGTCAAAATTATTGATTATTATATTTGCGTAGCCTGTGCCGATAATAACCGCCGGCAAAACGAATGCGACTTTGTTTATATTCTTAATTTCGATAAACGCCGCATAAGCCAGCTTTACAAGGATAAAGCAATAGAGGAACGAAAATCTGTACGGAAGTCCTGCCGGTGCGCTCATTCCGTGCCAGATATAATAAATTTTCGGGATTTCAAACGATGCCCAGAACACTGCGACAAGCACAAGGTGCGCTGTCTTTTCATTCTTTGAAATATTTTTTGTAAAGAGATAAAGCGGTGCCAAAATCAGGGCAAGAGCCCCCAAGGTAACTCCGGGGAGGGTCGCTTCTGTGAGCGTCATTGTGTTCGGAATTATTCCCGTCAAATGAGTTGAAATAAAATCCAGCGGATTGAAGAAATACCAAGAGTCAGCCGTGAACGCATTTTTTGTAAACGCATTTGAAAGTGCATATATAATCGGGAAAAGCGTTATCGAAGCTATTCCGCCCGAAAGAAGAGACGAGATTCCGAACTTAACCAAAACGCCGGTAAGCGGAACTCTTTTTTCGTCATCTTTTCCGTTTATATCCTGCGAAAACAGACAGGTAAAGAAATAAAGCACCGAGAAAATGCAAAGCATAAAGCCGAGATAGAAATTGCATATAATCGCAAAGCTTAAAGAAACGAGATACAGTGCGGCTGATTTTCCGCCGACTATATTTTCAATTCCGAGCGCTATCAACGGTAACAGCCAAAGTGCCGAAAGCCACATTGTATTATAATAATACGAAAGGTAAAAGCCGCTGAATGTATAGAGCAAAGAGAAAACCACAGGCGACAATCCGCTTGTGTTGAAATGCTTTTTAAGGTACAGACAGGAAGTAAAGGCTATTGCCATTGTATTAAGCCCGATTATCAAGGTAAAAGCATTGGCAATATTGCTCTCATTAAAGAACAGTGCAACAATATTAAAGGGATTTACAAGATAATAGAGCATCAACGAATAAAAATTACCGCCGCCCGTAGAAAAAGAATAAAGCAGCGAAGCCCCGTCTTTTATTCTTGTAACAGCTTCAGTCAAAAACGGAATATATTGATAAACCGCATCATTCCTTGCGGTTGAAGCCGCCCCGAACGGATATATGCCCGTCAAGGCGCAAATGATTAAAAATATTATTCCGGAACCAACAGCCGCAATAAAAGCCTCCGCAATATTGTTTCTCTTTTGAATTTTGTTCACACGATACTCCCCTTTTGCGATTTTATCGACATACATTTAATTTAATTATACACTGCCCGGCATTTTTTTACAACAATGTTTTAGCAATTATGTCCTTTTTATTAAGCAGTACCCGTTCATCTGAAATCCTCGGCTGCGTCCCGTTTAATTTCAAATAAAAAGCTTGCGATTTCCAAATCAAAACCGCAAGCCGCTAAAAGATTTATTATGTTCTAATCATTATGTAAATCAAAAAACGGTGGGGAATATACTCCCCACCTACGGTGGCCCCAGAGCACAAAGCCCAAGCCAAAGTTATCTGCCGTTGCAACAGATACAATAACAGTATCTCCTTGCATTTTTATTATATACAAAATTTATTGCTTTGTCAACCGTTTAATTTCAAATGAATTCCGCCTTGGCGGCAAGCCTGTTGCAATAACAAAAGAGCAAGGCTTTCGCCTTGCTCCCTTTAATTGTTTTCAGTTATCTGAATTATGCGTTGTGATCAGCTGCTTCAGTTGCATCTGTGCACTTAACATCATATGTGGTTGCACCGCTTGTTGTATCCTTAGTAACCGCAACGGTGTATGCCGCACCAGCTGTGGGGCAAGTCGGAAGAACGCCGCCCTCAAAGAGGTTGAGGAATGTCGGGTTATTTGCTGCGATAGCAGCCTGAAGCTGGTCGCCTTCCAATGTAGCGCCGTCAGGACCGCCTGTCATCTGATAAGATGTGATGTTTTCCTTGATGATTCTGATGTTTGACTGGCAGGTTTTCTTTCTTGCGTTCTTTGTAACTGCGCCGTAAACCGGAACTGCTACTGCAACAAGGATACCCATGATAACAACAACGATCATCAATTCAACGAGTGTGAAACCTTTTTTACTCATAAGTTTTCTCATGATAAATTTCTCCCTTTTTTAGTAAAATTTATATAATGGGTGGATTGCCCAAAATACCTTTTCAAGAAAGATTAACGGGAACTTTCCGTAACCTTTATCTGTATTATATACTAATGTTTTCCGTTTGTAAAGAGTTTTTTATAAATTTTTTACAATTTTTTATATTTTTATTTCCGGCTGCCGTGAGCGGTTCCGCCGCTTTCGTTTTTACACTCGACCTTGACCGACTTCCCATCGTCGGAAATCGTAACGGTGTAATACCCGCCGTCAGTGGGACAGATAGGGAAAATTCCGCCGTCAAAGCAAGCGAGATACGCCGATGTGAACACGCTCTGTGCCTGAGCCTGCGACTTTATTTCAGCCGAGGTCGTGCCCTCCGAAGAGAAAATCACATTTGTGCCCTCGTCAATATTGACAAGTGCGCATTGCTGCGCCCCTTTGGCAATTATTTCTTGGTTTGACATGCAGGTCTTTTTTTCCGCATTCTTCGTAATAAGGCTATATACCGGAACGGCAACAGCAACCAGAATGCCCATTATTACGACAACAATCATAAGCTCAACAAGCGTAAAGCCTTTTTTGTCCTTTAATCTTCGCATAAGCATATCCCCCGCACTTATCGTGAAAATTCCGTGAACATTCCGTACCGTTAACAGTATATCCTGTTTTTGCCATTTTGTCAACCATTTATCAAACAATAACCACAGTTTTTGCAGATTATCAACCTTTCATTTGAAATTCAAGTGCATTTTCCCCTTAATTTCAAATGAAACCGATTGGGTAAAAAAACTTGCGGTTTCAAAATCAAAACCGCAAGAAATAAATTTATTTTTTTGTCAGCCCTTTGCCGCTGCCGCACTCACAATTCGAGCGAGTTCTCATTCAGCAGGAATTCATAAAGTCCGAGATGAAGAATTCCCTCCTCGTCAGTCCACGCCTTTGCCGAGGATTTGGTGATGATTATCTTTTTGAAAAAGTCCTTTGTTTGCCTGAACGGTCTCAATTCCGTTTCAAGCTTAGACGGCTCGGAAACATTCAATGCGGACTGTATATAATATTTCTTAGCGCCTCTGTTTACCACGAAATCAATCTCGCACTGTTTTTTTGCCTTTTTACCGTCAATTGTTTCCGCAAGCTCAACCACTCCGACATCAACCGAATATTCACGGCAAATAAGCTCATTGTATATAATGTTCTCCATTATATGCGTTTCTTCCTGCTGTCTGAAATTAAGTCTTGCGTTACGAAGTCCGATATCGGTACAGTAATATTTGGACGGTCGCTCAAAATACTTTTTACCTTTAACATCATAACGCTTCGCATTGCTGAACAGAAACGACTCGGTAAGATAATTCAGATAACTTGCGACCGTTGCGCTTGACACCTTAATGCCCTTTACCGTCTGCAAGGTGTTTGAAATTTTGCTTGCATTGGTAAGCGAACCGACAGAGGAACAAAGGTCGTCAGTCAATTCGCTGAGCACATCGGGCAATTCAATGGCGTAACGCTCTGCAATATCCTTAAAATACACCTCGGTAAAAAGCGTTTTCAGGTAATTTGTTTTTTCAGGCTCGCTCTTTTTTGCCAAAACAAGCGGCATACCGCCGTAAAGAGCGTATTCCTCGTAGGCGTCGGATTTATCTCCGCCCGCAAATGAGTAATACTCCTTAAATGAAAACGGATAAACCTTAATTTCATCGCCCCTGCCGCGAAAAGCCGTCAGGACATCCTTCGTGAGCATTTTCGAGTTGCTTCCGGTTACATAAATGTCTACGTTACGAAGCCGCATAAGTCCGTTAAGTACATTGTAAAGCCTGATGTTTTCCGGATTTTTCAGCTCAGTCTTTGTGATTGCGTACTGCACCTCGTCTATGAGGATATAGTACATGTCCGAATTTGTAATTTTACTTCGAATATATTTTGACAGGTTGTCGGGATTTCGGCAGTCCAAAAATGTGTCGTCGTCCAAAGCGATTCTGATTATTTGCTCCTCTTTTACCCCGTTCTCAATAAGATAGTCATAAAAAAGGTTGAACAGCAAAAAGCTTTTTCCGCATCTTCTGATTCCCGTTATAACCTTAACCAGACCGTTTTCTTTTCTGTCAATTATCCTGTTGAGATATTCATCACGCTTAATAACCTGCATTGTCATCCTCCGTTCATTTGAAATTCAGGTGCATTTTCCCCTTAATTCCAAATATAGTTTACCACGGTTTTCGCAGATTATCAACCTTTCATTTGAAATTCAGGTGCATTTTCCCCTTAATTTCAAATGAAACCGATTGGGTAAAAAAACTTGCGGTTTCAAAATCAAAACCGCAAGTCGAACATTTATTATTTATCAACCCTTTACCGTTGCGATAAGTATAGCCGTATCGGTAACAAGCTCTCTGCCGATTTTCTTAAATGCTTCGTGCCTTGTGCCGAGGGCGATAATCGCCGGCGACCACTCGTTATAATACTTGTCGATTATAATATCGCCGAGATATGTGCCTTTAAGGGTGTTATCCCTGAACTCACGCAGGGTGTTGACAACCGCACCCTCCATATCCGTACCCGCCATAAGCCACCTTGTGCCGCAGGTAAACGCCGTCTCGGTTGTTCCGGTGTCTGCGTCAAGCGCACCGCCGAGCGAGTCGTTATATGAAATGAACTTAATTACATTTGCGGTTTTTGAAAGGTTCGGATATGACACATCCGACTGAAGCTTGTCGGACGAGGGATAGCCCTCCGCCTCCGTTCCGAGATCCCAGCCTGCGGAATATGTGCTTGTGATATATTCGCCCTCATCGCTGTTGCAGTTGATTTCTCTGTTGGTCGAGAGCATATTGTCGAACGAATATGACGAGTTTATATCATACTTTGCCGGCAAATATTCCCTGTTGCTCTTAATGCTGACGGTAATTCCGGCGTCAAGATACTTGTGCGCCTTTGCCGTGCCGTCCGCATTTGTCGGGCTTTCGGCTTCCTTGTTCTGCGTGGTGTCCCACTGGAACACATCAACGCCCATACTGAATTTAATATCCATCTTCAACGGGTCGTCAAACTGTGAGCAAAACTTCCTTGCGACGGCGTTCGATTCAATATTTACCGAGCCGTCGGAGTTTATTGTATGCTTGGGAGCGAGCGAATAAAAATATCCGTTATAAGTGAAATAATAGGTGTACTGATTTGTCGCTTTCGTAAAGGTAAGCTCGCCGTTTTCTTCATTCTCGGTAAAGGTGCCGAGCTCGGGGCAGGACGCAAGGGTTTTGTTCGCCTGAAGCGTATCCTGGTCCTCATAGAAAAGGTCAACGCGCGTCGCCGTCGAAAGCGAGGTCTTTGTAGCGTCCCTTTGGAACTGAGCGACTATATACTCAATCTGCGACTGGAGCAGAAACTGCTTCTCAACCACATCGAAGCGTTTATAGATGCTTGACCAAAGCTGTGCAGTAAGGCCGAGAACGAGCAGTAAAATCGTCAGCGTTACAAGAAGCTCAACGATTGTAAAGCCTCTCCTGTCATGTTTAGTTTTATTTAATAACTTAAACATAATTTTACCGCCCTTTCCCTGTATTCTTAAAAATTATCCCTGTGAAGCGATTGAGTTTATGCCCGTGAGGTCGATTTCCTGCTTGTTACCGCTTGCGTCGAAGTAAACTGCGGTGGCGGTCGTGCTGTTGTACGAGCCGTCCGCACGCTGTGTTCTGACAGGCTTCCACGAAGCCGCGTCAGCCGGATTTTTGGTGTAATACATAACCGCCTTTTCGTCAAGGTCGTTTTCACCGTTACCGTTTGCGTCCTGATAGCCGGTGAGATACCACATGCCCTGCGAATAAGTAATTGAAATGAAATTTATATTTGTGCTGTCGGAAATTTTAATTGCTTTCCAAGCGTAAAGATGGTTCGCTTCGTCATAGCAATATTTTACATTGATGTACGAAGCCGCTTCGCCGTTGCCCGAATAGCAGTTGTTTGTTGCGCAGTACTGCTCGGGGGCTTTACCGCTCTGCGTACCTACAGCTACCCAGTAATCGTCCGCATACTCGACACCGGTTATCGATTTGAGCACAGATACAAAGCCGTAAGTGTCAGAAGTGCCGTTTTTAACGCTTGTGTAATCGTAGAATTGCGCACGGTCATTACTGCTTCTGAGCTTTTTGTATGTTATTGAGCTCAAAGCCGTGTCAATCGACCTTGTAACGCCGATTCTGTCAGCCCAGATATAGCTTTCAAATTCCTTTGTAACAGATGTTATCTTTGAATTTGTCGGAGTTTCATAATCGTAGTTCCAGCTGAACAGCGAGCCGTCATTTGTGCCCCACATAAACTGGGGCTTAGAGTCCCATGTGAGGCCCCAACGAACCGTTGTACACTCGGTATCAGCCATGGGATGACAGTTTGTGCCGAAGCCGGAAACGCCCTGTGTTATTGTCGGTGTTGTGCCTGCCTGCGGCGCTTTTCCGTCCGAGTACGAAATGTTGAAATATGCTCTGTGATAATTTGTGTTCCAGCCGAGAGCCGTATCAACGCCTGAGCCGTCCTGATACTGGTCCGTTCCGTAGAACTGGTGGAATACGTTGGTTTCCTTTTTAAGCGACCAGCCCTTGCCGGAATCCATTGAACCGGTCGTATCGTTGTTTGAGCCGTCGCCGGTTGCTCTGATGTAGACAAGTCCGGTGTTATACGCCTGACCGAGACGGGTAGCCCACGAATAGTCTTGGAACAAATAACTTAACGAATAACCTACCGCAACCGAAATGTTGTTTCCGGTAATATCGTCGTGGAAGCTGTCAACATCAAGCATTGTAACGTTGTTGCGCAGTCCCGAGCTGAAGAAGGTGCTGTTATAAGAAGCATTGCCGTAGGGGTCCTTAAAGTAATAACTTGCGCCTGTCAAGCCCGAAATAACCGGCACCTCCGGATTTTCCGTACCTATAGCAAACGGTTCCGAGAGATAGCCAACGGTAATATCGATTTCTTTGCCGGATGTAAGGTAATAGTTCTCGCCCTGTCCCGTAAGCATCTGTCCTGCAACAGCCACGCCGTTGACGGTTGTACCCGGCAAATATGCATAGACCGTACTGTTTTTGGAAGGTGCGGGATATTTGGAATTTTTGTCCGGACTTATAATAATTGAATTCTCATAATAATTGAGCAAATTCTTATAGCTAAGTGAGCTGAATGCGTCATCTGAAAGCCTTGTCGAAACAGTATAAATATCGCCGAACAAGCCCGTGGGATACCACGAATTTGTCTTTGAGCTGTAAGCCGCGCCGAGGGAAGCAACATGGACATATTTCGACCATCCACCCAAATTCGCGGTTTTCCAACCGTAAATATCCGTTACCGCAGGAATATAGCCGCAGTAAAGGGTATATGACTGCTTGGGATAAACATCGCTGGTTTGCTGGCTGTTGCCTGTTATCTTATAATAATTTGAGTTAGCGGTGTTTATCTTGATTGCGCCTACCGAGGTTATTGTTATCAGCGAGCTGTCATCGGCATACTCATAATCCGTCGCTTTTTTATAGCCGTCTATGTTAAGCGTAGAGCCGGCAACAGCACTTTTTGTCGAAATCCATCCGATTATACTGTCGTACTCGTCGCTTGCCATATTGCTTTCAAAACCGTAGTATTCGTAATTTTTTCCAACCCATGTTCTGACTTTATAAACACCCGAAGATGTAAGATAATAATCCTCATCACCTGTAACGTTTGCCGTAAAGTAATTGAACGCTACCGCCTGATATTTATAACCGATAGTGATCTTATCCGAGTCGAAAAGGACATTGTGAGTTCCCTTTTGGTAGCCGCTGTTCGCCTCTCCTCTGTATATGGTCTTATACATAGCCTGAGTTGTATTTGTCTTCGTAAAGGTCTCATGGCTTATTGTGGATTGGTCATTCGACTCGTTAAGGTAGTTGTCATAATTATTAAGGATGTCGCCGCCCCAGTAATAGTTTCCGGTATTTTCGTTTCTCCAGAACCGCCTTACCTGACCTGCGTCGCCGCCCATAACATAGTAGCCGTACTTGTTGTCGCCGCCGTTGCCGTCGTCGCCGTCGCCCTTTTCAACCCACTCGACATCGTTCATTGCCGAGGTGAGCGGAGCGCCCGTCATTTCCTTGGCGATAAGGTCCATGTGTCCGTTTGAGTCAACGCCGCTTGTTGCATAATAATAGTATTTGCCGTTCGAAGCCTGCTCGCCGACAAGTATGATTTCGGGAGCGCCTATTTCGACCTCAACGCTGTATTGGAGGTCGCTGACGCCCTGACCGTATTCGATTACAAGCGGAGAATGCTCAAAGCAGATAACATTGTTACCGCCCTTTATTGTAAACACCGCTACATTGGTGTTTCCGTCCTTTTTGAACTTAATGTCATAATACTGCGTGCCGACGGTTTGCTTATTTCCATCTTCGTCGGTATAGCTTACCTTGAAATGCCAGCCTGCCGCACTTGCGGTCTTGCTTTCCGCGTCCGTATTAAACGCAAAGCCCTTGGGAACGACCGTAATGTCCGTTGTCAAAAAGTCGTCCGTGAGGTTTGAGGGGAAGCAGAGCATACGGCTCGTGGTATCGTTGGTATAAAATGTCGAATACGAATTCGGCGTATTCGGATTGCTCGCGATAATCGTACCGTTTACCGTTCCGGCAGAGGTGTCTGCACCGAAGGAAATGGAAGCCACTGTGGAATCGTCCTTCTTTGACATTGTCAACGGAACATCGCTTACCGAAATTTCATATCCGGCGGCATTTTCGCCCTTGTTTGCGATAAGCCTTTCGATAATGCTGACCTTTTCATAAGAGGTGCGTGTAACCTCACCCGCCGTGCGGATGTTTTTGAAATTTTGAAGAAAAAGCGGAGTAAAGGTAAAGATTATGAGCATCACCAACGCCATGGCAACGAGCATCTCGACAAGCGTCATGCCCTGCTCCTGCTTTACCGTACTTTTAAGCCTGTTAAAAATACTTTTCATATTGCTCCTCCCATCTTTTTTCTTTCCGTCTTATTCCCATGTAAGCGAAGCTGCGTCCGAGGGGTCGGGCGGTATAATCGAACTGTATGTATCCTTGGTGTTGGCGTCAACATCGATTTTTCTCATCAGATTCTTTGTAATATTACCCGAGCCGTCGCCTACAACATATTGCGTAGGCTCATCACCCTCGGCTGTCTGATAATAAATCTGAATTATATCCTCAAATCTGTTGATTACATTCTGCGAATATTTATTGCTTGCGATTGCATAGTCAAGGAAGTATTTGAGCAAATCGACGCCGTATTCGTTTTCACTGCCCGAATTCTGCGGTGCGTCGTCATCAAAGTAATAGACATCGCCCGCCGAAAAAGCCTTGTACCTGTAAACGCCTACATTCGGCATTTCAATGTTTACATAGACATCGCCGCCGAAAAAGACCTTGCCGCATCTGCCGAGATTGTAGGTGCTGTCCTTAATCGGGTCTGAAACCGTTGATGTGTCGGGGTTCGCCGTACCGAGCACAACCGTACTGAATCTGTATTTTCCCTTGATAGCGTCGCTCATCATTCCGATGTTGCCCGCAATTTTCGTGATTGTGTTTCTGTAAAAGCCGTAAACATATATCTCAACATCGCCGTTGAGCACAATGTTGTTACCCTTCAGGAACATAATATTATAATTCTTCTGCGTGGGTGTAACATCAATGTCCGTATTTACGAAAAGGTCGTTAATGCCTACAAACGAGGCGATATTGTCCTGATTCTCCTTAAATTTGATAACGCCGGTTTCGGGAGCGTTAAGTATAAGGTTACCGGAGGAATACGCAAGCTTGGCAGGCGTGGTACGCTGACCGATATTTATACTTATCGTGCCGAAATGCTTGGTTTTCAGCGCAAGGTTCGCCGGAAGCGTAACCGTGCCGAGGCTTGTGAAATTGGTGTTTGAAACGGGGTCGATAATTCCCGCGTTCGTGCCGTCGTTGTCATAAAATGTTCCGAGGCCCTGTATCGGCTCCGAGAGCCTTGCCGTAACGGTGTAGGGAACAACATTGTCAATGTCATTGTCCTTTACCGCATACCCGTGGCTTGTAAAGCGCCGCTGCTTATCGGTCATCTCGACCTCTTCCTCCGCAACAATGCCGGAGCCGTCGGAATTAGTCTCCGTTTTAATGAATTTGCCCTTTTTTGTCTGTGTGAGATTGGTTATATCAACCTGATAATATCCGATAATTTCCTTGTCCGAATATGTTCCGAGAGCGTTCTCCGTAACATATCTGTAAGCAGCCGGACTCTCGTCCCTGTTCCAGATAAGGAAAATTTTATTTGTCTGAATGGTATCGTTTTCGCCGCTTGTCTCTACGATGAATTCGTTGACATCGGCGTCCGTTCCCCTGTTGTTTACGGCAAGCTGATACGCATACGCCGAAGCCTCCGCCCCTGCCTGCGCAAGATATTCCGCCTTTTTCTGGTCGGACAAAAAGCGCACCGACCTAAGGCTCGTCATTGTATATCCGTACATTGCCGTGCCCATAAGGGAAAGAATAAACAACAATGCTATGACTCCCGTCAATGCAAAGCCGTTGTTTTGTTCAAGCCTTGACTTCATACGAATCACCTTTCCGTACAAAAATTAAACGATAACTCTCAATATCTCCTCAATCGAGGTCTTGCCGTGCATTACCTTGTATATACCCTCGTCTTTAAGCGTGTGCATACCCTGCTTAATTGCAAGCTCCTTTATCTGCGCCGCATTAGCCCTGTCAAGAATAAGCTGCTTCATCTCATCCGTAACGGTGAGGAACTCAAATACAGCCTCTCGTCCTTTATAACCCGTGTTGTTGCAGGTAATGCAGCCCTTGGGTCTGTAAAGCGTAAATTCATCCTCCGGATACTCGTCAAGAGGCAGGTCGGGGAATATCTTCAAAAGGTCCTCTTTTGAAATCTGATACGCTTCCTTGCACTTCGGGCAAAGGCGTCTTACAAGTCTCTGTGCAAGAACTCCGACAAGCGAGGATGTAACAAGGAACGGCTCAACGCCCATCTCGTTAAGACGGGTTACCGCGCCCGGCGCGTCGTTTGTATGCAGGGTCGAAAGAACCATGTGTCCCGTAAGAGCCGCTTCGACGGCAATCTTCGCAGTCTCGCCGTCTCGAATCTCACCGACCATGACAATGTCGGGGTCGGAACGCAATACCGAACGCAAAGCCGCCGCAAAGGTCATACCTGCTCTGTTATTCATCTGAACCTGGTTGATGCCTGCCATACGGCGCTCAACGGGGTCCTCAAGTGTAATTGTGTTTTTGTCGTCCGAGCTTATCTCGGCAAGCGTAGCGTAAAGAGTTGTCGATTTACCGCTACCTGTGGGGCCGGTAACAAGCAGGAAGCCGTAGGGCATGTGAATTGCCTTTTCAAACCTCGGGAACTGCCTCTTTGAGAAGTGCAAATCCTGAAGCTTTACAACACCCTGCGACCTCTCAAGAAGTCGCATAACGATTTTTTCGCCGTAAACGGTGGGCATTGTCGCAATACGGATATCAAGCGTTCTGTCCTCGAATCTGACAGTCGCACGGCCGTCCTGCGGAATACGCTTCTCGGCTATATCCATACCGCCGAGTACCTTTACACGGGATACGACCGACGGGAAAAGCTTTATCTGGTTCTGCATTACCTCCTGCAAAACGCCGTCGATTCTGAAACGCACTCTCATATGCTTTTCAAGCGCCTCAACATGAATATCCGACGCGCCCGTCTTGATTGCGTTGTTGATTATCTGATTTACAAGTAAAACAGCCGGTTTATCGTCAATGGAAAACTCTTCGGAAAGATTCTGGTCGTCGCTCGTGTCGTCGTCATCGTAATTGTCAAGCGACGAATTCATATTCGCAAAGTTTTCAATCGCCGCCGTAAGCTCCATATCCGGCGCTACCAACGGACAAATTTCAAGACCCGTCATAAGATGTAGGTTGTCTATCGTTATGATGTCGTTCGGGTTCTTCATTGCGACATAAAGCGTTTTTTCATCCTGATAAAGCGGAAGAATATTGTTCCTCAACGCCATTTCGGGTGTGATAAGGTTAGCCGCTGAAACGTTTACGCCTATTTCGTTTATCGAAACGAACTTATAGCCTGTCTTTTTCGCAAGCATCTTGGCTATATCGTCCTCTGTACAGTAACCTAACTGCGTGAGGATAGTACCGATAAGCTCCTTGCTTGTTTTTTGTATTTCCAACGCTTCGGCAAGCTGTTCCTCGGTGATGATTCCGGCACTTACAAGCCTTGAACCCATACTGCCGGGAATTATCAGATTGTTATTCGCCATTATTAACTATTCACCCCAATAAATATTCTGCTTATTATTCGTTATCTGGAAAATTCAACAATTACAATTTGAGCAGTTCTCTGCTCGGTATCTCCCGTCATATTGATTGTGTCTATACGCTTAATTTGCTTAGCGCTGACCGTATCGTGGCAAAAAGACATAATGTCGCTGTATGAGCCGGTTACGGAAAGAGTAACCGCTATCTGATTTACATTTTGAGCGTTCTTTTCGATTTCGCCGAAGGTGAGCTCGGTAAGCTTGCAGTTATGCGCCTCGACATCCTTTTCAAGGTCAATCATAATCTGCATCTGATCAAGCGGTTCCTTCGATATCATTACATTATATTCTTCTATCTGCTCTTTGTATTCGCCGCTTCGTGCCTGCAAAGCCTTGAGGTTGGCAATGGCAAGCTGGTTCTGCTTGTATTGCGTTTTTGCCTTAGTAATGCTTTCATTTGTCTCATCAATGCCCTTTACGCCGAAAACGGTGAGGACTATAAGACCTATACACGCAAGAATCAATACGGCGATTACGACCCTTACATCGTCAAGGGGATTTTTCTTGACGGTTTTTTCATTTTCGGAACCGTCTCCGGTAGCCTGCTTCTTTTTAATTACATCGCTTAAAGCCATACTATTCAGCCTCCCCCGTAGTTGTCTCGGTTGTCGCCGCCGCGGTGGTTGTAACCTGCGTTGTCTGAACCTCGCCGCTGTCGTTTGTGACAGCTTCGCCCTTCTTATCGGTAACCGTTTCGTATACGGGTGCTCCCGTTGAAACCTCAACCGCGTTGGACATACTCAACGCAAGCGTAAATGTAACGCTCTTACCGTCCTCGCCCGAGGTTCTTGTAATGCTCGTTGTCTCTACCGTCTTGACAAACTGCTGCATTTCCTCCGTCTTGAACAGCTCAACATAGTCCCTGTAATCCTGATAATCCTGAACCGTGCAGGTAAGCGTACAAATGCCCTGCGTAAACCAGTTTTCAAGGTCTATCTGCGTAATCTGAACATAGTCGGGGGTCTGATTTGAAATCATTGTAAAGAACTCTACCGCTTCGGGATCCTGGGGCGTAATGCTCTCTATCATTTTCCTTACGGTGCCGAGCTCGTTGTATATGTTCTGATATTCCTGAAGAGCCGGAAACTCGCTTTCAATTGCCGTATTTTTGTTCTGTATCGACTTGAGCTTGGATTTAAGGATCTGCCCCTTAACCGCCACGCCGCCGTAAACAATGAAAAGGCAGACAAGAATTACAAGTGCGACCTTTGATATAAGGTCAATCTTTTTTCTGCTTTCAAGTCGGCGTCTGTAACTGTCGGGCAACAAACTAACTTTGAACACTGCTTAAACCTCCAATGCCTGAATTGCAAGTCCGATACATCCTGCAAATTCGTTTATTATGTTTCGGTCAAGTCCGAAATTATAGTTCTGATAAAAATCCGGAACCGTTACCGGAATTTCCATAACCGTATCCTTGATTATATCGCACAAGCGAGCGCTTTGGTCCGCGGTCGTTGTGAAAAATATCTTTTCAATCGGACTTTCGCCGTTCTGCATTGCATAATAGCTTACCGATGAAGCCGTCTCGGAGGCAAGCATTGAGCCGACCTCTTCAATATCAAATGCGAGCGTTTCCTCGTTCGGCTCTGTTTTATATATATTCTTTATGCTGTCAATAACTCTGTCGGGAGTCGTTATCGAACGCACCATTGAAATTTCGTTGCCCTTGACAACTATAAAGTTGAGAAGATCGTCGGTCATATTCAGCAGCGCAAACTTTTCGTCTCCGACTACGCCCGCTTTAAGACCCCGTATGAGTGAAAGTACTGTGGAGTCAACATCAATCACCTGCAATTTCGACGCCGATAAAATGTTGATATACTGTTCAATCATATTTCTTCTCGCCGCAACAAGCATAACATTTGTAACGGGCTGATCCTCATCGTTTACTCCTTCACCCGCAACAACATAGTCAATTTCCATTTCCTGTATCGGGATAGGGATGAATTCCTGCGCCTGTAAAAGAACCATGTTACGCAGCTTATCATCGGCAACCTTGGGGAAGGTTGCATATCTCATAATAACATTTTCGTTGTTTATTCCGACTATAATATCCGTGCTCTTGAAGCCGCCGCTTTGAAGCAGCTCTGTCAGCGCTACATTGAATCTGTCGGGCTCTCTGATGAAGCCCTCCTCCACCGTGCCCTCCGGCAACGGAGCCTTTCCGCACGAAAGAACAGAATATGTACCGCTTGAGCGGGTGATTTCAACCGCTCTTATCTCTCTTAAATCGACTTCAATGCCGATTATGCTTTTAGCCTTTGCCATAAGTTTTTCTCCCCCTGTTTATGAGCCGACCGAAGTTGTCGCCGTGAATATGGGCAAGTACAATGAAATAAGCATCGCACCGACAAGACCGCCTATGCCGATAAGAGCAATGGGCTCAATTATGGAGCCGAGGTTTCGCGATGTCGTTTCAACATCCTCCTCGTAAAACTCCGCAACCTTGTCAAGAAGCTCCGGTAAGGTACCTGCTTCTTCGCCGATTGCAATCATACCCGTAACCATCGGAGGGAACAAGCCGCTCTTGTCAAGAGAGTCGGAAATAGACTTGCCCTCTTCAATATCCGAAATAGCGTCGTCAACGGCTTTTTTAATAAGATCGCTGCCCGATGTAGGACCTGCGCTCTGCAAAGCCTCAACTGCGGTAACACCGCCCGCAAGCAGCGTTGCAAGTGTACGGCAGAAACGGGCTATAACCATTTTCGTAATAAAGTCGCCGAGTAACGGCATGTGCAATTTATTCTTTTCCCAAAAATCATGTGCGGGCTTGCTCTTAATTATAGCCCTCAACACAACGATAAGAATAACAACTACAAGTATCCACAGATACCACTGCGTTCTCAGGCTGCCTGAAGCATTGAATATAAACTGCGTCAGTCCGTTAAGCTCCGTACCGTCCGGAATCATATTTTGGAATACCGGAACCATAAACGCGAGCATCGCAATAAGAAGAATGATAGCGAAAATACCGATGTTTTTCGGATACGATACCGCCGCCTTGATGTTATCCTTCAACGCCTTGTTTTTCTGCAACTGGTTTGCAAGGCTGATAAGCGACTGCTCAAGAATACCGCCGACCTCGCCCGTTGCAATCATAGCAACAAAAAGGTCGTCAAAAATTTTAGGATGCATTGCAAATGCGTCTGAAAGAGGCATACCGCTTTCAACATTTTCCGAAATATCTACAATAGCCGCCGCAAGCGTCGGATTGGTAGTCTGCTTTGCAAGCGTTGACAATGCTCTTGTAACAGGAACGCCTGCGGAAATCATGGCCGCCATCTGTCTTGCAAAAATAGCGACATCCTGAATGGATACCTTTTTTCCGCCCGACTTTTTCTTTTCGTTTATAACCTTTTCCTTGATATCGGTAACGATAATCCCCGCTTCACGAAGCTTATCCATTGCCGCGGAGGAATTGTCCGCAACAACCTCGCCGTGGACATTCTGTCCCTGGCGGTTCATACCGTCATATGTAAAGGATGCCAAAGCTTCTGCCCCCTTTTATATTAGTAACCCGATGTCATAAGAAGTCTTTTGACCTCTTTTTCATCAACGCAATATTCAATAACCGATTCTTTTGAAATTTTCTGTTCTCTGTACAGCCTCAACAGTGCCTGATCCATGGTCTGCATACCCTGCATCTGACCTGTCTGCATAGCCGCATAGAGCTGATGTTCTTTCTCCTCACGGATAAGGTTCTTAACCGAGGGGGTGTCAACCATATACTCAACCGCAACGCATCTGCCCTTACCGTTAATTGTGGGAATAAGCTGCTGCGAGATAACTGCCTTCAGCGAGTTTGAAAGCTGCTGTCTTATCTGACCCTTTTGTCCTTCGGGGAACGAGTCGATAATACGGGAAATGGTCATAGGCGCCGTCTGCGTATGGAGTGTTGAGAAAACAAGGTGTCCCGTTTCAGCCGCCGTAACAGCAATGGAAATACTCTCGGGGTCACGCATTTCGCCTATCATAATTGTGTCGGGGTCGTGTCTCAAAACGGTTTTAAGGGCGTTGGCAAAGCTGTGAGTGTCATTGCCTATCTCTCTTTGACGAACCGTTGATTTTATATGAGTATGCAAGAACTCAATCGGGTCCTCAACAGTAACAATATTTGTTTCGTATCTTTCGTTTATGTACTTTATCATAGCGGCAAGCGTTGTCGATTTACCGCTACCCGTCGGTCCCGTAACAAGAACAAGACCTCTGGGAAGATTACAAAGTCTTTTTACATCGGACGGAAGTCCGAGTTTTTCAAGCTCGGGAACCTCAAAAGGAATCGCTCTGAATACAGCCGCAAGCGTGCCGCGCTGAATAATTACATTCCCTCTGAAACGCGCAACGCCCGGTACCGCAACCGCAAGGTCAAGCTCCCAATCCTCTTCAAGCTTTGTTTTCTGCAAGGGAGACATTATCGCAAGCAGCATTTTTTCAATGTCCTCCGGTTCAAGCTTAGGGAAATTGTTCTGTCGCTTTAGATCTCCGTTAATTCTGACGCAGGGCTCGATTCCCGCAACCAAATGCAAGTCGGAACCGCCAACCTCCGCCGTATGCTTCAAAAGATCTTCAATTGTGAACGGATAAGAACTGTCTTTGCCTGTAAAAACCACTGAATACAACTCCCCTAAATTAGAACATCTGAAAAATATGCGCATAGGGTGCAAGAAGATCTTTATTCCTGCACCCCAATTTTACGATTAAGCCGCCGAATCCAACTCGTTGAGCAAGCCCTTTATGTAATCTGCCATTTCGGGCGTCGCCATAACATATGTCGTACATGCGCTTCCGTCGCCTGTCTTTGCGGGAACGGTAATAAACTCAAATTTATCCATGCTCGGAATTTCCGAGTGAACAGACATCAAGCCCGCAATTCTGTTTTGAGCTACATCCTTCGAAGCAGTAACCTCAACCGCTCTGTACATAACCTCGGATGTGGTAGCTTCGTCCATGTCCTTCAACAGCTCTTTGATTTCGTCCTGCCTTACATAATCGCAATAAACAATAAGAGTTTTTGAAATCGCCGCATAAGAATTTGTTTTGAAGGTTACTCCTTCAAGATCAAGATTTGACAGCCTTGCAAGAATTTCCTGCGCAGTATTGTTTGTCAAATCATATACGAAGAACTGATTGGAAAGCTTTACGCTGTCGGCATAGTCCTCAGTATCAAATTCCGTAAGTCTTTCTTTTATTTCTTTAACCTCGGATTGAAGACCCATAATCCAAATCTTCTTTGTCATATTGTCAGGTCCGTAAACCGAAATATCGTACGGGAAGCTGTTGATAATATCTATAGCCGTTGTTCTGTCAATATCCTCAAGCTCAACAGCCTCAAGAACAGTTTCGTCAACCGTCTCGGTCGTCGTGTTGCCCGAAGCGTAGTCTTCTGTATCGAACTGCTTGATATATGCGATTGCCTCCGCCTTTGCTTTTTCCGTACCGTTGAGCCAAATTGTGTTCTTCACATCGGTAGGACCGCAAATTGTTACATCAAGCGGGAAGCTTTGTAATATCTTTTCGGCAGCGTCTCTGTCGATGTAGGTAAGCGGAACCGCTGTAATTGATTCAACGCCTGCAGCCGTTTCAGACTCAACCTGCTCGGCAACAGCATTCGTATCCAACTGCTTAAGCTCTGCAACCGCTTTATCGACATTTTCTCCCGTGCCCTTAATCATCAATGTATTTGTTGAAGGATCGGGATCGTAAACCGTTACCTGATACGGCAGATTGCTCAAAATAGATTTTGCCGTATCTTTTGTGATTTTTTCCAAAGTCACCTTAACCGTTTTATCCGATGTAGCCGCATTTTCGGTTGCTACCTGACTTGCGTATGTTTCGGTATCATACATAGCAATCTTAGCCTTAGCCTCATCAATTGCACTCTGAGTACCGCGTAACCAAAGCTTTTTCGTCTCATTCTCCGGGCCGTGAACAGTTGCTTCCAATGTAAAGGTTGACAATACATTTACAGCCGTCTGTCTGTCAATATAGTTAAGCGTTACCGCTTCAAGCAGAATGGGATCGGATGTTGATGTCTGAGTCTTCTCGTTTGCTTCAACCAATGCCGCATATTCCTGCGTATCGAACGCTGACAAAACGCTCTTCGCTTCTTCAATAGCGGTGCTCGTTCCTCTGAGCCAAACAGCGTCTGTAACAAGCTCGGGACCGTGAATTGTTACGCTGTTGGCAAAACTGTTGAGCACTTCCTTTGCCGTGCTTCTGTTGATATACTTGAGTTCAACCTTTTCGGTAACAACCTTCTCTTCTTCCTCGGTTGTGCCCGAATTTGCCGCATCGGCATATTCCTGAGTATCAAATGATTTTATCGCATTTTCAGCCTCATCCAACTCGGAAGCAGTACCCTTTATCCAAATAGTTTTCTTGATGAAGCTCGGACCGTGAACGGTTACTTCATATGGGAAGCTTGACAATATGTCCTCCGCTATCGTTCTGTCGATATATTCAAGAGAAATCTTCCTCATTGATTTGCTTTCCGTGGTCGTATCGGAACCTGATGTGCTCGAATCGGAGCCGGAGGTGCTTGAGCCGGAGCTCGAAGAATCCGAACCCGAAGAACCGTTATCGGTGCTGTTTGCTTCCGCATTTTTACCGCTCAAAGGTTTATCGACAACATTTTTAACCTTCAATATTTCATTGTATGCGTCGCCTGTAACAAAAGTATACAAGCTGTAAGGTCTCGATGCCATTGTAATTCCGGCATTGAGTCCGAGGTTTGTGAGAAGACCGCTGAATTCATCGGCGGTAATGTAATTAAGACTTATTTCCTTGAAGTTAGCCGCAACAAGCGCTGCGCCCGCATTGATATTACTGCTTACATCAAGAAGCTTTATAAGCTCCTGAATTTTTGCAAGCTCCTTGGGATATGCGCTTATATATACGGTGCTGTCGTCGGTATCTGTCGAAACATACTGAACATTTGAAAGACCGAGTGCGCTCGCCTGTGTCTGAAGAACGCCTACGGTTATATAATTAAGGGTAAACTTAGTCATTACAACCTTGTCAACAAATTTCTCATTGAGCTCTGCCGTAGTACCTACCATAAGAGTGTTGCCGTCTTTAAGATAAGAAAGACCTGCAAGCCTTGTAACATAGTCGATAGCTTTAAGCGCCGACATCTGTTCAAGGTTAACGGTAAGCGTAGCGGTCGAATCGCCCACGAAAATAATCGTGTAGCCGGCATTTCTTGCAATAGCCGAAAGTGCGTCTTTAACATTAGCCTCAACAAGATTAAGAGAAAGTCTTGTCGATACCAACGAGGACGAAGATTCCTCGGTAAGCGGTATTTTAATTACCTTTCCGGAGATTATCTTATCAGCATTTGAAAGATTGTTTGCAGTCATAATGTCGCTGACGGTAACGCCGTAGCTCTTGGCTATTCTTGTAAGCGTATCGCCGGACTTGATTACATAGTACTGATAATCGGTACTTGTGTCTCTGCCCGAGCCTGCCGCCGTCATCGGAAGTATGGCGTTGACAAGCAGGATGATTGCCAAAGCCGCAACCAAAACAGACTTCAATTTTTTTGTTGAACTGTTGTACATCGTTGTGTTCCCCCTAAGAAACTCAATTATTGTTGTATATTAAGATGCTCTGTCTTTTATTTCATCTCGACGGTTCTTGTCTTTTCGCCGAGTGAGAAAGTAACCGAATTATCAGTTATTGATTCTACGAGCCATTCGGAGCCCGGAACATAATCGCCGACCTGAAGGGTATAAGCGCGGTATTTTGTCTCAACAATTACCGTCCTGTAGCCGTCGGTGTTATATACCATACCGGTTATCTTCGCATTTGCGATAACGTCCTCCGAAAACGGATCAACGCCGTCGGCAACCGTTTCTCCCTCGTCGCGTTCAATCATCGGAAGTACATCTACAGACTGCGCGGAGTTTGTAACGGTTTCATCAAGCCCGACATCGGTCTTCACTCCGGAAATGATTATCAAAACCGCAACCACTATTGCTATTACAACAAAGACGAGCGGCAAAATGATTTTCATTTTAGGATTTTTTTCAAAGAATGCATTGAAAGGATTCCGTTTTCTTGCATCTTTACTCTTGCCTTTACCCGATTTGAGCTTGGCAATGACATCCTTGATGTCCATATTCATATCCATAAAGTACCCTCCGATATGCTGCGCGTTATTGGTCAATTTCCCCAAAAAATGTCGTAAAATCAACATCTGCACCTTCTTTTTTCTGAAAAAAGGGTGCACTATTACACATATTTATAGTTTATTGTACAACGAAATCCGATTTTCGTCAATAAAGATATAGAAATTTTTGCGGTTTTTACATAAAATTTTGTATAAGTTTATGTAAAATGCACTAAATATAAAAAATGCAGGATGAACAACTTCATCCTGCATTTATGCAATTGTTTTATTTTGTATGTCTTCCGCCGTGCTTTGAACTTTCGTGCTTTGACCCGTAGCCGTAGCCGTAACCGTAGCCATAACCGTAGCCATAACCGTAGCCGTTTTTGCCGCCGTAGAACACCGGCTTGCCGAACACTCTTTCCGAGTTGTTGTAAATACAGCCGAGTATCTCCGTTCCGGAGTTTTCAATATTGTCAACAGCCCTCTTTATTCTTCTTGCCGAAGCATAGTCCTGCTTAACCACAAGAACGACCGTATCGGCAAAACCCGCAAGGATTGATGCGTCTGCAAGTATTCCGCACGGGGCGGTATCAATGATAACGAAGTCAAATTCCTTTTTAGCCGACTCAATAATCTCCTCCATCTTGGGAGACGAAAGAATTTCCGAAGAGTTGTCGACGGCCATATTTGAAACAAGCACAAACAGCTGATACTTTTCCGAGTATTTTATAGACTCTTTGAGCGTCTTGTTGCCGGAGATTATTCCGCAGATGCCCTCATCGTCCGTCGCCGCAAAGCCGAGAGTTCTTGCAACCGACGGCTTACGCAAATCGGCGTCGATAAGAAGAACCGATTTTCCGTTCTGCGCAAGTGAAAGCGCAAGGTTTGTCGCCGTAGTCGTTTTGCCCTCATTTGCAAGCGTGCTTGAAACAATAATTGTTTTGTAGCCCTGCTTTGCCGCAACATGTTCAATCTTTGTTCTGATAAGCTTATACGACTCAATAAATGCGAAGCCGGTTTTCTTGTCTGTGATAAGAATACCTTGTTTGTCGTTATTCTTAACCTTCTTGTTTACCTTACTTATGCTGCCGAGTGTCTTCATTCCGAGCTTATTGTTTATTTCCTCGGAATTCTTGATTGTATCCTTGAAGATTACCGAAGCTATAATAAACAGGCAGGCAAGAACCGCACCGATTATAAAGCCGAGAACCGTATAGACGATTTTGTCGTTGTTCGCGTTCGGCCCTTCGGCAAGAAGCGGCGGGTCGATAACAGCAAGCTTTGTGTTGGGGAAAGCCTTTTCTATTGCGCCCGTATAGTTTTCGACATAGGCGTTTGCAATGCCGTACGAAACCTTGGGGTCGGTAGTGGTAACGGTAAGATAAATAATCGTTGTGTCTTCAACCGAGGTTATCGATATAAAATCCTTTATCTGCTGCGGCGATACCTGGTAACCGCAGGAATTTGCAACGGCCGTTGCAAGCTCAGTGGTCGAGAATATATACTTGAAGCTCTCCGCCAACGATACCGAAGCGCTGATGTCCGAAGAAGACTGACCCGCAACGGTAATAGCGGTGTCCCTGTTGCTCGCATTGAACATAATCTGCGAGGAGTATTTGTCAACATAGGTAACCTTTGCGATTATAAATCCCAAAAGTGCCGCAATAACTGCCGAGATAACCACAAGCCACCATTTATCCAAAAGCTTTTTAAGATAAATCAAAACGGTATCGAGACTCATACCGTCCTCATATTCTTTTTTGTTGTCCGAACTGTAACTCATATCTTTCTCCCTCTGTGAAAAACTGTCGGTTAAATCCATACCTAATGATTATAACAGATATATTTTGAATATACAATAACCAAAAACAAATTATCTTAAATTGTTTACGATGATTTTTTTATTGTCTATTTTAAGCTCTTTGTTACATATCTCATACGCCGCCGATTTATGTGAAATTATAACGCAGGTTTTCTCTTTAAGCTCCCGTATGTTTGAAAGCACCTGTTTTTCCGTCTTTTCGTCAAGAGCCGAGGTTGCCTCGTCAAGCAGAAGTATCGGTGCGTCCGTCAAAACCGCCCTCGCTATTGCAAGGCGCTGTATCTGACCCTCGGAAAGTCCGTGTCCGCCCTCAAGAAGCACAGTGTCAAGCCCGTCCGGCAGAGCGTTTATAAATTCAGCCGCACAGCTCACCTCAGCCGCATGCATAACCTCTTCGTCGTCGGCGTTGCTGTTTACGAAGCGTATATTATCTCTTATCGTTCCGCTGAAAAGCATATTACCCTGAGGAACATAGGCGAAAAGGCTTCGCATATATTTGTCTATGCCGTACTCTCCGTCTCCGCTTTTTATGTATATTCTTCCGCTGTCGGGAGGTATTACGCCTACAAGCAGCTTGAACAGCGTACTCTTGCCGATACCCGATATTCCCGAAATGACCGTGAAATCGTTTTTCTTTATTTCAAATGTGCCGTTTTCGATTACCGTGTCCCTGCCGTAGCCGAATGACACGTCGTCAAAGCATATGCCGTCCATTTCCGAATATATTTTTTCGGTGCTTATATTTTTATCGTTGACGCTCTTGCTTGCACTCATATTTTCAATTTCGATTATCCTCTCTGCGGAGGCTATCATCGAATAATACTGCGGAACAATGCCCGAAAGCGAGGTAAACGGAACCTGCACCTGACTGATAAGCTGGATTATAGCCGTAAGCGTACCGAATGTGATACTGCCCGTGCAGAGCTTTATTCCGCTCCATACAAGACCGAACAGGTAGCCGAGCGAAAACGCCGCCGAAAAGCCGAGATTGGCAAAAATGGACCATCTGTTTTTCTTTATCTTTGCGTCAAAATTGTTCTTTTGCAGAGTCTCTGCCCTTTTAAGAATTTTTTCGCCCACATTAAAAATCTTTATTACAAGGACGCTCTCTATCGACTCCTGCATAAATGAGCGCACCGAGCCGTCCGTCTCCTGCACAGCCCTGTGCAGTTTTTTCATGGAGCCTCTGAATATCCTTGTAAACACAAACAGCACAAAACCCGCAAGCAGGAACAAAAGCGCAAACCATTTGTCAAGGGCAAACAGCACGGCAAAAGCGCATACAAGCCTTGTGACCGTTGAAACAATGCCCGGGATAATTGTCGTAACCGCCTGACTTACCACCGTAATATCGCTTGTGAGCCTTGTCATAAGCTCGCCCGAATGGTATCGGCTGATTTTTAGATAGTCCTTTTTTAATATGTTTGAAAAAAGCTCTGTTTTATACTTCATTTCGAGCTTTCCCGACACTCTGACCTCAAGCGCCTTTGATAGGAGCTTCAACGCTATCTGAGCAATTATAACAAGCAGCAGGATTACCGCATTTCGTACAAGCCCGTCCATATTGCCCTTTTGTGCCGAGTCGATTATAAGCTTTGCAAAAACAGCCATTGAAACACTGCACACGGAAGAAAGGGCGTCGCAGATTATAAGCGACACCATTCCCGGCAACTCCGAAACGGAATTGCGTTTTATCCAGTTCAAGGCTGTTGTGTTCTTCATTTTTTCAGTTTTCCTCTGATTTTAACTATATACTTTCTTATCGGGAAAAGCATATTCCATATGCGGCAGTACGCTCTGTATTTTTTACTTCCGACAGAAATTTCCCTGCCGTTTCGCTTAACCGTGCAGACTGTTCCTATCAGCATACCGTCGGTTATGCCCTTTTCCTTTATCCACTGGTTGTCGCCGCACATCGTGTAAGAGTTCTCGCAAACCTCGACGACCCTGTGCAGTACAAACGAGCCGTCCGCACGCCTGTATAGCGGCAAATCGTATTTTTTGAGCCTTCCCTCACATTTTTTGAGAATTACCGTATCTCTGCCCGCAACCAAAAGCGGCAGCATACTTGTTCCCGTTATCGGGATTTCAACCGTTGAGCCCTGCGACAGCTTTTCCTCAATAACAGGCATAATCTCCGCAAGCCGAATTTTCTTCTTTTCCACGGTTCAGTCCTCAATTATATTCTTTACACGAAGCTTTTCAATATAGCGGTCTATATCCGCCGATGCCGTCTGACGGTCAACCTCGTATTCAGCTAAAACAGCCTCAATCAATTCTTCCTTTGTCGCGCCGTTTTCAAGCTTTTTCCAGACAAAGGCGCCTACGGCGTTGAGCGTCATAATTCCGCCGAACGACATCTGTTCGTCGCCCACGGGAACGACAATGTTGCTTCCCGCAACCTCTCTTATAATATATCCGTCTTTAATCTTCATTGTGTGTATCTCCGTTCGATAAATCGTTGTTTATTCCAAGGTAAGAGGTCATAACCGCCTCTTCGGAAATATTGCATTTTAATTTGTATAAAGGCACATTTTTAAGCACGCCGTCAAGCACGGTCAGCAGCTTATCCATTGTATCTGCCCTCGACGGACGGATTGTCTGTGCCATAAACAGCGAAATTGCACTCTGAGGCAATATGCGTGAAATGCTGTTATCGGTATCCCTTTCAAGGAACACAATCGCCTTTATGGGTACAACCGCATTTGCGCTTTCGTCGTTTTTTCCGCTGAACGGCGTACCGCAGGCGTAATATTTGCCGTCAATGAGCCTCACGGCAGGCTTGTCATCGTTTATCATACACACATCGGGGAATTTTTTCATCCACAAATGCGTATGTGTTGACTTTCCCACACCGCTCTTTGCCGAAAACAGATAAGCAACGCCGTCTTTTTCAATGCACGAGGCGTGCAATAACACTCCGTTATGGTTTAAGAGCTTATAATAGAACGCCTCGCCCATATAGACATAGTAGCATTCGTCGGCGGTAAGCTGCGGAAGCAATTCAATTTTTCTTTTCAACACATCATCGGGGACGCTGATGCAAAAATCCTCTTTTTCGTCCTGATTTTCACTCAGATATGCTCTCGAACGCTCAAAAAGCATACCGTCTTTGCAATCCATACGGACTTTAAGCCCTGCAATATCAAACAGCTCCGTAATTCCACCGCCTTTCGCCTATTCAGTTTATTTTATCATTATTTTACGCATTTGTATATACAATTTTTCAAATCCTTTTTCTTACCGAATTTCTTTTTTCTGTCGTTTAATTCCAATGCAGTTTATATCGGTCAGAGCCCATCGGCATAGTCAATGAAGCGGTTATAACATCGTTTTCCTCTATAATAACAAAATCCGCCCTCGGCGGAATATATTGCTTTCTCAATTTCACCACTCCTCAATTTATATTATTCACCCTTGCCCGTTCGGGTACGGAATGACGAAATATCTTATATTTAACAGCCGTAAGGGAGCATCTGTCGGCGCAGCGGTCGATTTTGTGCGGCGCTCCAAGCCGCATTTGTAAACATAGGCTCCCTCTGACGGGCAACATATGCGACCACCACCTGTGGCGGATAAAGGGAGCATTTGTCGGCGCAGCGGTCGATTTTGTTCGGCGCTCCAAGCCGCATTTGCAAACATAGGCTCCCTCTGACGAGGGAGCTGTCATTTTTCTTCTGAAAAATGACTGAGGGAGAGATACCGAAAATTTGTTATTTATTGCTTTCTCTCCTTCCGACACGCCTGCGGCGTGCCACCTTCCTCGTCAGAGGAAGGCTTGGTTCTGCGTACATTTTAATTTGATATTTATTTACGGCTGATATGGAATTGAAAACAAACCGCCATACCCCGTAGGTACAGGGCTTGCCCCTGTCCGTCACAGGCTCCCTCTGACGAGGGAGCTGTCATTTTTCTTCTGAAAAATGACTGAGG
>CAVAPB010000016.1:0-53542 GCA_963590415.1 Anaerovoracaceae bacterium | reverse complement strand
ACACCTGAAAGCCGGAACAACGGTCACTAAAACCCTTCAAAATCTTACGAGCCGTACAGGTAGCAATAGTAAGAAGATGATCAAGGCATACGAAGACAGTATGAAATAAGGCTGTAATATTTTTCGGACAAAAAGGTCTGTCGGAATACCGACAGACCGATTTTTATGTTTATCATCAGTTAATAACACATAGTTTTCACAGTAAAATATATGATTGTAAAAAGACATATAGGCATTCATAAAAAATTTTTCAAAAAAGTATGGCATTGTATTGAATTATAGTTTATAATAACTACGAACATTAAATTGGAGGGATATGCTTGTCTGCAAAGTATTCCGTATCGCTCGAAAAGGTGCTTAAAGAATTTGATTTTGAAGTTCTCTATCTGCCTGACGATTTCAGCAAACATGCAGTGTGCTCACCCGATGTCAACAGACCGGGGTTGCTTTTAGTTGACAGAGATGCATTTTTTGATGCAGAGCGTGCGCAGTTTTTAGGGCTGTCTGAAATTGAGCTTATAAAAAAGCTCTCGCCCGAGGAACAGTATTCAAGCCTAGACAGGCTTATGAGCCACAAGCCGCCGTTTGTTTTGATTACAAGGAATCTTGAACTGCCGGATTGCGGCAAGGAGCTTGCCGAAAAGTACAACGTTCCGCTTTTCAGGACTGCCGAACCGACATCAAGCTGTATGTCGGCGCTTATCAGTTATCTCGGAACTGAGCTTGCCGAACGCATTACAAGGCACGGCGTACTTGTCGAGGTTTACGGCGAGGGCGTTCTCATTATAGGAGACAGCGGAGTAGGCAAGAGCGAGACAGCGGTCGAGCTTATTAAAAGAGGTCACCGTCTTATTGCCGACGACGCGGTTGAGATAAGGAAAATTTCCGCTAAAACGCTTGTGGGATCAGCTCCCGACAATATACGACATTTTATTGAGCTTCGAGGAATAGGCATTGTCAACGCGCGCCGTATTTTCGGTATGGGCGCTGTTAAGCTTTCGGAAAAGATAAATATGGTTGTAAAGCTTGAACAGTGGGATCCCGATAAGGTGTATGACAGAATGGGCGTTGATACCGAATATATAAATATTATGAATGTCAATGTACCGATAACCGTTGTTCCCGTCAAGCCGGGCAGAAACCTTGCTATTATTATTGAGGTAGCCGCAATGAACAACAGGCAGAAAAAGATGGGTTACAATGCTGCAAAGGAGCTACTTCATCAGCTTGGTATGCAAGAGGAAGAGCCTAAGCCCGAAGAGCTTGAAATATGGCAAAGTTATTAAATTAAAATAATTATATATACTATTTTTGGAGGACATTATGTACAGAATAGGTGTAGACCTCGGCGGAACAAATATTGTTGCCGGAGTTGTTGATGAATTTTACAAAATCGTCGGTAAGGGCAAAATGCCGACGGCTTGCCCCCGTCCTGCTGTCGATATAATAAACGATGTCGCAAAAGCCGTGAATATGGCTATTGAGGAGGCGGGAATTACGCTTGCGGATGTCCGTTCAATAGGTATCGGAACTCCCGGTTCCGTTGACAAGCATTTCGGTATTATCCAGTACGCAAACAACCTCGGTTTTTCAAATGTCCCCGCAAGAAAGATTATGCAGAGCCATTTTGATAAACCCATTTACATAGAGAATGACGCAAACTGTGCGGCTCTCGGCGAAGCTATGGCAGGTGCCGGCGGCGGAGTTGAAAACTTTGCTGCAATCACGCTCGGAACGGGCGTAGGCTCGGGAATTATCGTAAACGGCAAAATTCTCGGCGGCTGCAACGGTGCGGCAGGCGAGATGGGTCATATGGTTATTTGCGCCGACGGCGAACCGTGCACCTGCGGCAGAAAGGGCTGTTGGGAGGCTTATTCCTCGGCTACCGCTTTGATTCGTGAAACAAAAAAGGCTATGCTTGAAAATAAGGACTCTAAGATGTGGGAAATCGCAGACGGCAACATTGAAAACGCTAACGGCAAAACAGCTTTTGACGCAATGCGTGCCGGCGATGAGTGCGGCAAGAGGCTTGTTGACTGGTATGTTCACTATCTTGCAATCGGTATCACAAATGTAATCAACACATTCCAGCCTAAGGTTCTCTGCGTCGGCGGCGGCATAGGCTATGAGAGAGAATATCTTTTAGAGCCTGTCAGAAAAATTGTCTATCAGGAAAGATACAGCGTATATTCGGAGGAGCAGACGGTTATCTGTTCCGCCAAGCTCGGAAACGACGCAGGCGTTATCGGCGCTGCGTTGCTTGACGAATAATGAAAGGTGATTTTGTGACAGATATTGTGAAGTCGACAGCACAAAGCTTTGGTTGCCGCTGTTTTGAAAAAGCAAGTATGCGTGATTATACAAGCTTCAAAACGGGCGGAAATGCTGAAATTATCGTTTTTCCCAACAGTATCGCTTCACTTACGGCAATTTTGAAAACATGTCGCGAAAACGGAATAAAAACATATATTATCGGAAACGGAAGCAATATTCTTGTTTCCGATAATGGTTTATCCGGAGCAGTTATAAAAATCGGCTCCGATTTTTCGAATATCAGTCTTGAAGATGAAACAACCGTTATTTGCGAAAGCGGAATTTCAATGTCAAAGCTATGCAATTTTGCGCTTGAAAATTCCTTGAGCGGACTTGAATTTGCCTTTGGCATTCCCGGTACGGCAGGCGGTGCGGCTTTTATGAATGCAGGCGCATACGGCGGAGAAATGAAAGATGTCCTCACGCAGTGTACGCATATTGACTCCGATTTTTACGAGGGATGCCTTACGGGAGAAGAACTCGGGCTCTCTTACAGAAAAAGCGCATATTCCGATAACGGGTTTGTCATTACCTCTCTGAAATTGGAGCTTAAAAAGGCTGACAAAGCCGATATAAAAGCCGAAATGTATGAAAATCTCGGCAAGAGAAAGGCTAAACAGCCGCTTGAATATCCGAGCGCCGGAAGCACCTTCAAGCGTCCGCAGGGGTATTATGCAGGCGTGTTGATTGAAGAGTGTTCGCTTAAAGGTTATACGATAGGCGGTGCGCAGGTAAGCGAAAAGCACGCAGGCTTTGTAATCAACAAGGGAAATGCAACTTCTTCCGATATTGCGGCGCTTATCGATTATATAAGAAAAACAGTTTACGAAAATAAAGGCGTTATGCTTGAGCCCGAGGTTAGATTTTTGGGCGAATTTTAAGGATGTGAATTTATGGACTTGGTAATTGTAACGGGTATGTCTGGCGCAGGAAAGTCAAGGGCCGTGCAGGCTTTGGAGGATATAGGCTTTTACTGCGTTGACAATATGCCGCCGAAGCTTATACCTACCTTTGTTCAGCTTTGTATGAACTCTAATGAGGAAAAGGACAGGGTGGCGTTGGTTGCCGATATAAGACTCGGCGATGAATTTACAAGTCTGTTTAATATCTTGAAAGAGCTTGACAAAACAAAAATCAACTGCAAAATTTTGTTTATTGATGCGGATAACGAGGTTATAATGCGCCGTTATCAGGAAACGAGGAGAAAACACCCGCTTGCGGATGAATTCAACACGCCATCGCTTGCCGAGGCTATCGCTAAGGAGAGGGAAGTGCTTCTTCCTTTGAGGCAGATGGCAGACTATATTGTTGACACTTCAAATGTTATGAGCTCGCAGTTTAAGGAAAAAATTGCAAAGCTCTTCCTTAATAACATCTCGAGCACGCTTAAAATTCACAGTATGTCATTTGGCTTCAAATACGGTATTCCGAAAGACGCCGACCTTGTTTTTGATGTAAGATGTTTACCGAATCCTTTTTATGTTCCCGAGCTTAAAAATCATACGGGACTTGAAAAGGAGGTTCGCAACTTTGTGATGAAATACAGTCAGTCAAAGGAGCTCGAAAAGAAGCTTTATGACCTTATTGACTTTTTAATTCCGCTGTATATGACCGAGGGGAAAAGCCAGCTTACCATTGCTGTCGGCTGCACGGGCGGAAAGCACCGTTCTGTTGTGTTTGCGGAGCTGCTAAACAAGCATTTGCTTGAAAACGGCTGCGATGTCGGCGTTTATCACAGAGATATAAAAAGGTAAAGTTATGTCATTTTGTTCACAGTTGAAAGCCGAGCTTTTGGGCTTGTCTGATGTTAAACCATGTTGCGCTTTGGCTGAAACCTACGGACTTCTGCTGTTTGGTAAAATGTTTTCAAAGCGTGAAGTGTATTTAAGCACGGAAAACGGCGAGGTTGCCGATAAATATAAAAATGTTGCCGAAAGATTAAGTGAAACAGAGGCTAAGTACACCTGCTCAAAGTCGGGAAAATGTAAGGTCTCGGTTGAAAACCCCGATGGTAGGCTTAAAATTCTCGAGGCGTTCGGTCTTTCGGGCAATGAGCGTTCAAGGCGCGTAAATTGGGCAAACATATCCGAGGATTGCTGCTTCGGTGCATTTTTAAGAGGAGTTTTCCTCGCTTGCGGTACAATAAATGACCCCGAAAAAAATTATCATATTGAGTTTTCCGTTCCATACAGCCTGAGAAACGATTTAATCCGTATTTTCGAAGAGGTTAACTTAAACGCAAAGGAAATCAAACGAAACGGTCAGAATATTCTCTATTTCAAGGACAGTGACGACATTGTTACGCTGCTTACCTTGATGGGCGCCAATGACTCAGCGCTCGAATATATCGGCGTAAAGGTGTTTAAGGATGTCAGGAACAATGTCAACAGGCGTACAAATTTTGAAAACGCCAACCTTGACAGAACCGTTAATGCGTCCTTGCGCCAAACGCAGGCTATTGAAAAGTTAAAGCGTGAGGGTAATTTTGAAAAGCTCTCGCCGGAGCTTAAAAAAATTGCCGTGCTGCGGCTTGAAAATCCCGAGCTTTCATTGCAACAGATAGGACAGATGCTTGATCCGCCGCTGTCACGCTCGGGGGTAAACCACCGTTTGCAAAAAATTTTGAATTATGCCGAATAAAGCTTATGGGACAGTTGAAATACTCAACTGTCCCATATATTTTTTGTTTATAAATCAATTTCTATGTTGTATTTTCTCAGCCAATAATCTGTCTGTACAAAATACGCTATTGTCTGAGGAGTGGTCATAAGCTGACCGTAGAACGGCTGTGAGCTGTTTTCAAGCAGCAGGTTGCTCAATGCGTCCTTGCTGACAAACTTGAATATCGGCGACGAGGAGTCCTGCAAAATCTTTTTAAGCTCTTCTTTTACAAGCTCTGTATATCTTGGATTGTGTGTTTTCGGGTACGGGCTCTTTTTGCGCCAAAGTATCTCTTTCGGAAGCATATCGCTGTACGCTTTGCGCAAAATACCTTTTTCGTATCCGTTGTAGTCCTTGATTTCAAGCGGAACGGAATACAGATATTCCACAATTCTGTAATCGCAGTACGGAACTCTTATATCAAGCGAATTAAAAGCGCTCATTCTGTCCGAACGGTCGACAAGAGTCATCATAAACCAATCGAGATGGAGCCGCATAAGCTCCTTGGTGCGTTCGTCGCTGTCGGAAACATTCAGCCGTATTGTTTCCTTTATTGCGTCCTCGTACTTTGCACGGACAAAGCCCTCGGCGTCAATCCCTTTTCCGATTTCATCCGTTAAGAACGATTTTCTGTAAGATGAGGATTTAGCCCACGGGAAGGTATCGGTGTTTCTTAAAACAGGGTCTCTGTACCACGGATAACCGCCGAAAATTTCGTCCGAGCACTCGCCCGAAAGAACGATTTTGTAGTCCTTTGCTATTTCTCTTGAAAACAGCAGGAGAGAGGAGTCAACATCTGCCATACCGGGCAAATCACGGGCCTCCACAGCCGAAAACAGGGCGGAAACAAGCGACTCGTTGTCAATCTCGATAACGTGATTTCGCGCATTGAGATAATCGTTCATCTTGCCGACAAAATCATTGTCATTGTTCGGCTGAAACTTGCTTTGCTTGAAGTACTTGTCGTTATCAACATAGGTTACGGTGTAGGTGTCAAGCGTTTTGCCCTGTTTATCAAACTCCTTTGCCGCCACAGAGGAGATAATACTTGAATCAAGTCCGCCCGAAAGCATGGTGCAAACGGGAATATCTGCTTTCAGCTGGCGCTTGATTGAATCGTCCACCAAAAATCTGACTTTTTCAGCTGTCTGCTCGGGTGTATCTGTGTGTTCGTGGGCGAAAAGAGTCCAGAATTTATGTGTTTTAAGCCCATCTCTTGAAAAATATCCGCACATTGCGGGTAACAGCTCGTATACATCCTCAAACACGCCGTAACCGGGCGTTCTGCCGGGTCCTATGAGCATAATTTCAAGAATTGAGTCAAGATTTATTTTAGCCTTAATTTTTCCGCTGGCGAAAAGCGCCTTTATTTCCGAACCGAATATAAAGCTGCCGTCCGAAACGGAATAGAAAAACGGCTTTATTCCGAAACGGTCACGGGCGACAAACAGCCGTTCGTTTTTGCTGTCCCATATTGCAAGTGCAAAAATGCCGTTGATAAGCTTTAAGCAGTCCTCGCCGAATTCAATATAGGATTTTAACACAACTTCTTCGTCCGTGTCTGACTCAAAACCGTAATTTCTTTCTTTCAAAAGGTCTTTGAGTTCGTCTTTATTGAATAATAACCCGTCAAAAACAATCGTATATTCGTTTTCGTCCTTAATAAGCCTCAAAGGAAACTCAAAAGCGGCTTTATTTTGCGTTTCAGAGCCCTGACAGAGTGCGGCGTGTTCCGATGTGTACTGACTGTAAAAAGCGCCCCTGTGCTTTATCGCTCTGCCCATTTCAAAAAGTTCCTTGCTCTGTTCGCTGAAATTTCCCGAAAAAGAAATTTCTCCCGCAATTCCACTCATATAAACACCTCATTTTCTTTGGAATAGTTATTTATATGACGGGTTGCGGGAGATAATGCTTTATGTTGATTTATTGCGTTTAGGAATTTTTGACTTCCTCAACGGCTTTGTTTATATCTTTTACAAGCTCAATAAGCTTCGGGTCATCGGTTGAAACGGGGAGCATGGGAAGTCTCGGCTTGCCCGCTTCAATGCCGTATCTCAATTTGATAACAGCCTTGCTTGCGCCGTACAGAGAGGGGAAAGAGCAAAGCCTTTGAATAAAGTCGTTGATTTTAACTTGGAGAGCCTTTGCTTCCTCAATTTTATTTTCTGTAATCAGCGAATTAAGTTTAAGATAAAGCTCGGGCATACTGCCGTATGTGCCGCCGATTCCTGCGTTAGCACCCATAAGTCTGCCTGCAAGGAACTGCTCGTCGGGTCCGTTGAAAATGACAAAATCCTCGCCTGCAATTCTTCTGAAACGCTCCATCTGATATGTGCTTTCGGCAGAGTCCTTAATACCTATGACCTTTTCCTCTTTAATCATTTTTTCAAGCAGCGAATACGAGAGGTCATAGCCTGTAAGCTGCGGAATGTTATAGATAAAGAACGGCAAATCGGAAGCGTTCATAATCGTTTTCCAATGAGTCTCAATTGAAGCCTCGGGAAGTCTGTAATATACGCTCGGGACGGCGGAAACGGCATCTGCGCCGATTTCCTCTGCGTGGCGTGCAAGCTCGCAAGCCTCTTTGGTTGACGCCGCACCGACATGGATAATCGTTGTTATTTTGCCGTCTGCCGCGTCGACAACAGCCTTTGCGACCTGCTTTCTTTCCTCCGTACTCAAAAGGAAACCTTCGCCCGTTGAACCGCAGGCATAAACGCCGTTAATGCCGATTTCCGTATACTTTTTTACAAGCCTTTTGATTTCTCCGACATTTATATTATCGTTTTCGTCGTAAATCGCATTGAGTGCGACGAACACTCCGTTGAATTTTGTCAAATCGTATTTCATAAGTTCATCTCCTATATGAGAATTATATTACTTTTTTCGACAAAATCAATGATATTCGTTGAACTTTTCACTGAAATAAAATATAATAAAGAAAATATTATTTTAATCGGTGATCTCAATGAACGAAAAAAACAGGAAGATACTTGAACAGATAAAAGGCGGACTTATAGTTTCCTGCCAGGCGCTTGAGGACGAGCCGCTGCACGACTCATACATAATGTCAAGAATGGCTTTTGCCGCAAGCGAGGGCGGAGCGGTCGGAATAAGAGCCAACACCGTTGAGGACATAAAAGAAATCAAAAAGACGGTAAGCTTGCCGATAATCGGAATTATCAAAAAGGTTTATCCCGATTCCGATGTTTATATCACGCCCACAGTAAACGAGGTTGACGCACTTTACAACGAGGGCGTTGATGTTATTGCGGTTGACGCAACGAACAGACCGAGGCCAAACGGTGTTTCTTTCGAGGAATTCTTTTCAGAAATCCGTAAAAAATATCCCGAACAGCTCTTTATGGCAGACACCTCCTGCTTTGAAGAGGGTAAGCTCGCTTCGGAGCTCGGCTGCGACCTTATAGGAACGACTATGTGCGGATATACACCGTACACAAAGGGGGAGACCATACCTGCGTTTGACCTTATGAAAAGATACAGGCAGGAACTCGGCGCAACGGTTATCGCAGAGGGCGGTATCTGGTATCCCGAACAGCTTGTAAAGGCATATGACAGCGGTGCGTTTTCCTGCGTTATAGGCACGGCAATCACAAGACCGAGAGATATTACAAGGCGTTTTGTTTCTTATCTCGACAAGGGAAATAAGTAATTTTTAATAAACTGTTTGTGTTTTGAACAGGCTATGGTGATTATATGACGATACTTGCAATTGATATAGGCGGAACGGCGATAAAATACGCCCTTGTCGATGAAAACAATAATCTTTCCTCGTTTTCCGAAATTCCGTCCGAAGCAAAGCTCGGAGCAGAGGCTTTACTCAAAAATGTTTACGGAATTACAGAAGAATTTTCGCCGCTGTGCGACGCTGTTTCCGTAAGCACGGCAGGCCGTGTCGACAGCGAGAAAGGCAAAATTATCTTTGCAAACGAAAATATACCGAACTACACGGGAACCGAGCTTGCAAGGCTTATTTCGGAGCGTTTCTCACTGCCTGCATTTGTTGAAAACGATGTTTACTGCGCCGCAACGGCTGAGGCAAATTACGGCTCGGGAAAAGGCACAGAAAATTTTGTCTGTCTGACCGTTGGCACGGGCATCGGCGGTGCGGTAATCCTTGACGGCAGGCTGTATAAGGGAAACAGCCTTTGCGCAGGCGATTTCGGAGAAATGATAACGGGAAGCGATAAATTTGAAAATCTTGCTTCAACGACGGCTCTTGTAAAGAGAATAAAACTTGTCACGGGAAAAGAAATGACGGGCAGAGAAATTTTTTCGCAAGAAAATTTTTCAAACGGCATAATAAAATCTGCCGTTGACGCTTGGATTGACGAGCTTGTCAAGGGTATTAAAACGCTGATGTTTGTTTTTGATGTTCCGCTTTTTGTGCTCGGCGGCGGAATTATGAACGAACGGTACATAACGGACCGTATAATCGAAGAAATACATTCTGTTGACCGTGAAAATTTTAATCATGTGCAGATAAAGCAGGCTTTTTTCAAAAACAAGGCAGGAATAATCGGTGCGGCGCATACGGCACGGGAAAAACTTAAATAATGCGTATCGGGTTTGTCAAATGCGACTTGCCCGATTTTTTAGTAAAATAGACAAAATTCGTCTCGTATCTCTTGTGTAGTTTGTAGCAAAATGTGTTGATATTAAGCCTTTTAGGTGGTAAAATATTTATTTGTGAAATATTAAGTAAAAATAAGGCATAGGTGATAAAAGTGAAGTGCAGAGAAGACATCAGAAACATTGCAATCATAGCTCACGTTGACCACGGTAAAACAACATTGGTTGACGAGCTTCTTAAGCAGAGCGGTATTTTCAGACAGAACGAGGTTGTACAGGAGAGGGTAATGGACTCCAACGACCTTGAAAAGGAGAGAGGAATTACAATCCTTTCCAAAAACACATCGATTCATTATGACGGCATTAAAATAAACATTGTCGACACTCCCGGTCACGCTGATTTCGGCGGCGAGGTTGAGCGTATTCTTACAATGGTTGACGGCGTTTTGCTTTTGGTTGACGCTTTCGAGGGCTGTATGCCTCAGACAAGATTTGTGCTTTCAAAAGCTCTTGCGCTCAACAAAAAGGTACTTGTCGTTATAAACAAGATTGACCGACCCGGCGCAAGACCCGCAGAGGTTATCGACGAGGTTCTTGATTTGTTTATCGAGCTCGGCGCAAATGACGATCAGCTTGAATTCCCCGTTGTCTACGCTTCGGCAAGGGACGGTTATTCTTCACTTGACCCGAATGTCAGAGAGGGCGATATGAGACCGCTCTTTGAGGAGATTATCAAGGAAATCGAACCCCCGCAGGGCGATGTTGACGCTCCGCTTCAGTGCATTTTCTCAAGCCTTGACTATGACGATTATATCGGCAGAATCGGTATCGGCAGAGTTAAGAGAGGCAGAGTAAATGTAAATGACAAGGTGGTTCTCTGCAAGCAGGACGGCACCCGTGAAAATGTCAAGATTTCACGCCTTTATCAGTTTGAGGGCTTGAAGAGGGTGGAGGTTCAGACCGCTGCGGCAGGCGATATTATCTGCGTTTCGGGTATTACCGACCTCAATATCGGCGAAACGATTTGCGACCCCGAGAATGTCGAGCCGCTTCCGTTCGTTAAAATCGACGAACCTACGCTTTCAATGAACTTTATGGTAAACGACAGCCCGTTCGCCGGTCAGGAGGGTAAGTTTGTAACCTCAAGAAACCTCAGAGACAGACTTTTCAAAGAGGTTGAAACAAATGTAAGTATGCGTGTCGAGGAAACGGACAGCACCGATTGCTTCAAGGTATCGGGCAGAGGCGAGCTTCACTTGTCAATTCTTATCGAGACCATGAGACGCCAGGGCTATGAGTTCCAGGTTTCCCGTCCGCAGGTTATCACAAAGTATGAAAACGGCAAGCTTATGGAGCCTATCGAGTTGCTTATAATCGAGGTTCCCGAGGAGTATGTCGGAAATGTTATGCAGAAGATCGGTTCACGCCGCGGAGAGCTTGAAAATATGGGTACCCGTGAGGGCAGCTCAACGCATCTTGAATTTAGAATACCCGCAAGAGGTCTTATAGGTTACCGTTCAGAGTTCCTTACCGACACAAACGGAAACGGTATTATGAACAACCTTTTTGCAGGTTATGAAGAGTATAAGGGCGAAATTCAGACAAGAGAGCGCGGCTCAATCGTAGTTCACGAGGCGGGCGAGACCTCTGCTTACGGTCTTTTCAACACGCAGGACAGAGGCAGACTTTTCGTAGGTCCCGGTGTTCCCGTTTATGAGGGTATGATTGTAGGCGAGTGTGCAAAGGCAGAGGATATTGTCTGCAATGTATGCAAGAACAAGCACCTTACAAACACCCGTGCCTCCGGTTCCGACGACGCTTTGCGCCTTGTTCCGCACACAGTTCTCAGTCTTGAGCAGTCGATGGAATTTATCGGCGACGACGAGCTTGTCGAGATTACTCCCAAGTCGATAAGACTTCGTAAAAAGATACTTTCCAAGGATTTGAGACTCAAACAGCAGTTCAGAAAGAAATAATGTATATTAAGTGAATTTTATTTCATTTTTATGTATAAAAGCCTTGACTTGAACGATTATTGAATGTATAATCTATGCATATTTATTCATAATTATACATTTGAGGTGAATAATGACTAAGGTATTTATCGACGGCAGCGCAGGCACAACGGGGCTTCGCATCTATGACCGTCTTGCTAAAAGAAAAGATATATCCTTGATGACCCTCTCCGAAGAGCACAGAAAGGATATAAATTACAGAAAAGAAGCGCTTAACAGCTCCGACATTTCATTTTTATGTCTGCCGGATGCGGCGGCGGTTGAGGCGGTATCGCTCATCGAAAACGAAAACACCGTTGTTATCGACACTTCCACCGCTCACAGAACAAATCCCGAGTGGGCATACGGCTTTCCAGAGCTTTCGGGTCTGCGTGAAGAGATAAAAAATTCCAAACGCATTGCAAACCCCGGTTGCCATGCAAGCGGATTTATAGCGCTTATAAGACCGCTTGTCGAGCACGGAATTGTCTCGGCGGATTGCGAGCTTTCCGCTTTTTCCGTTACGGGATATTCGGGCGGCGGCAAGAAAATGATTGCCGAATACGAGGCGGATGAGCTTGACGAATTGCTTACCGCTCCGAGGATGTACGGACTTTCGCAAATGCATAAGCACTTGCCTGAAATGGTTAAAACGGCGAAGATTAAAAATGCTCCCGTCTTTTGCCCCGTGGTATCCGATTTTTATTCGGGTATGGAGGTTACGGTTCCGCTTTTCGCTTCGCAAATCAACGGTTGCGTTGACGATATAAAGAAGATTTATTCGGATTACTACAACACCGAAATCGTTCGATATTGCGGCAGTGCCGATGAAAACGGCTTCTTGTCGGCTGCGGCTCTGTCGGGCAAAGACAGTATGCAGCTTTCCGTTTTCGGAAATGACGGGCGTGTTACGCTTTGTGCAAGATATGACAACTTGGGTAAGGGCGCTTCGGGTGCCGCTATCCAAAATATGAATATTGTCCTGGGCGTCGATGAAACGACGGGTCTCAGTCTGTGAGGTTAGTGTGAAAATCACACTAACCATAATTAGATTGCCCTCAAAATTTGCCATTGGCAAAATTTTGAGATGGCAGAAATCACCATCACGCCTGTTCAGGCAACGCAGGTTGAACCGGTGATTTTTAATAAACTATTTTTTGCCTGAAAGGCTATGGTGATTAATATGGAAATTATACAGGGCGGCGTTTGTGCCGCTAAAGGATATAAAGCAAACGGAATACACTGCGGTATCCGTAAGAACAGGGATAAAAAGGATTTATCGCTTATTTTCAGCGAAGTTCCCGCAAGTGCGGCGGCGGTTTATACCACCAACCTTGTAAAGGGTGCGCCCCTTACCGTAACAAAGAAACATCTTGAAAACGGTGTGGCTCAGGCTGTTATATGTAACAGCGGAAACGCCAACACCTGCAATGCCGACGGCGTTATGATTGCGGAAAAAATGAGCGACCTTGTTGCGGATAAGCTTGGAATTTCTTCAGACGATGTTGTTGTCGCTTCAACGGGAGTTATCGGTCAGCCGCTCGACATTGAACCCATAAAGGCGGGTATACCCGAATTGGCGGACGGTCTTTCTTTCGACGGCTCGTCTGCGGCAAGTGAGGGCATCATGACGACCGACACGCATCAAAAGGAAATTGCCGTTGAATTTGAATTGGGCGGCAAGACTTGCCGTATCGGCGGAATTGCCAAGGGAAGCGGTATGATACACCCGAATATGGCTACAATGCTTGTGTTTATTACATCGGATGTTGCCATTTCCTCCAAAATGCTTAAAAAAGCGCTTTCAAGCGATATTCGGAACACTTTCAATATGCTCAGCATTGACGGCGACACCTCAACCAACGATATGGTAACGGTGCTCGCTAACGGTCTTGCGGGCAATAAAGAAATCACAGAGGAAAACGAAGAGTTCTCTGTGTTTATGAAGGCTCTTAACACAATTACCGTCAACCTTTGCAGGGAAATCGCAGGCGACGGTGAGGGTGCCACAAAGCTTCTTGAATGTAAGGTAAGCGGCGCTAAAGACCTTGAAACCGCAAAGACGGTTGCGAAGAGCGTTGTCTGCTCAAGCCTTCTCAAGGCGGCTATGTTCGGTTCGGACGCAAACTGGGGCAGGGTGCTCTGTGCGATTGGATACAGCGGAGCCGATGTCGATGTTACAAAAATCGATGTTGCTTTCAAGAGTAAGGCGGGTACGATTTCCGTCTGTGAAAACGGTTCGGGAATTGATTTTTCAGAGGAAAAGGCAAAGGAAATTTTGCTTGAAAAAGAAATTGAAATCCTTGTAAATCTCAACAGCGGCGAGGTTTCGTCCGTTGCGTGGGGCTGTGACCTTACATATGATTATGTTAAAATAAACGGCGATTACAGAACATAAGTCGGAGGCAGATATGGAAGAAAAGTTTTCAAATTCCGAGCGTGCCGAAGTCCTTACTGCGGCTTTGCCTTATATCAAAAGATATAACGGTAAAATCGTGGTAGTAAAATACGGCGGCAACGCTATGATAAACGAACATCTTAAACAGCAGGTTATGCAGGATATAGTCCTTTTGTGGCTTATCGGCGTTAAAATCGTACTCGTCCACGGCGGCGGACCCGAAATCAGCGATATGATGGATAAGCTCGGCAAAGAGCCCGAATTTATCGACGGTCTGCGCGTTACCGATAAGGAAACGGTGGATATTGTTCAGATGGTGCTTGCGGGTAAGGTCAACAAGACTCTTGTCAATCTTCTTGAAATGATGGGCGGCAAGGCAATGGGTATTTCGGGCATGGACGGCAGACTTATCGAGTCCAAAACAAAGGATGAAAAGTTGGGCTATGTCGGCGAGATTTCAAAAATAAACATCGCTCCCGTTCTCGACCTGCTTGAAAAGGGATATATTCCCGTTATTTCAACGCTCGGCTGTGACAAGGACGGTAACACATACAACATCAACGGCGACACCGCTGCGGCTTATATCGCAGGCGCTCTCGGTGCCGAAAGGCTTATTATGATGACCGACATCGCAGGCGTTTTGCGTGACAAGGACGACCCGTCGTCGCTTATTCCCGAAATAAATCTTTTGGAAGCCGAAAAACTCTATGACAGCGGAATAATTTCAGGCGGAATGATTCCCAAAGTCGATTGCTGTATCGAAGCCATTAACAAGGGCGTTAAAAATGTTATTATAATGAACGGTACCGTTCCTCACTCTATTCTTATGGAATTGCTTACCGACGAGGGCGCGGGTACCATGGTTACGGGTGTTAAAAAATGAGTATTATAAATACCGACGAAAAATATGTTGCCGGTACATACAGGCGTTTTCCCGTTGAAATTGTTTCGGGAAAAGGCTCTGTACTGACTGATGTCAACGGAAAAGAATATATCGATATGGGTTCGGGTATCGGCGTTACCTCGTTCGGGATTTCCGACGATGAATGGAAAAAAGCCGTTATCGACCAGATTAACAAGGTTCAGCACACCTCGAATTTATATTACACCGAGCCCTGTGCGGATTTGGCACAGGCTTTGTGTAAAAAAAGCGGAATGAAAAAAGTTTTCTTTTCAAATTCGGGTGCGGAAGCCAACGAATGTGCCATTAAGGTTGCAAGGAAGTATGCGAGCGAGCACAAGGGGGAGGATTATTATAAGATAATAACCCTTGTAAACAGCTTCCACGGCAGAACGCTTACAACTCTTGCCGCAACGGGTCAGGATTGCTTTCACAAGCTTTTTACACCGCTTACGGACGGCTTTTTGCATGTTCCCGCAAACGATTGCGACGCTTTTCTCAAAACTGCTTCGGAGAACAAAATTGCGGGCGTTATGATTGAATGTATACAGGGCGAGGGCGGAGTTGAAGCTCTCGACGCCGAATTTGTAAAGTGTATTGACTCATACTGTAAGGAAAACGACCTTGTTTTTATAGTTGACGAGGTTCAGAGCGGCAACGGAAGAAGCGGAAAGTTCTATTCGTTTATGAACTACGGCGTTATGCCCGATGTTGTTTCGACCGCAAAGGGTCTTGCAGGCGGCTTGCCGATAGGAGCGACGCTTCTCGGCGAAAAGGTTCAGGACATTTTCTCATACGGCGACAATGGCTCGACATTCGGCGGAAATCCTGTCAGTTGTGCGGCAGCGCTCAGCATTGTCAAAAGAATTGACGATAAGCTTCTCTCGGAGGTTTGCGAAAAAAGCGAATATGTTTTCAGCGAACTTTCCTCGGCGGACGGCGTTGAGCGCGTCAGCGGTATGGGTCTTATGATAGGCGTCAAAACCGTGAAGCCCGTTGCGGAAGTCATTAAAATATGTATGGATAACGGCGTTTTGTGCTTGAGCGCTAAGGACAAACTTCGTTTGCTTCCCGCGCTTAACATACCTTTTGACGAGCTTAAAAAAGCCGTTGAAATCATTAAAAATGCCTGTAAGGAATAAGGAGTGCTTATGTCGTTAAAGAACAGAAACTTTTTGAAGTTACTTGATTTCACACCCGAAGAAATAAATGAATTCCTCGATTGTGCAGCAAAGCTTAAAGCGGAGAAAAAAGCAGGTGTTCCCCACAAAATTTTAGAGGGTAAAAATATCGCATTGATTTTTGAAAAAACAAGCACAAGAACCCGTTGTTCCTTTGAGGTGGCGGCAAACGACCTCGGTATGCATGCGGTTTACCTTGACCCGAAAAGCTCGCAGATAGGTAAAAAGGAAAGCATTGCCGACACCGCAAGGGTTCTCGGCAGAATGTTTGACGGGATAGAATACAGGGGCTTCGGTCAGGAAGTTGTCGAGGAGCTTGCAGAATATGCGGGAATTCCCGTCTGGAACGGACTTACAAACGAATTTCATCCGACGCAGATACTTGCGGATTTTCTCACAATAAAAGAGCACTTCGGTACTCTTTCGGGAAAAAAGCTTGTATATATGGGCGATGCGAGATATAATATGGGTAACTCACTGATGGTCGGCTGCGCCAAGATGGGTATGCATTTTGTCGCTTGTGCACCGAAGGAGTATTTCCCGAACGCAGAGCTTGTAAACGAATGTGAGAAAATCGCCGCAGAAACAGGCGCTGTTCTTGAATTTATCGAGGACCCGATGACCGCAACAAAGGGTGCGGATGTTATTTATACCGATGTTTGGGTGTCGATGGGCGAACCCGACGAAGTATGGGCTAAGAGAATTGAAGAGCTTTCTCCTTACCGTGTTGATAAAAAACTTATGGACAACGCAGGTCCGCAGTGTAAATTTATGCACTGCCTGCCCGCATTCCACGACCTTAAAACAACCACGGGAAAACAGATTTTTGAAAAATTCGGTCTTGACTGCATGGAGGTTACCGACGAAGTGTTTGAAAGCGACGCTTCAATCGTTTTTGACGAGGCGGAGAACCGTATGCACACTATAAAAGCCGTTATGGCAAAAACACTTATGTAATTTTTATTGCTACATCAAGGAGGCAATTTTATGGAAATTAAATTTACGAAAGCGCAACCGCTTAAAGAGAAGCCCGACCCGTCATCTCTCGGCTTCGGTAAAATTTTCACGGACCATATGTTTATGATGGACTGGAACAGCGAAACAGGCTGGCAGAATGCAAGAATAGTACCTTTCGGCTATCTTTCTATTCATCCTGCGTCAACCTGCCTTCATTACGGCTCGGAGATTTTCGAGGGACTTAAAGCATACAGAAGAGCAGACGGCAAGGTTCAGCTTTTCAGACCGATTGAAAACATCAGAAGAATGAACAACTCCGCCGAGCGTCTTTGCCTTCCGCAGATTCCCGAGGATATGGCTTTGGAGATTTACACTAAATTCATTGAAACAGAGCAGGATTGGACTCCGTCGGCAGAGGGCACATCTCTTTATATCCGTCCGTTTATGTTCGGTAACGACGAGTCCCTCGGTGTTCATGCGGTTCATAACGCTACATTTATGATTATCGCGTCTCCCGTAGGCTCATATTACAAAGAGGGAATTAACCCCGTTAAGATTATGATTGAGTCGGAGGATGTCCGTGCGGTTGTCGGCGGCACGGGCGAAGCTAAGTGCGGCGGTAACTACGCAGCTTCGAACAGAGCGGGCGAAAGAGCCGAAAAGAAAGGCTATTCGCAGGTCCTTTGGCTTGACGGCGTTGAAAGGAAGTATATTGAGGAAGTCGGCGCAATGAATGTAATGTTCAAAATAAACGGCGAAATCGTTGTACCTATGCTTACAGGCTCAATTCTTCCCGGTATTACAAGAAAGTCCTGCCTTGAGGTTCTCAGAAGCGAGGGCTATAAGGTAGTTGAGAGAAGAATTTCCGTTGATGAGCTTGCAAAGGCTATGGAGGACGGCACTCTTGAAGAGGCTTGGGGCACAGGCACAGCGGCTGTTGTTTCTCCGATAGGCGAGCTTTGCTACAAGGATATGAAATACACCGTAAACGGCGGAAAAATCGGCGAGGTTACTCAGCATCTTTACGATACGCTCACAGGTATTCAGTGGGGCAAGATTGAAGATAAGTTCGGATGGACCTATCCTATCGACTGAAATTAAGCAATATTACGGAGGCTGTAATAAATTACAGCCTCTTTTGCATTTTCGGAATATTATTTCATAAATATTAAAGTAGGTTTATCTTGAAATAAGCACCTGCGGGTTATATAATATAGGAGATGATATTTTGAAAATTATCGGGAAATTTTTCTCTTTCTTCGTGCTTGTGCTGATTATTTCCGCAATGATGTTTGTATTTCTCAACATTGAATTCGGAAAGCATGTTCAGGGAGCGGCAGAAACAGATACAAATTTGACCTTTATAATCGATGCGGGTCACGGCGGAATTGACGGCGGAGCTATAGGCGCCGACGGCACTCCCGAAAAGGATATAAACCTTGAAATTTCCTTGTATCTTAACGAAATACTGAAGTCCTACGGCTTTAACACCGTTATGATAAGAGAGGATGACCGTTCTGTTCATTCGGAAAGCGCAAAGACGGTCAGGGAAATTAAAGTTTCCGATATTCACAACCGTATGAGCGTTATGGAAAATACCGATAACTGCATTTTCATAAGCATACATCAGAACTCATATAACAGCTCAAAGTATTGGGGAACGCAGGTGTTTTATTCGCCGAACACACAGGAGAGCAAGCTGCTTGCTGACGAAATTCAGCAAAGCGTCGTCTCATTGCTTCAAAGTAATAACGAACGGCAGATAAAAGAATGCGGAAAAAGCGTTTATCTGCTCTATTATACAAAAAAGCCCGCAGTTTTAGTTGAATGCGGATTTATAACAAATTACAGCGATTTGGAATTGCTTAAAAATGAAGAATATCAGCGCAAAATGGCGTTTTCTGTTGCTAACGGTATTCTTAACTATGTAAACAAAGGAAGTTGATTATGGCAGGAAAAGTCAAGTCTGTCTATGTCTGCTCGGCTTGCGGACACGAATATTCAAAATGGTTCGGTCAGTGCCCGAACTGCAAGGAATGGAGCACGCTCGAAGAGGAGGTGCGCTCTGCCGCTTCAACGCCTAAAGTCTCTTCCGCCTTCCTTTCGGGAAACAGGAGCAGAGTATACGCTTTGAACGAAATAAAGGCGGATACGGAGCACCGCTTTGATACCGGACTTAACGAGCTTAACCGTGTGCTCGGCGGCGGACTTGTAAAGGGCTCAATCGTGCTTTTAAGCGGCGACCCGGGTATAGGAAAATCAACCTTACTTTTGCAGATTTGCGAGCACCTCGGAAAAGCACTCAAAATTCTCTATGTTTCCGGCGAGGAATCGGCGCATCAGATAAAATTGAGAGCGACAAGGCTCAATGTAAAGTCGGACAACCTGTCGGTTTTGTGTGAAACCGACGCACAGTACATATGCGAGGTTATCGCTTCTGAAAAGCCCGATCTTGTTATGATTGACTCTATACAGACAATGAATATCGCAGAGCTCAGCTCTTCGACAGGCAGTATTACGCAGGTAAGAGAAACCACAAATATGTTTATGAGAACGGCAAAAACGCTCAATATTCCCATGATTATTGTCGGACATGTCAACAAGGACGGAAATATCGCAGGACCAAAGGTGCTCGAACATATTGTTGACGCCGTTTTGTATATTGAGGGCGACAGGAACTTCTCATACAGAATTTTAAGAGCCGTTAAAAACAGGTTCGGTTCCACTAATGAAATAGGTATGTTTGAAATGCAGGATATAGGTCTTACGGAAGTCAGCAATCCGTCAATGATGCTGATTTCGGGCAAGCCGAAAAACACCTCGGGAAGCTGTATCGCTTGTGTTATGGAGGGCACAAGACCGATTATGGCTGAGGTGCAGAGCCTTGTTACGCCTACAGGCTTCGGAACTCCGAGGAGAATGGCAACTGGTATAGATTACAACCGTATGGCAATGCTTATCGCCGTGCTCGAAAAGAGGGCAGGGTACTTTATCGGAAATATGGACTGCTATATAAATATAATCGGCGGTCTTAAAATTGACGAGCCTGCCGCAGATTTGTCAGTTGCGCTTGCGATTGTTTCAAGCTTAAAGGACTATGCCGTTCCAGAGGATTTATTGGCGTTCGGGGAAATCGGTCTCGGCGGAGAAATAAGAGCCGTAAACTCCTGTGAACAGCGTATCAGAGAGGCGGCAAAATTAGGCTTCAGAAAATGCGTAATTCCGAAGTATAATCTCGAAAAAATACGCAATAAGCTTACGGAAAACATTGAGGTTGTGGGCGTAAGCAATATAAGACAGGCTTTCCAAGCCATAATGGATTAAAATATGAGGTTTATCAGAACGCCGTACCTGCCCGAAAGCAATGTAACATTGGGCATTGCAGGCAAGGGAATCGAAAAATACAAAACAGAGCTTGAAAACCTCGGAATACAGGTTGTTATCACTGAAATTGAACAAAATGTGCCGAAGCCCGTCCGTTTTCACTCCGATTTATGTGTAAATTACATCGGCAGCGGTGAGGTCATACTCACACAAACTCAAGCTAAGCTCAAAACAACACTTGAAAAACTCGGCTGTAAATGTTATCCTATTGACGAAATGTTAGGAAACGCTTATCCGGAGGATTGTAGGCTTAACTGCGTATGCAACCAAAGCGATTTGATATGCAATTACGGCATTGTATCCGATAAAATCAAAGAACTGTGTAAAGGCAAAAATGTTATCAATACACGGCAGGGATATACCAAATGCTCGCTGTGTCCCGTTGCGGACGGTGCTTTTATAACCGATGATAAATCAATCGCCGTCGCACTCAAAAACGCAAAATACGATGTTTTAGAGGTCGAAAAGGGGAGTGTGGCTCTCGACGGATATGACTACGGGTTTATCGGCGGCGCATGCTCAAAGATTTCGAAAAATATTCTTGCTTTTTTCGGAAACGCAAAGGAACACAAAAGCTATGAGGATATAAAAGCTTTTTGCGGAAATTACAAGATTGATTTCTTAAGTCTCGGAAACGGCAGACCTTGCGATATAGGAAGCTTTATCCCGATTTTTGAAAATGATTAAACTTTATAAAGCCGGAAGGTGATGTTATATGAGAAAAGGAAAATGGGCAAATTTATTCGGAACCGCACTTGCGGGCACAACGGTCGCAGGTGTTATGATAAGCGCAAATAAGCTTGCAAAAAAATACGGCGAAAAACCGAATAGTACAAAGCTTGTCAATCTAAATCTTGCAAAAACCGTCGAGTATGCCATTGACAAGTTTGTAAATACCGATGACGATAAGCTTATAAGCATAACTAATTTGTTAAGTAAGCAGGAAAATGATACGAAAACTCAATAATTATTTAAGCCTTATGCATTAATTTGCATAAGGCTTAAAATTTACACGGATTCTTCAGTTTTATTTAATTCCAAGGCTGTGCATATTTTATCTTCAATATTGCCGCCACCTTGTGTTCGGAGAAGTTTATAACCGATTTTTTCATAAAGCTTTTCAATAAATTCATCACGCTTTGCTACACTCTCGCTCTTATGACTTGAATCATCCAATTCAATTAAAAGCTCAGGATAGAGGTTTTCAGGCTTGCATAATATGAAATCGACATGCTTTTTATTTATCTTGTTAAAAGCAGTCTGCCATTGGCTCTTGTCAAGACCTTTATCAATATCAACTAAGTCAGCAACTCTGACTTTACAAAGGATCGAATACCCAAGCTTATCAGCAACAGGCTTCAACTGCTTATAAAAGAACCATTCATTTTTAGTCATTAAATTTTTACGCTTATATGGTAAAAATAATTCTTCAGATTGAGAATCGGAAACAGCGCTAATTTCATATTCGGTATTAGGCGGAACGGGCGGAGTAGTCGGATTATTACAAGAGGCATTATTCTTTTTCTTGTTAACAACAAAGCAAACAGCCAAAGCAATAATAATTAAAATTAAAATACAATATCCCATAAAAGCAACCTCACTAATAATATTTAATATATAATATATATTATATTAAAATATTCTGATTGTAAATAGTTATATTAAAATGTCCTTAAAAGTTAGGGAACACAACTCTTGACAAGTCTGAAAATTTGATTTACAATTATACATAATCAATATTTTATATAATTAAGGGGATTTGAATTGAGAGAGACAGTATAATAAACACCTTGATTTTGCGTTGTTTCGGCGATATTGAAATTGATTATAAGTTTAGAAACCGTATAAAAGTCATCACTTTTATGCTTAATATTATATAGATATTGTTATTTATTCAGAGAATTTATTTTACCGTGTGCTGCTGAAATATTTTGCAATAATCTTTATCTCTTTATTTTTAATCTTCTTTTATAACTGACTTATAAAAAATATTTCCGTTCTCAGCCGATAGAAATTTTTTTGACAATAGTTTGTTCATTCGGCAAATTTCTATTCGATGGCAATTTCAAGAAAACCATTGATTTTAGGTTTTAACAGAGTTTATAATTACGATAGCTGAAAAATCCCGTTGAAATCTAAAGAATCGCTTACAGCGTAAATTTTGCCCGGAATATGAGCTTTAGCTTACTGCTTTTTGTGTCGTCCTCTGCTTTGGTCAAGCTTATTTTGAATTGCGGCTTAATCCCTATCATTATAAAACAATATTTTTATATTATCTATTTTGTAAATAAATTTGCTTATTGTGAAACTGTTTCACGGAGGTGTACTCTTTTTATGATGAAATATGCTAATTCGCCCGATGTACCGCCGCTGTTAAAAGAATTTTTACAGCACATTCATGCGATTAAAAACAAATCGGAGCTTACTGTTGAGGAATACTGCATTGACAATATGATGTTTTTGCGTTTTCTGAAGCAAAACAAGGGTCTCGCCCCCTCCTCCGCCGAGCTTTCGGAAATTGATGTGTCCGATGTTGATATAGATTTTTTAAGAAAAATTACCCTTTCCGACGCTTATCAGTTTCTTTCTTACTGTAAGGATGTCAGAAACAACGACGCTGCCGCAAGGGCAAGAAAAGTGTCGGCTATAAGAGCGTTCTTCAAGTTTTTACATGTGCAAAAAATGCTTATTTCGGAAAATCCCATGGAAAACCTTGAAACGCCAAAACAAAAGAAATCTAAACCGAAGTACCTTACTCTTGAAGAGAGCCTAAAACTTCTTGAGAGCGTTGACGGCGAATATAAAGAGCGGGATTACTGTATTCTTGTCCTGTTCTTAAATTGCGGTTTGCGCCTTTCCGAGCTTGTGTCAATAAACTACCGTGATATCAGAGACAACAACACGCTTTACATTACCGGCAAAGGCAATAAAGAACGCACGATTTATCTCAACAAGGCTTGCCTTGACGCAATAAAAAGCTATATGGCTGTACGACCCGTGGACGGCGTAAAGGATAAGGACGCGCTGTTTTTGAGCAAAAGATTACAGAGAATCAGTCCAAAGACGGTTCAGCACATTGTATATGAAAACCTTGAAAAAGCAGGTCTCGGCGACAGAGGGCTGTCCGTGCATAAATTAAGACACACAGCAGCAACGCTTATGTATCAGTACGGAAATGTGGATGTGCTTGTACTTAAAGATATTCTCGGGCACGAAAATCTCGGAACGACTGAGATATACACCCATATTGTCGACGAACAGCTTAAAAATGCGGTCGACAACAATCCGCTTGCAAATGTAAGCAGAAAAAAGGAAAGCATTCCGCCGAAGTTTAAGAAACAAGACTGATTTTTCCCGAAAGAAAATATGTCAGCAGACAACCGATAAGTCCCGATAAAATAACAAACGCATATAAAATCAAATTTCTGACGGCAAACAGCTTCAAGAATTCACCGTAATTGAACTGTTTACCGTCTTCTTTTAATGCGGATTTAATTTCCCGTGAGGAAAGTATACTCTCTTTACAGCTTACCGCCATCGCAAGAGAAGATATTACGGCGGGTATCACGATGAGTACCGTGCTGTATAAAACGCCCTGTACGCTGTATGTTTTATATACAAAGCCCGTTATAAGCCCGAGTCCCAAGCCTCTTATCAAAGGTAAAATCCACAGTATCGGTTCTCCGATTACACACAGTCCGAAGAAAACAGACAGTATAATAAACACCGTGTCCGCCAAAATGTATGACAGAAAATTGTCAAGAATCGAGCGGCTTACTTCGGAGCTTATGTATGTTCCCGTAAGCAATTTTATCTTTTCAAGCATTGCTTCGTCTGCATGCTTTACACAAACAGCTCCGAGGAACATACCTGTCAAAAGCAAAATACATAAAAGCGTAAGGGTTTGGTTGCTTTTCAATGTTTTTCTGTTAAAGCCTTTTATTCTAAGTCTTTTCTTTTTCATTGTCTGTCTCCTTGAATTTATATATTCTTTTTAAGTATCGCTCCTACAATACTCAAAATCATTACCGCAGGTAAAATAATAACCGCCTTGTATGAAAATGAAAATCCGCTTACCGTCGCCGCAATAAGATACACTGCGGCGCACATTACAAAACCTGATGCACTTCCGCTTATAATCCCCTTGATTTTTCTGTTTTTTGCCGAAAGAAAACCGCAAAGCAGTGCGGAAACTGCAAGATCCGCAAAAGCAAGAAAAAACGATTTGTCAGACAGCAACGGTATTTTCAATACAGCCAATGAAAACAGACAGCAAAGCACAACAAATAAGATTGTGCCGAACAGAGCGCTTAAAAGCAATCTTTTAATCAGTTTTATATCAAATAATGACTTGTCAGCCGTGTTTTCACGCATAAAAATACCCCCTCATACATCTACTAAAGAGTATGAAGGGGTTAATGATTTTATGAGTAAATCAGTCTTCTTTTTTGCTCTTTTTCTTCTGAGCCTTTTCCTTTTCGGCAGCAGCCTTGGCAGCTTCTCTCTCTGCTTTTGCCTTTTCAGCCGCGGTGTTGTTGGTCTGAACAGCCCAACGGGTAATTTTCATCTTATTTCTGTCAGCGCCGGTTTCAATGATAAGCGAGTCTTCCTTAACGGTAACAACTCTGCCCACGATACCGCCGATTGTTGTAATTTCATCGCCGACCTGTGTGCTGTCTCTCATTTCCTGGTCTTTCTTCTGCTGTTTCTTCTGAGGCCTTATCATAAGGAAATACATACCGCCGAACAGGACAACCATAAGAATAATGCTTGACGCCATACTGCCCTTGGAACCGGTAGTGCTTGACGCAGCTTCAAGTAAATAGAAAAAATTCATAATTTTCCTCCAATAGTTTTATTACTAATGTATTATACAAGCAAATTCCCGATATTGCAAGAGTTTATATGCGTTTATCGAGTAAATCAACATATTTCGATTTATACTGCTCAAAGGTGCCGTTATCAAGCGAGTCACGGATTTCCGACATAAGCGTATTATAGAAATAAAGATTGTGAATAACGCAAAGTCTCATAGCAAGAATTTCGCCCGCCTTAAACAAATGCCTGATATATGCCCTTGAATGCTTTTGACAAGTCGGACAACGACAGCCTTTTTCAATCGGCTCTGCGTCATTACGGTACTTTTCGTTGTTGATATTGATAATTCCACCGTGCGTGAACAAATGGCCGTGGCGGGCGTTTCGTGACGGCATAACGCAATCGAACAGGTCAACTCCCCTGCTTACCGCCTCGATGATATTTCCCGGTGTGCCGACGCCCATAAGATAACGAATTTTATCCTTAGGCATATACGGCTCAACCGCCGAAATTATTCTGTACATATCCTCTTTGGGTTCACCTACGGCAAGTCCGCCTATGGCATAGCCGTCAAGATCGAGATCGGCTATCTGCTTCATATGTTCGATTCGAATATCGTCAAAGGTACAGCCCTGATTTATGCCGAAAAGAAGCTGATTTTTGTTAATGGTTTCTTCAAGTGAATTGAGCCTGTCCATTTCTGTTTTACAGCGCTTGAGCCAACGCACGGTTCTGTCACAGGATTGCTTTGAATAGCTGTATTCTGCAGGATTTTCAACACATTCGTCAAAAGCCATGGCGATCGTCGAGCCGAGGTGCGACTGAATCTGCATACTCTCTTCTGGACCCATAAAAATATGTCTGCCGTCAACATGCGAATTGAAGTTTACGCCCTCCTCCTTGATTTTTCGGAGCTTTGCAAGCGAAAACACCTGAAATCCGCCGCTGTCGGTAAGTATAGGTCCGTCCCAGCCCGTAAATTTGTGTAGACCGCCGAGCTCATATACAAGGTCGTCTCCCGGGCGTACATGAAGATGATAAGTGTTGCTGAGCATTACCTGACAGCCGACTTTTTTAAGGTCGTCGGCGTCAAGTCCGCCCTTTATAGCGCCTGCGGTTGCAACATTCATAAAAGCCGGCGTCTGCACCGTGCCGTGAACGGTTTCAAATTCGGCTCTGCGTGCCGTTCCCTCTGTTTTTATAAGCTTGTACATATTTTTCCCTTTCGTTAAATCAACAGCATACAGTCGCCGAAGCTGAAAAATCTGTATTCCTTTTTCACGGCGTCATTGTAGGAGGCGAGAACATCTTCTCTGTTATAAAAAGCGGATACGAGCATAATCAGCGTGCTTTCGGGCAAATGGAAATTTGTCAGAAGAGCGTCAATACACTTAAATTCATATCCGGGATAGATGAAAATGCTTGTCCAGCCGTCAGCCTTGGTTATTTCACCGTTATAGGTCGCTACGCTTTCAAGAGTTCGGCAGCTTGTTGTGCCGACCGCAATAACTCTTTTTCCGTTTTTATGCGTTTCGTTGATTAAATCGGCTGTCTCTTTGGGCAGAAGGTAGTGCTCGGAGTGCATTTTATGTTCCTCAATGTTTTCTGCCTTAACAGGTCTGAATGTTCCTATGCCGACATGTAAAGTGACATAGCCTATGTTAACGCCTTTATCCTTGATTTTTTTGAGAATTTCGGGTGTAAAATGCAGTCCTGCGGTCGGTGCGGCTGCAGAACCCAACTCACGGGCGTAAACCGTCTGATAGCGGTCGTTATCCTTTAGCTTTTCGGTAATATAATGCGGCAGCGGCATTTCTCCGACCTTTTCAAGCACATTGAAAATATTGTTGCCCTCATACGAAAATTTTGCAAGCCTGTTTCCGTTATCGAGCACATCGATAATTTCAGCCTTTAACAGACCGTCGCCGAAAATGAATTTCGAGCCCGTCTTTGCACGCCTGCCCGGGCCTGTAATAACCTCCCAGACATCGTTTTCCTTTTGCGTGAGCATTAAAAATTCAACATGCGCTCCCGTTTCCTCTTTCACGCCGTAAAGCCTTGCTGGAAGCACCTTTGTATCGTTGAGAATAAGGCAGTCGCCCTCGTTTAGATAATCGACAATATCATAAAAGTGTTTGTCCTCGTTTGTATGCTCCGAACGGTGAATTACCATCATTTTTGAGGCGTCTCTCGGCTCAATAGGCGTCTGAGCAATGCGTTCTTTGGGCAATTCGTAATAAAACTCTTCTTTTTTCATCGGGTTTCTCCTACAAATATATGAAATTTATAAAATTACTAAATTTATTTGACTATATAAGGTATTGGTGGTAAAATATATGTAACTGCGATAGAGGTGCAAAAACAATCAGTAGTTTGCGACAGAATTCAGCAATTCATTGACCGTATAACAAAAGGTGTTTTTGCCGAAGATAAAGCTACTGCTGATAAACTTTATCTGGGTATATTGTGAATAACAATATAACTGTCATCATTGTTTGATGGAGTGCTATCTGCATTGAAATCAACATTTCAATGTTGCTCTTTTCTCAATGATGACCGGTTGACAGACCGGTTATTTTTTTTGCAGATAATAGAATAACATTTTTTGGAGGTAATTACAAGTGGAAAAGAAGTATAATGTCGGAGTTATCGGCGCAACGGGTATGGTTGGACAGAGATTTTTGACTTTACTTGCCAACCATCCGTGGTTCAATGTAAAGGTCGTTGCGGCAAGCGCGCGTTCTGCGGGCAAAAAGTATGAGGACGCAGTAGGTTCAAAATGGTGTATGGATGTTGCAATCCCCGAGAATGTCAAAGACCTTGTCGTAATGAACGCAACAGACGATATAAAAAAAATCGCTTCACAGGTTGATTTTGTATTCTGTGCAGTAGATATGAAAAAAGATGAAATCAAGGCTCTTGAAGAGGAATATGCAAAGGCGGAATGCCCGGTAGTTTCAAACAACAGCGCTCACAGACACACTCCCGATGTACCGATGGTACTTCCCGAGCTCAACCCCGAGCATATCGGAATTATTCCCGCACAGCGCAAGCGCCTCGGCACAAAGAAGGGCTTTGTAGCCGTTAAGCCGAACTGCTCTCTTCAGGGTTATGTACCCGCTCTTTTCCCGATCGATAAAGCGGGCTTTAAGGTTAAGGATGTTCTCGTATGCACTTATCAGGCAATCTCCGGCGCAGGCAAGACCTTTGAGACCTGGCCCGAAATGATTGACAATGTTATCCCCTTTATCGGCGGCGAGGAAGAAAAATCCGAAAAAGAACCGCTTAAAATTTGGGGTAAAATTGAGGGCGATGTTATCGTTGATTCGACAAGACCCAACTTCACGGCGCAGTGCCTTCGTGTTCCCGTTACAAACGGTCATATGGGTGCGGTGTTCGTAAGATTTGAAAATAAGCCCACAAAAGAGCAGATGCTTGACATTTGGAAAAATTATAAGGGCAGACCTCAGGAGCTCAATCTTCCGTCGGCTCCCAAGCAGTTCCTTAATTATTTTGTTGAGGACAATATGCCGCAGACAAAGCTCAACAGAGGCATTGAAAACGGTATGGGAATTTCAATCGGCAGATTGCGTGAGGACACACAGTACGATTATAAATTTGTTTGCCTTTCACATAACACATTGAGAGGCGCAGCAGGCGGAGCGGTTCTCCTTGCAGAGCTTCTTTGCGCTGAAGGCTATATGGATTGATTGGAGGAAAACTTATGAAAAAACCGATTTTCACAGGTGCAGGCGTTGCGATTATCACCCCCTTTACCGCAGAAGGTAAAGTAAACGAAAAGGTCCTGGCCGAAATCATCGAATATCAGATTTCTCATTCGACCGACGCCATCGTCATTTGCGGTACTACCGGTGAGAGCGCAACACTCGACCACAACGAGCACACACAGGCTATTAAAATTGCTGTTGATGTTACCGCAGGCAGAATTCCCGTTATCGCAGGCACAGGCTCAAATGATACGGCATATGCGCTCAAGCTCTCCAACGATGCCGAAAAGCTCGGCGTTGACGGACTTCTTATGGTAACGCCCTATTATAATAAGGCTTCTCAGGAGGGACTTATCAAGCATTTTAATTATGTTGCCGACAGAGTTTCAACACCGATTATTCTTTACAATGTTCCCTCAAGAACGGGCTGCGAGATTAAGCCTGAAACATATGCGGAGCTTGCTAAGAACAAGATGATTTATGCGGCTAAGGAAGCAACGGGCAACCTTTCCTCAATAGCTAAAACAATCTCTCTTGTTCCCGAAGATTTCGCAATTTATTCAGGCAATGACGACCAAATAACCCCCATTATGTCCTTGGGCGGCAAGGGCGTTATTTCGGTTCTTTCCAACATACTTCCGCAGGTCGCTCACGACATCGCACAGACAGCCCTTGACGGCGACTTCAAAAAGAGCGCTGAACTTCAGCTTAAATATCTTGAGCTTTGCAACGCTATGTTTATGGATGTTAACCCGATACCCGTTAAGGTTGCAATGAGAATGATGGGCATCGATGTAGGTCCGTTGAGACTTCCGCTTTGCGATATGACCCCTGCAAATACGGAAAAATTGAAATCCGTTCTTAAAAAGTACGAACTGATATAAATTTTTCAAGGATGTGTAAATAATGGTTAAAATCATTTTAAGCGGTTGCTCGGGAAAGATGGGTCATGTTATTACCAAATGCGTTGAGAACAAGGAAAACTGTGAAATCGTAGCAGGCGTTGACATTAACAAGTGCGACGCCCCCTACCCGATTTTCACTTCTTTTGCCGATGTTGATGTCGACGCGGATGTTGTTATTGATTTTTCGCATCCGTCTGTGCTTTCATCTTTGCTTGAATACTGCAAAAATAAAAAAATACCTGCCGTCGTTGCGACAACGGGACTTTCAGACGAGCAGAAGAAAGAGATTGAGGAGACTTCAAAGGAAGTTCCGATGTTCTTTTCGGCAAATATGTCAATCGGCGTAAACCTCATTTCGGAGCTTGCGGCTAAAGCGGCAAGAGTTCTTGAAGGCTCATTTGATATAGAGATTGTCGAGGCTCATCACAACCAAAAAATCGATGCTCCCTCGGGTACGGCTCTAATGCTTGCAGACAGCATTTCCGACGCTCTTACCAAAAAGCCGACTTACGAATTTGACAGACATTCAAAGCGTGCAAAGAGAGACCCCAATGAAATCGGTATTCATTCCGTCAGAGGCGGCACGATTGTCGGCGAGCACGAGGTTATCTTTGCGGGGCTTGACGAGGTTATTAAAATTTCACACTCCGCACGCTCAAAGGACCTTTTTGCGGTAGGCGCGGTAAATGCCGCTGTTTTCCTTAAAGGCAAGCCTGCGGGTATGTATTCGATGAAACAGTTAGTTGACGAGAAATAAGGTGCTTTTATGAGTATTATACAGAGCATTTCGGTTACGGAAGATGTTACTTTGGTATCGTTACAGGACTCTCCTGCCGATATAGGTCTGATTTCCGATATTTTTACCGAAATTTCAAAGAACAATATTGATGTTGATATGATTTCACAGACTCCGCCTCATTCGCACACGCCCAACCTTTCTTTTACGGTATCCGATGAGGATGTTGGTAAAATGCTTGAAATTACGGCAAAATTGCGTGAGATTTATCCCGATATGAAACTTACCTTGCGCAGCGGAAACTGCAAGATTTCCGTATTCGGCGAAGAAATGCGAGGTACTCCCGGAGTTGCGGTCAAGGTTTTCTATGCTCTTTCAAGAGCCGAGGTTGAGGTTAGTATGATAACCACTTCTGAAGTAGATATTTCTTTGCTTGTCGACAAACATTTTGTTGAGTCTGCGATTTCAAGTCTTGAACACGAGTTTAACAAATAAACAGCACAAAAATCAAGGACTTTGGTTAATCCAAAGTCCTTTTTTCAAGTATCATTATAAGTGTTTTTGCAAAATTTTCGTCCTGCTCAATTGTGCGCTTGGACGGACCTTTTGTTCTGCCCCCTGCCCGTCTGATTTTCTTTGAAATATGACGCTGAGCAAGAAGCGAATCAATGTTATTTTGTGAATAGATAAGCCCGTTCTGATTCAATACGCAATCAGTTTTTGCGAGGCACATAGCGGCAAGTCCGTAATCCTGTGTTATAACAATATCGCCCTTATTGATGAGATTGACAATTCTGAAATCAGCACTGTCCGCTCCCTTTGAAACGGTAATAACCTCGGCTTTATCGCCTAAGTTAAAGCTGTGAGCTGAATCAGCTACCAAACAGCATTCAACACCGAATTTACGGGCAATATCAAGAGTTATATTTACAACGGGACACCCGTCGGCATCAATTACAATCCTCAAAGCAAGCCTCGGTTTATAAAAGGTTTTTCATTTCGTCAACACAGTTCTGACAAATCTTAACGCCGTGATATTCTATAAGATTGTCAGCACTGTTACAGAACCAACACGCCGGCGTATACTTTTTCAAAATCACCATATCGTTATCGGTATAAATTTCAACAGCAGCGCCTTCCTCTGTGAGCGAAAGAAGCTTTCTCGTCTCCATAGGAAGCACAATTCTTCCCATTTTGTCGATACTCCTGACAATTCCTGTCGATTTCATAATATCACCGCCAAATCTGCAAAGATTATAGCATATTTTGTCAAAACAGTCAATAATTGTCAAAAGCAAAAAATGGAAGGTCCTATCGTTGAATATTTTATCTTGTTGTGATAAAATTTAGAGATAATTACCGGAAAAGACAAATAAATTATCAGAGGTATAAAAATGATAAACAGATTACACTTGGCAATGATAGAATTATATGGCGGAGACGCAAAAAGAATTCAGCATTTTTGCAAGGTTCACAGCTACGCTAAGTTGATAGCTGAAGCAGAAAAGGTTGACGGTAAAACTTTATTCATAATTGAAGCAGCTGCACTCACACATGATATAGGAATTCGTATCTGTGAAGAAAAATACGGCAGCTGCGACGGAAAGCTTCAGGAAAAGGAAGGTCCCCCAATAGCAAAAAATCTGCTTGAAAAATTAGGATTTGATGACAAAGCATCGGACAGAGTACAGTATTTGATAGCGCATCACCACACATACGATAATATAAACGGGATTGACTTGCAAATACTTATTGAGGCGGATTTTCTTGTTAATATGTTTGAGGACGGCGTTTCAAAATCAGCTGTTGAAAATGCATATGGCAAAATTTTTAAGACTTCCGGCGGTAAAAAAATTTGCAAAAATATGTTTGGCATATAAAAAATCGGAGAAAGCGATATGAACATTGAAGATATCAAAAATTCGCTCAAAAGCTACACTCCTTTTAACGAGCAGGAGAAAAATGACAAGGCCTTGATTTTGGCAGAGCTTAAAGATGAAAAAATACTTTACAGAAGCAAGCTTAACGAGCACATAACCGTATCGGCTTGGGTTGTAAACAGGTCATATAACAAGGTGCTGATGGCATATCACAACATTTACAACTCATGGGCTTGGCTCGGCGGCCATGCCGACGGCGATGCGGATTTGAAAAGGGTTGCGTTAAAGGAGGCTTATGATGAAAGCGGAATCCGACACGCAGAAATCGCCTTTGAAGATATATTCTCCATAGAAGTTTTAACAGTTGACAGTCATATAAAAAACGGCGTATATGTTCCCTCTCATCTTCACCTTAACTTTACATATTTAATTGTTGCCGATGAAAACGATACATTGAGCGTTAAGGAGAATGAGAACAGCAATGTAGCTTGGCTTACATTCGGCGAAGCAATTTCAAAATCAAACGAGCCATGGTTCAGACAAAACATCTATCCAAAGTTGATTGAAAAAACTTTGAAAATTAAATAAGCGATTAAAATCGGCGTCGAACAGAGGTTCGGCGCCTTATCTTATTTGGCAAATAACATAAAAAAGGTGTAACCCCGTTGTCGGGATTACACCTTCGCTATATATTATATAGGCAATTATTATCTTTCGATAAGAGATACACCGGTCATCTCTTTCGGCTTCTCAATTCCCATAATATCAAGCATTGTCGGAGAAAGGTCGCAAAGTCTGCCGCCTTTTTCTTTAAGCTTAAAGTCCTTGCCGTAGCCGACAACGATAAGCGGAACGGGGTTGGTTGTATGTGCGGTAAACGGAGAACCGTCATCTTCATACATCTTATCGGCATTGCCGTGGTCGGCAGTGATAAGAATTACGCCGTTCATTTTAAGTGTGGCGTCAACAAGCTTACCAACGCACTCGTCAACGGTTTCAACAGCCTTAACAGCCGCATCAAACACACCTGTGTGACCAACCATATCGCAGTTTGCGTAGTTGAGGATAACAACATCGTATTTATCGCTCAAAACTCTTTCACAAGCCGCATCACAAACCTCGTAAGCGCTCATTTCGGGCTTGAGGTCAAAGGTTGAAATTTTCGGAGAATCAATAAGGACTCTGTCCTCGCCGGGATATACCTTTTCCTCGCCGCCGTTATAGAAGAATGTAACATGGGCATATTTCTGGGTTTCAGCGATTCTAAGCTGCTTCAAGCCGTGCTTTGAAACAATCTCACCCATCGTATTGACAAGAGCTTCGGGCTTAAATGCAACATGAACATTGGGCATTTCTGCGTCATATTGCGTCATGCAAACATAGTAAAGCGGGAAAAACGCCTTTCTTTCAAATCCCTTGAAATCGGGATCAACGAAGGTTCTTGTAATTTCTCTTGCTCTGTCGGGACGGAAATTGAAGAAAATAACCGAATCATTTTCGCTGATAGGTGCGCCCTTTGAGCAAACTGTCGGCATAACAAACTCATCGGTAAGATGCTTGCCGTCGCCGTCGATTGTCTCATAAGACTTCTTAACAGCTTCAACAGCGTCGTCGGTCTTAATGCCCTCGCCGTTTACCATAGCGTTATAAGCCATACCGACTCTGTCCCACATATTGTCACGATCCATAGCGTAAAATCTGCCCATAACGGTTGCAATTTCGCCTACGCCGATTTCTTTCATCTTTGCTTCAAGCTCTTCAATATATTCAACACCCGAAGCAGGAGGAACATCTCTGCCGTCAAGAAGCGCATGTACATAAACCTTCGTAAGTCCGCTGTCCTTGGCAAGCTTGAGGAGTCCGTAAAGATGTGTGTTGTGGCTGTGAACGCCACCGTTGGAAAGAAGTCCTATCAAATGAAGTGCAGTGCCGTATTTCTTGCAGTTTTCAACCGCTCCGACAAGAGCTTCATTTTGGAAGAAATCGCCGTCCTGAATTGATTTTGTAATTCTTGTAAGTTCCTGATAAACAACTCTGCCGGCACCGATATTGGTATGACCTACCTCCGAGTTGCCCATCTGACCGTCGGGAAGACCGACATCCATTCCCGATGCGCCGATATATGTCATAGGATATTCAGCCATAAGCCTATCAAGATTAGGCGTATTTGCCGCTTTGATTGCATTTCCGTAATCGGACGGGTTATTACCGAAGCCGTCCATTATACATAAAACAACAGGTCTTTTCATAGTTTCACCTTTTTATAAATTATTTGGAAGCAGCTTTAACGATAATTGAGAAATCCTCGGCTTTAAGTGAAGCGCCTCCGATAAGGCCTCCGTCAACATTTACCTTTGAAAGGAGCTCATCTGCATTCTTTGCATTCATTGAACCGCCGTACTGAACTGTTACCGTTTCGGCAATATCAGCACCGTAAGCCTCAGCGATAGCCGCACGGACATAACCGTTGCCCTCGTCAGCCTGGTCTGCGGTAGCGGTAACGCCGGTACCGATTGCCCATACGGGTTCGTAAGCTATGATTACATTTTTAAGCTGTTCGGGCTTTATGTTTGTAAGAGCCATCTTTGTCTGATATTTAAGAAGAGTTTCGGTGTAGCCGAGCTCTCTCTGCTCAAGAGTCTCGCCGACGCAAACGATAGCGGTAAAGCCTGCGTTTACAGCAGCAAGTGTACGAAGGTTTACGGTCTGGTCAGTCTCGCCAAAGTAAGTTCTTCTCTCCGAATGGCCTACAACAACATATTCAACGCCCGCTTCTTTAAGCATATCTGCGGAAACCTCGCCTGTGTATGCGCCCGAAGCCTTGAAATGAATGTTCTCGGCACCGATTTTAATGTTTGAGCCCTTGGCAGCCTCAACAGCTGCGGGAATGTCAATATAGGGAACGCAAAGAACTACATCGCAGCCCACATCGGCAACAAGGGGCTTCATTTCGTTGATAAGAACCGTTGTTTCCGACGGTGTCTTGTTCATTTTCCAGTTACCTGCGATAACTGCTTTTCTGACTGATTTTTTCATAGTATATTTCTCCTGTTCATTGAAATTTGCAGGTAAGTTAAAAACCTACCTGCAAATAATAAATTATTTCTTGTCGTTAAGAGCAGCGATACCCGGAAGTTCTTTACCCTCAAGGTATTCAAGCGAAGCGCCGCCGCCTGTTGAGATATGGGACATCTTATCAGCAAAGCCAAGCTTCTGAATTGCAGCTGCTGAGTCGCCGCCGCCGATGATTGAGATTGCGTTGCTGTTTGCGATAGCTGTTGCAACTGCTATTGTACCTGCAGCAAAGTTATCCCACTCGGAAACACCCATAGGTCCGTTCCAAATAACCGTACCCGCATCCTTAACAGCGTCTGCAAAGATTTCCTGTGTTCTGGGTCCGATGTCAAGTCCCATCCAACCGTCGGGGATTTCGTCTGAATTAACAACCATAGCCTCTGTGTCGGGCTTGTACTCTTTACCTACCTTGTTATCAACGGGAATAAGGAACTTAACGCCCTTAGCCTTAGCTTTTTCCATCATTTCTTTAGCAAGGTCAACCTTATCCTCTTCAAGAAGAGATGTGCCGATATGATGACCGAGAGCCTTCATAAAGGTGTAAGCCATACCGCCGCCTATGATAAGTGTGTCGCACTTGTCAATAAGGTTTGTGATAACGCCGATTTTGTCCGAAACCTTAGCACCGCCGAGAATGGCAACAAGTGGTCTCTTCGGATTTTCAAGAGCGCCGCCGATAAACTGAATTTCCTTCTGAATAAGGTAGCCGCAAGCAGCGGGAAGATAATCCGCAACGCCTGTTGTTGAAGAATGTGCTCTGTGAGCAGAACCGAAAGCGTCATTTACATAAAGGTCTGCAAGAGAAGCAAATTTCTTGGAAAGCTCGGGATCGTTCTTTGTCTCGCCGGGTTCAAAACGAACGTTTTCGAGAAGAAGAACCTCGCCGTCTTTAAGAGAAGCTGCAAGCGACTGTGCGCTTTCGCCTACAACATCGTCAGCCATTTTAACTTCCTGACCGAGAAGCTCAGAGAGTCTTGCCGCAACGGGTTTCATTGAAAACTCAGGATTAACCTCACCCTTCGGACGACCGAGATGTGAGCAAAGAATAACCTTTGCGCCGTTATCGATAAGATATTTGATTGTGGGAAGCGAAGCAACGATTCTTTTATCGCTTGTAATAACTCCGTTTTCCATTTTTACGTTGAAGTCGCAACGAACAAGGACTTTCTTGCCCTTAACGTCGAAATCCTCAACAGTCATTTTGTTCAATGCACTGCTCATAGATTTACATCCTTTCAATTTTCAAAATCATACAATTTATATTCTATAATAATTTTGTGAATTTTTCAAGTCCTGTCAATGAATATACTCTCAACAAAATGTAATATTTTTTGTTGAAAATGCACAAGTCACAAAATCTTATATACTTTTTTAATTTCCTCCACCCTGTCGAGCACCATTTTTTTCAGCTCATCGGGCTTTTTCACCTCAATTTTGTTGCCGTACTGAATTATCCACGATACAAGACCGTCGCTGACAGCGGCATTGATATTGATTTTGAACTTATTCTCTCCGGATTTAATTATCGAAACATTGTCTCCGAACTTGTCAACAATATCGTCAATCAGGCTGTTGGAGCATTTGAGCTCAACCGGAACAGGATCGCCCGAAAACATACTGAAATGCTTGTTTGCGTAATCCGCTGAATCAAAATAGTCCTTATATTCCGACACATCGGAAAAGCTTCTGCGCGGTGAATCAGCGAGAATTTCAACAGACTTGATGCGGTCTATTCTTGTAACCATAATGTTTGAATAATTGCGGTTGTTGCCGACAAGATAGTAATGGTCGTTTGACCAGATAAGGGCGTAAGGGCTTATAAAATGTGTTTTTGTCTCATATTGCGTCTCGTTTGAAGCCGTAATTTTGCGCTTACGGTATTCGATTTTCACCTGTCTGTTATCCTGAATGGCGGTGTGCAGCTTATCTATAGTGTAGTAGATGTTCTCGTTTGTACATTTCGGTCGGTTATCGACATAAACCTGATTTCTTATTTTTTCGGCCTGCGATGTACTGACAAGAGAATAGATTTTCGAAAGCAGCTGTCTTGTTTTTTTCTGAGAGATAAAGTTTGCCGCCTGAATGGCGTCGCATAAAAGCCTGATTTCAGCAACCTCAAACTCTCTGTCAACAATAAAATAACCTACCTTGGGTGTTCGGGTCATAATTATATCATACCCAAATTCCTGCAAAACAGAAATATCTTTATAAACAGATTTTCTTTCTGCCTCTATGCCGTGATTTTTAAGATCAAGAATTAGATCTTCGGCGGCAAGAGGATGATTTTCATCGCTGTTTTTCATAAGATTTTGTAGAATATAAAGTATTTTTATTTTCTGATTATATCTGTTAGGCATACAAAAAATCCTTAATATTTAAGGGCGTTATTTATCTCCGTAATAACACTCTCTTCTATTTTCAAAACCTTTCTGTCATAAGTGTAAATTCCGTTATATTCGTTCTCTACATCCGATACCTGCGTATAAATCGTGCCGCAAAGCCCCTTGCCGATAAGCGGAATTATCTGCTTTTCGTAAAGCTTTTTATAAGCGTTTGTGAGCGTGCTCTTGTTCTTGAATTTGAGATAAAGACCGAATGTCTTGTTCTCCGACCAAGTATGTCCCGGAACTCTGTTTTGATATCCACCGAATTCGGTAATAACAAACGCACGCTTTTTGTCAAGCTTAGGCATCGTGACGGGAAAAACATATTTATGCATACTCTGAATGTCCCCTCCGCCCTGGTCATACCAACCGCTTGCGTGGTCAACAACTCGTGTTTCGTCAAGGGATTTAACATAATTACATATTTTCAGCGCGTCAAACTGACCCCAACCCTCATTAAATGGAACCCAGCAATAAATCGAAACAACATTGTAAAGCTGTTCAATCATTTCGGTAAGCTCACGCTTATAGTCATCTCTGGCTTTTTTATCCTCCCTACTGAAGGTTTTGTACTTGTCATCTTTGACTTTAATACCGAGGTTCGGCAGCACGCCTGCGTAAAGGTCGCCTATGTAAGCGCCTCCGCTCATCATATCCTGCCAGACTATCATACCAAGCCTGTCGCAGTGATAGTACCAACGCATAGGCTCCATTTTAATATGCTTTCTAAGCATATTGAAGCCGAGGCGTTTCATCTCTTTAATATCGAATATCATAGCCTCGTCACATGGCGGTGTAAGTCCTCCGTCGGGCCAATAGCCTTGATCGAGTAAGCCGCGCTGAAAATAAGGCTTGTTATTGAGAAAAAGTCGCATAACGCCGAATTTATCCTTGCCGATATTGAATTTTCTCATACCGAAATAGCTCTTTACACTGTCAAAGACTACGCCGTCCTTTTTAATTTCAAGCGTAAAGCTGTAAAGGTTAGGCTCTTCCGGTGACCAAAGCTTAAAATTCGGGATTTCAACATCTTCGTCAAGCGAAATATCTTTACAAAGTATCTCGTCATCGCCGTCAAAAACGGTAAGAGAAAGAGTTTTGACATCATCGTGAGTTGTAAAGGATTTTATGTTTACAATTCCCCTGTCAATGTCGGGTACTACCTTGATTTTGTCTATACGGCACTCGTTTACGCCCTCAAGCCATACGGTCTGCCATATTCCCGAGGTAGCTGTGTACCAGAAGCCGTGGGGATGGTTATCCTGCTTGCCTCTTTGCTGCCAACCCGACTCCGTGGGGTCATATACGCACAGTGTAAGCGTGTTTTCGCCGTCTGTAAGATATTCGGTTATATCAAACGAAAAAGCGCAGTATCCGCCCGTGTGAGTGCCTACAAGTTCTTTGTTAATATACACCTTGCACTGCCAATCGACCGCACCGAAGTGAAGCAATATGTTTTTTCCTTTTAATGAGTCGTCAATGGTAAACTTCTTTTGATACCATAATCTGTCGCTCGGCTTGAGAGGCTTTTTAACGCCCGAGAGCATACTTTCAACCGCAAACGGAACTGTTATTTTACCCGAGTAATCGGAAACCCACTTTTCGCCCATAGAAGATATACAATAATCAAACTGTCCGTTAAGGCTCTGCCAGCATGAGCGCTCAAACTGCGGAAGAGGATGTTCCGGTAAAGGTAATTTTTTGTCAACTTTTGCTGTCCATAAGCTTTCCATATAATAACCTCCGTTTCATAAGCCTATTTTATAACAAATATACTAATTTGTCTATTGAAATTTTATATTTTATTTGCTATAATACACAAGCGACAAGCGGATATGGTGGAATTGGCAGACACGCAAGATTTAGGATCTTGTGCGCGAGCGTGCAGGTTCAAGTCCTGTTATCCGCACCATTGGTTCAAGTCTATGACAGAGAATCGTAAAGAATAAGCGTGAATGTAGGTGTATCAATGATTTCTTTTTGAAGATTTCGCCGTTTCATCTCCCTACATTCACGCTCTTTCTATTCACAATTACAGTACACCATACTCTGATTACTGAAATTTAGGAAAATCAAGAAATATAAATCGGTTTTCTATAGATTGATAAAGTGTGTAAGTTAGAAAAAATAACTTGCACAATTTATTATACTATCTCTAACTATATGCGATTGTATTCCCCACTTGGTCGTTCAGCGAAGCAAGATAGTTGCCATCAGAGCTGCATGCGGCGCTTGAATATAGCTTTTTGACACCGCTTTCAGCCGAGGATGCGAAGCGTATCCCAGCAAAAGGGACGCTTTGTGCGTCGGTTAAACAAAAATTTTTCATTTATTTATACTAAGTTCATAATTTAATGATTTAATGTTGCAATCGGTTTCTAAATTGACTATAATATTATCTGATAATTTAACAGAAAATGAGGAGAAGAAATGGACAGAAATCAACTTGATCCCAGCCCCCAGGTACACCCTTATCCCGAAACCACAATGTTCGGTGCCGTTGAAATGGCAAAAAATACTTATCCAAAAGCTGTCGCTTATGATTTTCAAGGCAAGCTTACCACATATACCCAGTTTGTTAAGCACATTGAAGACGCAGCAAGAGGCTTTATTAAGCACGGTATAAAACGCGGCGACAAGGTTACAATTTGTATGCCCAATACTCCGCAGGGAATTATTTGTCTTTACGCACTCAACAGAATAGGCGCAATAGCAAATATGGTGCATCCCCTTTCTGCGCAAAAAAACATTACATTTTATCTTGATTTTTCCGAAAGCAAAATGATTCTTACCATGGATATGTTCTATGAAAAGGTCAAGGCGGCGGTTGACGAGTCAAAAACCAATGCAAGAATTATCGTTGCAAGAATTCAGGATGAGCTTTCTCTTCCTCTCGGCATGGTTTATTGTGTTGCAAAGAACTCTAAAAATATGAAGTATCCCGACAGAAGAGGTGATTTCCTTTGGACAGACCTCGTAAAATCGGGCAAAGGTGTTACCCTCCCCCCTGTTGAATACAGAGAAAACGAAACCGCTCTTATCCTTTACAGCGGCGGCACAAGCGGAAAGCAAAAGGGTATTATGCTTTCCGATATGAACTTCAACGCCCTCGGTATGCAGATTGCCGAGATTTGCGGCGTAAACCTCAACGATAAATGTTCATTTCTCTCTGTTATGCCGATTTTCCACGGCTTCGGTCTCGGTATCGGTATCCATACAATTCTTATTAACGGTGCGCGTTGCATACTTATGCCGCAGTTCAACACCGACTCCTATGCTAAAACAGTATTGAAAAAAAAGCCGAACTTCATTGCAGGCGTTCCCACGCTATATCAGGCACTGTTTGAAACGGACCGCTTCAACGGTCAGGATCTCTCGTTCCTTGTAGGCGTCTTCTCGGGCGGCGACGCATTGAGCCCCGAGCTCAAAAAGAAAGCTGATAAATTTTTGAGAGACCACAATGCAGACATTCAGATAAGAGAGGGATACGGACTTACGGAATGTGTTACCGCAAGCTGTGTAACTCCGTTTGACCGCTCTAAGCCGGGAAGCATCGGTCTCCCCTTGCGTGATACTCAATATAAAATCGTCGAGCCCGGCACATTTAACGAAATGCCGCTCGGTAAGGACGGCGAAATTATTCTTTCCGGTCCCACTCTCATGCTCGGATATCTTAAAAACGAGGAAGAGACAAACGACACCCTTAAATATGATGAAAACGGTAAAAAATGGCTCTTTACCGGCGATATGGGTTATATGGACGATGAAGGCTTTGTTTATTTCAAACAGAGAATTAAGCGTATGATTGTCACAAGCGGTTATAATGTTTATCCGTCAAGAATCGAAGATGTCATAGACAAATGTCCTGATGTAAACTATTGCTGCGTTATCGGCGTTAAAGACCCTTATAAGATGCAGAAAATCAGAGCATATATCGTTCTCAACGACGGCGTACCCGCAACCGCAGGTGAAAAAGAACGAATTAAGGACTTCTGCAAGCCTTATCTCGACAGATATGAATGGCCGAAAGAAATTGAATTCAGAGAAGCATTGCCCAAAACTCTCGTAGGCAAGGTTGCATATCACACACTGGAAGAGGAAGCAGAGCAGAATGGATAAGCCCAAAAGCAAGAGAAGAATAAGGCGTTATTACGGAGCGGCTAAAGCATTTATACGAGTTATGCTTATATTTGTGGCACCTAAGCTTATGAAAAAGCTACACGCAACTGTTGAGCCGTACAAACCGAAAAACAAAACCTTTATCATTATAGGAAATCACACCGATATTTTCGACCCCGGCTATGAAATGGTGTCACTAAACAGATATATCCGCTTTGTAGCCGCCGATTTCCTCTTAAGAATAAATCCCGCATCAAAATTTTTGCTGGGAACGCTCGAGGGCGTTATCGTTAAAGAGAGAACGAAATCCTCGGATATGCTTGTCGAAGAAATCCTCGAAAATGTAAAGGCAGGTATTCCGGTCGGACTTCACGCCGAAGGTATGGTTACAACAAACGGAGAAACGGGCTTTGTCTCCCCAAATACGGGTAAGTTAGTTAAAGATTCAGGCGTTGCGCTTATTACATACAGAACCGTCGGCGGATATCTTCGTAAGCCCAGATGGGCTGACATCGGCAGAGACGGACCTGTTCACGGAAAAGTTGTTCGTGAGTACAGTCCGGAGGAATTGAGTAATTATTCCGTTGATGAAATCAACGAAATTATAAGGCGTGACATCTATGTAAACGCCTATGAAGAGCAGAGGAAAAATCCTCAGGTATATTCGGGCGAAAAGCTTGCGGAGTTTGCCGAAAGACTTCTGTATGTTTGTCCGAAATGCCATAAGGTAGATACTCTTCATTCAAACGGAGATGTGCTGTCCTGCAAATGCGGATACACCCTTACCCAAGGTGAGGACGCTTTTTGGCACAGTGATAAAAACGAGGTTATTTTTGACAATGTTCTTGATTGGGATAAGTGGCAGAGAAAGGAATGGAAGAATATTCTTCTCTCCTCCGACGACGGTATAATTATTTCCGAAGAAGAGCAAACCGTTTCTACCGTTTTAGACAACGAGCCTCACATTGTTTCGGAGCACGCAACGATAAAACTGTATAAGGACCGTTTTGAGCTCGTTTGCGAGGATAAAACAATTGTGCTTTATCTTGACAAGCTAAAGCGTGTACAGAACGCATCAACACAAAATCTTGTTATTATTGACGGTGATTCGACATACTATCTTTTGTCGTCAAAACGCCCGCGTTCTTCCGACAAATATGTTGCCGCCTGGTACTATCTTACAGGCAGAGATTATAAATAATAAATTTAACCCTCAGACAAAGTCTGAGGGTATTTTTCCGCATAAAAAAAGACCTGAAAATTCAGGTCTTTTAATTTATTATTTTTTGAAAAGCTTTGCCTTTACAACGCCCTTGGGGTCCTTGATTAAAAGCACGACGGTCCAAATAACAAGACCGAGAGCAATTACCGAAAGACCGAGATAAGTATCATTAAGCATATCCGAAATTTCGGGAGTGAAGAAATCGCTTCCCAATTCCGCATATTCAAAAATTGCGTCAACGAACCACATAATCGAAGCGCCCCAATACATCCAACAGAGCACATCAATGCGAAGCTCGTTTTTTTCTGCGTTTTTATACCAAGCAGCGGTACATACAGCCGCGGCAAAAGCAGTGAGTAAAAGAGTCATATATTTTTCCTTTATTCCGATATTTTATCCTGTTCAGCCTTTTCCGCTTTCTTCTCAACAATTGCGGAAACAACAAGCATTACGCACCAAACCGCAGTTACAAGCAAAGCCATTGTAACGCCGACCGTAGCAATCTCGTGAAGCATTTCAGCGGTATCCTCGGGATTGCTCATCGCCGTCAGGAACGGGAAATACGGAACAATTTCGCCGTGCCAAAGATGCTCAAACGCAAGAAGTATCGAGCCGCCCCAAAGAAGCTTTGTAAGCCAGCCGAGCTTTCTTGAAAACGGAATTTTATGAGCCGCTTTGTTTTCTATTGTCGAAACGGCAGCTTCCGAAGCCTTTGTCTCCTCTTTCTTTTCAATTACTTTTTTTGTAGCCGTAGCGATAACAGCCTCGGCAACAGGTACTGCAAAACAAGCCATTTTTATATCTCCTTTATATTTTTAAGCTGTTTTATTTTTCAAAAAAATGAAATTTTCCATAAGGTCAATTCGGTCGATTTCGCCGTCAATGACCGTCTTGACGCCCATAATGTCGGTAACGGTAATTTTATTGCCGTCAACTCTTACAGCCGCCACATTCTTGGCAATTTCCTTTCTTTGATTGTTTTCCGTAGAAATTATTGTTGAAAGGCACATAATTATTCATCCTTTGCCTTTTTGTACGCCTCTTCAAGCTTTGCATTTCCCTTTTCAAGGTCGCACAGCGCCTGTGAAATCAAAGCGGAAACCTCGCTCGGCAAGCCGTTTGCAATTTCCCGCAATTCCTCGGCGTGGTGTCTGTTGTGTTCAACCATATATCCGAGCAACGCAAGGCTCTCCTCGGGCGAATTGTGAGAATGATTGTGTTCGTGTGACATATTATAACACTTCCCTCAGATTCTTGCAACACCCGAAGCTCTTGCAGCGTCCATAACCGCTTTTGCAACGTTTTTTCCTATTCTTTCATCAAAAGCCTTGGGCAAAATATAATCGGCGTTGAGCTCATCGTCCGAAACCAAGGAGGCAATAGCCCTTGCCGCCGCAATTTTCATTTCCTCGTTTATGTCGCTTGCCCTGCAATCGAGTGTGCCTCTGAAAATGCCGGGGAATGCAAGCACATTGTTTATCTGATTCGGGAAATCGCTTCTGCCCGTACCGACAACAGCAGCGCCCGCTTTCTTTGCAAGGTCGGGCATAATTTCGGGAACAGGGTTTGACATTGCAAGCACGATGGGCTTTTCAGCCATTGATTTTACCATTTCCTCGCTTACGATTTCCGGAGCAGAAACGCCGATAAATATATCAGCACCCTGCATTGCATCGGAGAGCGTACCCGTTTTTCTCTCGGGGTTGGTAAACTCGGCAATAGCCTTTTTGGCGTCGTTGAGCTTTTCGTCGCCCTTGCAGATAATTCCCTTGCTGTCGCACATAATAACGCTCTTTATTCCCTGTGAAATAAGAAGCTTTGCGATAGCAATACCTGCCGCACCAGCACCTGAAAATACTGCGGTACAATCCTCTATTTTCTTGTCAACAACACGCAGAGCATTGATAATAGCCGCTGCAACGACAACTGCCGTACCGTGTTGATCGTCATGAAAAATCGGAATATCTGTCTTTTCTTTAAGCTTTCTTTCGATTTCAAAGCACCTCGGAGCGGCAATATCCTCAAGGTTAATACCGCCGAACGAGCCTGCAAGAAGCGAAATACAATTTACGATTTCATCAACATCCTTTGAACGCACGCAAAGCGGAATCGCGTCAACATCACCGAACTCCTTGAAAAGTACGCATTTGCCCTCCATAACGGGCATACCCGCCTCGGGGCCTATATCGCCGAGACCGAGAACCGCCGTACCGTCCGTGACAACCGCAACCGTATTCCAACGCCTTGTAAGCTCATAGGACTTGGAAATGTCCTTTTGAATTTCAAGACACGGCTGAGCGACGCCCGGCGTATATGCCAAAGAAAGAGCGTCCTTGTCATTTGCCTTGGCTCTTGCTTTAACCTCGATTTTTCCTTTCCACTCGTAGTGGAGTCTCAAAGATTCCTTTGCGTAATCCATTTTGCACCTCTATGTATATTAAAAATCTATGCTAAGCACTGAGTATCAGTGCTCTATCCAATCCCTTGAACGCTCAACAGCACGAAGCCAGCCGTGATAATACTCGTCACGCTTCTGAACCTCCATTTTCGGTTCAAACAGCTTATCTACCTGACGGATTTTTGAAAGCTCTTCGGTGTCCTTCCAAAAGCCGACCGCAAGACCTGCAAGATAAGCAGCGCCGAGAGCCGTCGTCTCAACCATTTTGGGTCTGTTGACGGGAGTACGGATAAGGTCGGACTGAATCTGCATCATAACATCCGAAACGGACGCGCCGCCGTCAACACGAAGCTCATAAAGATTTATATCGGAGTCTTTCTTCATAGCCTCAAGCAGATCTGTCATCTGATAAGCAATAGCCTCAAGTACAGCACGGCAGACATGAGCACGGTTAACGCCTCTCGTGATTCCGACAATCGTTCCCCTTGCATACATATCCCAATACGGAGCACCGAGTCCGGTAAATGCCGGAACAAAATAAATACCGTTTGCATCGGGTACGCTTTCTGCTAATTCGTCGCAACGCGCGGCACGGTCGATAATATGCAAATCATCTCTCAGCCACTTGATAACCGAGCCTGCGTTAAATGCCGAGCCCTCTATGGCATATGTAACCTTATCGCCTATGCCCCAGGCTACGCCAGTAACGAGATTGTGATGAGAATCAACTCTCTTTTCACCTGTATTCATAAGCAGGAAGCATCCCGTACCGTATGTGTTTTTTGCCTGACCTGCCTCGAAACAGCCCTGACCGAACAAAGCCGCAGGCTGGTCGCCGATAGCACCTGCAATCGGAACGCCGACAAGATCCTCAAATCCGAGAATACCCGGTTCAACCTGACCGTAAATATGACTTGACGGAACAGCTTTCGGCAAAATCGACATCGGTATGCCGAGTTTTTCGCATATATGCTCGTCCCAACAAAGCTTATCTACATCAAAAAGCATTGTTCTTGAAGCATTTGAATAATCCGTTACATGCACCTTGCCGGCGGTAAGATTCCAGATAAGCCACGACTCAACCGTGCCGAAAAGAAGCTGACCTGCATCCGCAAGTATCCTCGCACCGGGAACATTGTCAAGCACCCATTTGATTTTTGTTGCCGAAAAGTAAGCGTCAACAACAAGACCGGTATGGTCCTTTATGTACTTGCAGAACTCCTCGTCCTTTTTAAGCTCCTCACATATATCGGCAGTTCTTCTGCACTGCCATACAATAGCATTGTGGATGGGCTTGCCCGTGCCTTTATCCCAAAGTATGGTGGTCTCACGCTGATTGGTTATGCCGATAGCGGCGATGTCAGACGGATAAATACGCCTTTCGCTGAGGACCTCGGTAACAGCCTGAAACTGTGAGAACAGTATCTCCATGGGATTGTGTTCAACCCAGCCGGGCTTGGGATAAATTTGATTAAATTCATGTTGTGATTTGAGAACAATTTTTCCGTTCTTGTCGAACAGGATTGCTCTTGAGCTTGTTGTTCCCTGATCCAACGCCAATACATACTTTGCCAAAACTAACACCCCTGTTAATTTATTAATATTTTATTGCCTTATTTTTGGGCAATTTTTCGCACCTTTGCATCATCTATTAAATTATGAATTCCTTGCCAATGGAAAACTCTGCGGCTGAATTTTATTTTTTCAATGTCTGCTCTCAGCTTTGATGGATTTGCCTGCTTCAATGTAGCGTATCTCACATTATACATATTGAGAAAATCATAGTATTCTCCGATTGAGCTCATAAATCTGTCATAGCTTTTATCCTCAGGCTGTGACCAAGCAGTCTCGCAAAACGCCGCAATTCTCGGAAACAAATTATATTCCGCCTTGTTTTTCGACTTTATGTATTCGGTCCAAAGAGACGCTTCAACGCCCAAAATACTGCCTCCATCGAATTGCGGAGAGTACTCATAAACTTTTTTGAGGCTGTTTGTACCGTGCGGAAAATCAAAATAATAAGGAAACGCACTTGAATTTATAACGGTTCTGCCTGCTTTGAGTTCATCGGATATAATATTTTTGTTTTTTTCAGGCGAGCAGGCGTTCCAAGCGATATTTCTGTCCAAACGCTCCGTGCCGGAATCGGACTCAAAGTTCCACATCGTTGAGGTATAGCCCCTCTCGTTGAGATAACGGTTTACCCTCGACATAAAATAGTTTTGGAGTATATCCTCGTTTTCTATTCCCTCTTTTTGCATCAGCGCCTGACAGTTCGGACAAAGCTTCCAACGCATTTTAACTGCCTCGTCGCCGCCTATGTGAATTATTTTATCGGGGAAAAGCTCAATAAGCTCGTCAAGAACGCCGAAAACAAATTCGTATGTACTGTCCTTGCCTGCACAAAGAATATCGTGCTTTACGCCCCAATGCGTTGCAACACTCAGTTCTCTGTCAAAGCAGCTTAAATACGGATAACAGGCGATGGCGGAAACAGTGTGACCCGGAATGTCAAATTCGGGAATAACCTTTATAAATCTGTCGTGACAGTATTTTACAATATCTTTAATCTGTTCCTGTGTATAATATCCCTCATAGCTGTGAACGCCGAAATTTGTATGCGAGCGCCGCTGTCCCTTTCTCGTAAGCTCGGGATATTTCTTTATTTCTATTCGCCAGCCCTGATCCTCGGTAAGGTGCCAATGGAACACATTGAGCTTATGCATTGACATTAAGTTGACAAATCTTTTTATTTCCTTAACGGATTGACAGTATCTGCCGCTGTCTATCATAAAGCCTCTGTATTTGTACATAGGCTTGTCGTTTATCTCAAGCGCGGGAACCTTGCCGAAGCTTTGTAAAAGAATTTGCTTGAGCGTTTGCAGACCGTAATAAAGCCCGCAATCGGTTCTTGCGATTATCTGTATAACCGTGTCCTCGCAGATAATTCTGTATCCCTCGTCATCGTCAATTTCATCCGAATGCGTAAGGATAATACAGTTTTCGTCCTTTTCCTCACGGTGAAGCCTGATGTCAAACGCCTTTTTAACAAAGTCGCGGAATTCGTCAATAATAACAGGCACCTTTGATATGGTAGTTTCCTCGGTAAGAAAAAAACCGTGCCTGCCGCTTTTAATGATTATTTCATTCGGTTGAGGTATGATATTGAACATAAGCTTTCCCCTGATGCTGTTTTAATATCCGTCTAAAGAGTATTATATCAAATAATTTTACGAATAACAATAATAATGTTCTAATTTTCTATTGCATTTGAGCTGTTTTTATATTATAATAATTATGCCTTAATTCGGTCATGTACCGTGTTGGTCCTGTGCGACAGCGCTCTGTGAATCATGTCAGGCGAGGAATCGAGCAGCATTAAGCGGTCAGCCTGTGCGATACAGTCAAGCCTGCACGGTGCATGACCGAATTAAGGCTATTATTTTGCAAAGGTGTGAGAATATGTATCAGGTACTTTACCGTAAATGGAGACCGCAGGTCTTTACCGATGTTTACGGTCAGGAGCATATAACCGAAACCTTGATGAATGCCGTTGACACGGGCAGAGTTTCTCATGCCTACCTTTTTACGGGCTCAAGAGGTACGGGTAAAACCACCTGTGCCAAAATTCTTGCAAAGGCCGTAAACTGCGAGCATCCAGTAAACGGAAACCCCTGTAACGAATGTGCTTCGTGCAGGAGTATCGACGACGGCTCCGTTGTCGATGTTGTGGAAATCGACGCCGCGTCAAACAACGGTGTTGACAATATCCGTGATTTGCGTGAGGAAACAAACTATATGCCCTCCTCCGTAAAATACAGAGTATATATCATTGACGAGGTTCATATGCTTTCGACAGGTGCGTTTAACGCCCTGCTCAAAACCCTTGAAGAGCCTCCCGAGCATGTTAAGTTCATACTTGCCACAACCGAGGTGCACAAGCTTCCCTCAACAATACTTTCACGCTGTCAGAGGTTTGATTTCAAGAGAATTTCACCCGAGGACATTTCAAGGCGTTTGAAATATGTTGCCGAGCAGGAAAAAATCGACCTTACCGACGAAGGCGCAATGCTTATAGCAAGGGTTGCTGACGGCGGTATGCGCGATGCCCTTTCTCTGCTTGACAGGTGTGCTTCGTACGGCAAGGCTATTACCGAGGAGCTTGCAAGCGACGCTGCGGGAATTGCGGGCAAGGAGCATATTTATGCGCTTGTTGACGCCATGCGTGACAGGGACTGTTCCGCCGCACTTGAAACGCTCAATAAATTATACGAAAACTCCTGCGATATGGAAAGGCTCTTTTCGGAGCTTATCTCCCATTTCCGAAATATGATGATTACGCTTACGGTGCCGACATATAAGGATTTGATTTTAGCTTCCGACGCAGAAGCGGAAAAAATCAAAACTCAGGCGCAATCGCTCACACTTGCCACCGTGCTCTCTGCAATGGAAACGCTCAACAATGCGATATTCGAGCTTAAAAAGGGCGACAACAAAAAAGTAACAGCCGAAATGGTTATGATAAAACTTTGCACACCCGAGCTTATGAGCGACAACGCCGCTCTGCTTCGCAGAATTTCAGAGCTTGAAAAGAAAATAAATTCGGGTAATATAACTGTAAAATCCGCACAGGAAAGCACACGGGAAAATCCGTTTACGGCACCACGCAATGCTACGGAGAGCGCACACGAAGTTTATCCTGAGGTTAAGGAAGAAAAAACGGAAGTTCATGAAACCGTACGCACGGAAATTCCCGTTTCACAGCAGACGGAAATTCCGAAGTCCGCTTCCCCCGATCCCACGATTGCCGTTGAGTCAAAGCCGTTTATGAAGTGGTCGGATGTTCTTGACATTGTACAGAAATCAGACCCGATGATTATGAGCTTTCTCAACAACTCAACCGCATATATAAATGACGGATTTATGTGCATTAAGCCGGCAAATCCGATTTTACAGCAGTTTATTACGAAAAAAGAACATTCCGAAATCGTATTGAACGCCATTAAAGAGGTTACCGGTCAAGAGCTCAAGATTACTCTTATCACCGATGACCGACCTAAGCCGACAGAAAAAAAGGCTGAAAGCACTTCGGAAATGAGCCCGTTGGACTCACTTTTCGAGCGTGCGAAAAAGCTTGATATACAGATAATTGAACAGTAATAAGGAGATATAAAAATGAAAGCAAGAATACCAAATCAGCCAGCAGGCGGCAATATGATGAAACGGATTCAGGAAATGCAGCAGAATATGCAGACTCTCCAGGAAGAGTTGGCAGTTGCCGAGTATTCCGCTTCATCGGGCGGCGGTGCGGTTGATGTCACAGTTAACGGCTCGCACGAGATAAAAAAAATCGCCATTAAGCCCGAGGTTGTTGACCCCGAGGATGTTGAAATGCTTGAAGATATGCTCATCGCCGCTCTTAACGAGGCTATGAGAAAGGCTGATGAAACGGCAGAAAGAGAAATGGGAAAGATTACCGGAGGAATTAACATTCCCGGTATGAACGGTATGTTTTAATGGCTAATTATGTTCCTGCGCTTGATAAGCTTGTCGAAGAATTTCGCAAAATGCCGTCAATAGGAACAAAATCCGCCGAGAGACTGGCTTTTTATGTGCTTTCCCTCAAGGATAAGGATGTAAAATCTCTTACGGACGCCATTGTGAACGCTCACGACAAAATTCATCAGTGCAAAGTATGTAAAAATCTTACGGAAGATGAAATATGTACAATTTGTGCGAGCGACAAGAGAGACAAAAGCGTCATTTGCGTTGTTTCCGACCCGAGAGATGTTGTCGCCCTTGAAAGAACGCACGATTACAGAGGACTTTACCATGTTTTGCACGGGGTAATCTCCCCTATGAACGGCGTAGGTCCGGAACAACTGACAATTAAGGATTTAATGTCGAGATTATCCGACAATACTGTTAAAGAGATAATTATGGCAACCGACCCGACCATTGAGGGCGAAGCGACCGCAATGTATATTTCAAGACTTCTCAAGCCCTTTGACATTAAGGTTACTCGTCTCGCTTACGGTATTCCCGTAGGCGCTGACCTTGAATATGCAGACGAGGTTACCCTTTCCCGTGCGCTTGAATGGCGCAGAGAGATATAACAGGTAGACTTATGAACGAAAACAGCAGAACAGTTGCACAGAATAAAAAAGCATATCACGACTACTTTGTACTCGAGGAGTACGAAGCAGGCATTGAATTGTTCGGAACGGAAGTTAAGAGTATCCGCGAGGGCAGAGTCAACCTAAAAGACGCTTGGTGCAGTATCGATAACGGCGAAATTTTTGTCAACGGTATGCACATAAGCCCCTATGAACAGGGAAATATTTTCAACCGTGACCCCTTGCGAAAGAAAAGGCTGCTTATGCACAAAAGGGAAATCCATAAGCTCTACGGAACCATTAAGCAGCAGGGATTGACATTGATTCCCCTCTCCGTCTATTTCAAAAAGGGAAAGGCAAAAATCAAGGTAGGTCTCTGTAAGGGTAAAAAAATCTATGACAAGCGCGATGTTGCCGCTAAAAAAGAGGCAAACAGGTCGATTGACAGAGAAATCAAGGAAAGGATGAGATAATTTTCTCAAACCGTTTGAAATTTCCGATATTTGATATATAATATCTATATAAATACGGGGACGAAAGGATTTCGACGGGGATTTTAAGTCGTAATAAGCGAGCGGTGGTGAGGAACCACCATAAAAGCCTCAAAGTTTAGAAATAAACGACAAAAACGAAGTTTTACTTGCTGCCTAATTAAGGCGGCTGTTCCCTCGGGAAGTACTGCGGTCCCGAACGGAGCATCAAGCAGCAGTAACTGTGAATGAGTGACCGCCTTGTAACTCATCACACACAACAGGGCTACTGAAATCAAACGCCTGTCGTTAGGCTTTTGACGGAGGGAATGTTTATATAGCGAATACGCTCGTAGAAAGTTACGGGGAGAGATTTTCGGACGCGGTTTCGAGTACCGCCGTCTCCACCAAAAATAAGGACCGCTTTTATGCGGTCTTTATTTTTACATTAAATATCAGGCGGTACTCGAAACCGCATTGTCCGTGTTTTGTGAGGCATTGCCGAGCAAAACGGACATATAATGCGAAAGGTTGCGAAGCAACGAACGAAGCGAAGCTTCGGGTTCCGCCGTCTCCACCTCGTCAAAACAAGCTGCATATCGTTTGCGACGCTTTTACATCGCCGCTACACTCATTCCGCTGTTTTTCCTCTTCCCCAAAAAGCAGGCTTTTCGGGGACCCCATTTTTAATAAAAGAAACTTTTTGCATATAAAACATCAAGCGGTGCTCGAAACCGCATTGTCCGTGTTTTGTGAGGCATTGCCGAGCAAAACGGACATATAATGCGAAAGGTTGCGAAGCAACGAACGAAGCGAAGCTTCGGGTTCCGCCGTCTCCACCTCGTCAAAACAAGCTGCATATCGTTTGCGACGCTTTTACATCGCCGCTACACTCATTCCGCTGTTTTTCCTCTTCCCCAAAAAGCAGGCTTTTCGGGGACCCCATTTTTAATAAAAGAAACTTTTTGCATATAAAACATCAAGCGGTACTCGAAACCGCATTGTCCGTGTTTTGTGAGGCATTGCGCACGCCGATGAGGCAGTCATTTTTTCAGCGAAAAATGACTGGGGGAGTTTTTATAATTTGATGTAACCTGTTTAACTCCTTCGTTCTCGCTACGCTCGACAGTTCCCTCGGTGAGGAAGCGGAACTTCTCGGATAATTTTGTATTCAACTCGTAGGGAAAGGGCTTGCCCCTGTCCGCAACAAATTACATATAAATAGCATTAGCGGACAGCCGCAAGGGCTGTCCCTACGGATACGCATAAAATGAAAATACACGCAGAACTAAGCCTTCCTCTGACGGGC
>CAVAPB010000015.1:0-56587 GCA_963590415.1 Anaerovoracaceae bacterium | reverse complement strand
AAGACTTGAACTTGCGGCCCCTAGACCCCCAGTCTAGTGCGCTACCAACTGCGCTACACCCCGTTGTTATTTTATTTAATAATTGCGGAACAGTTTTGAATTAATAGGAAGTAATCCGCTGCGCTTCCCTCAAAAACATAGTCGCACTGCTTGCTTGGAGCGCATCGCATTGCTCCTTGTTTTTTCACCTCGGAGTTTTGCCTGTATCGTCCGCCGGACGCGGCAAACCTCCTCGCCCAACTGCGCTACAACCCGATAAAATTAAATTTACTCGGCGGATACATTGTGGGGGATATTCGTCGAGCTTTGTAAAAAACATAAGTCATATTTTTTACTGCCCGAGTATATTATCATATATTTGAGTGTTTTGCAAGTGATTTTTGAATATTTTTCTCTTTTTTATTCTTTTTTTTGCATTTTTTATTAAAAAATTAACTACTGCTGTTTTTTTCTTGTTTTTTTCTCTGTAATATATTAAAATAAATTTATAAATGTACGGAGGGGAAACTATGTCGGATTATTTTGATTTGTTCAAAATTAAATGTTCGCCGGTTGCAAAAGAAGAAAATACGGTTGTTTTTGGGGACACAAGACTTACCGTTCTGACATCTCGCCTTATTCGTGTAGAGGTCTCAGAAAGCAAGAAATTTTGTGATGAACCCACGCAGGCTGTGTGGTTCAGAAATTTTGACAATCCGACATTTACCCACAAACAAAACGGAAGCAAGATCACTCTGAAAACCGAGCTCGCGGAATTTTGTTATGATACCGCGACGCACAGGATGTTATATATAGAACTTGCGGATTCATGGCATATAACAAAATATAATTCCGGTAATCTTAAAGGCACATGCAGAACCCTTGACGGCACGCGCGGAGGTGTAAAAATCGGAAACGGAATTATATCCCGTAACGGCGTTGCAAGGCTTTGCGACAGTGATTCGCTCATAATCGCAGACGATGGTCAAATTGTTCCGAGGTCTCATAAGGAAAGTGATATTTACTTTTTTGCCTACGGTAACGATTACATAAATGCAGTCCGTGATTTCTTTAAGCTTACGGGCTTTGCTCCGCTTGTTCCGAGATTTGCTCTGGACAACTGGTGGTCGAGATACAAGGCGTACACGCAGGACGAATACATCACTCTTATGCAGAGGTTTATTGACAGAGAAATACCGATTACGGTGGCTACTGTCGATATGGATTGGCATTGGGTTGACATTAAGAACAGGTTCGGAAAAGAAGCCGCAAAAAACGCACATTGTGAGACAATCAAAGAGAAATTTTTTGATATAACATCCGACGGCGGTTGGACCGGTTACAGTTGGAACACCGACCTTTTTCCCGACCCGCAAGGCTTTCTTTCGTGGCTTCAAAATAAAAATTTCAAGATAACGCTTAATCTTCATCCCGCAACCGGTATACGCTCTTTTGAGGACTGTTATGATGAGTTTGCAGGATTTATGGGTGACGACCCAAAGGATAAAAAGCAGTACAAGTTTGACATAACCGATAAAAAATATGTCGAGGCATATTTTAAGATAGTCCACAAACCGCTTCAGGATATGGGCGTTGATTTTTGGTGGATTGACTGGCAGCAGGGTAATAAGACAAATACTCCCGGTCTCGACCCGTTATGGGCGCTCAATCACTATCATTCGATGGATATTGCGAGAGACGGCAAGAGGCGTCCTCTCATACTTTCAAGGTTTGCAGGCGCAGGCTCACATCGTTATCCGCTCGGCTTTTCGGGAGATACTCACCAAAGGTGGAGAGCGCTTGATTTTCAGCCGTACTTTACCTCAACCGCAACCAATATCGGTTATACATGGTGGAGCCATGACATAGGCGGTCACTGCTTCGGCAAAAAGGACGATGAGCTGTATCTCAGATGGGTTCAGTTTGGTGTTTTTTCACCGATAATGCGCCTTCATTCAACCTCAAACGAGTTTATGGGCAAGGAGCCGTGGAAGTACTCAAAGAGTGTTGAAGCCATTGCTACGGAATTTATGCGGCTTCGCCACAGGATGTTGCCGTATCTCTATACAATGAATTACAGAACGAGCACGGACGGCAGGGCGATTTGCGAACCTATGTATTATGAATATCCCGATTGTCCGGAAGCATACAAATGCAAAAACGAATATCATTTCGGTTCGGAGCTTATTGTCGCACCGATTACTAAACCGAGGAATAAAAGAACGTTTCTTGCGGGCACAAACGCATGGATACCCGAGGGCAGATATACCGATATTTTTAATAATCGCATTTATCACGGACCTATGAGCATAAAGCTTTTCCGCGATGAGAGCACAATACCCGTTCTTGCAAAAGAGGGTGCGATTATACCGCTCGGAATAAACGGCAGAGATAATTCGTGGGAAAATCCCAAAGATACTGAAATCCTCATTTACAGGGGAAATAACAGGTTCTCTATGTATGAGGACGACGGCGAAACTATGGAATATCAAAACGGAAGACTTGCTTTTACCGACTTTGAGGTGTCTGAAAACGGCAACCATGTTGAATTTACCGTAAATCCCGTAAGAGGGGATAAATCGGTTGTTCCGCAGTCGAGAAATTATACTTTTTCGTTCCGAGATATTGTCGGCGCCGAGGTCTCTGTAAGAGTTAACGGCACTGAGAAAGAGTGTGATATTTCCGTAAATGACGGTTTTATATGCGTTAAGGTAAGTAAAATTTCTCCCGAGGACAGCGTTAAGGTCATTCTTTCATCTGTGGCGGCTCTTGAAAATACCGAGAGGAGAGAGGCTCTTATTGAGCTTATTTCCAAATATCAGCTTTCCAACAGTATGAAGCCAAGGATGTTCGGCGCATATGTTAACGGAAAAACAAAACAGCTTAAAGTAAAAAAATGCTTCAAAGAGCCTATTGAGGAAATAGAAAAGCTGTATTGAATTTACCTGCATTAAAATTTTTCGGAGGGTGAGCGCATTGGGCAGTAATAATTTTGCCTATATATTCGGCGATACGATTTGCCTTATAATGCTTTTGTTTATCAGCAAGGCGTCAAGCCGTCATTCAAAGATACTGCTTGCGGAGCGATATTTCTTAGAAATGTCTCTTGCGACCTTGATTTTGCTTATTACCGATATTATATGGCCAATGGTTGACGGCGTGAATATACCTGTTTTCAGGGTTATAAACATCACCGTTAATACAATATATATGATTTTGACCGGAGTTGTAGGCTTTTTATGGATTTCTTATGTTGATTTTAAGGTGAAGCGAAGAATTGACAGCTCTTATAAAAAGAGAGTAACTGTTTACGCTGTTCCAATGCTGGTTTTAACCGTTCTCACGCTTGCTTCGCACAAGACCCATTATATTTTTTATGTTGATGAGGGAAATTTATATCATCGCGGTAACGGAACATGGATAAGAGCATTTATAATTATGCTTTATGTTTTGTGGGCGGCTGTGCTGACTGTTGCGGGGATACGCCGTCAAAAAACCAAGAAAAAAAAAGATGAATTGAGTGCGCTTTTGCAGTTTACTTTTTTTCCGCTTATAGGAAATCTTCTTCAATTCATTTATTTGGATTTACCGTATACCGCCGTCGGAATTTCGCTTTCGGTTTTGTTGGTCTTTATCAATGTTCAGAACAAGCAAATTTCGATTGATACTCTGACGGGTATCAACAACAGACGACAGTTGACTCTTTATATTGATTCGGAGCTGAGCGCTTCCAACAAAAAGGGCGATCTCTATTATCTCATAATGGATATTGATAAGTTTAAGTACATTAATGATAATTACGGTCATCTTGAGGGGGATACCGCGCTTGTAAAAACCGCAGTACTCCTCAACGGTATATGCGACAGACATCATGATTTTGTTGCACGGTACGGCGGAGATGAGTTTGTAATTGTTTGCAGGAGGAGGAGCGCGTCCGAAATTGAAGAACTGAAGGATGAAATAAATAAAGCTGTTTTGCAAATGAACAAAGCAGAAAATCTTCCCTACACGCTGTCGTTGAGTATCGGAAGCGCAATGTTTGACATAAACAAGAGTAACGATGAAATATTTGCCGAAGCGGATAAAAAGCTTTATTCCATAAAGTCGGAGCGGGCTTCGGAGGCTAAGTAAGCCGTTTTCTGCTTATTAAATAAGAATTTCCTATTGATTTTATAGGAATAATTGAGTATTATTATATTTGTAATTTTTTATTGTTTGCAGGTGAAAGTTATGATCAATGACATTCAAAAGGAAATAATGCGACTTAAAAAGGAGAAGGATATATGTATCCTCGCTCATTCTTATATCGCTCATGAAATACTTGAAATTGCCGACTTTACCGGAGACAGCTATGCGCTTTCCGTAAAAGCCGCTTCCGCACCGCAGAAAACGGTAATTATGGTAGGCGTTCGCTTTATGGCGGAGACCGTGAAAATTCTATCTCCCGAAAAGAAGGTCATCCTTGCTCACGATGAGGCGGGCTGTCCTATGGCGGAGCAGATGGATAAGGAGCTTATTTCCGCTGTCAAGGAGCAGTATCCCGATTACAAGGTAGTCGCTTACATAAACACAACGGCTGACCTCAAAACGGTTTGCGATGTCTGCGTTACATCTTCGTCCGCAGTTAAAATCGTAAAACAGCTTCCCGAAAAGAATATTCTCTTTATTCCCGACTGCAACCTCGGGGCGTATGTTGCCGAGCAGGTGCCCGAAAAGAACTTCAAGCTCTTACAGGGCGGCTGTCCAGTACACGCTTCGGTAAACGAAAACGAGGTTATCAAGGCAAGGCAGAAGCACCCGAACGCACTTTTGCTTGTTCATCCCGAGTGCACCGCAGATGTTGTAAAGCATGCCGATTATGTCGGCTCGACCTCGGGCATTATGGAATTTGCAAAAAAGAGCGACAACAAGGAATTTATCATCGGTACGGAAATTTCCATTGCGGAGCATTTGCAATATGAGTGCCCCGATAAAATGTTCTATTATCTCTCGCAGAAGCTCATATGCAAGAATATGAAAATGTCAACCCTTTGCGATGTTTACAATGCGGTCCTCGGCCGTTCGGGCGAGGAAATAATGCTTGACGAGGATACAAGGGTCAAGGCTCGCAGATGTATTGACGAAATGATTAGACTCGGCGGCTGAGGTGTTTTAATTGTCGGAAAATAAAAAGGTAATGATAGGTATGAGCGGCGGCGTTGACTCGTCGGTTGCCGCCTACCTTTTACAGCAGGAGTCGCTCGAGGTTATCGGTGCGACTATGAAGCTATATAATAACGAGGATATTGATTTTGTTTCGGACAAGACCTGCTGTTCGCTTGACGATGTTCTTGACGCAAAGAGCGTGTGCGCAAGGCTCGGTATTCGCCATTATACGCTTAATATGACGGATGACTTCAAGTCTGAGGTTATCGAACGCTTTATCTCTGCTTATCAGAACGGCTTTACCCCGAATCCGTGTATCGACTGCAACCGCTATATGAAGTTCTCAAAGATGCTTCATAAGGCGCAGGAGCTTGATATTGACTATGTTGCCACGGGGCATTATGCGAGGATTGAAAAGCAGGGCGACAGGTATCTTCTTAAAAAGGCTGTCGATTTATCCAAGGACCAGAGCTATGTGCTTTATTCGCTCACGCAGGAGCAACTGAAATTGACGAAATTCCCGCTCGGAAATTATACAAAGGCTCAGGTGCGTGAAATTGCGGAGGAAAACGGCTTTGTAAACGCCCGCAAGCACGAAAGTCAGGATATATGCTTCGTCCCCGACGGCGATTACAGCAAGTTTATCGAATACTATACGGGAAAGACCTACCCTTGCGGAGATTTTGTCGATATGAACGGTAAAAGACTCGGCGAGCATAAGGGAATTATCCGTTATACGATAGGGCAGAGGAGAGGACTTGGACTTGCGCTGCCCGCTTCAATGTATGTTGTTGAAAAGGATGTCGAGCACAACAAGGTCATTCTCGGCTTTAACGACGACCTTTTCAAAAGAGAGGTCAATGTTAAAAATATCAGCTTTACGGCGTGCGACAGGCTCGAAAAGCAGGAGCACCTGTGCGCTAAGATAAGATACAACCAAAAGGAACAGCCTGCCGTTGTCACGCAGACGGATGAAAATCATTTGAAAATTGTTTTTGACGAGCCGCAGCGTGCAATAACAAAGGGTCAGGCGGCGGTCTTGTATGACGGCGACACGGTAGTCGGCGGCGGTACAATAGAATAATACGAAACAAATAAGGCGTTAAAGAGCTAATCTTTAACGCCTTTTGTGATGTGTAATTATTTGAGCTCATTTTCAAGTTCCTGCTTTTTCTTGAGCGCTTCGCTGACGGAAAGCGCCGTAAGAAAAAACGAAACAAGTCCGAATACATATTTAAGTGTCTTTTTCATAGTCAAAACTCCTCATAATAAAGATTGTCGTTATCGTTTAAGCCGTCAAGGTTTTTGCACAGCTTTATCCTTGCAAGAGCGCTTTCGACAGTCATATTATAAAGCGGTTTCGCCCCGCTGTCGATAATGTTTTTTGTTGAGCCGTAAAACGCCTCATCTCTTTTTACGGGACACAGATAAAAGTCCGTACCGCAGCTTTTGCATCTTTTGATAAACTCCGGCAGCCTGTTGCAGTCCGCCGTTCCCGAGTGATAGCAGGTGTGTATTACCGCCGCAGGTCTTGCCTTTTCAATGTCGAAAACGGAGTAGTCTATGCCGGGATAAGCGCCGATTAAAATAACCTTGTTTTTTAATTCGATTTTGTCGCCGACAATTCTTTCTTTCGGGGCTGAAATACCGTCATAAGATATTCCCGATTTCCTGTTAAAGGAGATATAGCCGTTGCCGTCAACCTCGGCAAGGTTGGTGTTGTTGATTGACGAGAAAGCGGCAGAGGCGAAATCTGCCTGACAAAGCCTTGTTGCGAGATGTATAAGATTTTTGCCGTCGGGGTTTCTGTACGGCACAACAAAGCCTTTTCCGCCGTTTTCAATGTAGTTTACCGCAAGCGCAAGATTGTCGAGGGCGTTTGAGCGAGGGTCCGATATAACGAAATTTGCGCCGATAAAGCAGACGGGAATTTCAATATGCCTCAATGCCATGGAAACAAGGCTCGAGGTAAAGGGCAGAGTGTCCGTGCCGTGCATAATTATTACGCCGCCGTACCTTGAAAGCTCAGAGGAAAGCAGGGTGTTTATAAGCCTTTCATAGAAAGCGTCGTCTGCGTTTTCGGAGAGTATATTGCACACCTTAACGCTGTCAAACTCTGTTCCGTTATGCTCTTTGAGGAACTTTTCGATTACGGGCGCACGGGAGGGATTGATTACATTTCCGCTTCCTTCGCTTGCAATCGTTCCGCCCGTGTGTAAAACAAGAATTTTCATTTAATCACCGATTTCCTTTACAGCTTTTTTATAGTCGTCATATGTAAGATAAGAATTTATAATTTTAAGCATAGCGTTGGCGCTCATACGCTCGGGGAGCGAAAGAGCAGCCAAAAGCCGCTTCCTTTTTTCAACGGAATTGTCCTTTCCGCAAATTCCGTCCTCAAAAAGGTCAGTTTTTGTGACAAGCCTCCGCTCGGTTTCATCGGAAACAACGCTTTTTCCGTCAATACCGGCTTTTTTGAACGCTTCAAGTATAATTTCACCCGTCATACCCTCAACGCCTAATTTGCCCTCTTTTGACGGCGCGTCCTTGCGGCGCTCTTTGCCGAAAATATCGGGGATATAGACGTGTGTGATTTTTTCGGGAGGAACAATTTCCGACAGGAACGAGCGTATTACAAAACCTGCGGAATCGGAGTCGGTCAGAACGACTATTCCTTTTTTCTGCGCAATCATTCGTATGAATTTTTGCTTTTCCTTGTCTTTGAAAACGCCGAAGCCCTCGGTTTCGATTATTACCGTATCAAGAATTTGCGACAGCTTTATTTTGTCGTATTTTCCCTCGACTATTACCGCTTGGTCAATTTTTATCATAATTTTCTCCGTCAGTTCATCGCACAGCTGAGCTCTACCAACAGCTTTTCAAGCACTGTCTTTTCATCGCTTGTGCGCAGCTTGATTTTTTCGTCCGCACCCTCAAGCAATTCTATGCATTTTTTTAACTGTGCCATATCAAGGCTTCTGCAATCACGCTGTGCGTTGCGAAGCTTGAATTCAACATTTTTGTAGTTATAGTAATCTTTGAAAAAATCTGCGCTTTTGCCCGAAAGTACAGCGACCTTGACCCTATACATATCAATGAAATTGCTTGAAAGCGCACCGAGTATAAGCTCGGGTTTTTCCTTGTCCTTAAACAGCTTGTCAAGTATCATAAGACTCTTGGAAAGGTTCTTTGAAAGCAGTGCCTTTGAAAGGTCAAAAACATTTGCTTCAAGCGATTTGACGCATACTGCGTCTATATCCGAATATGTCAGCTCGCCGCTTTTTTTGTAATCTGCAAGCTTTTCCACTTCGTTCAGCAAAACATTAAGGTCGTTGCCCACGGTGTCGATAAGATAGAATGCAACCTGTCTGTCGGCGGTAATTTCGCGCTTTTTAAGGCCGCTTGCAACCGTTTTCGCAAGTGATGTGCGGTCCATTTTGTCAAGGCAGACGCTCTCTGCGTATTTTGTGAAAATTGAAATTACATTTTTCCACTTTGCATTCTTTTTAGGATTGATTTCCGTCGTGTCCTGCCAGAAAACCGCAACAGTCGTTTCGGGCATATCCTTTATCCAGCTTTCAAACCGCTCCTTGTCCGAGGAGTAAAAGCTGTCGAGCGGAAAGTCCTTCATAAGCGTGCAGGTGTATTCGGAAAAGGCGGGGAGGGTATCTGTAGAGTCGATAAGCTCGTCAATGGGCGTGCCGTTCTCTGCATCGAATTTTCTGAGATTAAACCCCTCCATATCAGCACTGACGCATTTCTTTGCAATGAGATTTGCGTAATATTGCTTTAAGTACGGCTCGTTTCCGTAAATCAGGTAAGCGTTTGAAAATCTGCGTTCTTTTATTTGGTTTTTAAGAGTGGTTTCATCTGCTTGAGACATTTTTGTTTCCTTTCCGCTTATGAAAGCACAACCCTTATAGGCTCGCCGTCGGGTTTTGTATATATTGTTTGACTGAAATTTACCTCATTTATCAGGTCTTTATACTGCTCGCCGCAAATAATACTGTCACACCTGTAATCCTCGGGAAGAGCTGATGCGTCAAGGCAAATAAGCGTAGTCTTGCCGTTGAAAATCACATGACAGAAATCGTTCTGCGTTGCAATCGTGAGAGAGGATAGAGACGCTGTGTGACGCTCAATATTTGAGAACTTACCCATATAATAAACCTTGTCGCAAAGATCCGGGTCGTCTGTCAGAATTTCGCCGACATTGTATGATTCTATCAGCTTTCTTGCTTTCTTCTCGGATTCGTAAAGGGCAAGTACATCGATACGGCTTACCGCATTATCTTCCATTATATCACAAACCGAGCTTGCCGCATAGTCTCCGTTGTCCGCAAAGACAACTGCGCTGTAACCTCGGTATTTTATAACCGCAGAAATGCCTCCGTCGCTTTGTCTGACGATTATTTCCGGAGTTATAAGCGATTTTGCATATACATATGTGCCGCAAAGCACGAATACAAGCGCAAGACTCAGTGCTGTTATCCGAAGTGCCTTGCCTTTCTTTTTGAGAACATATGTCATAAACATCAGCGTAACCATTGAAATGCAGAAAACCGCAATAATCAACGGAGAAGTAACGGGCATAAGCAGATAGCGCCGTGAAGAAAGATGCAGCGCAGATGCTATAAGAACTTTTGCGACAGCACCCGAAACGGTAATCAGCGGCGTTCCGATGAAATTAAGTCCGATAAGCGATAATACCGAGCCGGCACCCGCAATTTCCATACACAGCTTGCCCAAGAATACCATTATAAGATTTGCTTCAAGCAGAACAAGCGAAATGCTTTTGAATTTGAAAAAGTAGACCGGCAGGGTAAAGATGTTTACACTCACACAGACCGCAATCAGCGAAATTACATAATTGATAGCGGATTTTACCGCCTTTGACGGGATTTTCTCAAACGGCTTTTTGAGAATGTCGTTTATTCCGTTATACAAAATCAGTATTCCGAGGGTTGCAAGCAGACTCAGCCACAGACTGACGCTCAGCGCACAGTACGGATTTTGGAACAGCATAACTATCAGCGAAAAGCCTATGGAGTTTATCGGCTCCGCCTCTTTTTGAATAATGTTTGCGGCATAGACGAGTATCATCATAAAACCGGCTCTGATAACCGGCGGATTTGCACCGGTCAACAGCATGAAGAACAGGCAGAACAATATGGAAAACATCGAGGATTTCTTACTGCCCAATCCGAGCTTGCGCAGCTTCCCGTATATGAGAGACGACCAGATGCTTACATGCAAGCCCGATACCGCAAACAAATGCGACACACCGCAAAGTCTGAATGCATTGGAGACTCGTTCGCTCAACGCCGATTTTTCGCCGAGCACAAGTCCGCAGACCACGGCGCCGTAATCATTAGGTAAAACATTTGTTATTTCGTTGTAAAGCTCATATCTTACCTTGAGAATAAGACTGCTGATGCTTTTGTTGTTGCCCTTGACCACTTGTGTATCATCGCCGTTGAATATTCCGCCTATCAGAATGTTTTTTGAACGGTAGTATTCAAGAAATTCATCGTCCTCTGCTCCGAGAACATATGTGTCGAGCTTAGCGGTTAAAGTGTCGGTGGGCTCAAGGTCGACAGGGGAAGAGGAGGCAATCCTTATGTTGATGTGCTCCTTTGCACCGTTCACCTCATCGGTTCTGACAGTGTAATATCTTGTCGAGCCGTTGGTTGTCGGCAGCGAAATCAGAGTTCCGCTTACCGTAACGGTGGTGTCATTGTATATCTTTGAGATCGTTTCATACTGTGCGTTTGCAGCCAAAAACAGGCACAGAGCAGTACAGACCGACAGCAGCGCTGTGGGAATCGTCATATTTTGCCTGAGCGGCTTAACAACCGAAGACACAAACAACAAAGCAAGCGAAACCGCCAAGGTAACGCTTGCCGCATTGTAATTATTGGTTTTGCTGAACAGGGTCAATGCAAGAAGCATTGAAAAACCTATTACGGCAAGTGTGCGTTTCATACTTTATACAAGTCTTTCGCCGAGATTGCTGCCGCTCAACACATGGAAATGAAGGTGCTTTACCGTCTGTCCCGCGCTCTCGCCGCAGTTGTTTATTATTCTGTAACCGTCAAGCTGCAATTCGCTTGTAAGCTCCGCGATAACCTCAAAAATATGTGATACAAGAGAGGAATTATCCTTGTTTATATCTTTTGCACATTCTATATGCTCTTTCGGAACAACGAGAAAATGCACATCCGACTGAGGTTCAATGTCATAAAACGCATAGCATAAATCGTCCTCATAAATTTTCTTTGACGGGATTTCTCCCGAAATAATCTTGCAGAAAATACAATTACTCATATTTTACACCTCATTTAAGCATTGCTTCGACTATTGAAGCGGTTTGTTCGAGAGCTTCGTTTATCTTTGAAACATCCTTTGCGCCAGCCATTGCGCTGTCGGGCTTTCCGCCGCCGGAGCCGCCTGCAACAGCCGCAACCTGACGGACAATGTTGCCTGCGTGCGCACCGTGAGCTAAAGCGTCCTTGCCTACACAGCAGGCAAATGAGCCTGTGCCTTTTTCCTTGTTAACACCTGCGAACACGGCTACTATATTTTCGCCCTGTTCTTTTGCCTTATCGCACATTGAACGCAGTTCATTGGCGCCTGCCTCGCCCAAATCTGCGGCAATAACCACAACTTCGCCGACCTGCTTTGCGTTTTTCATAAGGTCGGAAGCCTTTGAAGCGGCAAGCTGTGAATTAAGAGCCTCAAGCTCCTTCTGCGTAACTTTAAGCTCCGCAACTGTTGCCTGTGCCTTTGAAACGACATCAGCAACATTTGTGATTTTAAGAGCCGCTGCAGTGTCGCGGATTTCCTTGTTTGCGTTGTCAATATATTTCATAACATTGAAGCCTGTTACACCGACAATTCTTCTGACGCCCGAAGCTACGGAGGACTCGGATACGATTTTGAAAAGTCCGAGGTTGCCCGTGTTCTTTGCGTGCGTACCGCCGCAAAGCTCGGTTGAGAAATCGCCTGCTTTTACAACTCTTACTATATCGCCGTATTTTTCTCCGAAGAGAGCCATTGCGCCGAGCTTCTTAGCCTCGTCAATGGGCATTTCCTTTGTCGTTACCTCAACAGCCGACATAATGGCGGTGTTTACTTCGTTTTCAACGGCTTTGAGCTCATCCGAAGTGAGGGCGGAGAAATGCGTGAAGTCAAAACGGACCTCGTCGGGAGTTACAAGCTGACCTGCCTGTTCAACATGACTGCCGAGCACTTTCCTCAAAGCCGCCTGAAGCAAGTGAGCCGCAGTGTGGTTACGCATTGTAGCCTCTCTTGTCTCACGGTTTACTTCCGCATGAACCTTGTCGCCGAGCTTTAAGGACTCGCCGCCGGTTATCGAACCGTGGTGGAGAATAACTCCCTCGTGAGTCTTTGTTGCCGATGTTACCTCAAAAGTGAAGCCTTCACCTTTGATAACGCCGCTGTCGCCTACCTGTCCGCCGCTTTCCGCATAGAACGGGGTGGTGTCGAGAACAAGCGTTATATTGTCGTCCTCTGTTGCATATTCTTTTCTTTCGCCGTCAACGACGATAGCCTTTATCTGTGCGTCCGCTTCAATCAATGTATAGCCGACAAAATCGGTCTTTTCAATATCCTTTGTTACATTGCCCGTGCCTTCCCATGCCTCTGCGCCTGCGCCCTTATGAGCTGCTCTTGCACGGATTTTCTGCTCCTTGACAAGCTGAGCCCATCTGTCCTCGTCAACGGTAAGACCCTTTTCTTCAAGAAGCTCCTTTGTAAGGTCAATCGGGAAGCCGTAGGTGTCGGAGAGTTTGAAAGCATCCTCGCCACTTAAAACCTTTCCGTCAAGGCTTTCAATCATCTGATTGAAAATCATAAGACCCGTATCAATGGTCTTTGCAAAGCTTTCTTCTTCTGCCTTAATAACATTTATGATAAAGTCGTGCTTTTCAACAAGGTTCGGGTAAGCGGTTTTGTTTTCGTTGATAACAGTCTCCGCAACCTCGGAGAGGAATGTGCCCTTTATTCCGAGCAATCTGCCGTGTCTTGCAGCGCGTCTTAAAAGACGGCGGAGAACATAGCCTCTGCCTTCGTTTGAGGGCATAACGCCGTCGCCGATCATCATTGTTGTGCTTCTGATGTGGTCGGTAATAACACGAAGCGAAACATCCTTCTTGGGGTCCTGATGATATTCGATATTTGCAATTCTCATAATGTGTTTCATTATATTCTGAACGGTGTCAACCTCAAAGAGATTGTCAACATCCTGAGAAATGCACGCAAGTCTTTCAAGACCCATACCCGTATCAATGTTGGGGTGGGCAAGTCTTGTATAGTTGTTGTTGCCGTCGTTTTCAAACTGTGTGAAAACAAGGTTCCAGAACTCGATGTATCTGTCACATTCACAGCCTACCTTGCAGTCGGGCTTTCCGCAGCCGTACTTTTCGCCTCTGTCGTAGTAGATTTCGGAACAGGGACCGCAGGGACCTGCGCCGTGCTCCCAGAAATTGTCCTCTTTACCGAAACGAACCATATGGTCTGGCTTTACGCCGATTGTCTTGGTCCAGATGTCGTAAGCTTCGTCATCCTCTTCGTATACGCTGATATAAAGCTTTTCGGGGTCCATTTCCATAACCTTTGTGCAGAACTCCCAAGCCCACGGAATAACCTCTTTCTTGAAGTAGTCGCCGAACGAGAAGTTGCCGAGCATCTCAAAGAAAGTACCGTGTCTTGCCGTTTTGCCGACATTTTCAATGTCGGGTGTGCGGATACATTTCTGACAGGTTGTAACTCTTTTCCTCGGGGGAGTAATTTCGCCCGTGAAATATTTCTTCATCGGAGCCATTCCCGAGTTGATAAGAAGAAGGCTCTTATCATTGTGCGGAATAAGAGAAAAGCTCTCAAGTCTCAGATGTCCCTTAGACTCGAAAAATTCAAGATATTTTTCTCTCAAATCGTTAAGTGATGTCCATTCCATTGTAATATCTCCTTGTAAAAAGCGTCCGAAAACACTTTCCCTTTATAATCTTAAAAATTATACCTTTATAATCATTTGTTGTCAACCGAGAATGGATAAAAATGCTTGTTTTATTTTAAGGTATATAGTATAATTACTCTGTTAAAAAGGACAGTGATGGAATTTTGCATACGGCTGACGGCAAACAACAGTTAAAATCAAATATACTGCTTATTGTAACGGTGCTTTTGACGGCGGCTGTTTTGTTGGGTACTGTCTTTGTCTGTAACTTTGTTTCCGAAAAGAAAACTGACCCATGCAATATGGGAAACGCTCATTTTGACCTGTCGAGCGTTGATTTTTCGGACGGTATTTATCTTACGGGCGAGTGGGAGTTTTATCACTCGGTTTTTTTGAAAAGCGACAACATTACTGTAAGCCCCCGGCGTGAGATGATTGATGTGCCGTCCTCCTGGTCGGGCGTGCTTGAAACACGGAAGTATTCCGCCGGCGGCTACGCTTCTTACAGGTGTTACATAACAAATGTCAATTCCGACTCTTACCTTACGGTATATATTCCGAACATTGCCTGTGCATACAGGATTTATGTCGGCGGCGAGCTTGTCACGGCAAGCGGCACACCGTCAAAAACTTATAACGAGACCGTCACTTCCGCAGGGCATTATTCTCTTCCGTTCAAGCTTTTGTCGGGGGAGGAATACGAGGTTGTCGTGGAAATTTCGGCAGACCACTTTTCGGGAATTTATCTGCCCGTTTATATGACGGAATACACCAACGACAATTATTCTTTAAGCTCTAAGATTGCGCTGAGGTTTGTGCTTTGCGGTATCGTTTTCCTTTGCGGACTTCTGTTTATAATCTTCAGAAAGTTTGTAAGCCGTGAGCAATATACCCCGTGGCTTCCGTTCCTTGCTTTTTTTCTGCTGTTGAGGATGCTGATAACGACCGAGAGCTACAGCGTAATTCAGCCGTATATGTTTAATATCGGCTATGAAGAAATGAATGTGTTTATTTTCATTTCCACATTTATAATTAAGCTTGTGGCATTGATTTACATAATCAAAAGCCTTGATATAAAGGTCCACGACAATACGCTTGTCGCAATGTGCGCAACGATACTCGGTCTTGCGATATCCATAAATTTCCTGCCGAACTCGATTTTTGACACATATTACTATTTAAGTCTGCAAATGCTTTCTCTTGTAATCGATTTTTACACCACAAACAAGCTCTGTATCGAAATCGTTAAAAAGACGCCGTATGCGTTTCTGTATCTTTTTTCGTACCTGTTTATTGTGTTCGGACTTACCGTCGATGTGGCATACACAAACGGCTTGATGAGAACAAATTGCTCTTCGGTTATGCCCGTATGCTTCTTCGCCTTTGCGTTTATCACATTGGTAATTCAGGCGTTGAGAATAAGGCAGTTATACAATTACGCTCTCAAAGCAAGAAGTCTTGAAGCGGAGCTTGAAAGGGCGAATACGGCGGTTATGATTTCGCAAATTCAGCCGCATTTCCTTTACAATGCCTTGAACACCATAAAATCGTTGATAAAAAGAGACCCGAAGAAAGCCGAGAAGGCGGTTATTGATTTTTCGCTTTATCTCAGAGGCAATATGGACAGTCTGACTCAGAAAGACCCCATTCCGTTCAGTGAGGAGTTGGAGCATGTCAAATATTATTGCAACATTGAAAAGCTTCGTTTTCGGGATAAGCTCGATATATATTACGAAATAGGAACAGACGCATTTTATGTTCCGACGCTTAGTGTTCAGCCGATAGTCGAAAACGCCATAAAGCATGGAGTTACGAAAAAGCCCGAGGGCGGAACGGTTACCGTTTCGACCTATGAGGACGAGAAGAATTTCTATGTAAAGGTTGAGGACGACGGCAAGGGCTTTGATGTAAGATCTCTTGAGGCAGAACGCAATGACGGCAGATCTCATATCGGAATTGCAAACATAAAGAAGCGCTTTGCCGATATCATGGGCGGCAGTGTTTTAATTGAAAGCAAAGAGGGAGTTGGTACGACCGTTACCGTTACGCTCCCGAAAGACAAAAATGTCAAGACTCTGAAAGAAAGCCTTGAATTGCAAAACAGAAAAGATATTTTCGGGGAGATGAATATATGAATATTATAGCAGTTGATGACGAAAGCCTTGTGCTGGAGGATATAAAGGAAATTTGCGAGGGGTTTGATTTTGTAACAAGCATAAGCACCTTTTCAAACCCTGCCGACGCGCTTGAATACACTGTACTTAACACCGTTGACGCGGCATTCCTTGATATTGAAATGCCCGTTATGTCAGGCCTTGAGCTTGCAAAACGGTTTAATAGGCTGAGACCTGATATGAAAATTATCTTTGTTACGGGCTTTAAGGAGTACGCATATGACGCTTTCGGAGTTAACGCCGTGGGCTATGTTCTCAAACCTTTTTCGGACGATATGATACTTGAACAGCTGAATAAGATAAGGACTAATATTCCGCACCGTTACGGTCCTAAGGTCTTTATAAAGACATTCGGATATTTTGATGTGTTTGTTGACGGCAAGCCGATACATTTTTCCTCATCAAAATCGAAAGAGCTGCTTGCACTTCTTGTTGACAGACAGGGAGGCTCCGTAAGCACCGAAAATGCCGTTTCTGCGCTTTGGCCCGACAGAAATTACGATGAGTCGGTTCAGAGCCTTTTCAGAAAAGTACTTAAAAGTCTTCGTACCGCTCTGTCCGACGCGGGAGTGCTTGACATCCTTATCGACGCCAGAAATCAGCGAAGCGTTGATACATCAAAATTTGACTGTGACAGCTACAACCTTTTCAAGAATGATGAGAAGGCGATAAAGGAATATCAGAACGAATATATGAACGGCTATGCCTGGGCAAATCAGACCAAGCAGCACATTGATAATTTACTCAGGAGGAATTAAGATGCTATCGGATATTGAAATAGCGCAGAAGGCAAAATGTCTTCCTGTTACGGAAATTGCAAAAAAGCTTTCCATCGATCAGGACGACCTTGAATTTTACGGAAAATATAAGGCAAAATTGCCGCTTTCGCTTGTCGATAAATATTCGGACAGACCCGACGGCAAGCTGATACTTGTTACAGCAATAAACCCCACGCCTGCCGGAGAGGGTAAAACCACGGTTACAGTCGGCTTAGGTGAGGCAATGAACAAAATCGAAAAAAATGCGGTAATTGCTCTGCGTGAGCCGTCAATGGGTCCCGTTTTCGGCATAAAAGGCGGAGCGGCAGGCGGCGGATACGCTCAGGTTATCCCTATGGAGGACATCAACCTACATTTTACGGGTGATATGCACGCAATAACTTCGGCGAATAATTTGCTTTGCGCAATAATCGACAATCATATTCAGCAGGGCAATGAGCTTTCGATCGACCCGAGAAGAATTTTACTCAAACGCTGCCTTGATATGAACGACAGGGCGCTGAGAAATGTTATTATCGGTCTCGGAGGCAAGGTAAACGGCGTTCCGAGAGAGGACGGCTTTATGATTACCGTCGCTTCCGAGGTTATGGCAATTCTCTGCCTTGCAAGCGATATAGACGACCTTAAAATCAGACTCGGCAAAATACTTGTCGCTTATTCCTATGACGGTAAGCCGATTTATGCCAAGGACTTAAAGGCTGTCGGCGCAATGGCGGCTCTTTTGAAGGACGCTATAAAGCCTAACCTTGTTCAGACGCTTGAAAACACACCTGCGCTTATGCACGGCGGACCGTTTGCGAATATCGCTCACGGCTGCAACTCCGTTACTGCGACAAAGCTCGGCTTGAAGCTTGCCGATTACTGCATAACGGAAGCCGGCTTCGGCGCTGACCTCGGCGCTGAAAAATTCCTTGATATAAAGTGCAGATATGCGGGTCTCAAGCCCTCGTGCGTTGTCATTGTTGCCACTATCCGTGCACTCAAGTATAACGGCGGAGTCGCAAAGAGCGATTTGAAATACGAAAATACCGAGGCGCTTAAAAAAGGCATCGTGAACTTGCAGACCCACATTGAAAATATGAAAAAATACGGCGTACCCGTTGTTGTCGCAATCAACCGCTTCAATACCGATACGGACGATGAAATCAAGATAATCGAGGACTTCTGCGAGGAGCACGATGTGCTTGTTTCACTCACGGAGGTCTTTGCAAACGGCGGAGACGGCGGAGTTGACCTTGCAAAAAAGGTGGTTAAGACGATTGAAGAGAAGCCCTCGCAGTTTAAGCCGCTTTATGACGAAAAGCTTCCGATAAAGGAAAAACTTGAAATTATTGCCCGTGAAATTTACAGGGCGGACGGAGTGAATTACACCAAGGCGGCAGAAAAGGCGATTGCCGAAATTGAGGCGCTCGGCAAGGATAAGCTTCCCGTTTGCGTTGCTAAAACACAGTATTCTCTTTCGGATGACCCGACAAAGCTCGGCAAGCCCGAAAATTTCACAATTACCGTGCGTGATGTCAGACTTTCCGCAGGCGCAGGCTTTATCGTTGCGCTGACAGGCGATATAATGACTATGCCGGGACTTCCCAAACAGCCTGCGGCGTATAATATCGATGTCGATACCGACGGCAATATCAAGGGCTTGTTCTGATAACGCGTAATATAAAAAACCTCTGATACAGCGTATCAGAGGTTTTTGTGCGTTATGTGCGTATTTATTATATTCCTGCTTTTTGGCGGAGAATGTCTTTCTTGTCGGTAAGCTCCCACTTAACGCCCAATTCTTCTCTGCCCATATGACCGTAAGCTGCAAGCTGCCTGTAAATCGGCTTTCTCAAATCGAGATAATCTATTATAGCCGCAGGGCGCAGGTCAAAGGTTTCCGAAACGATTTCTTCGAGCACATCGTCTGCGAGAACGCCTGTGCCGAAGGTGTCAACCATAACCGAAACGGGGTGCGCAACGCCGATAGCGTATGCCAGCTGAACCTCGCACTTCTTTGCAAGACCTGCCGCAACAATGTTCTTTGCGACATATCTTGCCGCATAAGCCGCTGAACGGTCAACCTTTGTCGGGTCTTTGCCCGAGAAGCAGCCGCCGCCGTGACGGCCTACGCCGCCGTATGTGTCAACAATTATTTTTCTGCCCGTAAGTCCGCTGTCGCCTGCGGGTCCGCCTGTTACGAACCTGCCCGTGGGGTTTACATAGATGATTGTGTCATCGTCAAAAAGCTCCTGAGGAATGATGGGCTTGATTACATTTTCAAGAATGTCTCTTCTTATTGTTTCAAGCTCGACATCTGCGCTGTGCTGTGAGGAAATAACGATTGTGTCAACTCTTACGGGAATACCCTCGTTGTTGTACTCAACGGTAACCTGAGTTTTGCCGTCGGCACGAAGATAGGGGAGAGTGCCGTCTTTTCTAACCTTGGTAAGCTGTTTTGCAAGCTTGTGAGAAAGCGAAATCGCAAGCGGCATAAGCTCGGGAGTCTCATCGCAAGCGTAACCGAACATCATACCCTGGTCGCCTGCGCCGTGAAGGTTGTAATCTTCCTGTTGACCCTCTTTGAGCTCGTACGACTTGTCAACGCCGAGGGCAATATCGCTCGACTGCTTGTCAATAAATGTCGTAACATTGCAGGTGTGACCGTTAAAGCCTTTTTCGTCGCTGTCGTAGCCTATCTCGCATACGACTTCCCTTGCGATTTTTTCAATATCAATGTCGGCGGCTGTGGTAATTTCGCCCATAACCGTAATCTGGTTTGTGATGCAGGTCGTTTCGCACGCAACCCTGCCGTACGGATCCTGCTTGAGGATTTCGTCAAGAACCGCGTCGGAGATGTTGTCGCATATCTTGTCGGGATGACCCTCTGTAACCGATTCTGATGTAAAGAGATGTTTTGCCATTGCTTTATACTCCTAAAATTTATTAACATAAAAATAAGCACCCCGAAAGGTGCTTAAAAACACCTTATCTTTCGGACGAACCGCAGGAATTAGCACCTTGCTCAAAGCAGGTTGCCGTGGTTTCACAGGGCCTGTCCCTCCGCCACTCTTTATAAGGAGATGATTATTTTCTTGTCGTAAGTGATTTTACTACTATATATGCCTTTTGTCAACAGTATTCAAACATTGTTTACACATTTTTGCCTTTTATCACGGGGGAAAGCGGCTTGTAAATCAAAAAGCATATGATTGCGTTTGCAATTCCCTTTAAGAATGTGAAAGGCAGATTGAATATGCACAGTGCCTTTACGAGTGAGTCCGTTCCGGGTAAGATTTCCGAATACATACCTACTATTGCGTCCATCGGCATACCGTAGAGAACCACATATGCCGGGTAAACTATAAAAAAGTTCATCGGAAGCGAAAAAAGAGCCATTAAAAGCGCACCGAGCACCGCTCCTGCCGCCGCACCCTTGCGCGTCTTGTGCTTTTTGTAGATAAGACCCGCCGTAAGGCAGAAAATCGCACCCAAAAGGAAATTGCACATTTCGCCGACGCCCGCCGACGAGCCGAACGGAAGATGAAGCAGATTTTTCAAAAGCTCAACCGAAATGCCGTACCACGGACCGATTGCAAACGAGGTTATAAGTGCGGGCAGGTCGCTGAAATCAAGCTTTACAAAGCTCGGTATTATCGGGATTGAAAATTCGATAAACTGGAGAATTGCCGCTATTGCGCTCATAATTGCGGTTACCGTGATTTTCCTCAAATCTGATTTTTTTGCTTTTGCCATGATAAGATGACCTCCTAATATGATTTAAGTTGTCATCAAAAATGCCCCAAGGACGAACCTCGGGGCAAAAAATGTAGCGTAATACATCTTCTTTCATCCGGACTATACCGTCGGTTTCGGAGTTTCACCGAATCAGCCGAAAAGGCTCGCAGACTTTACTGCCGGTGGGGAATTGCGCCCCGCCCTGAAGACAACTTTTACATTATTATATGACCGTGTAAATCACTTGTCAATAACAAATAATTTGTTGTAAATGCGAAATTTATGTATATTTAAGTTGTAAAATTATGTTGACAAGGATAGATTTATAGTGTACTATAAATTTACAAGGTAAATGTTTTCAGTATTAGGGAATAATTAAATATATTTATTCCTAAAATTCGTAATGTGCCGAATAATATACATTTTCACTTATAACTGTATATTTTAATGTGATTATGTAAAATAAAAATTAAAAATTATTTTATATAAATAATATTGACACTATTGAAAAATAATATCTCTGGTTCGACCTTTTCTGTCGTTTATACTCAAGCAGCATTTTTAATGGTTTGCAGAGGTAGAGTGTCGCAATATAATGTTGAATGTGTATTTAATGTTTATGCGAATTACTTCCATCAAAAAGTCGGATTTGGTTCTGCTGGAGTATCTGTTTCGTTTAATGGAGCGAGTGTTTCGGTTTCACCAAGTCTTATTTACACTCAATGTCAAATTTGCAATAGTTCTCTTATATCATACCTGCCTTAACGAGAGAAATATATTGCATTAAGGAAATTACAGGTTTAAATCAGAGCTTAATTTCAAGGTTACAGACGAAGCGGATAAATAAATTTACGGAGGTAACATTATGTCAGCAATTTTATTTGTTCTTGTGTTGGCTCTTGCCTTTTACACTTTTTTCGGAATACTTTTTGCCGATGTCTTTTCACTCGCTCCGATATTCCTCGCAATCGCGATTTTATGCCTGTTTTTTGCGTTGAAGAAAATCTGGTTGGATCAGCGCACCTCATACGAGCTTCTGCAAAAGGAAATTGACGAGCTTAAAGCAAAGCTTGTGCCCGACGGCACGGAAAAGTCGGAAGAAACAGACGAAATAGACGAAATAGACAAATAATTTTACGGAGGTAGTGTTATGACGGCAACCTTTTTTATCTTTTTATTAGCTCTTGCTTTTTACAGCGTTTTCGGAATGCTGTTTTACGAGTCATATGCACCGCCTTTTCTTGCGGTTGCGCTTATATGCCTGTTTTTGGCATTGAAGCAGGTTTTGGCAGAGGTGCGTGCTTTGTATGAGCTTCTTCATATGGAGCTTGATGACATTAAAGAAAAATTATCTCCCGACGGCACGGAAGAGACAAAAGAAACGGACGAATCTGACGACACGGAAGAGACGGACGAAGCGACGGAAACAGAAGAGCCCGACGAAACAAAAGAATAAAACAAAAGCTCCGACGCTTGGCATTTGCTTTCGTCGGAGCTGATTTTTTGTTTGTCAGTTTTGGGCTTTGTCGGTTTTGTCCGTGTCCTTTTTGAGCACTATCAAGCCGATTATAAGAATTATCGGGAAGATACAGCCGAACGCAAGACCGTTTTTTAGTGCCGCACCCTCGCTCAAAGCGGGGTTTGCGCTCTTGAATGCGGAACTGATATAGCTTATAAGCCAAGGTCCCGTACCGCAGCCGATGTCGCCGAGCAGCGCGAGTATGCCGAAAAGTCCGCCCGAACCGTTCGGGAATTTTTTTGCCGCAAGCGAAAATGTGCCCGGCCAGAAAAGGCTTATCGAAAGACCCGTAACGGCGCATGCAAGCAGCGAAACCGTACTGTTGTGCGAAAACGAAGCCGTGAGATAGCATATTATGCAAAGCACCGAGAACGCCGACATAATTTTAATAAGGTCGATTTTGTCGCCGTAAAGTCCGTAGAACAATCTGCCTGCGCCCATAAGCACCGCAAACAGGCAGGGACCGAGCAAATCTCCCGTGAACTTTGAAACATGCAAGCCCTCTTCCGCAAAGAAAGACGACCATTGCGACATTGCAAGCTCACTCGCGCCCGCACAGAACATAATTATCATTGCCACGATAAAAGCTTTTGATTTCAACAGCTTCTTAACGGGGACAATCTCTTCCTCCTCAATGGGCGGCATAAACGGTACGCTCATAAAGTTGAACATATTTACAAGCGGTATTACAGACCAGATTATCGGGAGAATGTTCCAGTTTTCTCCGCCCGCAAGCTTTATATAGAGCGTGGAAAACGCCACGACAAGCATCTGACCCCAACAGTAGAACGAATGGAGCAGGCTCATATCGGCTGCTTTCTTGTCGCTCGGCAGGGATTCGACAATGGGGCTTATCGTGACCTCAATCATACCGCTGCCTATTGCGGAAACCACAAGCGACGCCGCTATCGCAACAAAGTGATGCGAGGTAAGCTCGGGCAGTACGCCGAGCATAACAAGTCCCGCAAAAGCGAAGAAGTGGGAGCTTACGACAATTCTCTTGAAGCCGATTTTGTCAACGATTTTGACGGACAGAATGTCAATTATCATCTGCGTTACGAAGTTTATAAGAATAAGACTTCCGATTGTCGTAAGGTCGATATTGTACCTTTCCGAAAAGATTACAAACAGCAGGGGAGCCAAATTGTTTACTATCGCCTGCACAAAGTAACCTGTGTAACAGGCGATTTTTGTACCTTTGAATGTTCTTTTTGCCATCTTTTTGTTATACCCTTGTCTCTATAATGTTGAGTTTGCCGTTTATTGTTATTTTGCCGGAATCGGCGCTTACAAAAAGGCTGTCGCCCTTGCGCACCGAAAGCTTTTCGCCCGAGCACTCGACAGTTCCTTTTCCGTCGGTTACAAGGAGTGAAACAAACGAGTTTTCGTCGGAAACGAGATTGAGCGTTCCGTCGGTCGTATATTCCTTTACCGTAAACAGGTCACACTTTGTAAGCATCTGCTCGGTGCCCGATGCGGTCTTGATTTTTTCGCCTATGGGCTTGATACCGAACTTCGGCTTTTCACATTTTGTAACATCAACCGCCTTGTCTATGTGGAGCGGACGCAGGTTGCCGTCCTTGTCACGGCGCTGATAATCGTAAACACGGTAGGTTGTGTTTGAATTTTGCTGAATTTCGGCAAGAAGTATGCCCGAACCGATTGCGTGGAGCGTTCCCGCCTCGATAAAGAACATATCGCCCTTATGAACCTTTACCTTGTTTACAACCTCAAGAAAGGTGTTGTCTTCAATTCTTTTTCTGAACTCCTCCGAGCTTATTTCACGGTTGAAGCCGTATATGAGCTCCGCGCCGTCTTCGCAGTCGAGTATATACCAGCACTCGGTCTTTCCGTATTCGCCCTCAACACGAAGTGCATATTCGTTGTCTGGGTGTACCTGAACCGAGAGGTCGTTTTTGGCGTCGATAAGCTTTATAAGGATAGGGAAGAAGTCGAATTTCAAGCCGTTTTTACCGAGAATATCTCTGCCGCAAAGCTCTATAACCTCCGACAGTGTCTTGCTCTTGTATTCTCCGTTTTCAACTGTGTTTTCGCCGTCCTTGTGGCAGGAGAGCATCCAGCCCTCGGCTACCTTTTCCATATCGCTTTGAAAGCCGAAATCTGTCTTTAATTTAGTACCGCCCCAAAGATAATCCTTGAGCGCAGGTTTAAGCTTAAGCAACATACATAACACTCCTTTAGCAGTATTTAATATACTACCAAATTTATAAATCAACTTCAAGCGTGAAAATAAAATAGTTGTATAAAATTACGATGTATGGTAAAATAAATTTTGGTGATTTCGGTGATTTTTGTTATATACGGAGCGGTTATTTTCATCGCAACATTGCTCGGAGCCTTTGTCGGCTTGGGCGGCGGAGTTATAATCAAGCCCGTTCTTGATGTTATAAATTTTCATCCCCTTGTTCAGGTGGCTTTCTTTTCTTCGTGCGCCGTGTTTGCAATGTCGGTTACTTCTACGGGTAAGCATATTAAGAATAAAACGCCAATAAATATGAAATTCGTTCTGCTGTTTGCTTTAGGCTCTGTTATCGGCGGCTTTACGGGCAACAGGCTTTTTTCGCTTGCACTTTCAAACAGCTCCTCGCCCGAAACGGTAAAGGGCATACAGTCGGCGTTGCTTTGCGCACTGCTCGTTGCGGTAATAATTTCCGTAAACACGAACATAAAAAAATTCAACATAAAAAATCCTGTGCTTATTTCTCTTACGGGACTTTTGCTCGGAATGACGGCGGCTTTCCTCGGAATAGGCGGCGGACCGATAAATGTTGCTGTGCTCACGATACTGTTTTCCTTTACGATGCGGGACGCTGCGGTTTACTCGGTTGCGATTATTTTCTTTTCGCAGCTTTCAAACCTTATAACGAGCTTTGTGAACACCCATTTTGAGGGTTTTGATGTAAAATATTTGCTTGTTATTATCCCTGCTGCGATATTGGGCGGATTCTTCGGGGCAAAACTCAACAGAAAGTGTAATGAAAAAACAATCAGAACCGTGTTTACGGTTGCTGTGTGTGCCGTGGCGGCTTTAAGTCTTTACAACGCCGTTACAGCGTTTATAAACTAAGAAACGAGGGTTAGAATTTGAGACCGAACATTATTTTCTATTTCAGCGACCAACAGCGCTGGGATACCGTAAACGAAACGGCAACGCCAAACCTTATGAAGCTTGCCGAGGACGGTATAAAGTTTGAAAACTCATATACCTGTCAGCCGGTTTGCGGACCTGCTCGAGCCTGTTTGCAGACAGGCGTTTACGCAACGCAGAACAAGTGCTATTGGAACGGAATACCGCTTCCCAAGGACATAAAGCCGCTTGCGGAGTATTTTAACGAGGCGGGCTATGAAACCGCTTATGTCGGAAAGTGGCACCTTGCTTCCGACCGACTTCCGAATGTCGGCTTTCACTGCGAAAAAACCGCTGTTCCGAAAGAATTGCAGGGCGGTTACAAGGATTGGTGGCGTGCGGCGGATGTGCTTGAGTTTACCTCGCACGGATATGACGGATACATATTCGACGGCGACGGTAACAAGATTGATTTCAACGGCTACAGAGCCGACTGCATAAACGATTTTGCACTTCAATATCTCGATCAAAAGACCTCGGATAAGCCGTTCTTTATGTTCGTCTCTCAAATCGAGCCGCATCATCAGAACGACCATCACTGCTATGAGGGACCGAGGGAGACCGTACCTAAGTTCAGGGATTATCCCTTGCCCGATGACCTTACATTCTTGAAGGGCGATTACAAAGAGATGTACCCCGACTATATGGCGGCTATCAACAGCCTTGACGGCAATGTTGGTAAATTGGTTGAAAAGCTCAAGGAAAAAGGACTTTACGACAACACCGTAATCATTTACACAAGCGACCACGGCTCGCATTTCAAGACGAGAAACCTTGAATACAAGCGTTCGTGCCATGACAGCGCCTCGCATACGCCGCTTATTATCGAGGGCGGTGCGTTCAAGGGCGGAAAGCTCGATTCACGCCTTGTAAGCCTTATAGATCTGCCGCCTACAATTCTTGATATTGCAGGAATTGAAATTCCCGACAGCTATATGGGCAAATCGCTTTTGAGAGAGCTTGAAACAGGCGAGGAACGCGACTGTGTATTTATGCAGATAAGCGAAAGCCAGTGCGGCCGTGCCATCAGGACGAAAAAATTCAAATACTCCGTCCGTGCGCTCACGCCGACGGGATATGCAATGCACTCGTCGCCTGTTTATTTTGAGGATTATCTTTACGACCTCGAAAAGGACCCGATTGAAAGATACAACCTTGTAAAAGACCCGAAATATGCTTCACAAAGGAAGCAGCTTAAAAATATGCTGATTCGGGAAATGACTGCGGCAGGGGAGAAAAAGCCCGTTATTCTGCCTGCGTTGTTTGTCCGTAAAAAATAAAAAGGGATTTAGGAGACTGTATATGGAAAAGACTTATTTGACGCTTAAAGAAAAGCTGACATTTCCGCTTGCGGCATTCGGACGAAGCGGAGTTTACACGATTATGTCAATGTTTCTGCTGATTTTCTACACCGATGCGGCAGGACTTGACCCGATTCACGCAGGAAACATTATTCTTGCAGGCAGAATTTTCGACGCACTCAACGACCCGATTATGGGTATGATAGTTGACCGCACCCATTCAAAGTGGGGCAAGATGAGACCTTATCTTCTTTTCTCGCCCGTACCGATTGCGATAACGACAATTCTTCTGTTCTTCGCTCCGCAGTTTTCGTCTTATTCGGCTAAGGTTGCGTATGCGGCGGTAACATATATTCTTTGGGGCATCGCTTTCACAATACAGGATGTTCCGTTCTGGGGCTTGAGCTCGGTTATCACGCCTAACGAGAGGGAGAGAACGAGATTTTTGTCAAATGGCAGACTCGGAAGTACCGCAGGCGGTATTCTCCCGACGGTGCTTATCCCTGTTCTTGTTGCGGATAATATGCTCGGATTGAGAAACGGTTATTTTGTCTCTGCGATTATTTTCGGTGTGATTGCTGCGGTTCTTTCCATTCTTCCGTTCTTTACCGCAAAAGAGCGTGTACACGAGGAGAGACAGGACACAAGAACATTTAAGGAAAATTTCCGACTTATAGGCAAAAACAAGGTGCTTATAATCGTAATTCTTTCGGCAGTTCTCGGCTCGACAATGGTAATGGCAAATGTATGCGCGACATATATCCATTACTACCTTATCGGCGTTGACAATTACGGCATTATTCCCAACGGCTTCAAAATGACCTCGCTTACCGTTGCGGTCGGCGTCGGTATGGTTCCTGCCATGGTGATTATGCCGGCGCTCAGAAAGCGCTTTTCGCTTAAAACGATTTATATCGGTTCATCCGTATTCGGTATAATTTCCCATCTTGCTTTTTGGTTTATAGGTTATGAAAATATTTATGTTGTGCTTCTTTGCCTTGTATTTATGGGTGTGCCGCTCGGTATTTACAATGTAATTACATACGCTCTCATAGCGGACAGCGTTGACTATATTGAATGGAAAACGGGCGAGAGAGCGGACGGCGTTTGCTTTGCCTTCCAGACTCTTCTGAACAAAGTCTCGGCAGGACTTGCAACTTATGCAGTCAGTGTTGTGCTTAAAGTATGCGAATTTCAGGCTCCTATCGACGGTGTTATTCAGGAACAGTCCGACACTACAAAAACAGGTCTGTTTTTTATGATAACCGTTTTGCCCGCAATCGGTTTTGCACTTACAATGATACCGATGTTCTTCAACGACTACACGGGTGAGAAAAAGGCAAGAATTCAGAAAGAGCTTGAGGAACGCAGGGCAAAGGCAAATACGGTAAGTGCTTCCGCGGCAGAGAAAAACTGAATTTAATTAGTTAAATTATACTAAAAGACAGGCGGCTTTTGCGGTTGCTTGTCTTTTTTGCGGAATTTTTGCAAGAAGTCGAAAACAATATTGCAAAAGAATTTATAATGTATTACAATATTACTTGGTTTAATATAAAATAATAGATTTTGAGGTGTGGATTTATGCAATATTCTCAGATGAGCAAGCCGGAGTTAGCGGCTCAATACAATGAATTGAAGAAAAAATACGAAGAACTCAAGGCTCAGGGACTTAAACTCGATATGTCGAGAGGTAAGCCCGCAGGCGAACAACTTGACCTTTCAATGGATATGCTTAAAGAGGTTATCGGCGTATGCGATTGTAAGAGCGAAAACGGACTTGATTGCAGAAACTACGGCGTGCTTGACGGCATCCCTGAGTGCAAGAGACTTTTTGCCGAAATGCTCGAGGTTGACAGCGACAATATAATCCTCGGCGGTACTTCGTCACTCACTCTTATGTTCGACTATATCACACAGTGTATGCTCACGGGCGCAGGCGATAAGCCGTGGAGTCAGCAGGGCGAGATTAAGTTTATCTGCAATGTTCCCGGATATGACAGACATTTCGGGATTTGCGAATATTACGGCATCAAAATGATAAATGTACCTATGCTCTCAGACGGTCCGGATGTTGAAAAAATCGCTGAGCTTGTCAAGGACAGAAGCGTTAAGGGTATGTTCTGCGTACCTAAGTATTCAAACCCCACAGGCGTAACCTATTCCGATGAAAAGGTTCGTGCTTTGGCAGCGTTAAAACCTGCGGCAAAGGATTTCAGAGTTATTTGGGACAACGCATATATCGTACACGATTTCCAGGAGAATCCCGATAAGGTTCTTAACATCTTCGAGGCTTGCAAGGAATTCGGCACGGAGGATTACTTTGTTGAATTCACTTCAACTTCAAAGATAAGCTTCCCGGGCGCAGGCGTTTCCTGCCTTGCCGCTTCCGAGAAGAACATTCAGATGATTAAGAAAAGATTTAACAGTCAGATGATAGGCCACGATAAGCTCAATCAGTTAAGACACGCTAAATTCTTCAAGAACCTTGACGGAATTAAGGCTCATATGAAAAAGCATGCGGCGCTTATTGAGCCCAAATTCAACGTTGTTATCGACACATTTGAAAGAGAGCTCGGCGGCACGGGTCTTGCTTCGTGGACAAAGCCCAACGGCGGATATTTCATAAGCCTTGATACCGAAAATTGCAGCGCTAAGCGTGTAGGCGAGCTTTGCAAGTCGCTCGGCGTGGTGCTCACAAGCGTAGGCGCAACATATCCCTACGGTAAGGACCCCGACGACAAAAATATCCGCATTGCACCGACTTTCCCGAGCGTTACCGACATCGGCAAAGCGGCGGAAGTTCTCTGCCTTTGCATTAAACTTGCAACAATCGAAAAAATGATGTAAACTGTTATCACAGGCAAAAATTATTCATATAATTTTTTAACGGTGATAAAATGAGCTTCTTAAAACAAAACAATGAATTTTACGAGACAAAACCGTTCGTTACGGCGGTTATTGTAGCGGCAGGTAATTCAACAAGAATGGGCGGCGTCAACAAGCAGTTTTTGCTTATTGACGGCGTCCCTGTGCTTATAAGGACGCTTTCGGCATTTTCCGAAAGTAATATGATAGACGAAATTGTCATAGCGGCAAGGGAAGAGGACATTCCGAAAATGTACGCTATGATAAAGGAATACAAAGTCTTAAAGGTTACCGATATAGTTAAGGGCGGAAAAACACGGCAGGAGAGTGTTTTCAATGCGATAAGGCGCAGCTCTCCGTTTTCCGAATATTTCGCAATCCATGACGGCGCACGACCGCTTGTTACCGAAAAAATAATCGAGGACACCGTAAGTGAAGCGTTCTTAACGGGAGCGGCGGCAACAGGCGTCAGAGTTAAGGACACCGTCAAGGTCGTAAACGAAAATGGCATAATAACCTCAACGCCCGACAGAAATTACCTGTGGGCTGTTCACACGCCGCAGGTGTTTGAACGCAGGCTGTACCTTTCGGCGATAGACAATGTCATAAATTCCGAAATGTTTACGGATGATTGCAAACTTTTGGAGGAATACGGCGCAGAGGTTAAAATGGTCGAGGGAAGCTATGAGAATATTAAAATAACCACTCCCGATGACACCGATATAGCGCAGGCTATTTTGTACAGGAGAGAACAGATATGATAAGAATAGGACACGGTTATGATGTGCATAAGCTCGTTGAGGGCAGAAAACTTATCCTCGGCGGCGTTGAAATAGAAAATAACGGAATAGGTCTGTTGGGTCATTCCGACGCGGATGTTTTGCTGCACGCAGTATCCGACTCGCTTTTGGGTGCGGCGGCGCTCGGCGACATAGGAAAGCATTTCCCCGATACGGACGAAAGATATAAGGGCGCCGACAGCCTCGAACTTCTCAAAAATGTTAATGAGCTTTTGAAGGACAAGGGCTATCACACGGTAAACATCGACGCAACCGTTTTGGCACAGGCGCCGAAGCTTGCGCCGCACATTATGAAAATGCGTGAAAATATAGCAAACGCCCTCTCTTTGGACATTGACCGAGTCAGCGTGAAAGCCACGACCGAGGAGGGCTTGGGCTTTACGGGAACAAAGCAGGGGATTGCCGCCCACTGCGTTTGCCTTATAGAAAAATAAATTTTCGGAGATGATGAAAAATCATCTCCTTTTTATTGATAACTCATTGACGGCGTATATGCATTTTGATATAATATTATTACAGATTTGATATGGGAGGATACAATGAAAAAATATACCGATTATTGCGAACACATCGAAAACGCTATGAGTTCGTATTCAAACGATACGGTTAATTTTATTTTTAAGAGAAGAACTCTTGACGATATGAAATTCCGTACAAAAGAAGTTATGAAGAGGGGACTTAAAGACGAAAAGGTTGCCCACGACTTGATTTTGGACGAATACAATCCACAGCGTATTTTAAGGGATTATAAATACTATTTGGAAGACCTTAAAGAGAAAAAAATGATTAAATATACACCTGTTGCCGTTGTTGCCTGCATACTTTTTTCTGTGCTTGTTTTTTTGGCGATCGGCTTCATTGCCGATATATGGCATCCGACATGGCTGATAATCGAGGGAACGGCTACAGCCGGAATTATGGCAATTATGCTTACAGCCGTTACCATTTTAAGACGCCACAGAAGATTTTATGCGATTATGCGTGCGCTTGTAGCAGGCTCGGTTATGGTGGGTACACAGTTTTTGTTCCTGTTTATCAGAATTGTATTTGATAATGAGATGGCATACCTTATTTTCCTGTTTGCCCTTGCAATGATGTTTATAGGCGACCTTGTTCTTGCTACCGTAACGAAGCAAAGACTTGTTTTTGTTAACTATCTTATTACCATTCCGCTTGTTTTCATATTTGCGTTTGTTATTTTCGGCTTGATTACGGATATGTGGAAAGTGGGAAGAATACTTATAATAATCGGATTTGTACTTGACATTGGCGTAATTGCGCAGCTTGCAATCAAGAACAAAAAACTTGCATATAATCCGGAGGAGGATGAATAATGAATAACAAATTAACAGCTGAGCTGTGGGATAAAATGCATTACCTTTTCCGTGATTTCAACGACCGTATGGTTCATGTCGAATTGCATTATGATTTTGAAATAGACATTGATGTACTCAAAACCGTGCTTATTTGTTTTCTTGAAAAAGCCCCCGTTCTGCACTCGTCGTTTGTTGATAATAAATTTAAGACCTATTGGAGAGTAAATGATTACAATATTGACGATGTAATCCATGTTTCAACTCCCGATAATCTTGAGGAGGCAATAGACGACTTCCTTACACAGTACATACCGCCCGAAAACGAGCTCCAGATTCAGGTTGCTGTTTTCTTTCACGAGGGTAAGTCGGTGCTTTGTATAGTTGAAAACCATATGTGTATGGACGGCGGAGATTTCAAATATTTTATGAAGGCTCTTTGCAAGAACTATAACGATTACCTTGAAAATAAAGTCAGCCCCATTGACTTGAAGTCGGGCTCACGTTCATTTGAGGAGGTCTACGACGACTTCTCAAAAACCGAGAAGGCAATGGCGCAGAACCTTTACAAAAATGTATGCGCAAAGGACGACCATAGGTTCCCTCTTACCGAGAACAATATCAGAGACCGTTCGTTTATCGCACGCAGAAAAGTCGACAAGGACAGGTTCGCACGACTAAAGGCATCAGGCAAAAAGCTCGGCGCTACTGTAAACGATATGCTTGTTGCGGCTTATTTTTACAGCCTTTACGAGCTTGCCGGCTTTGGCAGGGATGAAAGCGTTACAATTTCATGTGCAATAGATTTAAGACGCCATATGAAAGATACAAGCGATACGGGCATCACAAACCAGACTGCGTTTATGCAGTGCAATATACCGGAGCTCGGAGAGGATATTTTTAAGACGCTCGAATATACTAAACAGAGCGTTGCAAAGTTCAAAAATGATAAATTTATGGGACTTTACGGCTTGCCGCTTCTAAAGCTCGGTTACAGCATTATGCCGCAGATGGCATCGGAAGAGGTTATAAAAATCGGCTATTCCAACCCGCTTATCGCAATGAGTAATATCGGTGTTCTCGAAACTGACAAGCTTTCGCTTGACGGACATCCGCCTGTTGACGGATTTATGACCGGAGCGGTTAAATATAAACCGTATGTTCTTCTTTCGGCAACCTCGATAAATTCGGAACTTACACTTTCAATGTGCGTTCGGGGTAACGAAGAGGATGAGAAGATAGTAAACGATTTCTTTGACCTTATGGATAAGAATATAGATATTCTTTCATCAAAGGCATAATAAACAAGCAGGCGGACCGTCTTTACCGATATACGCCTGCTTTTATTTTTGAGAGGTGTAATATGAATATACTTCATATGCGATACGCCGTTGAGGTTGCAAAATACGGCTCGATAAACAGGGCAAGCGAAAAATTACTCATCGCTCAGCCAAATTTGAGCCGTTCGATAAAAGAGCTTGAAGCGGAGCTTGGCATCACCATCTTTGACAGAAGCGCAAGGGGTATGGTGCTGACCTTGGAGGGCGAGCGCTTTATCGGCTATGCAAAAAATATCTTGAAGCAGATAGACAATGTCGAAAAGCTGTATAAAGAAAACGCGGGAGTAGAACGCAAGACATTCTCAGTCTCAGTGCCGAGGGCGACTTATATATCCGACGCCTTCGCGCAGTTTTCAAAAATGCTCGGTGATAAGCCTGTTGAGGTTTTCTATAAGGAAACCAACTCTTCGAGAACGATTACAAATGTTGTCTCCGATAACTACAAGCTCGGAATAGTCCGCTTTGCGGAAAATTACGAAAAATATTTTACCGCATTGTTTGAAGAGAAAAACCTTGAATATGAGGATGTTGCAAGCTTCGGCTATGTGCTTGTAATGAGCGAAAACAGTCCGCTTGCAAAAAAAGAGACAATTCATTTTGACGATTTGCATCCGTTTATTGAAATAGGTCACGCAGACCCGTATGTTCCGTCGCTGTCTCTTGCCGAAGTTAAAAAAGAAGAACTTCCCGACGACGGGGAGCGGCGGATTTTCGTTTTTGAAAGGGCAAGCCAGTTTAGCGTGCTTTCCAAAAACGAGGAAACATTTATGTGGGTGTCGCCGATGCCCGATGACATATTGAAGCGTTATTCGCTTGTGCAGAAGGTATGCCCCGACAATAATAAGAAATACAAGGATGTTTTGATTTATCACAAGGACTATAAGCTTTCCGAGCTCGATCGTAGGTTCGTAAACGAGGTCAGGGCGACCAATCTCAAACGTATAGACATATATCAAAAATGATATATTGCTATACTTATTTAATTATTTACATATCCTCAATAAATTGTTAAAATATTAACAATGAAATTTTGGAGGACTGAATATGAGTACTAAAGAATACAAAATCGTTGATTCGGTAGAAACTCTTGAAGAAGCTATTGCCCGTGTCAGAGCGGCGCAGAAGGAGTTTTCTTCATACACTCAGGAGCAGGTTGATAAAATCTTCCTTGCTGCCGCTACCGCTGCCAACCAGCAGAGAATACCTCTTGCTAAATTGGCTGTTGAGGAAACGGGAATGGGTGTTGTAGAGGACAAGGTTATCAAAAATCACTTCGCTTCGGAGTACATCTACAACGCATATAAGAACACAAAGACCTGCGGCGTTCTTGAGGAGGACAAAGCTTACGGTATGAAGAAGATTGCAGAGCCTATCGGTCTTGTTGCCGCTGTTATCCCGACAACTAACCCCACCTCGACCGCAATTTTCAAAACTCTTATCTCACTTAAAACAAGAAACGGTATTATCATAAGCCCCCATCCGAGAGCAAAGGGCTCGACAATCGCAGCTGCGAAAGTAGTTCTTGAGGCTGCCGTTAAAGCGGGCGCTCCCGAGGGCATTATTTCATGGATTGATGTTCCCAGCCTTGAAATGACAAACCTTCTTATGAAAGAGGCTGACATTATCCTCGCAACAGGCGGTCCCGGAATGGTTAAGGCTGCTTATTCTTCGGGTAAACCGGCACTCGGCGTCGGCGCAGGTAACACTCCCGCAATTATCGACGACACAGCCGATATTCTTCTTGCCGTAAACTCAATCATTCATTCAAAGACCTTTGATAACGGTATGATTTGTGCTTCCGAGCAGTCGGTTATCGTTCTCGACAAGGTATATGACAAAGTTAAAAAGGAATTTGCCGCAAGAGGCTGTTACTTCCTTAATCCCGAGGAGACCGAAAAGGTCAGAAAGACAATCCTTATAAACGGTGCTCTTAACGCAAAAATAGTAGGTCAGAAAGCAGCTACAATCGCAGAGCTTGCGGGCGTTAAGGTTCCCGAGGGCACAAAAATCCTTATCGGCGAAGTTGAAAGCGTTGAACTCTCCGAGGAATTTGCTCACGAAAAGCTCTCTCCCGTACTTGCAATGTACAGGGCGAAGAACATTGAGGACGCTTTCCAAAAGGCTGAAAAGCTTGTTGCCGACGGCGGTTACGGTCATACATCTTCAATCTATCTTGACGCAGTTACGGAAAACGCAAAGATTGATGAATTCTCTTCCCGTATGAAGACCTGCCGTATTCTTGTAAACACACCTTCTTCACAAGGCGGTATCGGTGATTTGTACAACTTCAAGCTTGCTCCCTCGCTTACACTCGGCTGCGGCTCTTGGGGCGGCAACTCCGTAAGTGAAAATGTCGGAGTAAAGCATCTCATCAATATCAAGACTGTTGCAGAAAGAAGGGAAAATATGCTTTGGTTCAGAGCTCCTGAAAAAGTATATATCAAAAAGGGCTGTCTGCCCGTTGCCCTTGACGAACTTAAAACGGTTATGGGCAAGAAAAAAGCATTTATCGTAACCGACAGCTTCCTTTACAATAACGGCTATACAAAGCCGATTACCGATAAGCTCGACGAAATGGGCATTCAGCACACAACATTCTTTGAGGTTGCTCCCGACCCGACGCTCGGCTGTGCAAAGAAGGGTGCAGAGCAGATGAGAGCGTTCCAGCCCGATGTAATTATCGCACTCGGCGGCGGCTCTGCAATGGACGCAGGTAAGATTATGTGGGTTCTCTATGAGCATCCCGACGCTGACTTTATGGATATGGCAATGCGCTTCCAGGATATTCGTAAGCGTATCTATACCTTCCCACATATGGGCGACAAGGCCTACTTCATAGCTATCCCCACATCGGCAGGTACAGGCTCCGAGGTTACACCCTTCGCAGTTATTACAGATGAAAATACAGGCGTTAAATATCCGCTTGCCGATTATCAGCTTCTTCCCAAGATGGCAATTATCGACGCAGACTTCCATATGACCGCTCCCAAGGGTCTTACATCTGCTTCGGGTATCGACGCAGTAACTCACGCACTTGAAGCTTACGCTTCGATTATGGCAACCGACTACACTGACGGTCTTGCGCTCAAAGCGCTTAAAACTATATTTGAATATCTTCCCAGAGCATACGACAACGGTCCCAACGACCCCGAGGCTCGTGAGAAGATGGCAAATGCGGCTACCATGGCAGGTATGGCTTTCGCAAACGCATTCCTCGGCGTATGCCACTCAATGGCTCATAAGCTCGGTGCGTTCCACCATATCCCGCACGGTATCGCAAACGCTCTTATGATTGACGAGGTTCTCCGTTTCAACTCGGCAGAGGCTCCCACAAAGATGGGTACATTCTCGCAGTATGACCATCCGCATACGCTCAGAAGATACGCAGAGGTTGCAGAGTATCTCGGAATTAAGGGCAAGAACGATCAGGAGAAGGTTGACAACCTTATAAAGGCTATCGACGACCTCAAGGTAAGAGTAGGCATTAAGCCCACAATCAAGGACTATGTTCCGGATGAGAAGGACTTCCTTGACAGACTTGACGCAATGTGCGAGCAGGCATTCGACGATCAGTGCACAGGCGCTAACCCGAGATACCCGCTTATAAGCGAAATCAAGCAGATGTATCTTAACGCATATTACGGAAAGACCTTCGTTGAGACTGACAAGCCCGACGAAAAACAGTTGAAAAGCAAAAAATAAACTTTGATATATCAGGAGGCTTGTTTTATGAAATTAGATAATGTTATTGCCGAAAGAAAAGCAAAAAAGGTTTACAGAGACGGCGACAAGTGCATTAAGGTTTTTGATAAGGATTATTCAAAGGCAGATGTACTCAACGAAGCTCTCAATCAGGCAAGAATTGAGGAGACGGGACTCAATATTCCCAAGGTACTCGAGGTCACAACTCTTGACGGCAAATGGGCAATTGTTTCCGAGTTTATCGAGGGCGAAACCCTTGCTGAGCTTATGGAGAAAAATCCCGAAAAGCTTGACGAATACCTCAACGCTCTTGTTGATGTTCAGCTTGAAATTCAGTCAAAGTCCTGTCCTTTGCTTAATAAGTTAAAGGATAAAATGAACAGAAAAATCTCCGAAGCAGACCTTGACGCAACCACAAGATATGAGCTTCACTCACGCCTTGAGGGAATGCCCAAGCATAAAAAGGTTTGTCACGGCGACCTTAATCCATCAAATATTATTGTTACAAAAGACGGTAAATATTATGTGATCGATTGGTCTCACGCAACTCAGGGTAACGCTTCTGCGGACGCTGCAAGGACTTATCTTCTTTTCTGTCTCAAAGGAAATGAAGAAACCGCAAAAAAATATCTTGACATTTTCTGCAAAAAGAGTGATACTGCTAAGCAGTACGTTGAAAAGTGGCTGCCCATCGTAGCCGCATCACAGTCAGTTAAAGGTAATGAAGAGGAGAGACAGTTCCTTTTGAGCTGGACTGATGTTGTTGAGTACGAATAATCTATAAGAGTGGTTTGTGAATGGAAAAATTAAGAAAATTTGACACCAAAGTGCAGTACCTTAAATATAAGGTACTGCGCGAAGTCGCAAAACAGGAATGGAACGGAACGCTTTATCAGAATCTGCTTGACATACCGATGATAGTCGTTCCCGGAGACGAGCCTACAATGCGTTGCTGCGTATATAAGGAAAGGGCGATTTTGTCCGAGCGTGTTAAGCTCGCAATGGGCGGTAACAAAGAAAATCCGAATGTAATAGAGGTAATTGACATTGCTTGTGACGAATGTCCGTCGGCAGGATATGAGGTTACAGATTCGTGCCGAGGCTGTCTTGCGCACAGATGCGAAGATGTCTGCAAAAAGGGGGCGCTCTCCTTTGACCAGAACCATGTTGCACATATCGATAAATCGAAGTGCGTAAACTGCGGTCAATGCGCCAAGGTATGTCCTTACTTTGCCATTGTAAACCGTAAAAGGCCATGTCAGAACGCTTGCAAGGTAAAGGCTCTCACGATTAACGAGAAAAATGCGGCTTCAATTAAAAACGAAAAGTGTATTTCCTGCGGAGCGTGTGTTTATCAGTGTCCTTTCGGCGCAATAAGCGATAAGTCATACATTGTGAATGTCGTAGATATGCTCAAAGATAAGATAAGCGGCGCTTTCAAGGGCAATCTTTACGCTGTTGTCGCTCCGTCAATAGCAAGTCAGTTCATATATGCGAAAACAGGTCAGGTTGTTTCCGGAATTAAAAAACTTGGTTTCTCAAAGGTTGTCGAGGCGGCTCTCGGTGCTGATATAGTAGCAAAATCAGAGGCACAGGAGCTTGCCGAGAAAGGCTTTTTGACAAGCTCCTGTTGTCCTGCGTTTGTATCGTATATCAAGGCAAATCACCCTGATTTGGTGCCGCTTATTTCGCACAATTTGTCTCCTATGGCGGCTGTTTCCAAGTACATAAAGGAAAAGGATCCTGACTCTAAAATTGTATTTATCGGACCGTGCACTTCAAAGAAAAAGGAATTTCAGCTTGACACCGTAAAGAATTATGTCGACTGTGTTCTTACATTTGAGGAATTGCAGGCGTTGCTTGACAGCCGCGAAATAGATATTGTTGAGCTTGAAGAAAGCGAGCTTGACGACGCATCTTATTTCGGCAGAATTTTTGCGCACAGCGGCGGACTTTCACATGCGGCAAGCGAGGCTCTCAAGGAGCAGGGAAATACCGAGTTCCAGCTCAAGCCCGCAGTATGTGACGGTATCGAGCAGTGTAAGCTTGCTTTGCTTAAAAAGAGCAAGGGCGTTCTTGATGCCAACTTTATCGAGGGTATGGCTTGTATGGGCGGTTGTATTAACGGTGCCGGTTGCCTTACCCACGGCGGCGAGAAAAACAAAATGCTTGTCGAAAAATACGGCAAGGAGGCAGGGGATAAGACAATCAACGATGTCGTCTCAGCTCTTTAATCCAATACTTATAATCATACCTCCGACGCTTTTGCATCGGAGGTGGATTTTTGCTCAAAAAAGCACCCCGTTCACTTGTGTATAAGTGAACGGGGTGTGGTATTTTATGTAAGGCTTATGAAAGCATCATTCTGTCGTTTGCAAATTCGCCGTTGCTTGCTTTAGCAAACAGGTCAAGAAGATCCTGAACCTTGAGGTTTTTCTTTTCTTCGCCGGAAACATCATAGATTATCTTGCCGTCATACATCATAATAAGTCTGTTCCCGAGCCTTATAGCGTCCTTCATATTATGTGTAATCATAACAGTTGTAATATTGTTTTCGGTTACGATTTCATCTGTTATTTTAAGTACTTTAGCCGCCGTGGTAGGATCAAGAGCCGCTGTATGCTCGTCAAGGAGTAAAAGTTTTGGATGCATAAGTGAAGCCATCAATAGAGTGATAGCCTGCCTTTGACCGCCCGAGAGGAGACCTACCTTTGATGTCAGTCTGTCCTCAAGACCCAACTCAAGCCTTTTGAGCAGCGTGCGGTATTCTTCCCTTTCCTTCTTTGTAACGCCGATTTTAAGCGTTCTGGTCTTTCCTCGTCTTGCGGCGATTGAAAGGTTTTCATCAATTTGCATATCAGCCGCAGTTCCTGTCATCGGATCCTGAAATACGCGGCTCATATACTTTGCACGCTTATATTCCGGAAGCTTAGTGATGTCCTCGCCGTCAACCTTTATCGTGCCGCAGTCAACGGGATAAACGCCGGCAATCATATTGAACAGTGTTGATTTGCCTGCACCGTTGCCTCCGATTACCGTTACAAAATCACCCTCGTTGAGAGTCAAATCAATGCCTTTAAGGGCTTTTTTTTCGTTGATTGTACCGGGATTGAATGTTTTATATACGCCTTTAATTTCAAGCATTTTGAGCACCTGCCTTTTCTTCGTTCTTTACATGCTTTGCCGCAACCTTGGCTTTCCAATAGGGGATACCGAGGAATATCGCAACAACGCAAGCTGAAAGGAGCTTGAGGTCGTTTGCACTCAAACCGAGCTTCAACACGAGCGCAATTACTATATAGTAGATAATGGCGCCGATTACTGCCGAGAGAAGTCTCAACGCAAAATTTTTGAATATTTTACCGAAGATAACCTCGCCGATAATAACAGCGGCAAGACCGATAACGATTGCACCTCTGCCCATATTGATATCCGAACAGCCGTTGAACTGTGCAAGCAATGCGCCCGACATTGCGACAATACCGTTTGAAAGAACAAGTCCGATAATTTTTCTTGAATCGGTGTTAATACCGTTTGCTCTTGCCATTGCCTGGTTACAGCCTGTAGCTCTTATGGAATTGCCGAGCTCTGTGCCGAAGAACCAATAGAGAACGCCGATAAGCAGTGCAACAAATATTGCACATACAAGTATCGTTCTGCCGAGCTCATCAGCACTTGAAGTGATAATAAGGTCAAAATTCCTTTTGCTGATTGAGGTGTTTGCCTTACCACTCATAATACGCAGGTTAATCGAATATAAAGCAAGCTGTGTGAGAATGCCCGAAAGAATTGCGGGTATTCCGAACTTTGTGTGGAAAACACCGGTTACAAGACCTGAAAGGCAGCCGGCAATAAACGCAATAAGCAGTGCAAGATAGATGTTTACGCCCTTTGTAGTTAAAACGACAAGAACCGCTCCGCCCGTAGCGAAAGAACCGTCTACGGTCAGATCGGCAAGATCAAGTATTTTATATGTAATATAAACACCGATAGCCATAATTCCCCAAATGAAGCCTTGTGCTATCGGAGAGGGGAGAGACTGTATAAACTGTAAAACCTGTGTCATAAATTTATGTACTCCTCATTATAATAAAACGCAAAAGCGATAAGCAACCTTATCGCTTCTGCAAAATGTTACCGTATTAAATTATTCTGCCGAAACAGTGATTGCCTCGTAGCCGTCGGGTATGGTAACGCCGATAGCAGCGGCACGGTCTGCAATGTACTTCTTCGTAGTGGAGTCTGCATAAGCGATTTCCATGTCAGCAGGATTAGCGCCGTTTACAAGGATTTCATAAGCCATAAGACCTGCTTTATAACCGATGTCATAGTAGCTGATCGAAAGAGTAGCGATACCGCAGCCCTTGCATATACCTTCCTCGCCTGCGATAATCGGAATCTTTGCGGGCTCTGCAACAGAGTTTATAAGGTCTGTGTTTGAAGCAGCAGTGTTATCTGTCGGGATGTAAAGAGCCTGGCAGCTCTGAACAGCAGACTGTGTAACTGCGAGAACATCGTTTGTATCAACGAATGTATAAACCTTAACCTCATAGCCGAGAGATTTGAGTTCAGCCTCAACGATGTCCGACTGATACTTTGAGTTCGGCTCTGCCGAGCAATAAAGAATACCTACCGTTTTAGCGTCGGGGACAAGCTCTTTAATCATTGCGGCCTGTTCCTTTAACGGAGCCAAGTCGGAAGTACCTGTAACATTGATGCCTGTTTTGCCGTTCCAATCGCTGATAGCCAATGCTGTTGCATAATCCGTGATTGATGTGCCGATAATCGGAATAGTGCTTGTTGCTTCCGTAGCAGCCGTGAGAGCTGAAGTTGCGTTTGCAAGGATAAGGTCAACCTTATCTGAAACAAACTTTGAAACGATTGTAGTGCAGTTTGTCGCCTCTCCTGAAGCGTTCTGCTCGTCAAACTTAACATTGTCGCCGAGCTTTTCCGTAAGAGCGTCCTTGAAGCCCTGTGTTGCTGCGTCAAGCGCTTCATGCTGAACAAGCTGACAAATACCAACCGTATAAACCTTGTCACTGCTTGTGCTTGTGCTGTTTGAGCAAGCTGTGAAGCAAGCTACAACAAGAGCGGCAACAAGAACGAAGCTGATTATTGCTTTTACTGTCTTTTTCATAACTGTTTTCCCTTCTTGTTTTTGTTTGTTTAGCGCTTTAAGCCGCTAAAGTATGGACTAATTATATTCTCAATATTCAATATTGTCAAGAGAATTTGCAAATAAAATCGTCGGTTTGTTATATTTTATCGGATTTTATCGAAAATTAAGACGAGAAATTTTGCTTGCTTAAGCAGAGATAACAGATTTTTTGTGCTGAAAGTCATAACGCATAAAACCGCACGCGAAATATGAAGGTTACCGATAGGCTCACTCCGAATTTTAGGAAGCTGACCGGTTTTTATGATTGCGTATTGCACATATAGTCATTTTCAGGTTTTATACCACGCAAACTCGGCTTTATACCACGAACATATTGAAACGGAAAAATCATTATGTTAGTATAAAAATGCTAAAAAATATTTATTTTCAGGAGGAAAAGTATGAAAAAGACAAAGAAGATAATTTCATTATTATTGTCTGTTTTAATGGTAATAACAACAATTTCAGCACTTTCAATAACTTCTGCCGCCGCATATTACGAGTCGGAACCTAACGACTCCAGAGCGAACGCAGACAGCATTTCAACAAATACGACAGTTTACGGCGTAAGTAATACAGTCGGTGATAATGATTACTATAAATTCAGTTTATCATCACAGGGATATATTACAATAACAATGAATCATGCACAACTGGATTCAGGCGAATATGATTCTAACTATTGGAGAGTTTACTTATATGATACAAATGGAAATCAGATGTATAATTGGAAATTTGATGCAAGATATTCTTCAAATTCAACGGAGAAAGTTGGGCTTCCTGCAGGTACATACTATATAGATATACAATATGGCTTTGGTGTACAGGGCGTTGATTATAATTTTAAAGCGAGTTACACACAGTCAAATTATTGGGAGTCGGAATCTAACGGATCAAGAACAAAGGCAGACAATATTTATGTCAATAATGTTTATTACGGTGTAAGTAATATAGTCGGCGATAATGATTACTATAAATTCAGCTTATCGTCACAGGGATATATTACAATAACAATGAATCATGCACAACTGGATTCAGGCGAATATGATTCTAACTATTGGAGAGTTTACTTATATGATACAAATGGAAATCAGATGTATAATTGGAAATTTGATGCAAGATATTCTTCAAATTCAACGGAGAAAATCGGGCTTCCTGCAGGTGCATACTATATAGATATACAATATGGCTTTGGTGTACAGGGCGTTGAATATTCACTTGTTGTTGAGCAACCGCTGTTTCCTGATGTCAGAGCAAGCGATTGGTACTTCAATGCAGTTAAATTCAATGTTGACAAAGGCTATTTCCACGGCTACGCTAACGGTTATTTCGGACCTGCAAATAACATTCAGAGGCAGGATTTTGTAGTTGTCCTTTCAAAGATTGCGGGAGCTGACCTCTCAGCGTACGCAGGACAAAACGGCGGCTTTGCTGATGTACCTACCAATGATTATTATTCGGCAGCGGTAGCATGGGCAAAGGATAACAAAATCCTTTCAGGCTATGCAAACGGCAAGTTCGGTGTCGGCGACCCGATAACAAGAGAACAGGCTTGCCTCATTTTCTACAATTACTGCAACGGATATATCAATAGTTCGTCCGTTTCGTCAACGCTTTCAAAATACCCCGACGGCGGCAATGTAAGCGATTGGGCAAGAACGGCTGTCGCTTGGGCGGCACAGAATAATGTTGTCGGCGGCAATGGCAAACTTAACCCCGCAGGCAACGCCAACAGAGCAGAAATGGCACAGATTATTATGAATATGTCGAATAACGGTGTACTTTGATTTGTAACAAATTAAAACATTAAACGAACACGCCCCGAACGGAAACTTTCCGTTCGGGGCGTGAAATTTTTATGCAACCGTATGGACAGCCCTTGCGGCTGTCCGCTAATGCTATTTATATGTAATTTGTTGCGGACAGGGGCAAGCCCTGTCCCTACGGGTTTTATCAAATTAAAATGTTCGCAGAACCAAGCCTTCCTCTGACGAGGAAGGTGGCACGCCGTAGGCGTGACGGAAGGAGAGAGGCAATAAATATCAAATTATCGTTATCTCTCCCTCAGTCAAACGCAGAGCGTTTGACAGCTTTGCCCTCTTGCGGTACCCGATTTCGTTTATGCGGCTTGGAGCGCCGCACAAAATCGACCGCTGTGCCAACAGATGCTCCCTTATCCGCCACAGGCGGCGGTCACATATGTTGCCCGAAGATGGAGCGGAAGCACAAACCAAATTTGATATGAAATGCGGACAGCCGCAAGGGCTGTCCCTACGGATTTTATCAAATGGGAAATTTGCATAAAAATCAAAGCTCTCGGTAATATCGCTTTTTTGACTGATTTTATTGACATTAAAGCAGAAAAATGATATTATATTCGGGCGTTATAAAACGCTTGGATATATTTGCAGAAGTGGCGGAATAGGCAGACGCTCAGGTCTCAGAAGCCTGTGAATGTGAATTCGTGTGGGTTCAAGTCCCATCTTCTGCACCAAAAGAAAATCCGTTCACGAAAGTGAGCGGATTTTCTTTTGTATTGTTCATTTTTCAATATTCGGTATTCATTATTCATTAAATAACGGATTTTCAAATGAATAATGAATATTGAAATCGCTTTGCTAATGAATAATGAATAATTTTGACTTTGTTATCTGTTTGCTGTATAATTGTTTTGGTGATTTAAAATGAAAGAAAATATTTTGATTATAAGTCAATTATATTTGCTGCACAAATAGTGAAACTGCATGATTATTTAGTAAAAAATAAAAAATGTTCGACTATTGCAAAACAAATAATCAGAAGCTGAACAAGTATTGGTGTAAATATAAATGAGGCAAATTACGGTCAAAGTCCGGCAGATTTTATTTCAAAATTACATATAGCATTAAAGGAAACGGCTGAAACAGAATATCGGATAAAATTACTTTTACTTTTCGAGTATATTGATAAAAAAACGAGTGATTTGTTACTTAATGAATGTTTGGAAATCAAACGCATTTTAATCGCTTCTATCAACACCGCAAAAGCTAATCAAAAATAAATTTTTGCTTTTGGTAACAGTGAAAAAAGAGTAGGTTATGTACCTACTCTTTTTTATATATCAAACATTAAAATCTTCTTTTATAAACCTTGCAACGCTGTTTTCGTTGTTTGAACCGATAATATCCGTTGCAAGCGCTTTGAGTTCATCTACGGCGTTTTCAACCGCATATTTTTCATCTGCACCCATAAAAAGCGGAATATCGTTCCTGTTGTCGCCGAAGGATATGACCTTTTCGGCATTGACATATTCCTTGACGATTTCAAGTCCTTTGAGCTTTGTCGCTTCCTTGTTGAACACCTCCAAAAACCAATAGGGGGTATAGGTGTCGCTGTAAAACGAATAGCCTACGCCGTCGAGCATGTCCAACTGCTTCGTTATCGGCAACAGGTCGGAATATTCGTCGCAAAGGGATATAAACACGGGCGCAAAGCCACTCGCTTGGCAGATTTTGTCAACATTGTGTATAACGCTCCCCATTCTCCTACGGCGATTCTCATAATATTCCCTGTGTATTGGCAGTTTAAGGCTTGTAAACTGCAAATCATATTCTTCCGTATCCTTGTTGAAAAAGAACACGAAAGGCGATTTATCGGCGTTTTCAAACACTTTGAGGATGTCGCGGAAAGCACCGCCTCCGATATAAAAGCAGTTTACGGTTTTTTCTTTTTTCATATCGTACACAAATACGCCGCTTGAAAGCACGACAGGCGCGTTAAACTCAATGCCGTTTAACAGCTCCTTTGCCGACAAAAGGCTTCTTGCCGTCGCAACGGAAAACAGCAAGCCGTCCTTTGAGAGCGCGTTTATAATTTCCTTGCTCTCTTGCAAAACCTCGGCGCTGTCATTGAGAAAGGTGCCGTCAAGGTCGGTTATGTATAGAGTTTTCACTTTGAAACCACGCTTTCGCAGTTTTCGTGCGCCGCAGAGCCCGTAAATCTGTCGGCTATAAGGTTTTCACAGCTTTCGCTGTCAATTGCGTGTGCGTAATCGTCGCAGATATTACCCCAATTTACGCTCGATTTTGCGATTGTGATATTCTTGGCGTTCCTTATAAAGAAGCCCGAATTCTTATGTTTTTCTATTTCTTTTCCGAGACCCGGGCGCATATCGTAAAGACCCGTTTCCCATTTTGAGGTCTTTGTAAGCTCAACACGGACATTTTCAAAAGTTACATTTTCAACGGCGTTTTCCTTTGTTCCGTGGATTAACACGCCGTTTTCGCCCTTGCAGGTAATGTTTGAAAATCTTATGTTTTTGATGTGACCCGATTTGGTATTTTCGTCTCTGTCAAAGGTTGTGATAACAATCGGCTCTGCGGTTCCCCACCAGTCGGGGCAAAAGCGCCTTGTTTCGATAATTATATTTGAATAGCTTACATTTTCGACATTGCCGCCATCTCTTATCTGTATTGAAAGTCCGCGGTTACTTCTTGAAATTATGCAATTCTGCACAAGAACATTTCTGAAATCTCCAACGCCTTCGGTACCGATTTTTATTGCGGCGGATGTGGAAATAAGCGTGCAGTCGGAAATTATTATGTTCTCACACGGACCGTATTCGGAATTGCCCTTTGAGGTTTTAAGGCAGATACAGTCGTCCGCACACTCGATATGACAGCCGAGTATTCTTACATTGCTGCTGTGGTCGGGATCGATGCCGTCTGAGTTTGCAACATCAAGGTCGTTGAGTATCCTGATTTTTGAAATGAGCACATCGTCACAGCCCGCAGGATGAAGCGTCCAAAACGGAGCGTCGACAATCGTGATTTTTTCAAATGTAATGTGATTGCTCTTTTCAATGTATATAACGGTCGGACGGGGATAGAAGTTGCCCGTTACATAGTACCTGTCTTTTCTTTCTACAAAGGCGTGACCGTTGGCGTCTATTGTGCCCTCGCCCGTGATTGAACAGTTGTCCGCCTCAAAGCCGTAAATAAAGCAGAACGACGGCTTGCCCGTAACGGGGTTACCTATGAGTGTGTTGGTCTTGTCGTTTATGAAATTGCAGGGGCGGAAATATTCGTCTATATTGTCCGTCGCTTTAAGCCGTGAGCCCTTTTGTAAGTGAAGCTCAACATTCTTTTTCATAACGACAGAGCTTGAATAATAGGTTTTGCCGCTCTCGAGAACAACTGTTCCGCCGCCGTTTTTTTCAGCGCCATTGATAGCAGACTGTATTGCTTTTGCGTCATTGGTAACGCCGTCTGCAAGCGCACCGTAATTTTCAGGATAATAGTATTTCATAATTTCTCCGTTGTATTATTTTTCCGCATAAATCGATGCGGCTTTTTTCATTGTTTTGCTGGCTACAGGGATAGCAACCGAGCTTCCTCCGCCGCCGTTTTCAACGACAACTACGATTGCAAGAGGTAAATCCTCTCTCTGCGAATATCCGATAAACCACGCGTGCGGGTCAAGACCGTTTTCGTCGGTGCTGACCTCGGCGGTACCTGTTTTACCGCACATTTCAAGTCCGCTGAATTTTCCGTCGCCGTAATAGTTTACGACATCGGAACGAAGCATATCGTTAAGCTTTGATGCCGTGCTCTCCGAAAAATAGGGCTGAAGATATGATGTCTGTGTTGTTTTTACAGAGCCTGTCGGAGAGGTTATCGATTTTATAAAGTAGGGCATAGGGGAGGTGCCGCCGTTCGCAATAGCACCTACTATCATAAGCATATGACAAGGATTTACCCTTGTTGTGTACTGACCGATACCCGCCCAGCCTATGTCGAGTTCGGAGGCGTTTGTGAGGTCAAACGAGCTTTTTGCAAGACGGATATTTCCGATTTTGTATGTCTGACCGAAGCCGAGCGAATTAACCGTGTTTGTAAGGTTTTCCGCACCGAGTTGAATTGCTATCTGCGCAAATGCACTGTTGCACGATTGATTAAGAGCCTTTTCAAAACCGATTGTGCCGTGCTTCGAAAGGCATTTTACCGAGCTTCCGTCAACCTTGTATTCGCCCGTACATTTGAAGGTCTGTGAGTCAATATCCGGAATATTATCGATAGCGCAAGCCGATGTGATAACTTTGAAGGTTGAGCCGGGAGTGTACACGCCAGAGAAAAACCTGTTGAGATATACACCGTCGTATGCGCCTGTTTTGTCGTTGTTTATGCTTTCCGTGGGCTTGTTCATAATGTCGTATGACGGCTTTGACACAACGCAGAGCAGTTCGCCGGTTTTGTAGTTGTAAACGCCGACTGTACCTTTATTGTTACCTAAAGCCTCATATGCGGCTTTGTTGAGCTCGGCGTTTATCGTGAGCGTGATGTCGGACCCTTTTCCGTATTTTTTGAGGTCATATATTCCGTCAACGAAGTCATATCCCGTCAGTACATCCTTGTACGAGGTTTGAACGCCGGTTGAGATATATCCCTGTGAGTCGCCGAGAATATGCAGGGTGGAAATTCTTATATCCTTATCTTTATTATAGGTGCGTTTGCCGTCAACGGTTTGTGCGAGCACGGCACCCGTTTCGTCATAAACCGCACCTGCCGTGGTAAGCGTGCCCGAAGAATAAATATGTCTGTTTGCCTTTTTCATAGCCCATGAATCGGCGTTGGTGTAAAAGGTGTAGAAAAGAATGCACGCACCGACAACAAACGATATTGCCAACAAATAGAGAATCCAGGCTCTTCTTGAAAGTGTTTTCATTCTTTGTCACCCCTTTATAACCTTGTCATAACGCTTGTAGGTCTTAACATCTATCGCCTTAATCAAAGCCACAAGACCCCAACAGCACATCATACTCGAACCGCCTCGGCTGATAAACGGGAGAGTAACGCCCGTCCACGGGAGAAGGTCGGTTGCGCCGAAAACATGAAGAGCGGTCTGGAAAAGCAACAGAGCCGAAGCCGCACAGGCAGCTATCGAATAAAATGACGAACGCGCTGCTACCGAATACCTTATACTGTAAACAACCAAAGCGACAAAGGTAAGCAAAACCGTAAAGGCGATTATAATACCGAATTCCTCGCAAACCATACCGAAAGCAAGGTCCTCTGTCGAGGCGTAGATGTCTCGGAGCTTTCCGTTGCCGAGTCCGAGTCCGAACAGTCCGCCGCTGACGGAGTAAATCAGAAGTCTGACCTGCTGATAACCCTTTGTGTCCGCTAACTCCCAAACATGGCGGTATGAGCTGAAACGGTTTGCGACATACGGCTTAAAGGTAAGCACGCCGATACCTCCGATAAGAGCACCCGCACAGATGAGGAAGATTGTTTTGATGTCTCCCGAGCGCAGGAACGCTATTATTACGAATGTGAAGAAAAATATCAGCGCAGTACCGAAATCTTTCATAACAAACAGCAAGCCTACGCAGGTTACCGCAAATATAATGTATTTTGTGAGTCGTTTTGTCGATTGCAGCGTTTCAAGCGTAGCCGCACCGACAAATATGAATGCAACCTTGACGATTTCCGAGGTCTGAATAGACAAAAGTCCGTTTCCGATAATTATCCAGTTCCTTGCGCCGTTCCTGTCCTCGGCAAATATAAGTGTGAACACCAAAGCCGCAATCGAAATTATTGCAACGGGCATACGCAGCTTTACGACCCTGTCAATATCGCTTAAAATCCAAAGCAGGACTACAAACACTCCGATACCGAGGAAAATCGCAATAAGCTGAGTGAAAGCCTTGTTGGGATAAACGCTCGTAGTCAGTGCAAGACCGATACCCGACAGGAAAAAGGCTATCAGCTCAACCTCAAAGCTTTTTCTCCTGAGAATGCCTGCAAATACTATAAAGTATGCCCACTCAACCCCGATATAAAGACCGAATACGGTTATAATGGTTCCTTTTACAACATCCTCGCCGCCGTTTGTCAATATCTGAATTGCACAGAAAATCTGAAACGCCGTCATAAGAAGCAACAGGAAAAGCCAGTTGACGGGGCGCCTGTATCTCATTTTTCTTTTGGGATTTTTCTTTTTGTTCTTTTTAACTTTATCCGACACAGTAATCCCCCTTATTCTCTGAACATAAAGCTGTAAGAGCCGATTGTTATGACATCGCCGTCATAAAGGGGATATGCGTCAAACACAAGCTCTCCGTTTAAGTAAGTACCGTTTTCCGAATTGAGGTCGGCTACCATCCAGCCGTCTCTTGTAAGGTAAACCTCGGCGTGCTCCTTTGATATGTCGTCCATTGGCAGGCAGATGTTACAGCTTCTGCTTCTGCCGAAAAGGCAGCTTCCGTTGAGGTAATATGCGCTCTTGTCGGCAAGGTTTATAAGTCTTGTTGCGTTTGTGAAGTCAACCGTCTGTGCCTCTTCGCCCTCGGTTTCCTCGCCGTAACCGTGTGAGGAAAATTTCATTACCGCATTGCCGAATGAAACGGTGTCGCCGTCCGAAAGCCTTGCGGCGTGGCGTATCTTATCACCGTTTACATAAACGCCCGTTTTTGAGTCGGTGTCAAATACAAACCAACCGTCCTTGCGAAGCGCCAGAACAGCATGAAATCTTGAGACCGTGCCGTATTTTTTAAGCGAGATGTCGCATGAGCGGCTTCTGCCTATTGAGGTCTCCCAGTTTTCAATGTCGATTTCCGTGTCATCGGCAAGGTTTATAAGCGTTGCCATGGTTTCCCGTCTCGGTCTCAGACGGAAGAGCGAAAACACGCATCTGAGAAGTATCAAGACTGCTATTGCGGCAAAAATATAGCGAACAAAATAGTCGAACTGTTCAAGAAAAGCTTCCATCCTTTTTCTCCTTGTAAAAGATATTATAAGAATACAATTAAATGCGTTAAAAGTCAATAAAACAAATCTCTTATTCTTGACACAAAATTCCAATAATTATATACTTATGTTATATTTTGGCGCGGAGGGAAAACTATGAAAATCGAGAAAAATTTTTACGGAAGGCTTAAAAACGGAACGGATGTTCATTCTTTTACGATTACAAATGACAGCGGCGCGTATATCGAGCTTATTGATTACGGCGCAACGCTCAATAAAATCGTTGTTCCGGATAAAAACGGCAAAATGCTTGATGTGCTTGTCGGCTTCGACACCGTCGAAGGTCAGGAGCTCTGTACAGACTCCCAAGGCAGGACTGTCGGCAGGGTTGCAAACAGAATTGCGGGCAAGGGAATTACGATTGACGGCAAAAATTATCAGATAACCAAGAATGTTGACGGCAAATTCACTCTTCACAGCAATCATGAGTATGAAACAGTTGTTTGGAACAGCGAAATTCTTCCTGACGGTAAGGTTGTATTCACTTATCACAGTCCCGACGGCGCAGAGGGCTTCCCGGGAGAGGTTGACAATGAGGTTGAATTCAGCTTTACAAAGGACAATACCGTTTTTATTGAATATTCATGTACGCCTACGGAAAAATGTCCGCTCAACATTACAAACCATGCTTATTTCAATCTTAACGGCTTTGACGGCGGTCAGATTGTCGACCACGAGGTGCAGCTCTTTTGCGACGCTTACACTCCCACTGACGGGGATGCTATTCCGACGGGAGAGATAAGAGATGTTACGGGCACAGCGTTTGATTTCAGAAAGCCTAAAAAAATCGGCAGAGATGTTGAAGAAAAGGACGAGCAGCTGATTATCGGCAGGGGATATGATCACAACTTTGAAATTTCGGGATATGACGGAGAAGAATGCAAAAAATTTGCCGTTGTAAAGTCAGAACAAAGCGGTATTACAATGGAAGCATTTACTGATTTACCGGGTGTTCAGTTCTATATCGGCAATTTTATGAACGGTACGCAAATAGGTAAGGCAGGTAAGCCTCTTGAATACAGAAGCGGTTTTTGCCTTGAAACACAGTATTTTCCCGACGCAGCAAATCACGAGGAATTTATCAGCAACATATTTACTCCGGACAAGCCGTTTTCTTCAATAACCGCATATAGATTTTCAAAATAAAACGCGGCTTGTTCACAATTAAACATTTGTTTGATATTTGTTCATATTTAATTATTATTTTTACCTTATCATATAGAAAACAAAGGGCAGGAGGAAATAAAAATGGCTAACGAAAAAATTATGATAGTCGATGACGACGTCAACATTTGTGAGCTTCTCAGGCTTTATCTTGAAAAGGAAGGCTATGCTACAAAGATAGTTAACGACGGTATGAGCGCCGTTGACGCGTTTAAGGCGGAATCACCGGATCTTGTTTTACTTGACATTATGCTTCCGGGACTTGACGGCTGGCAGGTGTGCAGGGAGATAAGAAAATTTTCCGACAAGCCGATAATAATGCTTACCGCAAAGGGCGAGACCTTTGATAAGGTGCTTGGGCTTGAGCTCGGTGCAGACGATTATGTTACAAAGCCTTTTGATACAAAAGAAATTGTTGCGAGAATAAAGGCAGTACTCAGAAGAAGTGCAGGTGCGGCAGGTCCGGCAAATGCCAAGGAGGTCAATTTCGATAAGCTTACGATAAACCTTGAAAATTATGAAATGAAGGTAAACGGCGTTCAGGTCGATACTCCGCCTAAAGAGCTGGAGCTTATTTTCCATCTCGCATCCAATCCTAACAGAGTGTTTTCAAGAGATCAGCTTCTTGACGAAGTATGGGGCTTTGATTACTACGGAGACTCAAGAACCGTTGATGTTCATGTTAAAAGACTTCGTGAAAAATTAGAGGGCGTTTCCGATAAATGGGAGCTTAAAACTGTTTGGGGCGTCGGCTATAAATTTGAGACGAAGGACTAATTAAATATGTCAAAAATCAAAAGCGGATCTGTTTTGAAAAGGCTCAGGCGGGCATTCAAATGCCGTTCGATATTCATTAAATATTTTTCTGCATTCTTTGTTCTTGAAATCCTTTGTTTTGTAATTCTCGGCGTTGCGGTAAGCTTCTTCGGAACAAATAACTGGACCAAGGAAACTATGAAGCAGCTCTCGGAAAACACAAAGCAGGTTGCGGATTTGACGGAGGAAATACTTACAAACCGTATGCAGGATAATATGCAGAATGCAACCTTTATGCTCTGTAACAATATTTCAATGATTTCACAGGCAATTGACGCAGATGTTTTTGTCTGCAATACCGAAGGCAAGGTTATACTTTGTAAGGATTTGGTTTCCGACAATTACGAGATAAGCAGTAACGGCGAGTGCATAGTACACAGCTTTTATTCAATACCGAAGTCGATAATAAATAATATCGACGAAAACGGAAGCTCTAATTCCGCATCAACGCTTGACGGCGTTTATACAAAGGCTCAGATGTATTCGGCACGCCCCGTCATTGTTGACGGAAGCACCGTTGCCGTTGTGTTTGCGGTTAAACCGACTTCTTCGGGAGCACTTGACTATCTTTCGAATTCAATGAAGATATTTTGGGTCGGCACACTGTTTGCGCTTGTCATAGGCGCGATTGCGACATATTTCTTTACAAACGACCTTTTGAGTCCGCTTAAAGATATGTCAAGGGCAACCAAGTGTTACGCAAAGGGAGATTTCAGTTACCGCGTAAAGGTACGCAAAAATGACGAGACTGAGCTTGCACATCTTTTACGGGCATTCAACTCAATGGCTTCAAGTCTTGCTTTGTATGAGAGCTCAAGACGCAGCTTTGTGGCAAATGTTTCTCACGAGCTTAAAACGCCTATGACCACTATAAGCGGATTTATAGACGGTATACTTGACGGAACAATTCCTCCCGAAAAGGAAAAGCATTACCTTGAAATCGTATCAAATGAAACAAAGAGACTTTCAAGGCTTGTTGTGGCAATGCTTAACATTTCAAAAATCGAGGCAGGGGAGCTGAACTTGAATCCCGTTAATTTTAATATCTGCAACGATATTTTCAATGTTTTTGTTTCGTTTGAACAGCAGATTGAGCAAAAAAACATTGAGATATGCGGACTTGACGCACTTGTACCGACAAATGTATGTGCCGATGAGGATTTAATTCATCAGGTCATTTACAACCTTGTCGACAATGCTGTTAAATTTACCGAAAACGGACAGATTTATGTCTTTGTTGAAACAAATGACGACAGCTCCGTAAGCGTAAAAATCAGAAATACCGGAGCAGGCATTTCAAACGAAGAGCTGTCAAAGGTGTTTGAGAGGTTTTATAAGGTAGATAAATCAAGAAGCTACGACACTAAGAGCGCCGGACTCGGACTTTATATCGTAAAGACGATAGTAGAGCTTCACGGGGGCACAGTAAGCGCCGAAAGCGTCGAAAATGAATATACTCAATTTGAATTTACTATTCCGAATTATCGGGATAATGCATAATAGGAGGCTTATACCATGAGTGAATTTGATGAAAACAAAACTACGAACAACGAAACTTCGGAAAGCACCGAGAAAAAAGAGAATTTTAACACTGACACCGATTCTCAACCGTCGGGCTCTTACGGCTCGCAGGGTCAGAGTCAGTACAATCCGAACGGCGGATATTCTCCCTATAACGGCACTCAATACAACGGAAACGGTTATTACGGACAAAATAATCCGAACAATGGCTACGGCAGGAATCCAAATTATGTTTATCACGGATATAACGCAGGACAGAACCGTCCGTTCCGTGCGAGCACATCATACAACTCTCAGCCTAATGACTACACGGCAAACGGCGAGTTTGTACCTGCTCACAACGAAAACGGTAAGAAAAAGGGCGTAAAGATATTCTTTATCGTTGTTGCCGTTATCGCGGCTCTTGCTGTTTTCTTTACAATTTTTTCGATTTTCGGCAAGACAGACGATTCAAAGGTTAAGGTAAATGGTCCGACTATTTCTGCTTCTTCCTCGGATTCTGCTTCGGACACCGATGATTCAGGAGAACTTACGGCAGTAGGTGTTTATAACAAGGTTAAAGAGGCTTCGGTCGGCGTTCTTGTTTATTCAGGCTACGGAACAAATTCTTCCTTGAGCGGTGAGGGATCCGGCGTTATTGTCGGCGAGGACAGCGACGGTAAGTACACATACATTATTACCTGCGCACATGTTGTTTCCGACGGCGGCACGATAAAGGTTCAGCTTTACGATGAGTCGCAATACGATGCAACTCTCATAGGATATGATGCAAAGACCGACATTGCCGTTATGAGAATTGCAAAAACAGGTCTTACCGCAATTGAAATAGGCGATTCAAGCGCTTTGAGCGTAGGTGAGACGGTTTATGCAATCGGTAACCCGGGTGGCGTTGACTTCGCCGGCTCTTTCACAAACGGTATGGTATCCGCCATCGCAAGACCCATAAACAGCCAGATAGGATATGAAATGGTATGTATTCAGCATACGGCGGCTATTAACCCCGGTAACTCGGGCGGTGCGCTTGTGAATTCAAAGGGACAGCTTGTAGGTATTAACTCGTCAAAGATTTCAAGCACCGATTACGAGGGAATGGGCTTTGCCGTGCCGAGCGAGACATTCGTCAAAATCTATAATGATATTATAGAAAACGGCTATGTAACAGATAGAGCAAAGCTCGGCATTACCTATACTCCCGCACAGGCAAGTCAGACCTACAGTATGTTGGTAGGCGTCAAGGGACTTCCCGCAGGCTCTCTTGTTATCAAGAGTATTACGACCGACAGCCCGCTTGTAAACACTCAGGTTTCTCCCGGAGATCTCATTACAAAAGTAAACGGGGAGGAGCTTGATACAACCGATAAGCTTCCGGATTTGATTGAAAAATCAAAGGTCGGCGATCAACTTACTCTCACAATTTGTCATGTAGACGCTAATTATCAGATAACCGAATTTGATGTTACCGTAGCGCTTGTTGAGGATAAAGGAAATACGAGCTCCGTTGCCGAGGAAACAACCACTCAGTCTTACAATCCTTTCGGATATTTCTACAGCCAAGGGCAGAGCAGTCAAAACGGATAACGGAATAAATAAAGCGGAGAAAGGCGAGTATTCAATTTTCTCCGCTTTTTGTTGTCATAAAATCGAAAAAGGTATATAATAATTAAGTAAACACCTAAGGAGGAAAACTTATGCTTAAAGAAATAAATATCAGAGATTTGAAAAAATCTCCCGTTGAAATGATAGCCGACGATTGGGCACTGCTCACATCGGGCGATATAAGCGACTGGAACACCATGACCGTCAGCTGGGGAATGGTAGGCGAGCTTTGGGGCAAAGATGTCGCAGCGTGCTTTGTACGCCCTCAGAGGTACACCTACGGCTATATGGAAAGGAACGATTTGTTCACACTTTCGTTTTTTGACGGAGAATACAAAAAAGAACTCGGTATTTGCGGTGCAAAGTCGGGCAGGGATACAGACAAGGCAAAGGAAACGGGTTTTGTTCCGATTGCCGCAGGCGGAGCGGTTACCTTTGAACAGGCAAAGGCTGTAATCGTTCTTAAAAAAATTGCGGTTTCCGATATTGACCCTGACGGCTTCCTTGATGAGAGTATTATGAAAAATTATCCTAACAACGATTTCCACAAAATTTTCGTCGGAAATATCGAAAAAGTGTACATTAACGAATAATTCATAAAAAAATAAAAAAATATTAAAAAAACACTTGATTTTTGAAAACAGTTGTGGTATACTCTGTCTTGCACTTGAGAGATGAGTCATCGAACAGAGTTTCTCACAAGTCGGTGTTTATTACGATGAGGGTCCACCCGTTCCCATCCCGAACACGGTAGTTAAGCTCATTCGTGCCGAAGATACTTGGC